>CAKZUB010000035.1 GCA_937921505.1 uncultured Clostridia bacterium | reverse complement strand
TAGTAAGTTTGTTATTGGGGACTGGGTGCAATGTTTCTGGGCGTTTATCTTTGCCTACACACCCTTCACTTGTCCACCTCTGATAAGTTCTATCTGTAATGTTTAGAACCTTACAAGCTGGCCTAAGTCTTGCTCCACTTGCTCTAGCTTCATTAATAAGTTCAACTGCTTTTGTGCGATCAGCGAAGTTTATAAATCTTCCTCTGCTTCCCCCCAGATCGCTTGTGCCTTTTTTCCAAGAACAAGTAGTGCAGCAGTTTCAGCGAGTGCTTTTTCCTTACGTGATAATTCCTTTTCTAACCTATTAGCTCTTGTAGTTTGCTCCTTGAGTTTTCCTACTAGGGTTATAGGGTCAGGCGTTGTGTTATTAGTAGCTAGCAGGCACTGATTACTCCAACTTTTGACTTGATCTACATATAATCCTTTACTTCTACAATATGCTGCAAGCTCCGCTTCATTTAGATGATAGGTTTCTATCACAACGTGAAATTTCTCTTGTGCAGACCAGCTACTTTTATTATTACTGTAAGAAGATATTTCTGAAGTTTGTTTGAATTTTTTCTTCCATGCATAAAGAGTGTTTTGAGGTATTTTTAATTCTTTTGCTAAAGCAACAATAGAAATATTTTCAGGTGGTAGGCTTCTTTTTATAAGCTCTAATTTTTCTTTATCTGTATATGGATGATTGGAATACATAGTTTATCGTCTCCTTTAGGTATTTATCCTTATTATAAAATAGAATACCTCTATACGACAACTAGTCTAACACATAGGGGACTTGGACCTGAGGTATTAGCTTCGATCAACCTGCTATACCCAGTCATCGCTTTAATCGTCGGCCTAGCTGTGATGATCGGTACTGGTGGGAATGCGCGTTTAGCTGTGCTGCTGGGTGCAGGTAAAGTTAAGCAAGCCCGTCAAACACTGGGATTGATCACACTCCTCGGTACAGTATTGGGCATTCTAGGCAGCTTAGGGATATATCTGTTCTTCCCTTGGATTCTCAGATTTCTCGGTGCTTCTGGTAATCTAGCAGCTGATGCTGGAGAATACTTATGCACAGTAAGCCCTTTCTTTGCCAGTATGATACTTTTGTTTATCCTTGAACAATCGGTGCGTAACGACGGCCAACCGAACTTGGCCACAATTGTTATGGCTGGAGCAGCCCTGTTGAATATAGTATTAGATTATCTATTTCTCTTTATTTTGGATTACGGTATTGCTGGGGCGGCCTTAGCCACAGGGATCTCCAAGAGTTTAGGCGCAGGTATTTTTGTTGCTTATTTTGTAATAAAGTTGCTTAAAAACAGGTCTGGACTCTTCTTTGCTAGTCCTAAAGTGGATAGAGAAACACTAAAAGCCATTAGTACAAATGGCTCATCCGAGTTCTTTGGCAGTCTTGCTGTAGGGGTTACCACTTGGTTGTTCAACTATATGTTACTACTCTTCGCTGGATCATTGGGGATAGCTGCCTTTGCACTGGTTCAATTTATCCTAATGATTGCTAGTGCAATATTTATGGGTATCGGAGCAGGAATACAACCCATTATCAGTTATAACCATGGAGCAGGTCTTAAAGAAAGGGTTTGGTCTACCATAACTCTGAGTTTTGTAGCCTCCCTAGTCCTTGCTGTTGCACTCGTTGTAATGCTACAGTTTACTACAGTATCTCTTGTGGGTCTCTTTATCCAAGATCACCCCGAAGCATTGAGATTAACAGTAGAGGCAACTACATGGATTCGTTGGTCGATCATCTTTATGCCCATCGGAATTCTTGGCTCTATTTGTTTTACAGCCATAGAACAAGCAGTTCCTTCCATCCTCATTGCCCTTTCCCGAGGACTGGTCTTTACCTCAGTTGGGCTAGTAGTTTTTTCCAGATTTTTTGGCCTTACTGGAATCTGGTTGACACCACTCTTTTCTGAAGGTGGTACTGCCCTACTTACCTTAGCTTTGATCTACTCATGGCAAAAAAAGAACATGCAAAAACAAGAAGATACAGCTACCAATATCGATTACGAGGAGTGTAACTCATGCAATCTACCTTAAAAGACAAACAATCACGATACCTTACATCCTTTCTAGCGCTTACTTTTGTGTTCACCTGGAGTCTAATGGGAGTGGGCATTGCCATTAACTACGGATACATTAGTGCCAATTTCCCCTTTATTCCCCTGCTACTGGTAGGATCATGGATGCCAAATCTGGTAATCATAGGGTTGTTAGCTCTTAAGAAGGAATTCTCGGCCATTGGTCATCTCTTACGTGGCTGGTTGAAGTGGAAAATCAAACTAGTATGGTATGTAGTAGCGGTCCTCCCTTTGTTATTAATAGTTCCCGCAACTGTACTTACCCGATTACTACATGGACCTACCCAAGAAGCTATATCTCCTATTCAACCGGAAATGTGGTTTTCCCTAATCCTCTTTGCCCTGATTACGGGAGCCATGGGAGAGGAGTTAGGTTGGCGAGGCTTTTTATTACCACGGCTTCAAACCAAGATGTCCGCGCTAAGAGCAAGTGTGTCTATCGGTGTGGTTTGGTCCTTATGGCACTACCCCCTCTGGTATACGGGTCTCGGTTACGATGAAACTCCTCTGTTCGCCTTTACCATTATCGGGATCGGATCTTCTATACTGATTAGCTGGGGCTGTAATAACACCAAGGGGAGTCTGGTCTTCGCCACTCTCTTTCACTTCTGCCAAAACCTTTCTCTGTCACTGCTTGCTCCCCTTGGACAGGTAGATGATTCCGTGGCAATTTGGTATCTAACATTGGCGTATGCAGTAGTAGCCCTATTTGTGGTTCTCTGCTATGGATACCGCACACTAACGAAGAATAAAATTATACCGATTAGTAAAACTGAAGGAAGCTGGCTACAATAGCCAGCTTAAATTCATGCTACGCTTGCCAGATACTCAAGATTTATTTGTTGTATAATCCTTATCGACCGCGGGAAAACTCGAAAGTTTGAAAACGAATTCTCAGCCCATTTAAGTAGTTCATAGCGTTCGGCATTGCGTTCAAATTCTTATAATTAACTTATAGAAACTTAAATAACCCACGAACTCTAATATGTGATCAGAAATTCGTGGGTTATAACCATGGCGGTGAACCGTAGTGATACTATCCACCCCTTTTTCAATTATAAATCTTTATAGATATCTCCTCTATTGCCTATATTAAAAATCATTATAGTTATGACATCATAATGAATACTATATATCACTCTAAAATCTCCTACCCGCAATCTATATAACCCATCTTGCCCTGCTAATCTTTTAATATCACCTTCTGGAATCTTATAAATTGCTCGATTATATAGAAGTACTTCAAGCGTTCTTTTTTTTGCTCTTCTGTCTTCAGTTTCTTCACTATCCATTATTTTGATTTATTAAAGTAATCCTCTTTAACTAGGGCCAATAACACATTATCTCGATATCTACCATTTAAAAATGATGACTGTTTCTTAATTCCTTCAACTTTAAACCCACATTTTTCTGCAATTCGTTTGCTGCCCACATTATCCACATCAGCTTCTATTTCAAGTCTGTTAATCTGCTTTGATCTAAACATAAAATCAACAAAAAGCTCTAGGGCTTCACTTGCAAATCCTTTACCTCTATCCCTAGGACCATATATTCTATAGCCTATCTCATAGCCTGGCATGTACCATAGCCCTTTAAAGTAATTCATTTCACCTAAAATATTATTTTCCTTATCTACTATAAGCATTTTTCCGGCATTATCATTCCAAAACCCTGACTGGGCGAATTTATCTTGGAATGACTTCTTGGTCTCTAACATAAGAGGCCAATATTCACCTGTGTTAGATAAATCATTAGTGACTGAATAGAGATAGTCTAAGTCTTCATCCGTTACTAACCTTAAGTCAATGTTTTTTCCCTTTATCATTTCCCCATCCTCCTTAGTTTTTAGGTAGTGTCAAGTTTGATACTACTTCTTTTATTTAATTACTATATATATCAAGATATAAAGTATCATAAACCACATAAACGATTTATGATATTTGTGTACCGTGAGTTACACGGGAATTTAAGCCTCTGGAGCATCACATCAAATGATATTAGGTTCACCGAGATCAGATGCATTGAATGAGGAAGTAAACATAAGCTGTTATAATGGTTCTAATTATGTTATTCATGAAGAATAGAGAGAAAATATTGAGCTTACTGATTTTATTATAAGATAAACTGGAGAATTAAGGAAGCTACTGTTTAGAAAACATTAACCTTTTAAGTATTCTTTAAAAAGTTGACAAAATACAGCGTATTTATCTAAAACTACTGATTAGATGCTTAGTAAAAGCATTTGCTGCGATTGAAAGAGGAATATCCTTATGGTAGACAATACCAGCTGATCTAACAGGTATGGAAGGATTAATCGGTAATTCAATTAAATCACCTGCTGATAACTCTTTTTCAATAAATTCTTTGATAAGGACAGTGATTCCAAGTCCTAGTTTTGCAAATTCAACAAGAATATCCATACTACCAGTCTCGATCTCAGGTTTAATGGTAATATTATTGAGTACCATATATTGATCAATATATTTCCTCGTAATATTATCTTCTTCTAACAACATAATCGAATGCCCTGAAGAAAAAACATCTGAATGATTAAGATCAAAAGAATCTATATAGGAACGACACCCAACAAAGATATCATGAATGTCAACCAATTTGATAAAATGATAGTTGTCGTTATTAAACGGCTGACTTACAAGACCAAAATCAATGACACCTTGATCCACAAGTTTTAGAGTTTCATAAGTTGAGCGATTAAGGACTTGAATTTTTATATGTGGATTTGAATTGATATAAGTTTTAAGGTGAGGTAGTAGAATATGCTTACAAAGAATGGTACTCACACTCATCTTTACTAAACCGTATTTATTATGTTTCATTTTTTCTATAACATTTACACCGATAGATAATTCTTCCATGGCAGTTTTGACATGACCATATAAGACTTCTCCTTCGCTCGTGAGTTTTACCCCTCTTGAACTTCGTATAAATAGAGAAATATTCAGCGTATCTTCTAATTTTTTTATTGACTTACTAATAGCCGGTTGACTAATAAATAAATGCTCTGCTGCTTTTGAAATACTTTTAGTATTGGCTACGGTATAAAATACTCTATAGAGTTCCATATCAATGGGCATAGTATAACCTCCAGTTATGATAAATATAAATACTAGATATTTGAGTTATATTATACACCATTATATAATAATATTTAAGATGAATAACTAAAATTTAAAGATGTGAAATCTATAGAATCATGTATAATAATAGTAGTTGATAATAATATATGAAAGGTGAGGGGAATAAAATGGGTAAAACATTAGCAGAAAAAATATTTGATGCACATAGAGTAGATATGCCTTTTCCTGATACACATGTTTTAAAGTTAGACAGAGTTTTTTGTCATGAAATTACGACGCCTATAGCTATTACTGATTTAATGGCACGAGGGATGGACCGAGTTTTTGATCCAACAAAAATTAAAGCAGTTATCGACCATGTAACACCTGCTAAAGACTCAAAAACGGCTGAACAAGGTAAAATTTTAAGAGACTGGGCAAAACGTCATAACATTAAAGACTTTTTTGATATTGGTAAAAACGGCGTTTGTCACGCTATATTTCCAGAAAAGGGGTTTGTGAGACCTGGATTTACTGTCATTATGGGGGATTCCCACACCTGTACACACGGTGCATTTGGTGCTTTTGCAGCAGGTGTAGGTACGACTGACCTTGAAGTAGGTATTTTAAAAGGCGTTTGCGCTTTCCACTTCCCTAAAACGATAAAAGTGGTTTTAAATGGTGAAATGAAACCTGGTGTATACGCAAAAGATGTCATTCTGTTTATTATTAAGGAATTAACAGTAAACGGTGCTACTAACATGGTTATAGAATTTACAGGACCAGTAGTTGATGCTATGTCTATGGAATCTCGTATGACGTTATGTAATATGGCTATAGAAGCTGGTGGCACCAGTGGTGTATGCTATCCAGATATGACGACCGTTGAATACTTATGGGACTTTATTAAAGACGATTTTAGTTCAAAAGAAGAAGCCTTAGAAGAGTATTCAAAATGGAGATCTGATGACGATGCTGTATATGAAAAAGTTTATGAATATGATATAACAGACTTAGAACCAATGGTAACTTTTGGATCTAAACCAGATCAAGTAAAGACTGTTAATGAGATGACAGGAACAAAAGTGGATCAAATATATATTGGAAGTTGCACAAATGGCCGTATAGAAGATTTAAGAGTAGCAGCTCATGTATTAAAAGGAAATAAAATCAATGATGATGTAAGGGGAATCGTTAGTCCTGCAACACCTGCTATCTATTCACAAGCTCTAAAAGAAGGGATTATCGAAATTTTTCAAGATGCTGGTTTCTGTGTAACCAATCCAACATGCGGTGCATGCCTTGGAATGAGTAATGGCGTACTAGCTAATGGAGAAGTTTGTGCATCTACAACGAACCGTAACTTTAATGGTAGAATGGGCAAAGGTGGCATGGTTCATTTGATGAGTCCAGCAACTGCTGCAGCTACAGCTATCGAAGGTAAAATTGTCAACTCAAATCTATATAAAGCTTAGGTATAGGAGGTATAAAATGAAGAATTTTAGTGGAAAAGTATTGTTTTTAGATAGAAGTGATATTAACACGGATGAAATTATTCCAGCAAAGTATTTAACTGAAATTACAAAAGAAGCATTAACCCCCTATTTATTAGAAGACTTATCTTTGCCAACATTTAATAATAAAGAAGACATTAAAGATAAAGTTGTGATTGTAACTAGAGAAAATTTTGGTTGCGGTTCATCAAGAGAGCATGCTCCATGGGCTTTAGAAGTAAATGGAATCAATGTTGTTATCGCTGAAAATTTTGCTAGGATATTTAGACAAAATATGTATAATTGCGGGATGATGGCTATTGAACTCTCAAAAGAAAAAATCGAGCATTTATTTAATACCTATGCTGATAAAAGCGCATCTATTGTAATTGATATTGAAAATGATAAAATCATCGTAAGTTCTGAAGAAGCTTCAGAAGAGATTGATTTCAAAGTAGGCGAATTTGATAAAACCCTTGTCCTTGGAGGTGGATGGGTTGGTTATGCAGATAAGAATTATTAATTAAATACTAACTAATAATGATATATGAGTCTATTTAAGCCCGCTATATAAAATATAGCTGGGCTTTTTTGCAGATTTTATAATTACAAAAAAACACCCAGCACAGTAGTTTTAAAATATTGCTACTATTACTGCTTTTGTTACTTTCATCATAATTTTCTTTAAGGCTTCATCTGCTGTATCGTTACAACTCCAATATCCCACTCATACAACCTTACTGTAATTTACATTGGTAAATACGTAACTACTAATAATGCATTCTGAACAGCCTTTCGAAAATGGCTTTGCACACTTTTCCAAGTCTTTTATAACTCCCCACGTAAACTAAAAAAATCCCTAGAATTATTCTGTTCTAGAGATTAGTTATGTATCTTGATTATACTATAGTCTGAATAAATCAACAAACATAGTCAAAGGATATTAGCCCTAAGTTATCCTACAAAACGCCAAAATCCTGGAAGCACTCTTTTTGTTAGAGTATTTCCAGGATTTAATTCATGGATCTTATGAAACCATTATGGCAAGGCTCAAACTTGCTACCAAAAACTGCGGTGAACCTTTGTAGTTCTATTGACCATTGTCGCACTTTTCTTTTCGTAGAAATTTTACTTTTTCTAGTGGTAATCCTATTTTAGACGCAATGGTCTCATCATCCAATATATCTAATAATGCCCTTGCAGCTTCTACTTTCCCTTTCTCTATTCCTTTCTCTATTCCTTTCTCTATTCCCTCTTGAAATTTCTCTCTGTCTCTCTCCAAAAGTGTCATATATTCCACCTCCATTGATTTATCTTCTTTTAAATGTTTAACTTTTTGATTAATTTCTTTCACAAGTTGACTTTTTGCAGCATTAGCAACTGCATCAGTAGACTCTTCAATATAGGTGTTATTCCACACATTACCTGCTTTTGATTAAACCAATATCAGACAAAATAAAAGAAGTTAGTAGACAAATTATTCTGTTGCATTATGCATCAGATTATTTTATCCGCTAACTTCTTCTGTTATCATGAAAACATTAAGTT
>CAKZUB010000034.1 GCA_937921505.1 uncultured Clostridia bacterium | reverse complement strand
TTTTGGGTTTAATTGGTGTTGTGAGAGACTCAATTATAACTCAAAATAGGGGGAGTTGCTATTTTTATTGCAAAAAAGCATCTAAACCCTTGATATATATAGTAATTAAATAAAAGAAGTAGTGTCAAACTTGACACTACCATAGGATGTAAAAGGGGTGAAATATGAAAGATAAAGTGCTTGCTTTTTTAAAAGAACACAATGACTATATATCTGGAGAAGAAATAAGCATTAAATTAGGTGTTACAAGAGCTAGTATTTGGAAGAATATTAATAAGCTCAAGGAAGAAGGTTATCAGATTGAATCTGCTACTAAAAGAGGATATCGGCTCATTGATACGCCCGATGTGATTACCGAGTCAGAAATATCAAGTATTATAAATATTCATATATTAGGCAAAAAAATACACTATTATGATAAAGTTGACTCCACCAATGAGACAGCAAAATTGCTTGCAAGGAAGGGGGCTGAGGAAGGAACTCTTGTTATTGCAGACAGACAACTTATGGGGAAAGGAAGACTAGGTAAAACATGGGATTCACCAAGTGGAACTGGGATATGGATGAGTTTGATCTTAAGGCCTAAGATTACACCAGGACAAGCAAGTCAGCTTACACTGCTTGCGGGTCTTAATATGTGCGAGGCAATAGGGCGGGTTACCGGGCTTGATAGTCAAATTAAGTGGCCAAATGATATTGTTGTAAATGGCAAAAAAGCATGTGGTATTCTTACAGAAATGAGCGCAGAGCTCGACGGTGTTAACTACATTATTTTGGGCATAGGCGTTAATGTTAATATGAAAAGTTTTGGGGAAGACCTTCCGCATGCCACTTCACTCGCTTTAGAAAGTGGTAAAACATATCTGCGTAGATATATTGTTAAAGAATTTCTTCAGTTATTTGAAACAGATTATATGCGTTATAAGGATGAAAAAAGCATAGTCGTATTTCTAGAAAGATATAAAAAGAATTGTATTACATTAAATCATGATATAAAGATTATAGCTTCAGATGGGGAATATATAGCCTATGCAAAAGATATTGCGGCTGACGGGTCGCTTATTGTCATAGATGATAATAAGCAAGAAAGAAGTGTTTTTAGTGGAGAAGTATCTGTAAGAGGGATATATGACTATATATAATATGCCACTATATAATATGCCACTATATAATACAAGCATATATAATTAATCAAGGTGTATACATTAATAGACACTAAGAAAGGAAATGATTATGGAAAAAGATGTAGTAATATCAGTATCACCTTATGTACAAAAATACTATTTTAATGAGGCTTATAATGATTTACCTTCTGGCATTAAGGAGGAAGTGTTTAACAAGATCTCTATGCTCGCAGAAAATTCAAATTGTATTATAAGTTTAGGGTTTTATGATAACGGAGAAATATTTATAGAAGAACGCCATGAAGATCCTATTGCATACGATGACATAGGAGCTGCTTTAGAAATAAAAAAAATGCAGGAAGAAGAAGTAGAGCTTTTAAAATCCTTAAAGATGTGGTATATGATTTATCGCACGCAAGATGGAAAAATAGTGAGAGATATTGTAGTTCTGCAAGCCAAGAAAATAAATCATAAGCAGATACTAGAGAGTATTGAGAAAAAGTATGGTCAATCTGGTAAAGCATTTGCTATGCAGATGTTAATAGAAGAGTAGCTTCTTATAGATTATAATTCTTCTTCTTATAGATTATAATTCTTCTTGAAAAATTCCTTTATTTCATTTATAATGAAGACGCAAAAAAAAATGTCTTGTATCTCCTAAAATGGGAGAATGAGAACGAGGAGAGTGTAAATATGGAAGGCAAGAAAATAAGTGTAAAAGATTTAACGATTTTGGGTATGATCAGTGGGATTATTGTGTTGCTGGCGTATACACCAATAGGACTTATCCCTTTGGGGCCTATATCTGCGAGTACAATACATATTCCAGTCATCGTAGGAGCAATCGTATTAGGACCTAAAAAAGGAGCAATACTTGGAACCGTAATGGGAAGCGTAAGTTTTATCAGAGCACTTACAGCACCAGGTTGGTTAGATCAACTTTTTAGAAATCCTTTAGTATCTATTTTACCAAGGATTTTTATAGGCATTGCAGCTTACTATATGTATAGATGGATTAAGAAGTTATGTAAAAAAGATGCCGCAGCCTATATAGTAGGAAGCATAGTAGGGTCCCTTACAAATACAGTGCTTACATTAGGTGCATTAGTGATTGCTACAGGCTTTGCATTTCCAGACAAATTACAGGAAGTGACAGCTCTTGTAACAACAATTGTATCAACGAGTGGTATAGTAGAAGCTATAGGCACAGGGCTTATTGTTCCGCCTATCGTATATGCTTTAAAAAAATTAAGATATTAAAATTCGGCAGACACTTTTAGTGTCTGCTTTTTGAAATAGGCGTTTGCTTGGGGTTAAGGATAATTAAAGGAAAGAAGGAATACAGATGATATTAGTAATAGATGTTGGCAATACAAATATAGTTTTGGGGGCAATAGATGAAGGCGTACTTATAAGCAGCTATAGGCTAACTACACAAACGCCAAGGACATCTGACGAATATGGTATTACCATGATCGAACTATTAAGACAAAAAAGTATAATGCCTAAAGATATTGAGGCTGTTGTCATTTCATCAGTTGTTCCCGACATTATATATTCTCTTATCAATAGTATCAAAAAGTATTTTAATAAGAAGCCGCTTATTGTAGGACCAGGGCTCAAAACAGGGATTTCTATAAGAACAGATAATCCAAGAGAAGTAGGAGCAGATAGAATTGTTAATTCTGTAGCAGCCTATGAACTGTATGGAGGACCTTGTATGGTTATTGATTTTGGGACGGCTACTACCTATGATATTTTAAATGAAAAGGGAGAGTTTATAGCTGGCATTACTTCGCCAGGTATACGTATTTGTGCAGATGCACTTTGGAGAAGAACAGCTCAGCTCCCACATATTGAAATAAAAAGAACAAAAGGTATTTTAGACGCCAAAAATACTGTAACAAGTATGCAAACAGGGCTTGTATATGGCTATATAGGTCAAGTAGAATATATTGTAAACAAAGCAAAAGAGGAAATGAATTGTCCAGAACTTAAAATTATTGCAACCGGGGGGCTTGCAAAAGTCATACAAGATGGTACAAATGTAATAGATCATTATGATGGACTCCTAACTCTAAGAGGCTTAGAAATTATTTATCAAAAAAATAGATAGGATGATTAAAAGTGAAAATTGGGAATGTAATAACTCCTAACAACGTATTTCTAGCACCTATGGCAGGCGTTACAGACCTTCCTTTTAGACTCATATGCAAATCATTTGGATGTGGCGCGGTGTATACAGAAATGGTAAGTGCAAAGGGGTTGCATTATAAAAACGAAAAAACAAATGACTTGCTTTATGTAGATCCAAAAGAGCATCCGGTAGGGGCGCAGCTTTTTGGCAGTGATCCTAACCTTTTAGCAGAAACAGCAAAACAAGTTGCTGAGAGTGATGTGGATTTTATTGACATAAATATGGGATGTCCAGCTCCTAAGATCACTAAAAATGGAGAAGGATCAGCACTTATGAAAAATCCGGAGCTAATAGGTGAAATTGTTTATAAGGTTGCAAAATGCTTAGATAAACCTCTTACTGTTAAAATAAGAAAAGGCTTTGACGCAGACACCGTTAATGCTGTAGAGGTGGCTAAAATCATTGCACAAGCAGGGGCTAGTGCTCTCACAGTGCATGGAAGAACAAGAGAACAATTTTATAGTGGTGTTGCTGATTGGGATATTATCAAACAGATAAAGGAAAAAGTTGATATTCCTGTTATTGGGAATGGAGATGCTAAAACGCCAAGTGATGTGAAACGTATGCTAGATTATACGGGATGTGATGCTGTCATGATAGGTAGAGCAGCCCAGGGAAATCCGTGGTTATTTAAAAGAACACTGCACTATTTAGAGACAGGTCAGCTACAAGATGAACCTACATTTGATCAAAGAATAGAAGTTATTCTAAAACATGCAAAGATGCTCATAGACTATAAAGGAAACTATGTCGGGATAAGAGAGATGAGGTCACACCTTACTTCTTATATTAAAGGTGTACATGGAGCAGCTCATATAAGAAGAGCACTTACAAGTGTAGAAAGCTATGATGATATTCAAACACTTTTAGAGAGTTGTAAAAATCATTTTTAGTTTACGAGTAGTATATCCAAGAGAAAGTAAAGGCAATATATATAATGAAGTACTCAGAAACTTCCGCATGTATTATTATAAAGCGCAAGTTGACAAGAGAAGTGGGGTAGGTTATAATTGTTAGATTATAAAATGTAATCAATCCAATAAACATAGTTTTACTAAAATATATAAAAGTGATCTATACTTTAGGAAAGGGAGTAACAAAATGGCAAGCAAAAAGGTATTACTCACATACGAGGGGATTAAAACATTAGAGGGAGAACTCGAAAATTTAAAAATAGTACGTCGTTCTGATGTAGCTGAAAAACTTAAAGAAGCAAGAGCACAAGGAGACTTATCAGAAAACGCAGAATACGATGCAGCAAAAGAAGAACAAGCAGAGATAGAAGCAAGAATTGCAGAACTAGAAAACATGCTTAAAAATGCAGTTCTTATCGATGCAGAAGATGTTAAGGTAGATGTCGTAAAGCCAGGCTATAGAGTAAAACTTTATGATTATTCCTTTAAAGAAGAAATAGAGTATTTAATAGTAGGATCTGCGGAAGCTGATCCAGTAAATGGTAAAATATCTAATGAATCACCAGTAGGAGAAGCACTTCTCAATCATAAGGTTGGTGAAGAGGTAGATGTGGAAACTGCATATGGTGTCGATAAATATAAGATATTAGCGATTACAAACTAAGGATAAGCAAGAACAGAGGAGGAATCAGGTTGTCTGATAATATTCAAAACCAAAATGAAGTACACATTGAAGAAAACCTTAATGAGCAAATTAAAGTAAGATATGAGAAATTAAGAGATCTTCAAGCAAAAGGTAAGGACCCTTTCCAGATTACAAAATTTGAAGTTACAGGATATAGTCAACAAATTCATGACGATTTTGAAGCTTTAGAAAATACTGAAATGACAGTAGCCGGACGACTTATGGCTAAGCGGGATATGGGAAAAGCATCGTTTATTCATATTCAAGATAAAGAAGGTAAAATTCAATCTTATGTAAGAAAAGATGAATTAGATGAAGAAGCTTATGCAGATTTTAAAAGATACGATATTGGAGATATAGTAGGGATAAAAGGAATTGTCTTTAGAACACAAAAAGGTGAGATTTCTATAAGAGCGCAAGAAGTAACTCTTCTTTCTAAGAGTTTAAAAGTCTTACCAGAGAAATATCATGGATTAAAAGATACAGAACTTAGATACCGTCAGAGATATGTAGATCTTATTGTCAATCCAGAAGTGAAGGATACTTTTATTAAACGCAGCTTGATTATAAGAGAAATGAGAAATTTCTTAGATAACAGAGGGTATATTGAAGTTGAAACTCCTGTACTTCATTCTATTGCAGGCGGCGCTGCTGCGCGTCCATTTGTAACACATCATAACGCATTAGATATTGATATGTATATGCGCGTAGCACCTGAACTTAAGTTAAAGCGTCTTATTGTAGGTGGATTTGACAGAGTATACGAAATAGGACGTGTTTTCCGTAATGAAGGTATGTCAGTAAGGCATAACCCAGAGTTTACAATACTTGAGTTATATGAAGCTTATGCAGATTACCACGATATTATGAACCTCACTGAAGAAGTTATCAGACATGCAGCAACAAAAGTCATAGGAACAGCTATTGTTGAATATGATGGTATCACTATTGATCTTGAAAAACCATTTGAAAGGCTTACAATGGTAGATGCTGTTAAAAAGTATGCTAGTGTAGACTTTGATGAAGTAGCAGATTTAGAAGCGGCAAGAGCACTTGCAAAAGAGCATCATATAGGCTATGAAAATCATCATGGTAAGGGAGATATTTTAAACTTATTTTTTGAAAGATATGTTGAAGAACACCTTATTCAACCAACTTTTATTATGGATCATCCAGTTGAAATATCACCACTTTCAAAACGTAAACCTTCAAACCCAGATTATACAGAAAGATTTGAGCTTTTTATAGTAGGACGTGAGCATGCTAATGCATTTTCAGAGCTCAATGATCCAGTTGATCAAAGAGGCAGATTCATGCATCAAGAAGAGCTGCGTGCGGCCGGGGATGATGAAGCCAACGCAATTGATGAAGATTTCTTGACCGCATTAGAATATGGTATGCCGCCGACCGGAGGACTTGGTATTGGGGTTGATAGACTCGTGATGCTTCTTACTAATTCTTATTCGATTAGAGATGTATTATTATTTCCAACTATGAAACCACTTAGTGAATAAGTTATAAATAGCAAGAGAACAATATTTATTTTGATGAAAAGAGGCTAAATAGCCTCTTTCAGGCTGTAGACAGCTAAACTAGTCTACAGCCTTTTTTGAATGTATGCTTGGATAATAGTGCTTATATTATGATATTAAAAGGAAGTAACGATTAAAGGTTGGTGTTTAGATAATTACTTAAAATATTATTTTTCTTCTGTAATTCTTTAAACGAAGTCTAGTATACTAAACTTATAAATAAGAAAGAGGTGTAAAATGAAAAAAATAACAAGAATACTCGAAAAAAATTTACTTTATCTTATGATTCTACCAGCAGTATTATACTTTTTCGTATTTGCTTATTTACCTATGGGGGGTATTGTTGTAGCTTTTAAGCAGTACTCCTATTCTGGTGGTATCTTTGGTAGTCCTTGGAATGGATTTGATAATTTCAAGTTTTTTCTGGCATCTGGTCAAGCATGGAATGTCACTAAGAATACCTTATTCTATAATATTGCATTTATTAGTGTGAATATGGTACTTCAGATTGGAACCGCCATAATTTTATCAGAGTTAGTGGGTGGAAAAATCAAGAAAATTGCTCAGTCTATGATGCTTTTACCTTATTTTTTATCGTGGGTAGTTGTCGGAGCAATTGTATATAATATATTTAATTATGAAAGTGGCTTTTTAAATACAATGTTGCAATCGTTTGGTTTTGATAAAATCAATGTTTATATGAAGCAAGATGCATGGAAGTATATTTTGGTTTTCTTTAAAGCATGGAAGGATGTTGGTTATGGATCAGTTTTGTATTTGGCTGCAATAACTGGGATTGATCAAAGCATGTATGAAGCAGCAGAAATTGATGGTGCTAATATTTTTCAAAGAATTAATTTTATAACCCTGCCTTCTTTGAAACCAACTATGGTGACATTATTATTGCTAAGCATTAGTAATATATTTAGAGGTGACTTTCAAATGTTCTTTAATATCATAGGAAGCAATGGTACACTTTACAAAACGACGGATGTTATTGATACTTATGTTTTTAGGTCACTCATGAAAATGCAGGAATTTGGTATGTCGGCAGCAGCGGGGCTTTATCAATCGATTCTGTGTTTTGGAATCATTTTGCTTGTCAACAAAATAGTTAAATCAGTTGATGCAGACTATGCATTATTCTAAAGGAGGAAAACGTGATGTTAAAAGGAGATAGATTAATATTTAATGTGACAGGGTATATTATAATTGGCATTATTGCATCGCTTTGTGTCTTGCCAATATTACTAGTAATATCAGGTTCATTTACAGCAGAATCAGTAATTATTAAGCATGGATATAGTCTTATACCAAAGGAATTTTCTCTTGAAGCCTATAAAGTACTTATGAAAGCACCTATGAATATGATTAGAGGATATGGAGTTACAATTGGTATTACAGTCGTTGGGACAAGTATTGCATTGTTCTTGACTTCAATGACAGCCTATGTTTTGCAAAAGAAAGAATTTAAATATAGAAATTATTTTTCATTTTTCTTTTTTTTCACAACACTTTTTAATGGAGGGCTCGTTCCTTGGTATATTTTAATGGTTCAGTACCTTGGAATGAAGAATAACTATCTAGCATTAATAGTCCCCTATGTATTCAACGTATTTTTCATTATTATTATGAGAAGTTTCATCAACGAGATACCTGAAGAAATTTCAGAATCAGCAAAATTGGATGGGGCAAACCATTTTCAGATTTTTACACTGCTTATTGTGCCTATTGCTAAGCCTGCAATGGCTACGATTGGAATGTTCATTGCATTAAATTACTGGAATGAATGGTATAATACAATGCTATTTATCAGTGATACAAAAATGTATACGCTACAATATTTTTTATACAAAAACTTGAATTCGATGAATTTTGCAGCTGCGGCAGTAGCACAATCAGGGATTCCATTGCCACAAATGCCGTCAAATGCCTTTAAATTAGTTATGACTGTAGTAGCAACAGGACCTATCGTCATACTCTATCCATTTGTACAAAGATATTTTGTAAAAGGGATAACAATAGGGGCGGTGAAAGGTTAAATGAAGTATAGGAATCCAATTATTTCAGGATTTAATCCTGACCCAAGTATTTGCTATGCTAAAAAAAATTACTACATAGTTACTAGCTCTTTTGAATACTTTCCAGGGGTGCCTATTTATAAAAGCCAGGATCTATTTCAATGGAAATTGGTCGGACATTGTTTGACAAGAAAGAGTCAACTCGATCTTTCAACAGTTAAAAGTTCTCAAGGAATATTTGCACCAACCATTCGATTCATTAAAAATAAGTTCTATATGGTAACAACATGTGTTGGTGGTTGTGGTCATTTTTATGTATCTGCCGATGACCCAGAAGCAGAATGGTCAGACCCGGTTTATATTGATGGGGACGGGTTTGACCCAGATTTTTTTGAAGATGTTGATGGAACAGTATATTTTACTAGGCAAAATATGGCTGGAGGAATTATTCAATTTAAAATTGATTTAATGACAGGGAGACTTCTTAGTGAAGGAAAAATCATTTGGAAAGGATTTGAAGATGTACATTGTGAAGGGCCTCATATATATAGAATAGGTGAGTGGTATTATTTGCTTGCAGCAGAGGGAGGCACACATATCGGACATATGTGCGTTATAGGTAGATGTAAGCAAGTTGATGGGGTTTACACAGCATATGATAAGAATCCGATATTAAGCCACCGAGGAAAAACAGATAGTCTTATTAAAGCCCTAGGACATGGGGATTTCATCAAAGACATCTTTAATAAATGGTGGATAGTTTTTTTGGGCATTAGACAAGTGGGGAATTGGGAGGAGGGATTCTGGCATAATTTAGGTAGAGAAACTTTTTTAGCACCAGTTTATTTTAATGATGATGGATGGCCAGTAGTATATAATGAACATGTCATTGAATTAGAAATGGAAATCGATGTCACCTATGAACCTGAGATTTGTAATCAAATAGCAAATAGGAAGACGGATGAAATCTCATTTTATTCAAGAGGCAATCAGAATTCTAAAGTTACTCAGATTATAAATAATCAAATGGTAGAAATTCAATATTTGAAGGATACATTAAACACATGCACTCTCTCGAATGCTCTATTTATCAAGCAAAAGCATTTTGACTTCAGCTTTGAAGCAAGGATAATTGGTGAACCTAGGAGTAGTCAAGAGTTTGGATTGACAGTGTTTATGAATGAAAGCCATCACTATGATATTGCATTTGCAAGTTTTTTAGATAAACACCAAGTTTTTGTGAGGAAAGTGATAGGTGACATAAAATGCAGAACCCATGAATATCAAATTGAGTGTAATGCTGAGTCCTTAAAACTGTTTATTGAAGGAAATAGAATGACTTATGAGCTTGGTATAGTAATAAATAATGAAAGAACTATCATAGGTAAAGGAATGACAAAATACTTATCATCAGAAGTGGCAGCAGGTTTTACAGGTGTGTTTTTAGGTATATATGCGTCGGGAAATGGTATAGATTTTGATGATAAGGCAATATTTAAAGAAATACATTATGCAAACAAAGTTGAAAATGATATTAGAAATATATAGTGATTATTAGATTATTACAATGACGAATATGATTATTTTAGTTACAATTAACCTATCAAATAAATTGGGAGGAAGATATAATGAGAAAAATTTTAGTGCTTTTGCTAGCGCTCGTTATGATTTTGAGCGTGGTAGCAGGATGTGGAAAAAAAGTAAGCAAAACAGAAACAAGTGCAGCAAAGAATGATGCAACAACTCAAACAACAGAAGCAGATCTTGAAAAGATGACATTAGAACCAGTTGAGTTAGTTATGTACCTTTTAGGAGATAGACCAGCGGATTTTGATATGGTTTATGAGCAAGTAAATAAAAAGCTTAAGGAAGATATCAATGCAAAATTGACAGTTCATTTCTTGGGCTGGGGCGAATTTAGCGATAAATATCCGTTGTTGTTTGCTACTGGTGAAGAGTTTGACTTGATTTACACCTCTGAAAGTTGCTTTTATAATCAAACTGTTACCAAAGGTGGATTTATGGAAATAACTGAAGAGTTATTAAAACAATATGCGCCGGTGACGTGGGAAAAAACTAGACCTGAGCGTTGGGAACAAGTTAGAGTTAACGGGAAAATATATATGTTGCCATATACAAAGCCGGAATATTCTAATAATGCCTATGTTGTTCGTGGAGATTTAATGGACAAATATGGAATAAAAGAAATCGCTACTTTTGAAGATTTTGTTAAATACTTAGATGCTGTTGCTGCAAATGAATCTGATTTAATTCCTTATGATGATGGGTCACAGTTCAATAGAGGTAACTTAGCAAACATTAAGGTAGGTGCATTAAATACATTAGCACCTGTAATTATGAATACACAGTTAACTTATAATTTTTCAGATCCGAGTGATCTTAAGCTTTTTAACTTCGTTGAACAACCTGAATATCTTGAATATTTAAAAATTGCTAGAGAATGGTCTAAAAAAGGGTATTGGACACAAGATGCTATAGTTAATCAAAATACTGTAAAAGATTCTTTCATCAATGGCAAAAGTGCTTCAGCAATTGTTAATCTAGGAGACGCTAATAGTATTTATATGTTAACAAAAAAAGATCATCCAGAATGGGATGTTAGAATTTTTGATACTTTAGACGGAAGCAAAACTATAGCTAGAACGGGTAGAGCAAATGGTATGGCAATTAATGCAAATTCTAAGAATAAAGAAAGAGCTTTGATGTTATTAGATCTGTTCAAATTTGATCAAGAGTATTATGAATTAACAAATTATGGTATTGAAGGCAAGCATTGGGAGCGTAAAGACGACAATAGATTTAATACATTACCAGATTTTCAAAATTTCCCACCAGTAGCTGCATGTCCATGGGGATGGATGACCGAAGGCTATGAAAAAACTGCTGAAGGTGCAGTGCCGAACTTTGATGATATTATGAATGAATGGAATAGCAATTTAGTTGCTCATCCATTGCAAACTTTCAACCTTGATGATACTGCAGTGAAAAATGAAGTAGCTGCCGTAACAAATGTTGTTGATGAATACATGAACGCATTACAATTAGGTTTGTTTGAAGATGTTGAAGGTAAATATCAAGAATTTATTACAGCACTAAAAGCTGCTGGACATGATAAGATTATGGAAGAGTTTCAAAGACAAATTGACGACTCTCTTAAATAACTGTTGAAATGAATTTATCGAGGTCAAGAAGAGTTATCTTCTTGACCTCTTTGTCACATGACACGTATACTAAGTTTAAATAGTAATAGATTTGGAGATGAAGTGATGAACCTATTAGTTGTTGATGATGAATATATGTCTAGAGAAAGCTTGTACGAATTCTTTTGTCAATCTGAGTTTAACTTTGATGTTGTGATGAAAGCAAAAGATGGTCAACAAGGCATGGAAATCATAAAAACCTATCAACCAGATATTCTTATAACAGATATAGTCATGCCTCAAAAAACTGGTATTGAGTTAGCTGAAGCAGTAAAGAGCAAATACCCTGATTGTGAAATCATTTTTTTGAGTGGTTATTCGGACAAAGAATATTTCAAATCTGCAATTACACTGAAGGCGGTGCGCTATATTGAGAAACCGATAAGTATTACTGAACTGATATCAGCTGTTAAACTATCCATAGCTTTAGTGCGGGAAAAAGAGCAAACGAAAACGAAGATTAAATCTGTTGATGATTATCAATTCATTCAACAAATCATTCATGGGAACATCAACGATTCTCTGATCAAGCAGTATGGGACTCACAGAATGGGTTCGTTTATTCTATTTTATGAATCACAGAATAAAAACAATCAGATAGTGAAAGTGAACAATTATAAAAACTATTTTGAATCAACAACAACCCAATGTTATGGTGCAAGATTGACGGACAACAAATACTTAGTGCTAGTTTTATATAATGATACAAAAATAGTAAGTATATTAAAAGATATCATAGATAAGCTTGAATTTTCTAAACCTACAGCACGTCTATTATTAAGCTATTATGGTGATGCTTTTAAGGGAAAAGACATATATAAAAAAATGGCAGCTCTAGAGAGTACCATTTTTTTCAAGGGTTATCAATCACTTATTATAGACCCTATCAATAATTATGAAATAAGTGGTTTATTTCAAACAGTTGAGCAAAAGCTTGACAAAGCAATTGATGAAAATGATATCTTTAACCTTAAGCTACTTGCAAGAACTTTATATAATTTAGCTAAAGAAGGTTCTTTGGGGAATAAGGCTATGCCCATTATTGATTTTTATTATAGATTATTTTTAAAAATAAATAAAAGTAAAAATTCTCAGATTGACACGTTGCTAAGTCAATTAAATGTTGACTATTTTTGGGAATTTATATCATCCATAGAAACTCTTGACGAACTTGATAAACATTTTACAAGAACAATTATAGATTATTGTGAATTTATCGAAGAAAAACAGTCTTATTCTAGAAAGATTATTAAAGCAAAAGAATTTATTAAACAGCATTTTACGGACTTTAATTTAACAGTGGTTGAAGTTGCAAGAGCAGTAGAAGTAACGCCTGAATACTTAAGTCAGATTTTCAAAAGAGAAACTACCCAAACGTTGAATCAGTATATTTCATATAATCGAATAGAATTAGCTAAAAAATTATTGATAGAAACAGAATTGCCTTTTAGTAGTATAGCTAAAAAGGTTGGAATTCATGATGCCTCTTATTTGGCAAAAAAGTTTAAAAATACAGTAGGGGTAACACCTTCTGACTATAGGAGTAAATATGAGAATTAGAAATAAACTTCTTGTAGCGTTTATGTTCATTGTCTTATTGGTTAGTACTATCTATACCATTTATATGTATTACAAAGAAACAAATTATGTAAAAGACACAGTGGTTAAGGCTTTGATGCAGACTGAAACTCAAGCGACAAGTTACTTAAATTACAAGTTGTATTATATTGACCGAATCATTGACAGTTTCGTAAGTAATGAAAGGATTAATGAAATACTAAGTAAAGAATTTAATAGTGAGGAACTTAATGTGAGACTGAAGAGCCAAAAGGAGGTTGCCTTTGAGTTGCTTCGACTTGGAAAGAGCGCCGAAATTGAAAGCTTGAATATATATTCAACTGAAGAATACTTAATTGGGCATCAAAGCCAATCCGTTCGAACCTTTGAACAACATTTAACAGAAGATTTACAAAAATATTATTTGGAACAAGAAGAACGTATTTTATGGAGAATTGAACCATCGAATAATAATGTTATTGGCTCGATCTGGATTAATGATAAAGATAATTATCAAAAGAGAATTGCACTCTTAGAGTTAACAATAGATATAGAAGGAATAAAAAATCTAATTAACATTAATACGCTTTATAGTCATGCTGCTTCCTTTATTGTAAGTAAAAATAATGATATTCTTATTGCATCCAGTAACGATACAAACACGCAAATTATAGAAAAACTTTTGTTGGAAAATAAGGGCTCGATAACTAGTGGCAATTATTCAGTTAGCGGTAAAGATTACATGGTCAGTGTTAATGAAAAAATCAATAATGGTTGGCGACTAGTAACTATCGTAGATTATAAATCGGATCTAAAAATAACAAATGGTGCATATAGAGATTTAATTATTGTTGCTGTTATGTGTATTCTTATTGCCTATATTCTTTCAATAATTATTTCGAATAAGATTACTTACCCAATAAAGGAGCTTTCCAAGGAAATGATAAAAATATCAAAGGGGAATATGAAGGCTAAGCTATATATTAAAACAGATGATGAAATAGGATTACTAATCAATCAATATAATGACATGGTTGAGAATTTAGAGCAACTTGTAAAGGAACGTTTTGAGAATGGTTTAGAAGCAAGAAAGCAAGAAGTTTTAGCGTTAGAGGCACAGATTAATCCACATTTTTTATATAATATTTTAGATAGCATCAATTGGTATGCTATAAAAAATGAATTACCAGTCATATCAGAAACAGTTACTGATTTAGCAAGATTTTACAAATTAAGCTTAAATAACGGTAATGATACTTTGACTCTTGAAGAAGAGATGAAGTACTTGACTGTTTATTTGCGATTAATGAATTTAAGGTACTTAAGTCAATTTAAAATTCAAATGAATATTGACAGCGATCTTAACGAGTTTAAATTAAAAAAACTTTTGCTCCAACCCATTTTAGAGAATGCTATAGTACACGGTATATTGAGCGGTGAACAAGAAAATGGTGAAGTGATAATTAGTGTCACAAAATATGGTCAGATGGTAAGAATTAGCATTTCAGATAATGGAAAAGGTATGACGAGTGAAGAACAGAATTTGGTTATGATGAAAAGTGAAAAAGGAGGCTATGGAATGTATAATGTTAAAGAGCGTTTGCGTATGTACTATAGAGATGAAGCCAAAATCTGGTTTGTTAGTCAATTAGGTCATGGCACGACCTTTTATTTGGATTTACCAAGAGAATAGGAGACGTCAAAATGTTTGAAATACGTAAAGACTTATTATTAGAAGAATTTATTGTGTTATTTAATGAAAATAATCAGAGACTTATTGATTCAACAACAAAAAAAAGATTGATTTTTAATGCAGCAATGAATGGAAACTTCGAAGTGGTGAAGTATATTACAGAAAACACAGTTGAAAATCTAAATATTTGTGATGAGGCACATCGTTCTACTTTGCATTATGCAATGAGCTCAAATAATTTAGACCTTATAAGATACTTAATCGAAATAGTTGGACTAGATCCTCTGATGCCAGATGATTTTGGAGAGACACCTTTTGAAATTGCTAATAAATCTAATGATAAATTTATAATTTCATATTTGAATAACTTCGTCGGATTTTCAATAACAGAGACATACAAGAATCCAATTAGACCAGGTTTTTTTCCTGATCCGTCTATTGTCAGAGTTCGAGATGATTATTATTTAGTAAACTCTACTTTTACATACTATCCATGTATAACTATTTCCCACTCGAAAGATCTAGTGAATTGGAAAATTATTGGTCATGCGTTAACAGATCCAGAGGAATTTAATTTAGAGGGATTAGAAAGTGGATTAGGTTTTTGGGCGCCGGATATATCCTATTTTGGTAATAAATACTATATTACTGCAACCTTTGTGAGTGGTACTGCAATTGCTATGACATTTGAACAGATCATATTTGAAGGTGATAGCCCACATGAATCCTTCAAAGTAGTCGGACGTATACCTGAAAATGGCATTGATCCATCATTGTTTGTGGATGATGATGGAAAGTTGTACATGCTATTAAATAGAGGGGCTAAAATTTTTGAGATTGATAAATACACTTTTGAAAAGAGCGGTGAGACAAAGCTTTTGTGGTATGGTGATTATAAAGAAGTATCAGAGGGTCCTCAGTTAATGAAGCATCATGATGATTATTATTTGCTTGTATCAGAAGGTGGAACAGGAGTAGGACATCGTATAAGTGTAGCGCGTTCTAAAAGTTTGTGGGGACCTTATGAAAGTTGTCCTTATAATCCGATAATGAGACAAAAAGATCCAATAGCGATGATTCAAAGAGCAGGGCACGGAAAAATAGTTAAAACAGAACAAGATGAATGGTATATCGTTTATTTAGCAAGTAGACGAATCAATAAAAAATTTAGTTTGCTTGGTAGAGAAACATTTATGGATAAGTTAATTTGGACATCTGATGGCTGGCCTATGATTAATAATAATCGTGGACCTAGTATTATTGCAAAAAAGCCAGGATTATCTTTAGAGAAAAAAGCTGATAAATCAGAAGCCTTAGGTTATAGAGAACAACAATTACACGAAATGAAGAGCCCTTTGGACTGGTTATGGGTGAGAAAAGAGAATATAGAGGTTAAGGGGTTTTCAACAGGAGAGCCTTTCGATTTTATTGGTGGAAAGAATCAACCCAAATGTAAAGCAGATACCTCAATATACGTAACACGACAGACGTTTATCAATGAACAAATCATATTAACGATACAGCTTTTAGAGATGCATGATGAACAAGAAATAGGTAGCATTTGCTATTATGATGAAAACTCATATATTAAATTTGGCATTATACAATTAAAGAATCAGAAATATATCATGGTGATAAAATCGATCAATCAGTTAGACACAGTACTCGTTCAGACACCTATCGAATTAGGAGAAAATGAAATAGTAAATTTGAAAATTATTGCACAAGGTCTAAAACGATCATTTTTTCTTAGTACTAAGCTTAAAGAAGAAAACAAAATATGTGAGATTAATAATACATATTATCTTTCTGATGAAGGGCTAGAAGGTTTAAGGTTTACTGGTGCAATGCATGGAATCTATGGTACATCTGGTGACATTAAGGAAAAAGTAAGAGCAAAAGTTATAAATTATCAAGTAGCAAAACTTGATATCTAATATAATTACTAATGATATTAGATATCTGCCTAGATAATCAAAATCAATTATAGTAACATAAAATTATTCTTAGTGCACAAAGAAAATAGTAACCGTATAAAGGGGTAAAAAAGGTATGTTAATACAACAACAACACAATAAACCAAAGAGATTAAAAGCAATCAGTTTAGTTTTAGTACTACTATTGATGATGGTGAGTGTGGGGGGCGAAATAAGCGCTGCAGGAACAAATCACTTAATAAATGGTGATTTTGAAAGTGGGAGTGTATCCCCGTGGACGGGCTATGGTATTGGGGTTGCTAACAATGGTGCATATGCAGGAACGAAATGTCTTTATGTTGAAGGAACAAGAGAGGCACAACAAGTCATTACAGGTTTAAAATCAAATACCACGTATGAACTTAAAGGATATGTTAAAGTAGGTTCAAGTGGAGATAACATTGTTTTGGGAGCAAAAGACTACGGTTCAAGTACTTCAAAAACTTCCACGAGTGCTGGCTATTCATTATTAACAATGAGTTTTACAACTGGTACTAGTAATACAAGTGCCACAATTTATGTGTCAAGACTTGAAGCTGGTAGCTGGAGTTGGGGTTATGCTGATAATATGACGCTTACTGAAGTTGGTTCAACACCACCTGCAACGACTAATATCATATTAAATCCAGGCTTTGAATCAGGAATAACAAATTGGGAGATGGATTCAAAATTTACTGTCGTTTCAAATAATGCTAGAACCGGTTCAAATGCATTGAAAATGATAGGAACTGGAAGTTGGCAAGGTGCATCTCAAACGATTGCAGTTGCTATGAATACAAATTACAAACTTACATTTTATGCTAAAGGCACTGGTGCAACTCAATTAAAAATCTTTACAACGTCATGGGCTGATGTTGCAGCTGTAACAAAATCACCACCAAGTGCATATAATAAATATGAATTAACTTTTAACTCAGGCAATAATACATCGCTGAGAGTTGTTTTTCAAGACGCGGCAACAGGAACTTTGTATATTGATGATTTAGAACTTATTTCAACGGGTAGTACAACAACAATACCAGCACCTGTTGGACCATCAGGTACATGGACTATGAAATTCAATGATGAATTTAGTGGTACTGAAGTCGATACTACTAAGTGGAATGTTGGGTGGCCATGGGGTGACACTGCTGATCATGCGGATGAAGTTATTCGTGCGTCAAATATAACACTTAATAATGGTATTATGACAATCAAAGCGAATAAAGAAGGCAACACTTGGTACTCAGGGATGATTCAAACTAACGGCAAACACAATCAGAAGTATGGCTATTGGGAGGCACGAATTAAGACTATAGGCAATACACCCGGATTTTTATCGGCCTTCTGGGCGTGTACAACTGAAAGTTGGCCACCAGAAATTGATTTTGTTGAAGTTTTAGGTAATGATCCAACTGCTGCACACGTAACGCAACATTATAATGACAGTCAAGGGCAATATGGTGTCGATGGTTATGAGTATCATGCTGGTGTTAATTTATCTCTAGATTATCACATTTATGGCTGTGAATGGGATGCTAATCAGATCAAATATTATATTGATGGGAATCATGTTGCTACTTTTCAAAATAAAATAAATGTACCATTATATACATTATTGAATATGCATGTAGGTATGGATTGGACAGGTTATCCAACGACAACACAAGATCAATTTATGTATGTTGATTGGGTTAGAGTTTGGCAAAAATAATTTACATAGAAGCCATAGATGAAAATCTATGGCTTCTATATTAAAAAGTAAAGAAATGAAATATGTTAAGGCTATTAAAATATAAAATGATACTGATACTTGTGGGCATGTTTATAATGATTTGATCTTTTTGGACGGTTTCTTATATTGTACACCAAAACAGAAAGCAAGGTGAAGAAGTTAGTTTATCTGAAATAAAGAATTTGCCTTCAAAGGAAACTAAAAAAGTATCTCAAGAAAGTATTCTTGTAGTAAGAAGTGTTGAAGTAAACAATTCGCAATTTAAAGTTGGACAAGGTATCACTTTTATAGAAACGAATGAAAATATTGGTGATGTAGCTTTTAGTGAAGAATTGTATTAGGAAATAAAGGGGTTTGAAACGCGAATTTATAATTATATTGTAACAATAACTGATAATGACATGTTTGCTCGTGAAAATGAAAACTAGGAACTTATATGAAATGATGAGTTTGAAAGCAAAGAGTTGGACACGTTAAGGTGGGACAACGAACATGAATGGATTAGAAATTACGAACCTCAAGTATATACGAATCATGTAAATAATATTAAATAAAAAAAGGTGATTTAGTATTATCCCTTATTGAGGAAGAAGGCAAGTATACTTCCGCGAGTATTACAACTAAGAGTAGCTTTTCATACAAATATGGTCGTATGGAAGTATGAGCAAAATTACCCTATGGAGTTGGGATTATGCCAACAAGTAGGCTGTATTCTGAAGAAACAGCGAAATGGGTTGATACGTTTAGGATGATTGGTGGTGAGGCTGAATTTAGTGGAAGTGATTCTCATGTTTTTGATGGCGTGTATTATCAAAGTGAAGATGGAAAAAACAGATCATCTCAAGGTGAGTACGAACCTAGTGACAGTAATATTTTCAATGATGCTTAATATGCATGTAGGTATGGATTGAACGGGTGCTCCTATAACGGACGAGGAACAGGTGTTTTTAGTAGATTGGATTAGAATATGGCAATAAAATTAAACATATATTAAATTAGGAGGCAATTATGAAAAAATTTCCAAAAGATTTTATCTGGGGAGCAGCTACAGCTGCCTATCAAATTGAAGGTGGTTCATATGAAGATGGAAAGGGTCTATCCATATGGGATACATTTTGTAAGACTCAAGGGAAAGTGTTTCAACAACATACCGGGGATGTGACTTGTGATAGCTATCACAAACTTGATGAAGACTTAGAAATTATTAAATCACTTGGACTTAAAGGGTATAGATTTTCAATTTCTTGGAGTAGGATTTTACCTTTAGGAACTGGTAAAGTAAACCTAGCAGGTATCGACTACTATAGAAAACTAATCGAAGGCTTGCTGGAGATAGGTGTTAAGCCTTATGTATCTTTATATCATTGGGATTTGCCATATGAACTACACAAAAAAGGTGGTTGGCTCAATCGTGATTCAGTAGGTTGGTTTGGGTATTATACAAAAGTCATTGTTGAGCATTTTGGCCGTTATGTCGATCATTGGATTACCTTCAATGAACCTCAAATATTCGTAGGAATGGGTTATTATTCTGGGGAGCATGCACCTGGACTAAAACTAAGTAAATTCGACTTGTTTTCAATTATTCATAACGTTTTATTGAGCCATGGTACAAGTGTAAGAGTTATAAAAGAACTATATCCTAATGCCCAAGTTGGAATTGCACCAACAGGCCATGTAGGTGTCCCCTTTACTAATTCTGAAGAGGATGTTGAAGCAGCTAGACAAGGCATGTTTGAAGAGGATAAAAAAGGTAGTAGATCAGATGATTTTTCAACGTTCAATTACGCGCTATTTTGCGATCCGATTTTTTTAGGGCGATATCCAGAGTGGGTTACTAATGAATTAACATTAGTAATACCGGATTCATTAGATGAAGACTTGAAGATCATTTCAACAGAAATAGATTTTATTGGTGCAAATATTTATAATTCCGGAACATGGAAAAAAAGTGTAGATGGTACTCCGCAATGGGTAAACCAACCGGTGGGTCATCCTTTAACCGGTTATGACTGGTCAGTTACAGAAAAAGCATTATATTATGGCCCTAAATTTCTGTATGAACGTTATCATAAACCAATTTATATTACAGAAAATGGGGTGTCATTAAGAGAATGGGTTGATGAAAATGGTGAGGTGCTTGACTACACTAGAATCGATTTTCTTAAAAAATATATCAGGTGTTTAAAACAAGCAATCAATGATGGTATTGATGTAAGAGGTTATTTTCAATGGTCCTTATTAGATAATTTCGAATGGCATCAGGGCTACAAAGAGCGCTTCGGGTTAGTTTATGTTGATTACAGTACAGGAAAAAGAACGGTTAAACAATCTGCTCACTGGTATAAAGAGCTTATTGAAACTTCGGGTGAGTGGCTTTAATATATGACATGGAGGCAATATGTTATCAATTAGTACGGAAGAAGACTATTTTGTCGATAAAGGGAAACCATTTTTTTATCTGGCAGATACAGCGTGGAGTGCTTTAACAAACACAACAGATGATGAGTGGGAAAGGTATCTAGACAAAAGAAAAGAACAAGGATTTAATGTTATCCAGTTGAATTTGCTCCCACAGTGGGATAGAAGTAAATCATCCATAATAGAGGACTATCATAAGCAATCGTATCGAATTGTTTATGATAGTCAGTATATGGAGCATGTAAAGAAAAGAATAAAAAAAATGAAAGATAAAGGATTTACTCCTGCTATTGTTTTATTATGGTGTGACTATGTTGATGGAACATGGGCAACACGAGAAGATTTTATGCCTTTATGTGAAGTAAGTAATTATGTAAGCTTTGCGGTCAACCAGCTAGACCGATTTGAACCTATCTATTACATTAGTGGAGATACTCGATTTGATAATCAACATACTTGTGAATACTACTTAAAAGCATTAGAAACAATTAAAATTTCAAAAAGCAAGTCACTATGTGCATTACACATCGCCGGTGGTGAAGAGCGAATTCCACAAAAGCTTATTGAAACTAATCGTATTGATTTTTATACTTATCAATCAGGGCATATGGTAGACGGACAGTACTTAGCATCAAAATTGGCACATACATTTAACAATAATATAAAGAAAAAACCTGTTCTTAATAGTGAACCTTGTTATGAAGGACATGGTTATGGGAATCAGTACGGTAGATTTAGCCGTTTTGACGTTCGAAAAGCATCTTGGACGAGTGTATTATCTGGAGCTAAAGCAGGTATCGCTTATGGTGCTCATGGTATATGGAATTGGCATAAGAAAAATCAAAAGACTTGCAATGAGACATTTGCTATGGAATCTTTTGAATGGGAAGCAGCACTAGAATTTGAAGGTGCAAAAGATGTTGCATTTATTAAAGAATTATTTATGAAGTACGAGTTATTTGACCTTCAATTAGATGGCTTTCTTAATCATACTGATGTCATTTTTTCAGAAGAAATTATTATGGCATCTAATAAGTGTCGCAATAAAATAGTCATATACCTTCCGTATGTTCGAGCTTTAGCATTAGAAATAGCTACAAAGGAGTATGATTGGACATGCTATATACTTGAAACAAAATCTATTTGTGGAGTGAAAATAGATCTTACTAAGAATGAATTGCTCATGCCTCCCTTTAATTCGGATTGTTTATGGATTGGTCTAAGAAAAAATATTTAGAATTAGAGTAGCTATGAATGAATTTCAAATATAAATCGACAACACTCAATTTATTTTCGCTATATGTATCTATTGAGAATGCCTTTCAAGAAATTGTTTCGGGTATTGTTAACATTGTAACTGTTAGCAGAAACGCATCAATTCTAAAGAAGAATAAAAAATATCCAGAAACCATCTGCTATTAGAGCGAGATTGGTCACTGGATATTTTTGCTTAATTTTGTGGTAATTCAATAAAACTTCTGTAGTCAAAGGTTTTTATCGTTAATACTGATATTTCACATGTATAAATTACCATTGGGTTGATTATGCAAACTTATTTTTAGCATGAATAGATTGTGCTACTATAAGGTGAAATATCCTGTTGGAGGAGACCTTATTTATATTAAAATTGATAAAATACCCCCTGTAATAGATGGATCTATCCCTTTAATTTTAAATCATGCAAGGAAATTTGGTATAGCTGATGAAATAAATAAACGGACTACCCGTGATAACATAAAAAGTATTATCTCTAACGGAATGGGGATAGAAGCTATTATCACTAACATCCTCACAGATCGGAAGGCCCTATATAAGATTCGAGAATTGTATGAAGGTAAGGATGTGGAAAAATTCTTTGGTTCTGTGATTAAATCTAAGTATTTTAACGATAATACGTTAGGGCATATTCTAGATGATTTTTATGTGGCGAATCCCAAGGAGATATTTACCAGCATTACCTTGAAGAGTATTGAAACCTACAACGTTAAGATGAAGTCTATCCACGTCGACACAAGGAGTAAATCAGTTTATGGCAAATGCAATACTTTATACCCTTGTAGAAACTGCAAAAGTCAATAAACTAAATGTTTATGAGTATCTCAAGTATTTACTAACAGTTATACCAAACACAGATTTTAAAAATCCCCTGAAAAAGCTAAATACCTACTTTCCATGGGCAGAAGAACTGCCACAAGAATGCAGGCTAACTCATACAACTAAGAAGTGCCTAAAATGGATGCTATCTGATTTTATCAAGATAGGGTGTTTTTTTAATAAGCGTTATCATTTGAAGCACTTACAGTTTATCTAGTTTATTAATAGAGAATGTATATGAAGAGTTTTGAAGTTTTCGCTACTTATCCATTTCACTTACAATGGAAGTAAAGTGTGCGATAGGAGCTTCAAATTGTTTTAAAGTTCATCAAGGTAACCAATTGATTGTACGACTTTAGCACAGGTCTTTTTAAGGTTAGGATCCCAAACGCTATGAACAATAGAAAGATATGTATGGTCTGCTTTCTTATTATGAGCTTTTCTAAGAAACATAATACCACCCGTTTATTTTGGTTATAACATGGAAATCCTAATTAATCCAGTGAAATATGAGGAAAATATAAAAATAAAAAGAACTTGAACATTATATTTACCAAGTAGTTAAAGCTTTATTAATTCAAAAGTATCTGCAAAACTGTGGTATTTTATTAAGTTCCTAGCTTGTATGGTTGTATATTAAATTAAAATGAGGCTATAATGTATATAATAAGAATAGTCTTAAAGATGTGAAATCTATAAATACATAAAATATGAGAGATAATCAATAATCGCAACTTTATTTTTTATATGATATAATAAATACCATAGGAGTAGGAGTGTATAGGCTTATGAGAAAATATAAGATTCGCCCCATAAATAGTTATTATTATTATAAGAAGAATAAGAATAAGAAAATAGCAATTTTGATACTTCTCATAGTTTTTATAGGTATTGTTATGACGTTTGTTTTAACAGGCAAACTTACTGAAGCAATTAGTGAAATATCTAAGATGACCTTCTCCAAAGTAGAAGCCCAGGAAAAGACTATAACGCCTGTATATTTTAAGGGGACAGATATAGGGTATGATTTATATAGATTACCTAAAGTAGTAAAAGGCATTTATATACCAGCAGGCAGGATAAATCAATATGAAGAATACATTGCTCTTGCAAAAAGAACAAGTGTTAATGCATTCATTATTGATGTGAAAAATGATAAAGGATACTTGACATTTAATACTACCAACTCTAAATTGATAGAAATGGGGTGTCTGTTAGAAAAACCACCAATAAAAGATATACGATTTATAATGAATAGGCTTTATGAAGAAGACATTTATCCTATTGCTAGAGTAGTCGCGTTTAAAGACAATGTAGCAGCTAAAAAATTCCCTGAGAGAGCAATTAAAGATAAATCAGGCAATATTTATACAAACAAGGCTAATGATACTTGGCTTGATCCTTATGATGAAAGGAACTGGGAATACTTACTAGAAGTTTGCAAAGAAGCTATTCAAGTGGGTTTTAAAGAAATACAGTTTGACTATATAAGATTTCATGAGTCGATGAATGAACAAACAGTTATACTGCGTGAAAATGTTTCTAAAACAGAAATTATTACAGCATTTACAAAATATATGACTAAGCATTTAAGTGCCTATGGGGTATATGTATCTGCGGATGTATTCGGAGCTATTATAACAAGTAAAATAGATTCAGATATTGTAGGACAAGACTTTAAGGAACTTAGTAAATATTTGGATTATATTTGTCCGATGGTTTATCCCTCACATTATGCAAAGGGAACTTTTGGAATAGAGTATCCACATCTTGACGCTTATGGTATAATATTAAGATCAATGGAATTTGCTCAAGATGAAATGAAGAAAATTCCAAGAGAAGAGAGAAAAGCTATTATCAGGCCTTGGCTACAAGATTTTACAATGTCAAGCTTAAAACCTTATTTAGCTTATGGAAAAGAACAAATTAAACAACAGGTGCAAGGAACCTATGATGCAGGACTCAGTGAATGGATTTTTTGGAATGCAGCTGGTAAATATACGGAAGCAGGATTAGACGATAAATAAAGGATGTGGTCTTTTGATTGATCAAGATAAAATTATTCTTATGACGAAGCTTGCTGTATATGAGAATAAATATATCAAGGAAGATAGAAGACGTAATAGTTATTATTTAGAAGATTATATTTATGTTAACAACTTCAAAACAAGGTTGAGTGTAACGATAGCTGTTGTTTTATTTGTTATGCTCGATATTATAGAAAATATGAATCATAATATTATTTTTCCAGACTCTATAATGAGCTTTGTAAAAGCATATATCAGTCCGTATCTAATGCCTTGGATTGTAATTCTTATTATTTATACAATGATATCTACAACTGTATATGGTAAAAGATATGCAGTGTCGCAAAAAAGATTGAAAGGTTATAATAAGTTGCTTAAACAATTAAATGCGTATGAGCAAGATAAAGCCAATGAAGAGAGGGTAAGCCATGAAACTGAATGAGACACTTCTTATCATAAGACAAAATCTTATTAAGATATATAAGCAATATGAAACAATCGTCTTGATGCTTTTAAAGTTTATTATAGTTTTTAGCATCATAACGATGATAGGATCTTCTGTTGGATATATAGGGGTATTTAATAAAATGGAAGTGGTATTATTTTTATCATTAGTAGGCACATTTTTACCAGAAAAGTGGATTATACTTGGTTTTGTTTTATTAACACCCATTTATGTCACTGTGGTAAATATGGTTCTAGGCATTGCCACATTTCTTTTTTTATGGGTACTCTACTTATTATTTATGAGATTATTTCCTAGGGAAAGTTTACTTATTATAGCCACTATGATGTGCTTTAATATTGGAATTGAAGGCATTGTGCCTGTGATTGCAGGATTATTTGGAAGTTATGTAAGTATTATAGCTATTATTATTGGAACTTTTATATGGTTTGCTATCCCAGAGTTTGCACTTATTATACAGCCACATACGGATGCTAAAGATGAAATCCTGGGGGTTTTTACCAGTTTAACTGGTGGGGGAATGATCAGTATTGTTGGAGATAAGACAATGCTTTGTACAATAGTAGTGTTTTTTGTTGTCTTTTCAATAGTATACATAATAAGAAAACAGTCTATTGATTATGCACCTTATATTGCGATTGGGATTGGGCTAGTTATGTATTTAGCAGGCTTTATTCTAGCAATAGCATTTTTGAACATAGATATGAGTATAACAAGAATTTTAATGACCACACTTTTGATTGGTATTATTACAATACCTGTTGAATTTTTTTCTAGAGTACTAGATTATCAAAGAGCAGAAGTAGTAAGCTTTGAGGACGAAGAACATTATTATTACGTTAAGGTGGTGCCTAAGGTTTATATTAATGCAAATCATAAAAAAATAAAAAGGATTTATAATACTAAGGTAGACCAAAAAGATTATATGAGTAATATTTCAATGCCACCTGTGCATAGGGAGCAGGAAAGAGGCATTAATGATTAATTAGAGGCTTATAGGCCTCTTTTATTTTATTCTTTATGAGACCAACCTAGGTAAATACTATAAAATATTTGACGAGTTCATATACCTCATACATAAAACATGGTATAATAAAATAGAAATAAATAATAAAGGAGTTTTGTTAGGTGGAAGTTATAAAAGAAGCTCTTGATAAAATAGCATTTGTAAATATTCCATATATTGATATAAAAGATGTTTTAGATATTTTGGTTGTAACTTATCTTATGTATATTATATTAGTATGGATCAAGGATACTAGAACTTGGGCACTATTTAAAGGCGTTGTTATCGTTCTTGTAATAGCTATTCTTTCTTATGTATTACAATTACATACTGTATGGTGGGTGATTTCTAATACTATAACGGTAGGAACAATTGCATTACTTGTTGTATTTCAGCCTGAGCTTAGGCGAGCACTAGAACAAATTGGAAGAGGTAGGATTTTTGACTCGTTTTTAATCACATCTGATCAGGTAATAGAAGGTATGACTGATGAAACGATAGAGGCTATTGCTAAATCTTGTGTTCATATGGCCAAATATAAAACTGGTGCACTTATAGTTATAGAACAAGATACAAAACTTGGAGATGTTGAAAGAACGGGAATTGCTATAGATGCAATCATTACGAGTCAACTCCTTATTAATATATTCGAGAAAAATACACCGCTCCATGATGGTGCTATTATTATAAAAAATAATAGAATAGGTGCAGCCACTTGTTTTTTGCCTCTTACAGATAGTATGGAAATTAGTAAAGATTTAGGAACAAGACATAGAGCAGCTATAGGGATTTCAGAAGTTACAGACGCCATAGTACTTGTGGTTTCAGAAGAAACTGGAGTCATATCCTATGTCAAAAGTGGAAAAATAAGAAGAGGCTTAGACATGGAGATTATCAAAAAGATACTCATGTCTACAAGAAGAAAAAAACGTTCTGATAAAAAGAGAGGAATTTGGAAAGGAAAGCATAAAAATGAATAAATTTTTCACTAAAAATCTTCCATGGAAGATTACCTCTTTAGTATTAGCAACCATATTATGGCTTTTTGTTATCAATACACAAAACCCCATGCAACCAGAAGAAATTAGGGTTGCATCTGTCATTATTAAAGGTTTGCCACAACTTGCTGAGAAAGGCTTTGTGCTTAAAAATCAGGAAGAAATCAGAAACCAAAGATTTCTTATAAGAGTAAAAGGGCCTAGACTTCAAACAGATAAGCTTAAAATAGATAATACCCTTACAACGGTGACGATAGATTTAGCACAGTATATGAATGATCTCTCAGCAGATTCTATTCAAAATGTAGCTAAATATTATGCATCATTCGGTGGAATTGAAGGGATTAGCATTCTTAGTATGAGATATGATGTGAGTAATGTTATACTTGAAAGAGAGAAAACAGTTACACAGTCCATACGATATAGCATAATAGGTAATAATAATAGTGAATATACAGCATTAACACCTATTATTAATCCTAGTACTATTGAAATTGGGGGTGCTAAGTCTGATGTAGAGCGAGTAAGTGAGGCTGTAATAGAAATAAACATTGGGGATTTCTCAGAAGATGAGCTTATACAAACAGTACCAGTTAAAGTATATGATGATGAAGGACAAGAAATATTAGGACTTAAAAAGTCACCACAGCTTGTAGAAGTTAAGTTACCAATAGGAAAGAAGAAAACAGTACCTCTTGAAGCTACTTTTTCAGGGAAATTACCTAAAGGTTATGTATTAACAAACACAATTATCACACCAAAGCAAATTACAATAGTAGGTAAAGCTGACTTAGTTAATGCAGTGCAAAAAATACGTCTTAAAGAAATACAGCTAAATGATATTATCCAAACTAGTGTTGTAAAAACAGAGCTTATTCTTCCAAAAGGGGTACAGTATATAGATAATATTGACAACAAGGTTAATGTTACGGTAGAAATTAAGAAAGAAAATTCTTACGAGTATACAGTGCCAATTAGTGAACTTAGTATAGCGGTTCTAGGTATGGGTGAAGGACTTGGGTATGAAGTTTTAACCAATTCAATTGAAATGATACTAAGCGCTACAGCGGAAGAACTTCTGGCATTAACATTTAAGGATATTACAGCTAAGATAGATGTAACAGGACTTACAGACGGAGAATATACACTGCCTTTAGATCTAACAGTTCCTGATAATTTTACAATTGTCAATAAACCTATCAATATCAATATAAGGTTAATTACTATTAATGAAGAAATATTAGAAGAAGATGAGATACAGACGGAATGATAATTGACTTAAAACAAGGTAAGAATCTATTAAGGAAGTACAATTCCTTTATAGGTTTCTGCCTTGTTTTTTAGAATAACAAGGTTATGGTATATATGGTAAAGTTGATTGAAAAATTATAAGGATATTTTATGAGGTATGAAAAAATATAACACTAAAACACTAAAATACATAGGGACAAATAGAAGAATATGTATTAAAATATAAAGCAGTGAGGATTATAAACTTATACAGAAGATGATCCTATAAAAAATAATCAAAAGGAGATCAAAAGATGAAATATATAGGTGTAGATTTAGGCGGAACAAATATTGTAGTTGGCTTAGTAGATAATGAGGGGAATATTATTAAGTCTCTGAATAGACCTACTTTAAAAGAACGTAGTATTGAAGAAATATTTGATGATATTATACAAATGTCTGAGATTCTAATTAAAGAGTTTAAGTTAAATAAAGATGATCTTCAAGGAATTGGCATAGGTTCTCCTGGTATAGTAGATAGCAAAAATGGGATAATTGTTTACTCCAATAATATAAAAATAAAGGATTTTGATGCAGTAAATTATATAGGGAGTAGATTAGGTTATAAAGTACGTATAGCTAATGATGCAGACAGTGCAGCACTTGGAGAAGTTGTAGCAGGCGGTGCAAAAGGCTGCAGTGACGCGGTTATTTTCACATTAGGGACAGGTGTTGGAGGCGGTATTATCATTGGTGGTAAAATATTTAGTGGGTATTTTCCAGGTGGAGCAGAAATGGGTCATCAAATTATTGTAAAAGATGGCAAACTTTGTAGTTGCGGCAGTAAAGGTTGCTTAGAGTCTTATGCATCGGCTACAGGTCTTATTAATCTTGCAAAAGAAAAAGCAGAAGAACATAAAGAGTCAAAACTGTATGAGTTAGTAAATGGAGATATGAGTAAGATGAATGCCAAAGTTCCTTTTGATGCAGCTCAAATGGGAGACAAGGTTGGAATAGAAGTAGTAGATGAATATATTTCTTATTTAGCAATAGGCGTAGCAAATGCTATAAATGTGTTTAAACCTCAAGTTATATTACTAGGAGGAGGAGTTTCTAAACAAGAAGATAACCTTATTATTCCTCTTATTGAGAAAGTAAAAGAGAATGCCTTCGGAGGGGATTTTAAAACACAGATTAAAACAGCGAAACTTGGAAATGATGCAGGTCTTATAGGGGCAGCAATGCTGTGTGTAGATTAAAAGAGTGTAAACTTATAAAGATACCTAAAAGGAAGCGCAGGGAACTAAGATGGGAAAATTATTTGGAACAGATGGCGTACGTGGCGTTGCCAATACCGAACTTACAGGGAAATTAGCTTTTCAGGTAGGACAAGCAGGAGCGTATGTTTTAACGAAAGAAACTAAAAAACAACCTAAAATCATTGTTGCAAGGGATACGCGTATATCAGGTACAATGCTAGAGGCAGCGCTTGTAGCAGGGATTTGCTCTGTAGGTGCAAAGGCAATATCTGTAGGTGTTGTACCAACGCCAGCAGTATCATATTTAACGAAAGAACTTGGAGCAGATGCAGGTGTTATGATTTCAGCATCACATAATCCATTAGAGTTTAATGGTATTAAGTTTTTTAATTCAGAAGGCTATAAGTTGCGCGATGAGTTAGAAGAAGAAATAGAAAATCTTATTTTAACAAGAAGTGATAATATTCCCTTACCTACAGGAGAAGAAGTAGGAACTTGGGATATGGATCACCAGGTTATAGAGAAGTACATGGATTTTGTATGCAGCACAATACCTGGAGATTTAAAAGGGCTCAAAGTACTTATTGATTGTGCGAATGGCGCTGCATTTGAAGTAGCACCTATTGCGCTTAAGAGATTAGGTGCAGATGTTGAAGTTATTCACTATAAACCAAATGGTATCAATATCAATAGACTGTGTGGCTCAACACATATGGAAGACCTTCAAAATCAGGTTGTTGGCCGTTGTATGGAAGTTGGGATTGCTTTTGATGGTGATGCAGACAGGTGCCTTGCGGTAGATGAGCAAGGAGAGATGGTTGATGGAGACCAGATACTTAGTATTATTGGTCTAGATATGAAAAATGGCGGCAGATTAAATAGAGACACTATTGTAGCAACAGTAATGAGCAATTTAGGATTTAGTGTCATGAGTAAGGAACAAGGCATCAATCTTGTTCAAACGAGAGTTGGGGACAGATATGTTTTAGAAAAAATGCTTAAACATAACTATAACCTAGGCGGAGAACAGTCTGGACATGTTATTTTGCTCGATTATAATACAACTGGAGATGGACTTATTACAGCGATTCAGCTTTTATATATCATGAAGAAGACAGGAAAACCTTTATCAGAACTTAAAAAATGTATGGATATTTTCCCACAGGTTCTTATTAATGCGCATGTGAAAAATGAAAATAAGCATGATTATCTTGAAGATTTAGAGATTCAAGAAGCTATAGAGCATTTAGAAGAAAAGTTTAAAGGACAAGGAAGAGTACTTATTAGACCATCAGGAACAGAGCCTTTGGTTAGAGTTATGATAGAAGGTAAAGACAAAGCAGTTATAGAGGATGAAGCAAAAAAACTAGCAAGTTTTATAGAGGAAAAATTAGGAGAATAAATAAAAAATACTCTTTGCATATAAATCGTTTAGATATAAAATACTAACTCTAAATCCATTGAAATTGATAAAGGAGTAACACTATGCAAAGTGAAAATCAAAATAATAATAGTCTGGGCAATCTTCCTAAAAATATTAACCGTGTAACATCAGAAGGGGGTCCTGGTGCCCAACAAATTGTAAAGTTTATAAAACAGGATAATCAAGTTGTAGGATATGTTTTATCCTCAGGAGAAAAAATAAACGTTCAACAGGCTATCTCGCTTGCAAAACAAGGTCAAATCGAACATGTGGGGGTATCTGTATCTAAGAGTGGTAAAGAGTATATTAGGTCTTTACCAGATGGAGATGAATCTAACAATCTTGATAATTTACCCTCCATTACACAAATGGAATAATGTGTTAGCTAAAAGTAGTACTAAACAACAGTTTAGTACTACTTTTTTTGAATATAAATAGCTGTTATATAAAATACTATCTATAAATACATTTAAATCTTATAAAGGAGTGAACATATGTATCATCAGACTGATAATATAATAAGGAATCTTCCTAAAAGGATTAATAAAGTAGTTTGGAGGGGAAAATATGTGTAAGATTAAAGAAGTGTTTTCTAAAACCTTTGAACCTTGGCATATAACTATTGATGAAGCAGATGTGTTTATAGGAAATAACAAAGCTATACCTAAGGCTGGATGGACTATCAAATTTGTAGTAGAAGAAGATGAAAGAGGCATGTTCTTGGAGTACTATGGCATAAATACGAGAAGTGGTCATGCGCATGTACGTATTTATAATGATGGTAAAGAAGAAAAGCTAGATGTATTACAAGAGTATATAGCTTATAGCCCTAGTATTCCAGGAGATAGGGAAAGAGGAACAAATGAGTTTAGAAATTATAATCAAAGAATACTTAGCGAGCTAAAGCAAAAACAACTTATATAACTTTAGAATGAGTCTATAAAGAATCCCACTTAAGTTTTAAAAAAACTTAAGTGGGATTCTTTATGTCATTTTATATGTTATATATTTCACATTTTTAAATTTAAGTTATTTCTGGTGATGTATGATTTGAAATCATTATGAGAGACAACTCTGCATAGATGAATAACTTAAGTTTATAGGTTGTTTCTCTATAAAATAAGATAAGAAAGAAGCGATAGATAGACTATCGCTTTAAAGAATTGTTAGGTGTGAGATAATTGAATGGGGAGGAATCATAATCATCTCTAAATTATTATAACCTTAGAGCATAAAATTATGCTAAAATTTTCATAAGCTTTTTATGCTTTGCTAAAATATAAGGCATTAAAAGTTGTAGTGATTAATATAATACTACTAGGACTAGTACTTAATATATAAAATTTACCTATATACTTATATAAGGCAAACGTTTATAATGATAACAGGGACTACGCCTAGTATAGAGGTGTGATCAAGGTAAGTGTAAGACAACCTAATAGGGGTTATAAGTTAGAAGCCGTACATTATGCGGAGGGGGTGCCAGGTATTGGATAATTACAAGACAGCGAGTGTGACGGACAAGGACAAAATCTATTGTAATTGTTGTGGCAAAGAAATTGTTAAGACAGAGGTTGTAGACACATATATGGATTATTTGCATATTGAGAAGTCGTGGGGATATTTTTCTTCTAAAGATTTAACCACACACTCATTTAACATTTGTGAAAGGTGTTATGAAAGTTGGACAGAAGGATTTGCCATTCCAATTGAAGATGTTTATATAGAAGATATATTCTTTTATTCAGAAGAAGAACTTAGATTATTAAACGAAGCTTATCAGATTGAACTATGTAAGTAAAAATAAGCAACAAAAAACAGACATTTAAAATTAATCTTAAATGTCTGTTTTTTGTTGTCTTTAAAATCCGATTAAATGACCAATGTTTATAATCATAAAAGACACTAACCAAGCAATCATTACTTGATAAATAGATGAAAAGGCAACCCATTTATAACTATTGGTTTCTCTTTTAACAGCACCTAGAGTTCCTATACAAGGTACATATAAAAGTGTAAAGACTAAAAAGCTATAAGCACTTAGAGGTGTAAAGGTACTAGTAAGGGTAGAGTGAAAGCTCGTTAGATAATCACCACCACCACCACCAAGACCATAGACAATAGCCATGTTAGAAACAACGATTTCCTTGCCCACAACACCAGCAATAAGTGACAAAGCAGCCTGCCAATTTCCAAAGCCAAGAGGTGCAAAAATAGGAGCAATGGCTTTTCCTATTACAGCACCAAAGCTATCAGTCATCCCAGTGGGACCATTAAAATTAAAATTCAGCATAAACCACAAGACGACAGAGGCTGCAAAAATAATGGTTCCAGCTTTAACGAGAAATCCTTGTACCTTTTCCCATACTTGACTTGCAATATGTCTAAAAGAAGGCATATGATAAGACGGAAGTTCCATAATAAAAGGCATGCCATCTGATTTGAAAAGTGTCTTTTTAAAGATATAAGCCACCAAAATAGCTACTATAATCCCTAAAAAGTAAAGGGAAAAGATAACAATAGCTTCATTACCTGGAAAAAAGGCTGAGGCAAATAAAGTAAATATAGGCAGCCTTGCACTGCAAGAAAAAAAAGGATTTATTAAAATAGATGTAAAACGATCTTTTTCATTTTCTATGGTGCGGGTCCCCATAATAGCCGGAACATTACACCCGAAGCCAAGAAGCATAGGTATAATAGCTTTACCATTTAAGCCAATTGTTTTCATAAGTTCATCCATAATAAATGCAACTCGGGCCATATAACCTGTATCTTCTAAAATAGTTAGTGCAATGAATAAACAAGCGATATTAGGCAAAAACGTAAGTACACCAAAAACACCACTTAGGATACCATCTACTATAAGAGCCTTTAACCCAGGCGCAACACCCAAAGTAGTAAGTAAACTGCTGCAAGATTGCGTAACATAAGCAAAAACTAACTCCAAAATACCAGCTAAAGGGTTTCCGACTAAGTTAAAAGTAAAATAAAAAATAATAAACATAATAGCAGCAAATAAAGGTATACCTAGCCACTTATGGGTTACAACTTGGTCAATTTTAGAGGTAAGTGAAGGTGTCAAAGAAGAAGAACGTGTCGTAATTTTTGAAATAATATCAGAAATATATTCATACTTTTTATCTGTAATCGATGGTTTAATATGCTCAGATATAACATTTTGAGTATAGTTAATGATTTTTGTTTGTATGTCTGTTGGTAATAGAGCTAGAATGCCAGCATCCCCTTCAAGTATTTTAAGGGCAATCCAACGAGGAGAAGCATTCAAGGGGGTATCTTTAAGTAAATGCGTGATATGAGTTATGCGACTTTCGATAAAACCGGAATAAGTTAGTTGATATGTAGGGACTAAATGGCTATACACAGGATGTACTAAATGATCTAATAGATCATTTATGCCTGTTTTTTTAGAAGCCACAATAGGAATAATCGGGATACCAAGTAAAGAAGATAGTCCCATAATATCAATTTGCAGACCTTTTTCAGCAGCCATATCCATCATATTTAAAGCTAGAACTACTGGTTTCCCAAGTTCTAGTAGCTGCAAGGTGAGGTATAAATTCCGTTCCAAATTAGAAGCATCTACCAGGTTTAAAATAACATCAGGATTCTCAGTCACAATATAATTGCGAGCAATACTCTCATCAAGAGAAAAAGCAGAGAGGCTATAAGTTCCTGGTAAATCAACTAAATTAATTTCAGTATTTTTATAAGTAAATAGTGCTTCTTTTTTTTCAACAGTTACACCAGCCCAATTCCCAACTGTATAGCGTGAACCAGTGAGTTCATTGAATAATGTTGTTTTTCCAATATTAGGATTGCCAGCTAAAGCGATAGTAATACGCTTATTCATCGTAACCTCCAGATGAAGGGTAAAAGAAAACCACTTCCAACTTTGTATTTGTGGCAGTATCACAAACAAATAGATTGTGATATGCAATGGATATAAAAATGATTAGTTTATTAGTAAATTAAAGATTGTTCTATGCAATAAGAATATATTTAGCATCTTCTTTACGAACACATAAGCTATATCCTTTAAGTGAAATTTGCATAGGATTTCCTAGAGGAGCTAGTTTTTCGATCGTTACAGAAGTGCCCTTTACAAGCCCCATATCCATAAAACGTTGTTTAATAGAAAGAGGGGCAGTAATACTTACGATAATGCCAGTTGAACCAATTTGCAAATCACATAATGTTTTTGACATAATAAAGCCTCCGAAACTCTTTATAAATTCATTAATAGTATAAAATAAATGAGAATAATTGTCAATAAACACTATTAACTATTTTTAAACTACAGTTAATATGGATAAAGTAGGTGATATTATTGTAACAATGGATATAAAAGGCTATAATGAAAGTATAATAGAAAGGAAAGTGAATATGTTAGATATTTGTTTATTAGGAACAGGTGGTATGCTTCCTCTGCCTGAGAGATATTTAACGTCTCTTTTAGCAAGATATAATGGAAGAAAACTTTTGATAGATTGTGGAGAAGGTACTCAAGTAACTATGAGGATCCTTGGATGGGGATATAAGACAATTGATATTATATGTTTTACACACTATCATGGAGATCATGTAACGGGACTTCCGGGACTTCTTTTGACTATTGGAAATTCAGGCAGAAAGGAGCCGCTCACTATTATAGGTCCTCCAGGGCTTAAAAAAATAGTAGAGGGACTAACTTGTATTTGTAGAGATCTTCCATTTAAAATTGTACTTATGGAGCTTAATTATGAAAAACAAACAGTATCTTTAGGTGAATTTTGTATTAACATTCTCCCAGTTCCGCATAATGTTAAGTGCTTTGCTTATACCATAGAAAATAAAAGGCATCCTAAGTTTATTGTAGAAAAAGCAAAACAGAATAATGTTCCACAAAAGTATTGGAAAAGACTGCAGCAGGGGCAGACTATTGCCCAGGACCAATATACTTATACGCCAGACATGGTACTTGGAGACGCACGAAAAGGTTTAAAGGTATCCTATTGCACAGATTGTAGGCCTATCAATGAATTAGAAGAGTTTATACAAGGGGCAGATTTATTTGTATGTGAGGCGATGTATATGCAAGATGAGTATCTAGATCAAGTGAAAAAACATAAGCATATGCTGGGAAGTGAAGCGGGGAGGCTCGCTAAAGCTTCAAATGTTAAAAAATTATGGCTTACACACTTTAGTCCGGCTCTAGTTGGATCTTATATCAACATAGATAACATTAAAGAAATATTTAATAATACTGTTGCTGGATATGACAGAATGACAACTACGTTAGAATTTAAGGAAGAATAATGATTAGAAATGGGGGATAGATATGAAAAAATTAGTATTAGTATTATTCATGTTTGCACTATGTTTTTCTTTTTTATTTATAGTGAGTAATCGTAACCCATATTTAAACCGAGGAGGTCAAAATATAGACATACCAGCGGAGCTTGAAAGCGATAATGCGCAGATAGATGAAAATTATCCGAATTCCCCTAAAGAATTAATAGAGATCCACAATAAAATAATGAGTTATTTATATAGTAAGAAAATGCAGGACGAGCATATAGAGCTGTATGCCAATGTCATAAGAAAGCTTTATAGTGAGGAACTACTATCACTTAATAATAAAGAAAGTCAGATAAACACTATTTTAGCAGAGAAAGAAGAAAATAATATTAAGATGCTTAAACTTTTAGGCAGTAAAACAGAAGAAGTTATTTATAGTGATAATGGCAATAAAGCGCAAGTTAGAGTGATTTATTATATCAATAGTGGTGATATGAGTCGGTTATATAACTTAGACAATACCCCGAGTGGGTGGAAAATTACTTCATGGCAAGATTCAAAAATAGAGAATGATCAGTTGGAGGAGTCTAAAGATGAATAACATTAAAGTACTGGCTATTGAAACATCTTGTGATGAGACATCGGCAGCAGTAGTACAAAATGGCAGAGAAGTTTTATCCAATATTATTTCTACCCAAATAGACTTACATGAAAAATATGGTGGAGTTGTACCAGAAATTGCTTCAAGAATGCACGTAGAAAAAATCAACTTAGTGATTATAGAAGCACTCGAAAAGGCAAATCTTTCATTAGATGATATAGATGTAATAGGTGTAACCTATGGGCCGGGATTAGTTGGGGCTTTACTTGTAGGTGTAGTTGCAGCTAAAGCAATAGCTTTTGCAAAAGATAAGCCATTAGTTCCTGTACATCATATAGAGGGGCATATTGCAGCTAATTACATTGCACATCCAACACTTAAGCCACCCTTTGTGTGTCTTATAGTATCAGGAGGACATACTCATCTTGTAATGGTTAAAGATTATACAACTTACGAGATTATAGGAAGAACAAGAGATGATGCAGCAGGTGAAGCTTATGATAAGGTAGCAAGAGCAATAGGATTATCGTATCCTGGAGGACCCAAAGTCGATAAGCTTGCTAAAGAAGGCAATAAAGATGCTATTAAGTTTCCAAGAGCCATGCTAGATGAAGGCTATGATTTTAGTTTTAGCGGTGTAAAATCAGCGGTACTCAACTATGTTAATGGGTGCAAGATGAAAGGTGAAGTGATTGACAATGAGGATGTAGCTGCCGCATTTCAATCAAGTGTAATAGACGTACTGGTTACAAAAACTATTAGACTCGCAAAAGAAAAAAATATGAGCAAGATTGCTCTAGCAGGAGGCGTAGCGGCTAATACTGGGCTTAGAGAAGCCATGACAGAGTCTTGTAAAAAAAACAATATTCAACTATACTATCCAGAAGTACTACTTTGTACAGATAATGCAGCTATGATAGGTTGTGCGGCGTACTATGAGTATTTGCAAGGTACAAGAGCTGGTATGAGTCTTAATGCAGTACCTAATCTTCCTCTTGGTAAAAAATAACTTAAGAAAAGGAGGACAAAATGAAACGGATCATAAGAATCTTATTTTCAGGACTAATAGCGGGCATCGTTGGACTTGGGGTTACGGAAATGGAGAACATGCGAGTTATACCTAGTCAAGTTAGTGGCATACTTAATAGTTGGTATCTTAATAAAGAACTTATTCTATTTATCATTATCTTTGCACTTATGTTTTTTACATTAAGTATTCCAGTAGCTCATAATATTTATGTTAAATTAGAACAAGCCCTAAACAAATATCCTATGCAAGAAATAATTATGTATATTAGTGGTCTTACTATTGGACTCGCGGTTGCTAATCTTATAAGTACAGCTTTTATAGTTGATAGGACACAACTTATGACTCAAATATTTATTGCATTGTTGTATTTAGGTCTTGGCTGTTTTGGTATTTATCTTGTGCATCTTAAGAAAGAAGAGATTAAAGGTTGGATTAGTAAAAAAGGAGAAATCTTATCTCAATCGCATCCTAAAATACTAGATACAAGTGTCATCATTGATGGAAGGATTTTAGATATTATGACAACGGGATTTATAGAAGGGAAAGTGATTATTCCTTCTTTTGTCTTAGATGAACTTAGGCATATAGCAGATTCCTCAGATTCACTTAAAAGAAATAGAGGAAGAAGAGGACTGGATATATTAAATGAACTTAAAGGCATAAAAGGTATTCCAGTTGAAGTGTTAGATATTGATTATGTGGATTTAGATGAAGTAGACAGCAAGCTTCTAAAACTAGCCAAACAAATTCAAGGTAAAGTTGTAACCAATGACTTTAATCTTAATAAGGTTGCTAGGCTTCAAAAAGTACAAGTTCTTAATATCAATGATTTAGCTAATGCAGTTAAACCTATATTACTACCAAATGAAGAAATGACCGTAACAATTGTCAAAGAAGGCAAAGAACAAGAACAAGGATTGGCTTATTTAAATGATGGCACAATGATTGTTATAGAGGGCGGCAAAAAGCATGTAGGATCTACAGTTAGCATTATAGTAAGCACGGTACTTCAAACATCAGCTGGAAGAATGATTTTTGCTAAGGTGCTAAAAGCTTAGCAAGTAGAATGCATCATAAAAAGGAAGGATATTCTACCGGATATCCTTCCTTTTTATGATGCGTATATGTCTATTATATAATATTGAGTTTCTTTATACAGAAAAAAATGGCAAAACATAGTGCGTTAAGGATAACAATACAAGCTCCTGTTGGAAGATTAAAAATAAAGGATAAAAAAACTCCCATGATGACGCAGCTTACAGAAACTATTGATGAAATGATAATAGTTCCTTTAAAACCCCTTGAAAGCTGAAGAGCAGTAACTGTAGGAAAAATAATGAGGCTGGAAATAAGCATCGTTCCAACAACTCTAATACCTGCAGCAATAGTTATAGAAGTTAACATAGCTACTAGATAATTCATAGCGTTGGTATTAAGTCCCATAACTTTTGCAAATTCTTCATCGTAGGTAATCGCAACTAAGCTATTATAAAAAAAGAAAACCATTAAAATAACTACTACTGATAAAGCAATAGAAATTCTAACATCCATGTCACTGATCACGAGTATGCTTCCAAAAAGGTAGCTCATTAAATCTACGTTAAAGCCCTTTGCCATACTTGAAATCAAAACACCGAGGGCAATAGAAAAAGATGAAACAAGACCTATAGCAGCATCACCATGTAAATCTGCTTTCTCGTTCAATTTGAGTATCAAGAATGAGGCTAATATGACTATAGGAATAGAAACAATCAGTTGTGAAGCAGATAGAAGTAGAGCAATAGCAACTGTTGCAAAACTTACATGTGCGAGCCCGTCCCCAATCATAGAAAACTTTTTTAATACAAGGAAAACCCCGAGACACGAGCAGCAAATTGAAATAAGCGAACCTACTAAAAGTGCCTTGAGAATAAAATCATATTGTAAGGCTTCAATTATCATTTTAACAGCATTTTCCATCTGTGTGCCTCCAGCAAAATTGATGTTGTGATAGGTGACCAAAGTACTTTGTCATTTCAGAAGATTTACAAAATCCATCATAGTCTCCGAAAAACACAAGTTTTCTATCTAAATAGAGTATTTTCTTTGTATACTTACCTATTGAACCCATATCATGAGATACAAGGAGTATAGTTACCCCATCTTTTTCATTGAGATCACTAAGAAGTGAGTAAAACTCTTCTCTGACCTTTGGGTCTAGAGCACTAGTAGGCTCATCTAAAATTAAGAGTCCAGGAGAACTGACTAAGGCTCTTGCTAAAAGAACTCTCTGGTGTTGTCCACCAGAAAGATTTCCAATCTTTATATCTTTCAAATCAGCAATATTAAGTTTTTTAAGAATGGTATCTATTTTTTCATAATCTTGTCTCGTTATAAACTTAGGTTGCTTCTTTTGTGCCAATAGCCCCATTGAGACAACCTCTTTTACCTTGGCCGGGAATAGATGGTCATTGGCAATGGCTTTTTGGGGAAGATATCCGACAAAACGACTTTGCTTTATCTCGTTACTAAAGTTAATCTGACCATCAGCAATGGGATGAAGGCCAAGAATAGCCTTCATCAAAGTTGTTTTACCAGAACCATTAGGTCCGACGATACCTATGTAGTCTCCAGGTTCTACACTAAAACTAGTGCTATTTAAGATCTCGTGTCTACCGTATTTCAATACCACATTTTTTACATCCAATAGATTACTCATTATACCCAAGCCCCAGTTTCAGTTTTTCAAGATTCTCTTCCATTATTTTTAAATACGAAATGCCTTTGCTAAGTTCAGTCTTGGATATATTATGAACTCCATGAAGTAGTACCATTTCGGCGCCTGTCTGATCAGAGATAACTCTAGCAACCTTAGGGTCTACTAGTTCTTCAAAATAAATAGTTTTTAAATTTGACTTTTCGAGGGCCTTAATGAGCTCTACGATTTTCTGTGGTGTTGGTTCTGCATTAGGAGCAAAACCACTATAGGGAGATACATGCTCAAGATCATAACGCTTTGCAAAATATCCAAAGGCAAAGTGCCCACCGTACATGATTGTCTTGTGTTTGGTTTTATTAAAAGTTTCGCTAAACGTTGCATCTAACGCTTGAAGTTTCTTTTTATAGGCTTCACCGTTTTCTCTATAAAAGCTCTCGTTTTTTACATCAGCACGCACAAGACCTTCAACGATATTATCTACCATTATTTGTGCAAAAATAGGATCTAACCAGATATGTGGGTCTTTACCACCCTGATGATGATCATCATCACCCTCAGGTTCTTGGGCAGAAGGTTCTACATCTATTCCCTTAGAGTCTTTGAAAAAATGTTCGTCAGCTTCAAATTCTATAGGAAAATGTTCTGTAAAGAATACATATGTACCATCATTTTCAATCACTACGCTGAAAGTAGTTACATCTTGGTCGGCGTCAAATTCTAAATTGAAAAGTATTTCAGAGGGCAGCAAGGTATCACTAATTTTTTTAGAAGCTGCTGTTTTATCAAATAGTTCTTCAGCTTTTTCTTCAACTGCTTCTATAGCATCTAACCCTTTTTCATCGCTAGCTAAAATAAGCATTTTCATTTCAGGATCAGCATATTCTCCATTTAGCTTTGAAAAACTCCATGTATACTTACCTTTTTTAAGTTCAAAAGCCCCAGCCCATTCAAAAGGATGCTCACCCTCTTCATGATCATGGTGATGATCTTCTTCGTCCATTAAGTCAACGCCAATACTGGTGTCCACAATCGTAATAGAAGTACCTTTGGTTGCTTCAATAATTTTATCTGCCCAAGGTTCCATATATTTGCCTGTATAGATAAACATGTCAGCTTTTTTAATATCTACAATGTCTTTAGGCGGTGGCTCATAAGAATGGGATTCAACGCCTGGAGGAAGTAGTAGACTTACCGCGACTTTATCCCTGGCAATTTCTTTTACAAAATCATACTGTGGGAATAGTGTTGCAATAACTTTAATCTTTTCACTGCTGACTTCATTATCAGCTGTTACTGTACTGATGCTTTCATTACTCTTATTTCCTGTACTGCAGGCAGTCAGTGTTAATAAAAATAGAACAACCAATAATAAACTTATAACCTTTTTATTCTTCATAACAACCTCCCTAAGTTATACGAAATTTTATATTTATAATAGTGTATAATAAATGCAAACGATATGCATTTGCATTTATTATACACTATTACGATGGACTTGAGAACCTATTTATCTATTAATTTTAAGATTTGTATCAATACTAATGCAAGTTATAAAAGAAATTGATATAATAGTTTAAATAGTATATGCAATAGGAGGAATAGTATATGTAATATGATAATTGTGGAAAGAATTATTGAAGTAAGTATTTAAAAAGTATAATGACGAATACAATTTTTTGTATGACATAAGGTATTATAAAAATAGTAAAAGAGGTAGGGGATTTATATGGAGAATAGGGGATTTTCTAAAGTGCAAATACTTTTACTGGTTTTACCATGGGTTTTATTAGCAAGTACATATTTTATATTTGATACTTTAGCTAAGATGTTGGATTTGAAGCTCGCATATTTTATTGGTTTCATTTTTTACTGGGTATTTTGGTGTTATTTAGTACCCGTGTATGTACTAGGAATTAATACTTTTAAAAATGTTTTCCAAAGAGTTGTTCACCCCTTTGGAAAGTCTTATTGGATAGGAATACTATTACTTATACTACCTCCGCTTTTAGCTTTTTCTACGGTATTTATTAAGAAATTACCAGATGCTAATTTGATAATTATACTAGGATCACTAGCCATAGCAGTAATTAATGCTACAGGAGAAGAGATACTATGGAGAGGAGTTTATATTGAAGAATTTCCGAACAATATATTTTGGGGATATTTATATCCGTCCATAGGGTTTGCACTGTGGCATATATCTCCTCAAATAGTTGTTGAATCTAAAATGCCTGGAGGTGTATATGCTTTTGTGCTAGGAGCACTATTTTTAGGCCTTTGTTGGGGATGGGTGGCTTATAAGACGAAGTCTATTCGTTGGTCAGTGTATTCACATATCATTACAGATTTTTTAGGACTAGGAGCAACAATATACTTTTTAACATCATAGAAATATAAAAGAATTGATATAGTCATAAATAATGCTACCATAGTTCCTTTGACATCCATAATAAATAGTAATAGAAATACTAGCAAAGTATCTAGGAAATAGAACAGTAAAAGATGAATAGACAATAAGTATAAAATAAATAGAGCTCAGTTATAATAACACTGTAAGTAGTATAAAAGGAGTGGAATGAAATGCCTAGAATAAATTGCAGTGTGCGTTCTTGTTATTATAATCAAGAAGAAATTTGTGGCGCCAGTGTCCTTAATATAGGAGGGATTGATGCACAAATAACAGAGGCAACTTCTTGCGAAACCTATCAGGAAAGATCATCATATAATAATTTAACGCAGGAAGAAGTAAATAAAGGCGCTACAGATGTTATTTTATGTGAAGTTAATACTTGTGCTTATCATGTAAAGCAACATTGTACTTTAGAAGGTATTGAAGTAGGTAGTTTAAAGGAAGTAGAAAGTTATGATGAGACTGATTGTTTGAGCTTTGAAAGAAAATAAGGATTTGTAATATGAAAGGAGGTAGTCGCAGGTGTGACTGCCTTCTTTCATATTACAAATCCACAGTTTTTATTTATTATGATCTTCTGGAAAATAATTGATTTTATAGAAAAGGAGTAATATAAATGGTAGAATATAAAATATGTTTCCTAAGTTATTTGTAAGTTAGTCCTAAGTTATAATAAGTTTAATAGTATTATTTTGAAAGGAATATCCCTAATGATAAGCATTAAAGACTTTTGGTTTCACTTATCAATAAAAATTAAACTTTTGTCATACTTTTTTATTGTCATTGCTATAATAAGTTTTTTTAACTTATATTTAAATAATAATAACTATAAAATCATTGATCAATTTGATGGGACTATGACTAACTATTATAGTATTAATAGCTTATTAGTTTTTATAGAAGAAAATAAGAATTCTGTTACAAAGTATTTACGTGAGAAAACAGAAGAAGATAAAGTGAACTATGAACTTAAAAAAGATGATATCAGGAGACTTATTGCAGCCCTTGAAAAACAATTTATTTCGATAGATGCGTATTTTATAATCAATGCAATAAAAAATTCATCAGAGACTATGTATGAAAAATGGGATAAAGCTATAGAGGAGCGTGATCAGAACATCTCAACTTATTTTAATGCTTATTATGAGGGGGAGTATATTGGGACTTATACAAATCGTTATGTTGAGGATTTACTCTATATAAGTTTGCAAGAAGGTAATGAACTCTATAATAAGTTAGCAAAAGAAGCAAAAATCACGCGACAAATCTCGATTACGCTTATTGTATTTAGTTCCATTTTTGCCATGTTCATTGGTTTTTTATTCGTTAATTCATTTATTAATCCCATTAAAAAGTTAGCCAATACGTCAATGCGCATTTCTTCTGGAGACTTAGACGTTGAAAAAGTAATGATTGCATCAAAAGATGAGGTGGGTATACTTGCTGATTCTTTCAATATAATGAGCCGAAGTATTCAACTCTATGTGAGTGATTTAAAAGAAAAGGTTATTATCGAAAAACGCCTTTATGAAGAAGAGCTCGAAGTTATTCGGATGGAACAACTTCTTAAAGAGTCACAGTTTGAAGCTTTACAGTCACAAATAAACCCACATTTTCTATTTAATACCTTAAATATGATATCAAGAACAGCTATGTTTGAAGAAGCTCAGGATACGCTAAAGTTAATACAAGCTTTATCAAATCTTTTTCGGTATAAGCTTAGAAGTCAATCTTCTGTCATTCCATTAAAAGAAGAATTATGGATCGCAGAAGAATATATATATCTACAAAAATTTAGATTTAAAGAGCGTCTTACCTATGAAATAATAGCAGATGAGGCAAGTAAGATGGTTAGCGTACCTATTTTTATGTTACAGCCAATCATAGAAAATGCTATCATTCATGGAATTGAACCAAAAGTTGAAGGAGGAAAGGTGCGCATAAAGATTAATAGCAGGTATCATAATGGAAAAGAAGTTTTTACGCTTAAAATAACGGATACAGGCATTGGAATGACAAAAAAACGTCTTCAAGAAGTTCTAAGCTTTACAGACATTCCACATCATAGTATTGGTGTTAGCAATGTATACCATAGATTCATGATCCTGTATAATCAGCAAGGAACTTTTAAAATGATGAGCAAAGAAGGACTTGGTACTTGCATCGAATTTAAATTTGAAAGGAAGGAACTTGATGGAAAAATATAAAATACTCATTGTTGATGATGAACCTATTGAACGAGAGGCCATTAAGTTTATATTGAAGCGGGAATCCCTATTCGATTTCGAATTTTTTGAAGCGATGAATGGTCAAGATGCTATTTCAAATGCTGCACTCTATTCACCAGATATTATTTTAATGGACATTCAGATGCCAGGACTTAATGGGATTGAGGCAACTAGAGTCATAAAAAAAATATTACAAGATAGCAAGATTATTTTTCTAACAGCCTATAATGAATTTGACTATGCTCATGAAGCGATAAAACTTGGCGTTTCTGACTTTATCATAAAACCTGCAACAAATGAACGTTTTATAGAGGTTATTAAAAAGACAATTAAAATTATTCAAACTGAAAAAGAACAAAAATTGCGCAAAGAAGAAATGGAATCTAAACTTGAGCAAGTTACTAAGTATTTAGAAAATGAATTTCTTACATCTCTTATTAATGGAGATATTGAGGAAAGTCAAGGTAAAGAGTATTTAGAATTTAACGGATTGAATTTTAATTGGGGAATGGGTATTGTTGTTAGTACAAAAGTAGATCCAGAAGCTGTACCCTCTATGCTGCGTTTACAAATGCTTAGACAAAGGTTTTTAGAAAAATTAATGACAAGGCTTAATAGAATAATAAATCATAAATATTCTGTTATAATCAAAGATTATATTTATCTATTTATTTTAGGAGATACCGAAAATGAACTTTTGCAAGTTCAGCAGAAAATGAGAGAATCAATTAATGAGATAAGTGTTTCCTTTGCAGAAGAATATAAGTTTTATACAGACTTTGGTATTGGAGACCCTTGTAATAAACTAGATTGTTTGTGGAAATCCTTTTGGCTTGCAAAGGGGAATTGTAATAAGCGCCAGCCAGTAAAAGAAGTCATAAGTGAACAAAACTTAAAAGCCTTAGTTAAAAGCTTAAATGATCAAGACGAAGTGAATTTTACGCGTTATATGGAGCTCGTTTTTGAAGATATTTCTAAGCAGTCAAAAACTATTGAGCATTTGCGTGTTAAACTCTATGAGCAATTTATTCTTATTCGTGATTGGATTTCTGATAAAATATTTGATGCTGATTTGCCAACCTTTGATCTTTTTAATCAGACAATGAAGATTAATACTGAGCATGAGGCAAAATGCTTACTGCGAGACTTTTGTCATCAATATATGGAAAAAATTAATAGACAAAAATCGGACAAATCCTCTATTATTTTAGATCAACTGATTGTTTATATTAATATGCATTATGCAGAAAATTTAACGCTTGATCAACTCTCTTCGGTGTGTTATTTAAGTCCAAGCTATATTAGTAAGGTGTTTAAAAAGCATCTGGATACTAATTTTATCGATTATGTCAGTTCAGTTAGAATGAAGGTTGCCAAGCGGTTAATGAAAAATCAGGCATTGTCTATCAAGGAAATTAGTTCTGAAATAGGATACGTTGATCCTAATTATTTTACAAGAGTTTTTAAGAAGTATGAAGGGATGACACCTTCAGAATACCGCGGCAAGTTTTATGCTTATGGGAGTTTAGTAAAGGGGGATGAAGATAATTAAAAGGTTAATCATAGTTGTGATAGGGCTTTTTATTTTAGGGGGATGTCAAAGTCACATATCTGATCAAGAAAAAAGCAAACCAGAAGTCTATTTTAGATTAGCGGAGATTCATCCGCCAGATCATCCCACAACACAAGCAGATAAAGAGTTTACACGCTTAGTAGAAGAAAGAACAAACGGGCGTGTTGTTATTAAAGTTTATGATAGTGGGCAGCTAGGACCAGAAAAAGAGGTTTTGGATCAAATTCAGTTTGGAGCCATAGACTTTGCCAGAGTAAGTACGGGAACAGTAGCAGAAATTTTACCTAAACTTAATGTGCTGCAGCTTCCTTATATTTATCGGGATAGTGATCATATGTGGCGCGTATTAAATAGTGAGATTGGTGATTTTTTTCTAGAAAGTATTGAAGATAAAAAACTTATTGGCTTAACTTGGTATGATGCGGGAGCGCGCAATTTTTATAACAGCGTACGAGCAGTGAGGACCCGGGCTGATTTAGAAGGGCTGAGGGTAAGAGTTATGGAGAGTCAGCTAATGGTGGACATGGCAAAGGCCTTAGGGACACTTGTTGTGCCTATGCCTTATGGAGAAGTATATAGTGCTATGCAAAGAGGTGTTATTGATGGGGCAGAAAATAATTATCCAAGTTACGATACTTCTTTGCATTATGAAGTTGCAAAATATTATACAGTAGATGAGCATGTAAGAATTCCAGAATTATTAATAGCAAGTCAGAAGATTAAAGAGCGTGTATCAGAAGAAGATTTAGAAATTATCAAGGCATGTGCCGAGAAATCTCAAGAATTTCAAAGAGAAAAGTGGCTTATTAAGGAAAAAGAATCCGAACAGAAATTAAAAGAAGCTGGTGTTATTATTACTCAAATAGAAAATCGTAGTGAGTTTGTAGAAGCTGTTAGCTCACTTTATGACCGGTATGCCAGTAGCTATTTAGATATTATTAAGCAGATTCAAGAGATGGAATAGTACAAGCAGTTGAACAAAATAATGATATTATTACAAGATAGTCTTGCTAAACTCTAAAATTAGCAGGCTATTTTTTTAATTATATAAGATAGTCATGCTAATAACCAGATTATTTATTGTGAGCTAAAAACATTTTCTATATGATAAATATATAAACTAAAACATTGATGCTTAGTCAATGAATAAACATTGGTGTTTTATGGAAAACTTCTGTTGTAATGTAACACAGCTGTAAAGAATAATAAATTTATCAGATATTTATAGGAGGAGTAATATGAATAAGAAAATAGCAGCAATACTTTTAAGTAGTTTATTGGCAGTTTCATTTGCAGGTTGTGGGTTAAAGTCACCAGAACCAGCACCGACGGCACCAGCAGCGCAAGCAGAGCCGAAGACACCCGATGAACCAGCAGCACCAGCAGCAGAACCAGAGATTACGCTTGTATATGCAGAAGTTAATCCACTAGATACTATTGTTGGTCAAACAGGTACTGCCTTTAAAGAAAAAGTTGAAGAACTTTCAGGTGGAAAGATTAAAATTGATATTCAGGCAAGCGGCGTTTTAGGATCAGAAAACGATGTACTTGATGCAATGCTTGGTGGAGGCGGAACAATTGATATGTCTCGTATCTCAGCATTTGCTCTTACAAGCTACGGCGGAGAAAAATCAAAACTTCTTTCTATTCCTTATACATTTGTAAGCCGTGAGCATTTCTGGAATTTTGCTACATCTGATTTAGCTCCTGAATTCCTTCTAGAACCATATGAAAATGGCAGCGGTGTTAGAGGTTTATTCTATGGAGAAGAAGGTTTCCGTCATTTCTTTACAGTTAAACCGATTACTGGCATAGAAGATTTAAAAGGTATGAAGCTAAGAGTATCAAATGACCCTGTTATGCAAGGTCTTGTACAAGGACTTGGTGCTTCGCCTACAGTTGTAGCTTTTGGTGAACTTTATTCTGCACTTCAAACAGGTGTAGTAGATGGTGCTGAGCAGCCTATCGCTAACTACAAATCAAATGCATTCCCAGAAGTTGCACCGAATATCATTCTTGATGGTCATACACTTGGTGCAATCCAAGTAGTCATTACAGATGAAGCTTGGGAGAAACTTACAGAAGAACAGCAAAATATTCTTATAGAAGCTGGTAAACATGCATCAGAATTTAACAGAACGATTTCTGAAGAAGCTGAAAATAAAGTATTAGAACAGTTAAAAGCAGAAGGTGTTAATGTTATAGAAGTTGACGATATCACACCTTGGCAAGAAGCAGTTAAAGATGTCATTGCTACTGCTACAGCAAACAGTGCTGAACTTTATCAACAAATTGTTAACATGAAATAAGATTTACTAAGTAGTAATAAGATGTTTTTATAGACACAGAGGAGGATCACAACCTTTGTGTCTAAATTTTTAAGGAGGTAATGTATGCCTAACATTTTTAATACAATTGACAAGATTAAACCGGCATATGATGTGACGTATAAGGTAGTTCTTTTGGTATGTAAATTACTTTTAATAATAGATATTCTTATTACCACTATGGCAGTGGCTGGCAGGTACATTCCTTTTATTCCAGACCCAGCATGGAGTGAGGAAATCGTATTAACTTGTATGGCCTATATGGCAGTTCTTTCAGCTGCTTTAGCCATCAGAAGAAATGCACATATTCGTATGACGGCATTTGATAGATTTTTACCTAAAAAAGTAGTAATTAGTTTGGATATTATTGCAGATATTGCTGTATTAGCACTTGCTGTGGTTATGATAGTAGTAGGGTGGAATTATGCAGTGCTGCTTGGATCAAGAGGTTCTTATGTAAGTATGCCAAGCATTTCAAGATTTTGGATGTATTTTCCAGTTCCGCTAGCTGGTATAGCCATGTTTATTTTCGAGATAGAAGCTATATATAATCATATCAAAAAATTTTTTGTAAAGGAGGGAGATAAATAATGAGTGTTGAGAGTATGGCGATATTGATTTTACTGGGTAGTTTTTTCATTATGGTATTTTTAAGATTTCCTATTGCTTACGCAGTAGCACTTGCATCTTTATTTTCTCTTTTATACCAAGGACTTCCGCTTACGACCATTGCTCAACAAATGGTAAAAGGGATTAGTTCTTTCAGTCTTATGGCAGTACCTTTCTTTATTACAATGGGATGTCTTATGGGATTTGGTGGTATCTCTGAAAAACTAATTGCACTGGCGAATGCTTGTGTTGGTTGGATGCGAGGCGGTATGGCAATGGTTAACATCGTTGCATCATACTTCTTTGGTGGGATTTCTGGTTCGGCAGCTGCTGATACTGCATCTCTTGGTAGTATTTTAATTCCTATGATGGTAGACCAAGGCTACGATGATGACTTTTCAACGGCAGTTACTATTACTTCATCCTGTGAAGGGCTTTTGGTTCCTCCGAGTCATAACATGGTTATTTATGCGACTACTGCAGGGGGTATTTCGGTAGGAAGTCTTTTCCTTGCAGGTTATATGCCGGCCGCAATACTGGCAGTAACTTTAATGATAGGTTCTTATATCATTTCTGTTAAGAGAAATTATCCAAAGGGCGAAGCATTCAGCGTAATTAATTTATTAAAACAATTTGCCGTTTCCTTTTGGGCGCTTGCAGCCGTTCTAATCGTTGTAGTAGGTGTAGTTGGTGGTGTTTTTACAGCTACAGAATCGGCTGCTGTTGCAGTTATTTACAGTTTGCTCGTTAGTGTATTTATTTATAAAGGTCTTGATTGGAAAGGCGTTTGGAAAGTGCTTGATGTGTGTGTGGATACACTCTCTATCGTACTTATTCTGATTGCAACTTCTAGTATTTTTGGATTTGCGCTGACACGTCTTCGTGTTCCAAGTTTAGCAGCAAGTGCAATCATCAATCTTACAGACAATCCGATTCTTTTGGCACTGCTCTTAAATCTTATCCTTTTGATTCTTGGGTGTATTATGGATATGGCGCCAATTATATTGATTGCGACTCCAATCTTGCTGCCAATCGCAACTTCAATTGGTATTGATCCTATTCAGTTTGGTATTATGGTTGTGTTAAACTGCGGTATCGGTCTTTTAACACCACCTGTTGGTGCGGTACTCTTTATTGGTTCTGCAGTTGGTAAAGTATCGATGGAACGGGTTGTAAAAGCGACACTGCCATTTTACTTATGTATGATCCTTACACTTTTACTGATTACCTTCATTCCGGCAGTTAGTTTATGGCTTCCATCGTTATTTAGGTAAAGTGATATGAAATACACATTTACTTATCAAACAACAGCATATGATCTTTGGCAGTTATCCATGTACGGGGCTTATGGTTCAATGGTTGGAGTATGCAATATTATATTTACTGTTGCTATGTTACTATTAAGTACAAGGTTTTGGGGAGATGTAAATATCTTCATAAAAATACTTTTGATAATTGCAGTTTGTTTATTTACGGTTATTCAACCCCTAGTTATTTATATGCGAGCAAAAAGACAGGCAGCGACGATCTCACATCATATGGAGATAGGTTTTGATGATAACGGTATCCATGTAAAAATTGGGAATCAAAATTCAAATTTAAAATGGCATATGATAAAAGGTGTATCAAAAAAACCGAGCATGATTATTATAGTGTTAGCGGCTAAACACGGGTTTGTACTAACGAACAAAGTGTTAGGAAAACAAAAAGAAGCTTTTTATAACTATGTAGTTTCAAAAATTTAAGGTTGAAAGAAAAAACCTTTCAACTTTTTATTGTAGCAGTATCAGGGGCAAAGCTTGCGATATACAATGGGCATAAGAACGCATATAATTATCTGTCACATAAAGATAAAGCTGTATTTACGAAACATGTATCTACGGCTTTGTCTTTAGTGCGTTCACCTAGGAAGATTTTAATACGATATCTTTTTAGATTTATTTAAGTGTGGAGGAATTAAATGATATGTTAAAGCCATCTTTTTATACACAACTCGACCATCGTAATCAGTACATTATAAAATGCTGTTTTTTTGTTTTTGCAGTTAATGGTCTCTATGCAATGATTTTAGGCTCTCTTTTACCACTTATGAGTAATGAATATGGACTTAATAATACAGTAAGTGGTGCTTTAATATCAGCACATCAAGCAGGTAATCTCATTGCTGGTTTTGCTGCAGGCGTGCTGCCTATTTACTTAGGTAGAAAAAAAGCAATCATGTTCTTGTGTAGTTTTGTCGTTATGGGATTTTTGATTGTGATCATAACAGGAAATCCAGTGTTGTTAATCTTAGGATTTTTATTTACAGGATTAAGCAGAGGTAGTATTTCTAATTTTAACAATACAGTTGTAAGTGGCGTATCAAATAGTAGCCCTGTAGCCTTAAATATTTTACATAGTATTTTTGCAATAGGTGCATTAAGTGCACCTTTTCTGGTGATTGTATGTACGTACCTAGTAGGGGATGTTGGCTGGAAAATCGCAGCAGTTATCATTATTATTCTTGCGATTATTTCTATTATGCTTTTTTCAAGAATGGAGATAGAAGAGCATGTAGATAAAAAAGAAAAGAAAAAAATATCCTACCTTTTTTTAAAAAGTAGATATTTTTGGGTTAGTGTCGGTATTTTCTTTTTCTATTTGTGTGCTGAAGCATCAATAAATGGATGGATTGTTAAATATTTTATTGACTCAAATATTATGACGACTCAGTATGCCCAAGCACTTGCCTCGTTGTTATGGATCGTTATTCTTGCGGGGAGATTAACCTGTGCATTTATAGGAGATAGAGTATCCAAAAAGACATTGTTATTATCAACAAGTATTGGTACTGCTTGTTTTTATTTAATGTTACTTTCTACACAAAATTTACTTGTTATCACGATAGCAATAATGGGGCTTGGCTATTCTATGGCAGGAATCTATCCAACGACTGTCTCAACAATTGGAAATATCATTAAGGAGTATCCAATGTCCATGGGCGTTTTACTTATGGCAGGGGGTGTTGGGGCAATTCTGATGCCAATTATAACAGGGGCATTAGCAGATACTTATGGCATATTTGCCGGGATGAGTGCTATTTTAGTCGCTATTGGATTGATGCTTGTATGTGTGATTTTAAACATTGTTAAGGTGCCTTAACTTATAAATGAACTAGAAATGAGATATACTTGAATGATGTAGGATGTACAAAGAACCATTCGCCCGAGATGGCAAAAAAGGAGAAAACTATGATAATTAAAGAAAATGATGCAAAAGTAACTATTTTAAGCAACCTCGTAACACGGACCTTAATGGTTCATAATGATAAGCTAATGATGATTCGTTTTGATTTCAAAAAAGGAGGTATTGGTGATCCTCATAGCCATGATATTCATGATCAAGTAGGCTATATTTTGTCAGGGAAGTTTGAGTTAATGTGTAATGGTAAGACTACTATTGTAACCGCAGGAGACTCCTATGTGGCAAATCCTGGTGTTGTTCATGGTGTTGTTGCTCTAGAGGATGGGGCGATATTAGATGTGTTTACACCAATTAGAGATGAATTTGTCTGCTAGTAAACAAAGCTTACAGTATTATTTTAAAGAATTTAATTTTTGAAACAGGTAAGACTAATTGAGAGATTGAATGCAAATATAGAGAAACAACATGTAAACCTAAGTTATTGATCTCTGAAAAGTTGTTATTCATGATGATTTCACATAATGATCATCATGAATAACTTAAATTTAAAGATGTGAAATCTATAGGATACGAGGTGATTGTTTTGAGTTTGAAAGACTTTTATTTGATGCCGCATCCGCCAATTCTACTTCCAGCAGTAGGAAAAGGAGAGGAACAAAAGATTAACAAGACGAGTATGAGTTTACAGACACTAGGAAAAGAAATTGCCCAGAAAGCGCCTGATACAATTGTACTTGTAACGCCTCATGGAACCATGTTTCAAGATGCTATTGCTCTTAGTTATGAAGATGAAATAGATGGAGACCTCAAAAAGTTTGGGGTGCCACATTTGTCTATGAAACTTGAGATAGATAAAATACTAACTCATAAAATATATGAACTTGCCAATAAGGAAGATATTCCAGTTGTGCTAGCGACGGATTCTCTTTTGAGAGAGTATAAGACCTCGCTCTTTTTAGACCACGGAGCAATGGTGCCGCTATACTTTATTAACGCATACTATAAGACTTATAAACTTGTACACATTACCTATACTTCCTTGAGTGATATAGAGTTGTATCGCTTTGGGATGGTTATTCAAAAAGCTGCTAGCATGTTAAATGAAAAGGCAGTCTTGATTGCAAGCGGAGATTTATCTCATAAGTTAAAAGAAGAAGGTCCGTATGGGTATAGTCCTTCTGGTGAAAAATTCGACACAGAATTTCTGCATCATTTAGGAGAGGGAGATGTAACAGGGGTTTTTGGCATGGATAAAGAAACCGTGTGCAATGCAGGAGAATGCGGAAGACGTTCAATAGCGATTCTACTTGGGGCTCTTGAGGGAAAAAAGTTCAAAGGAGAACTTTTAAGCTATGAGGGTACCTTTGGAGTAGGTTATGGTGTAATGAAGTTCAATATTTTGGGAGAAGATATTTCAAGACTCAAAGAACTAGAGGCATTACGTAGTAAAAGTTATAAAAAAAAAGAAAATCAAAGTGATCCTTATGTAAGACTTGCCCGGGAAAGCCTTGCTACTTATTTAAATTCAGGGAAAATACAAGAGAAGCTTCCAAGTTATGTGCCAGATGAGATGAAAACTATGAAAAGAGGCGTTTTTGTATCTCTTAAAAAGCATGGGGAACTGCGTGGCTGTATCGGTACTATATTTCCAGTAGCAGAGAATATTGCACAAGAGATAGTGCGTAATGCCATCCAAGCTGGGGTACATGATCCAAGGTTTAATGAAGTAGAAAAAGAGGAGCTTTTAGATATTGATTTTTCAGTAGATGTTTTAACAGAACCCGAGCCTTGTTCTAAAGAAGAACTAAATCCAAAAAAATATGGTGTTATTGTACGAAGTTTAGGAAAAACAGGGCTGCTGCTTCCAGATTTAGAAGAAGTTGATACAGTAGAGCAACAATTAGATATAGCTTTAAGAAAAGCCGGGATAAAACCTAATGAAGCCTATGAGGTGCAAAGATTTCAAGTGATTCGTCATAAAGAAGATTAGATAAAGGATGAACATGATGGAAAAAGAAGCATTGTTTTACGAGAAACACAAAGATAAAATCCATTGTTATTTATGTCCCCACAACTGTGTGATTGAGGAAGGACATTTTGGAAAGTGTAATGTAAGAACCCATCAGAGTGGAAAGCTTTTTACCATCAATTATGGAGAGGTGACATCAATTTCTTTAGATCCTATAGAAAAAAAACCACTTCACTATTTTAGGCCAGGTACTCAGATTTTATCTGTGGGAAGCTTTGGGTGTAATTTGACTTGTAGTTTTTGTCAAAATCATAGTATTTCGCAATATAGAACTGAAAGTGATTTTATATCTAAGAAAAATTTGATAGAATTAATCATAACGACAAAAAACAATACAGGGATTGCTTTTACTTATAATGAACCAAGCATCTGGTATGAATATGTTTATGACTGCGCAAAACTTTTAAAAGAAACAGACCCAAGTTCAGCAGTAGTTCTTGTAAGTAATGGATTTATCAGTGAAGAACCTTTAAAACAACTACTTCCTTATGTGGATGCGATGAACATTGATTTAAAAAGCTTTAATTCTAAGTATTACAACAATCTTTGTGGGGGGAGCTTAGACCCAGTGTTAAAAACCATTGAGATAGCTTCAAAAGCTTGTCACTTAGAAATTACAACTTTGCTAGTAAGTGGAGAAAATGACACCTTAGAAGAAGTAGAAGAAATAGCAAAGTTTTTAAATACTATAAATCCACAAATAGCCTTACATCTTTCTAGATACTTTCCGGCGTACAAGCTTAAAAATCCACCTACTAACATTAATTTTATGAAAAGGGCAGAAGAAACTGCCAAAAGGTATCTAAGCCAAGTCACTTTAGGAAATATATAAAATAATTTTTTTAGAGAATAATATAATTATTTAGATTTAGAAGTATGCTAAAAATCACTTTCAAAAAAATAGCAGCTCACCCATTGCAATGGGTGAGCTGCTATTTTTTTGAAAGTTTATAATAAATCAGTTAAACACGTTTCTTATTTTTTTCCCAAAAAACAAAAGCTGATAAAATGAGCAGGCCACATAAGAGAGCATAAAACCAAAATAAGGGACTTCTCATACCTATAATAAGTATAATAAGAGAACCTATAGTTGCAAAAATAGGATTTAGTTTACTTCGCCAAAATCCTTTGATTTGCCCAGCTAAACCATATCTAAACACTTGAATATATAAAATAATGTAACCTAAATAGTTAATAGTAATAGATATTTCAGATATATCAGAGTTAGGAAGAAGATTATTCTTTTGAGTGATATAGTGCATAGCAAACCAAAATAAAACAATGACCAGAGTAACTAGAGAAGAGATAACGGGAACACCTAGTTTTTCATTTACCACTGATACCTTATGAGAGTAAGGAAACATATTTCTTATAGCAAGAGCATAAGGCATACGTGTGAGTCCTATAATAAGACCATTTACAGTTCCCATAACAGAGATAACAACACATGTTAAAATAAGCTTAGCACCAAAAGGTCCAAAAAGTTGGTTTGCAGCAAAATCAACGTGAGCGTCACCCATGGCTATGACATTATCTGTTCCTATTAACATACTTATGCCTACAAAATATAGAATGTATATAGCTAATATAAGCAGTGGCGAAAGAATAAGTGCAAGAGGTATGTTTCTTTTGGCATCCTTCACTTCATGAGAAATAGAAGTAGCAACAATCCAACCATCAAAAGCAAAGATAATAGGCACTATTGCAGCAATCCATCCTGATGAGCTCATATTACTGGCATTACCGGGAGACAATGTACCAGGATTTCCAAACAATAATCCTAAAACACCTATCACAATAAGTGGAATAAGTTTTATAATAGTAGAAGCGTTTTGAAAGTATCCCGCAAGCCTTGATGAAAGTAAGTTCGTTATAAATAGTGCACCAGCAACAGCGAGTCCTATTAAAACTTGTATTTCTAGAGTTCCTTCTATATTAAAAAGAATGGTAATATAAATGCCGGCAACCCAAGAAATAACAGCTATGAGGGTGGGGAAATATAAAAAAGTATGAAACCAGCCAAAAGCACAAGCTACCGCAGGGCTATAACAGTCTTCAGCATAAGTAATAATTCCACCAGCCTTATCATTTTTAGAAGCAAGTTCTGCAATAGTTAAACTTCCAAAAATAATACTAATCGCTGCAATACAAAAGACCAGAACGCCCAAAGTAATACTGCCACCTGTAGCAATCAAAATATTATCACTTTTAAAGAATATTCCAGATCCAATAACAACGCCCACAATCATAGCAATGCAAGTAAAAAGTCCGTACTTATTTTTTGTCATATATATCAGTCTCCTTAAAAAATATATAGTATAAGGTTGAAAGAAAAACACTTTCAACTTTTTAGGGTAGCAGTATCACAAGCAAAGCTTGTGGTATGCAATAGGCATAAATATGTGTAAGTTACTCTAAAACATACATACAGCCTATTCTACATTATCATAATTAAAAAGATTTGAATATACTTTTATGCAATTAATCTATCCAATGTATATTAATGATGCTAAACTATAGATAAACCGTTTTAAATAGCTTAATATACCTGTATATTTTAATTGGTTTTTCATATCCTAAGAAAAAGACATTAGGAGATGATATTTATGAGTAGAACAACTTCAGTAACCGCAAAACTTCATAGCTATTCT
>CAKZUB010000033.1 GCA_937921505.1 uncultured Clostridia bacterium | reverse complement strand
GTCGAGGGTTCGAATCCCTCCATCCACCTGATTAAAATTTAAATTTAAATTTTAATACAAAGACTAATGGGTTGTTGCCAAGCGGTAAGGCACAGGATTTTGATTCCTGCACTCGAAGGTTCGAATCCTTCCAGCCCAGTTAAAAGATTAAATAAAAAAATGCGTATTGATAAAATACGCATTTTTTTATACATGTTATAATATAAACAACACCATTTTATTTAGGTATGCCATAAAGAGATAAATGATTATTTTTATAGCGATTATCATAAGTAATATCTCTTCCAAACCACATAGGTACATTAAAACAAGAAGCTTCTTCAGAAGAAGAGAACTCAACTTCTACAGTTATAAGTCCTTTAAGAGCCCCCTTATAAATGTCTAGTTCTGCTGTTAGATGATTATCAAGAGGGATAAAGTACCTCGTTTTTTCAATCGCGACACCCTCAAGTTTAGAACAAAGAGAAGCGTATTGTTCTTGGGTAATTGCAAGCTCAAATTCTTCTCGTATCATAGCACCTTTAGATTTCACTGTAAGAAAGTAGTTAGGTGCCATTTCTCTAACACGTATTACAGGATCTATAGAAATATATCCTTGAGTAATCTTGCTAGTGTTATAGCCTTGAAGTAGAGGAAGTTCCTTAATTAAAAATTTGCGTTCTATTTCCATATGAGCTATGCCTCCAATATCTTATCTTTTACTAAAAAGTCCGTAAGTTAATTTTAGCATAACTATTTTTAAAAAAGCTATATTAATTTTCAAAAGTCTTAATGAGATAAAGCAGCACTAAAGGAACGTAATACCTAAGTAGGTTTATTGCGTTCTTTTAGTGCTCTAAGGCTAAATGATCTCATAATCATTTACATTGTAAAAACAGTAGTATAGATTCTTTGGAATATGCGAGATAACTCATCATCGTTTATGTACTGGGTGTTTAATTCATCAAATGCACTGGTTACTTTATGTATATTGAGTTGGTAGATATAAGCAATCATGTGAGCATCGTAAACTTTTTCGGCGCCGTATTGCCATTGACGTTTAATAAGTTTGCAGATATAACTATGTAAGTCAAATAATAAAGTGAAAAAGTTAATTTTATCAATAGTTGAAATTTCTAGTCTGGCCATTGTGTTTGTAAGCTCAGTCGGTTGTACAGATAATAGCTTAGCTACATCATCTACGGCATAAGGTACGGTAGTGGATTTTAAAAAAATATCTATTTCCTCAAGTTTGGGACGTATATTTTGGTTATATATTTTGTCAAAACTTACAAGGGATATACACGCGCTAGAAAATTTATCCATAGCAATAAATCCTTCCTGTATTAAAATAACATATTACAAAACTATTACATAAGTTTATTATAAAACAAATCACATAGTGAATACTATATGTAATACTTGGAATATAATAAGATTTAAATAAAAAACTGTATTTGTCTGGAAAAATAGTATACAATTAAATATGGATTTTATAAATAACGTATGTTATAATGGTTGAATGTTAGTTTAGAATGCTATATTTATGCGTTCACATTACTTGAAATAGACTAAAAACCTTAAGGAGGATAAAATAATGAATACACAAATGGAGAAAATGGAAAAAAGTCAGGTAAAGCTTATAGTAGAAGTAAATGGAGAACAAATATCCAAGGCTATAGATAAAGCTTATCAAACAATGAAGAAGGATTTTAATGTTCCAGGGTTTAGAAAAGGCAAAGTACATCGTCCAATGATAGAAAAAATGTACGGCGTAGAAGTATTCTTTAATAAAGCAGCAGACATTATTATAGATGAGACATTATGGGATGCTATTGAAGAAAATAAAATTGAAATTGCAGCACGTATTAGACCTAATGAGTTAGAAGTAACAGAGATGACAAAAGAAACTATGAAATATACTGCAATGATTACGGTTAAACCAGAAGTAGAACTTGGAGAGTATAAAGGTTTAACTGTAGAAGTGGAAAAAGCAGCCGTAACAGATGAAGAAATAGATCAGAAGATTACTGCAGAAGCAGAAAAAAATGCTCGAGAAATTACAATTTCTGATAGAGCTGTAGAAAATGGAGATAAAGTAATCATTGACTTTGAAGGCTTCGTAGATGGCGTGCCATTTGAAGGTGGAAAAGCTGAAGATTATACACTTGTTATTGGTTCAAAATCATTTATTGATACCTTTGAAGATCAATTAATAGGAAAAGTAATTGGAGAAGAGACAGAAGTTAATGTAAACTTCCCAGAAGAGTATCAATCAAAGGAACTCGAAGGAAAACCTGCAATGTTTAAGGTAACAATTAAAAGTATTACAACAAAAGAATTACCAGAGATTAATGATGATTTTGCGTCAGATATTTCAGAATTTGATACTTTAACTGAATACAAAGAAGATATTAAGGCAAAACTGTTAAAGGAAAAAGAAGCCAATAAAGTTTCACAAACTGAACAAAAATCTATTGAAGCAGCAGTAAAAAATGCAAAAGTAGAAGTACCAGAAGCCATGATTGAAGAGCAAGTAGATAGAAATATTAAATCATTTTCGGGACGTATGCAATCACAAGGATTACAGTTAGAGCAATATTTGCAGTTTACAGGTCAAACAATAGATAGTTTTAGAGAAAACTTTAAAAAAGATGCCCAGTCTCAAATAAGCACTCGCCTAGTTTTAGAAAAAGTAGCTGAAGTAGAAAATATTACAGTATCTGATGAAGAACTAGATGAGCAGTTAAAAGTTATAGCTACTCAATATCAAATGACTTATGAAGAACTTAAAAAATCATTTGCTGAAAATGAAAAAGAAACTTTATCAGCAGATGTTAAAGTTCAAAAAGCAGCTAAGCTTATAGAAGGTTCGGCTCAAGTAGTAGAAATTTAAGTATAAGATGATGTTAGGAGGCTACTAAAATGAGTTTAGTTCCAGTTGTTGTTGAACAAACCAATAGAGGGGAAAGATCGTATGATATTTACTCTCGCTTACTAAAAGACCGTATTATTATTTTAGCTGATGAGGTCAATCACGTTACAGCCAATCTTGTTGTTGCACAGCTTTTATTTTTAGCAGCTGAAGATCCTGATAAAGATATTATGCTCTATATTAATAGCCCAGGCGGATCTATTTCTGATGGTATGGCGATATATGATACAATGCAGCATATTAAACCAGCAGTTTCAACAATTTGTATGGGTATGGCAGCAAGTATGGGTGCCTTTTTGCTTGCAGGTGGAGCTAAAGGTAAGCGTTTTGCACTCCCAAATGCTGAAATTATGATTCACCAACCTTTAGGTGGTGCTAAAGGTCAAGCGACGGATATTCAGATCCAAGCAGAGCATATACTTAGGATTAAGGATAGAATGAATCGCATGCTAGCAGAAAATACAGGAAAACCTCTAGAAAAAATAAAGCAAGACGTGGAAAGAGATTACTTTATGACAGCATTAGAAGCCAAAGAATATGGTATAATAGATAAAGTCATAGAACCACAACAATAAAAGGGAGGTGTACAATGCCCACAAAATTTGATGATACAAAGCAATTAAGATGCTCTTTTTGCGGTAAAACACAAGAACAAGTTAAGCGTCTTATTGCAGGGCCGAGTGTATATATTTGTGATGAATGTATAGAATTGTGTTCAGAGATTATTGAAGAAGAATTAGAAGGTGCCTATGAAGAAGACGAAACTATAGATATGCCAAAACCTAAAGAAATAAAGGCACATTTAGATGAGTATGTTATAGGTCAAGAAGATGCTAAAAAGGCATTAGCTGTTGCGGTTTATAACCACTATAAACGTATTTATAAGGCGCCACGAAAAAAGAGTGATACAGAAGTTCAAAAAAGTAATATTTTACTTTTAGGACCTACGGGATCAGGTAAAACATTACTTGCACAAACACTTGCGAAAATGCTTAATGTCCCTTTTGCTATTGCAGATGCAACATCTTTAACAGAAGCTGGTTATGTCGGCGAGGATGTAGAAAATATTCTACTTAAAATCATTCAAGCTGCAAATTATGATGTAGAGAAGGCACAGATAGGTATTATTTATATTGATGAAATTGATAAGATTTCTAGAAAATCAGAAAATCCCTCTATTACAAGAGATGTAAGCGGGGAAGGTGTGCAGCAAGCACTTCTTAAGATAATAGAAGGGACAACAGCCTCCGTTCCGCCACAAGGTGGGAGAAAGCATCCTCATCAAGAATTTATTCAAATTGATACAACAAATATTTTATTTATTTGTGGAGGCGCCTTTGATGGCATTGATAGAATTATAGAAAACAGAATAGGCAAAAAGACTATTGGTTTTGGATCAGCTTCCATTAGCAAAAAGGAAAAAAATGTTGGAGAGCTTTTAAAGCAGATCGAACCTCAAGATTTGATAAAATTTGGTTTAATACCAGAATTTGTTGGGCGTGTGCCTGCTATTGTTTCTCTTAATAATCTAGATAAAGAGGCTTTGGTACAAATTCTTACAGAACCTAAAAATGCACTTACTAAACAATACAAGCAATTATTTGAAATAGATGATGTTGGTCTAGAATTTGATAAAGAAGCACTTGTTGCTATTGCAGACCTTGCTGTTGAACGTCAAACAGGGGCCAGAGGACTTCGTGCTATTTTAGAAACAGCTCTAAGAGATATTATGTATGAAACACCTACTATGGCTGATCAAATTGAAAAAGTTATTATTAATCAAGGTGTTATCAAAGAAGGTAAAGAGCCTACTATTGCCTATAGTGATAAGTCAAAGGCAAAAGTAAAAAATAAAAAGACCGATAATGAATCAGCATAAGCTGTTAGTCTATACTAACAGCTCTTTTATATGTTAGCATTTCAAAAAATTATAATAAAAAATACATCAAGAAGTATCCTTTTTACTACTATTGGTAATACTTGAAAAGTATATGAATAACTAACAGGAGGATACTTTATGCTGCAAGGATTTTTACTAGGAGTCCAATTATTTTTTTCCTTTGTAATTGGAATTTATTTTTTATTACAACTTAAAAATCAAACGAGTTCAAAAACAACTATACACAAGGATGCCACACGTCAGTATGAAAAAATGAATGCACTTAGAAATATTTCGCTTACAGAACCTTTAACAGAAAAAATGAGACCTAAAAAAGAAGAAGATATTATTGGGCAAGAGGATGGGCTTAAGGCACTTAAGATAGCTTTGTGTGGAGCTAACCCACAACATATTCTTATTTATGGCAGTCCTGGTATTGGAAAAACTGCAGCTGCTAGAATAGCACTTGATATAGCCAAAAAATCTGAGGGATCACCTTTTAAAAAGGATGCTAGGTTTGTAGAGATAGATGCAACAACGCTTAGATTTGATGAAAGAAGTATTGCAGATCCTTTGATTGGATCAGTGCATGATCCGATTTATCAAGGAGCTGGAGCTTATGGACCAGCAGGCGTTCCACAACCAAAACCAGGAGCCGTAACAAAAGCTCATGGGGGAGTGTTATTTATTGATGAAATTGGAGAACTTCATTCCGTGCAAATGAATAAACTTCTTAAAGTTTTAGAAGATAGAAAAGTTTTTTTAGAAAGTTCTTACTATATAGAAGGAGATGAAAACACTCCTAAACATATTCATGATGTATTTACAAATGGTTTACCAGCAGATTTTAGATTAATTGGGGCAACAACTAGAAATCCACAGGATATTCCAGTCGCACTCAGATCAAGATGTGTAGAGATATTTTTTAAGGACTTATCTTATGAACATATTATTTCTATTGTTGAAAATGTATTAGATAAGCAAAAAATAAATATTGTTAGTAGTGCCAAAGAACTTATTGCTAAATATTGTGAAAATGGGCGTGATGCAATTAACTTGCTACAAACAGCACATAGTCTAGTCAAGTTAGAGCAAGGGGAAGGTATAGAAAAAAAAGATGTAGAATGGGTCATACAAACAGGTAAATACACACCTAGGATTGATAAAAAAGTTAATAAAGGTTATCATATAGGTAAAATAAATGGACTTGCAGTAGCAGGGCAAGGGCAAGGAATGGTACTTGATATAGAGGCTGTTGCTAGACCCACTGATAAAGAAAGTGGCGAGGTTAAAGTTACGGGTATTATAGAACAAGAAGATCTTCACACAAAACATAGTACGATCAAAAGAAAAAGTATGGCATCAAGTTCTATAGAAAATGTACTCACCATCCTAAAAATGAGATATAATATGGATATTAATAATTATTTAATCCACGTTAATTTTACTTCAGGAATCCCTATAGATGGGCCTTCAGCTGGAATAGCTATTTTTTGTGCGTTATACTCGGCTTTGTTTGAAAAGAAAGTGTCGGCTGAGATTGCAATGACAGGAGAAGTATCTATTCAAGGGCTAGTGTGTCCCGTAGGCGGCGTCTATGAAAAGATTCTAGCAGCCAAAAAAGCTGGAGTGAAAAAAGTTATTATTCCAAAAGATAATATGCAAGAATTACTTTTGGATATTGGAATAGAAATTGTGCCTGTTGAAACAATAGATGAAGTTATTAAAAATGTTTTTGAACAAGATATACGAGATAGAGCAAGCACAATACTACATGCATAAATAAAGAGACATAAATAAAGAGGGTGGTCATATGGATAAACAAATAAAGCATGTACCCATGCTTGCACTTAGAGGTATTACAGTATTTCCGGGAATGGTCATACATTTTGATGTAGGAAGAACTAAATCATTAAAAGCGATAGAAGAAGCAATGGCACAAGATGAGAGATTATTAGTTGTAGCTCAAAAGGATGCAAGTGTAGATGAACCAGAACAAGAAGATTTATATGAAGTAGGAACAATTGTTCATATTCAACAAATTGCAACTATCAAAGAGTCTCAAGTGAGAGTTTTAGTTAAGGGAGAAAAGCGTGCTAAAATCAATTTTATTCAGCACGAGGAATTTATGTCTGCTGATGTAGACGTGATCTTAGAAGAGGAACAACAATCTACTGATATAGAGCAAGAAGCTCTCCTTAGAACAATAGGTGAATTATTTGAAAAATATGCTACTATGAATGCAAGAATAACAGAAGAAATGATACAAGGCATACTTAGTATTAATAATTCAGTAGAAATAGTAGATATTATTATTGCGAATATGACACTTGAAGTTGAAAGAAAACAAAAGATTTTAGGTTGCTTTGATATTAAAGAAAGAATGATTCAAACTATTAAAATCCTAGATTCAGAGCTTCAAATCTTAAGAGTTCAAAAGAATATTTATGCAAAAGTTAAAAAGAGTGTAGATCAGTCTCAAAAAGAGTATTTTCTAAGAGAACAGATTAAGGTTATTCAAGAAGAACTTGGGGAAAAAGATAATATTTCAGAAGACATTGCCCTATATGAAAAAAAGATTCAGACTTTGAGTTTACAAGAAGAAATAAAAAATAAACTCCAAAAAGAGGTTAAGAGACTTACTAAATTACCAAATGCTTCTCCAGAAAGTGGTACGCTTAGAACGTATATTGATACAGTACTCGATCTGCCATGGGGTATCAAAACAAAAGAAAATATAGACTTAAGACATGCAAATACTATTCTAGAAAAAGAACATTATGGACTTACTAAGATAAAAGAAAGAATTCTAGAATATTTAGCTGTTAAAAAAATGTCTAGTCAAATAGAAACGCCTATTTTATGTTTAGTAGGTCCACCGGGAGTCGGGAAAACTTCTATAGTAAGGTCCATAGCACAAGCTGTAGGAAGAAACTATGTACGTATATCTTTAGGAGGAATAAGAGATGAATCAGAAATAAGGGGACATAGAAGGACTTATGTAGGGGCAATACCAGGTAGGTTTGTGTATGGTCTTACACAGGCAAAATCTATGAATCCACTTATTCTATTAGATGAAGTGGATAAAATGATGGGAGACTTTAGAGGAGATCCAGCAGCAGCGCTGCTTGAAGTACTAGATAGCAAGCAAAATAGTAATTTTAGAGATAACTATTTGGAAGTGCCACTTGATTTATCAGAAAGTATGTTTATAGCTACGGCTAATAGCCTTTCTACTATTCCTAAACCCTTATTAGATAGGATGGAGATTATAGAACTTAATAGTTATACTGAAACAGAAAAATTTTATATTAGTAAAAAACACCTATTACCAAAGCAACTTGAAAGACATGCATTAACTACTAAAAATCTTAAAATGAGCGAAGTAAGTCTGCATTATATTATAGAACATTATACTAAGGAAGCTGGAGTCAGAAACTTAGAACGTATGCTAGCTAAGGTATGTAGACGGGTAGCAAGGGAAATGGTTGAGAGAGAAGTTATGTGTATACGTATTACTCCCAATAAATTAAATGAGTATCTAGGAATGCCTATTTATTTATATGAGAAGAAGAATGAAGAGCCTGAAATAGGTGTGGTGAGAGGGCTAGCATGGACCTCGGTGGGAGGAGATACATTATCTATTGAAGTTAATATTATGCCCGGAAAGGGCCAATTACAGCTTACTGGACAAATGGGAGATGTGATGAAGGAATCTGCAAAGGCTGCACTAAGTTATATTCGCTCTAAAGCAAATGTGCTTGAGATTGAAGAGGATTTTTATAAAACATGTGATATACATATCCATATACCAGAAGGGGCTGTGCCAAAAGATGGACCATCTGCCGGCATTACTATGGCAACAGCTATTATATCAGCACTTACCAAAAGATCAGTAAAAGCAGATATAGCTATGACAGGAGAGATAACTATTAGAGGAAGAGTACTCGCTATTGGAGGCTTAAAAGAAAAACTGCTAGCAGCTAAAAGAGCTAAAATTAACACGATTATTATACCCAAGCCAAATGAAAGAAGTATTAAAGAGATAGAAAGTAGTATTTTAGAAAATATAAATATTATGTATGTTTCGACTATGGATGAAGTATTGCAATATGTATTTGCATAAAAAAGGAGAAGAATAATGAATGTAACTAAATCAGAAATGATTATAACAGCAGGAAATAAAAGTCAATTTCCAGAACATGAATTACCAGAAATAGCCTTTGCCGGCAAATCAAATGTCGGCAAGTCTTCCCTTATTAACTGTCTTGTTAATAGAAAAGCACTTGCAAGAACAAGCTCACAGCCAGGAAAAACCCAAACTATAAATTTTTATAATATTCAAGATGAACTTATGTTTGTTGATTTACCAGGGTACGGGTATGCAAAAGTTTCTAAAGAACGCAGAGAAAAATGGGGTAAGCTCATTGATAGTTACTTACAAGAAAGAATTCAGCTCAAAAAGATTATTTTACTAGTGGATATAAGGCATGAAGTAGGAGAGAATGATAAAACAATGTATGATTGGATTTCACATTATCATCAAAGTGTCATTGTAGTAGCTACTAAGGCCGACAAAATTAAAAGAAGTCAAGTTCAAAAGCACTTAAGTATGATTAAAAAGGGGCTGGAATTATCTGCTGATGATGTACTAGTTGGTTTTTCAGCAGAAACTAAGCAAGGTAAAGATGAACTATGGGAAATTATAGAAAATAACACGGATAGCAATCTATAGATTAACTTATTAATTAGGCTCTCATGAAAGTGAAAGGAGGCGAAATATGACCGGAAGAGATTTGTATTGTTTTAGACAAGGTAAATTAGAATTATCAATACTAGATGAAGAACTAGATGAAGAGATTATAGAAGATATAGTAGAAGATAAAACAAGCATACAAGAAGACCAGTTAGATATAGAATTAAAAATATCAGACGACATCTACAATACGCTTAAAACAATGGGTGAGTTTTTAACACAAGCAGGAGTGCCAACAAATACAAAAGATTTTTCAGAGATAACTTCAATAAAAGATATGGAAACAATAAGTAAGGTTATTGAAATGCAAGACTATATAGATCATAATGCTACGTTGCAGCAAAGTAGCATAGATACAGTGATCATATCTCATTTTGGAGAGATAACGCCCAAATATCAATATGCAACGGAGCTAAAACAAAAGATAGAAAGTGAAATAAAAAGGATTAGGGACTATAAATAATTAAATTGAATTTATAGTAGCATATATATTGACATAAAAATCAAAATATGATATTATAATTTTCGTCGGAAGAAGTGAATAATGTTGATGAAGATAGTTTGCGTGAGTGGCTCAGTGGTAGAGCATCTCCTTGCCAAGGAGAGGGTCGCGGGTTCGAGTCCCGTCTCGCGCTCTTATTATCGGGGTGTAGCTCAGTTTGGCTAGAGCGCCTGATTTGGGTTCAGGAGGCCGCAGGTTCGAGTCCTGTCACCCCGATTTCTTATTTTCATCCAGTATTAAAAGTATTTAAATACACAGATAAATAAAAAGAAGATGTCGCATGCGACATCTTCTTTTTATTTGGAAAGCAGTTGAAGAATTTCACTATAAAGGGTAGAGGCATTATCTTGCCATTTATTACAGAGTGCGATAGCCTGTTTTTTTGAACCAACACTTATACTAAGTTCAATAAGACTGGAATTATTTTCTGTAACCTTACAGTTTACGATATACTCATTGAGTTTATTTGGTGTATACTCTGCATGTACATCTATTTCACTTCTCAATTTTCTCCAGTTACCTTCTATGAATTCATCTAATTCCTTTTTTATAAAATCAGGGATTCTAGAAGAGAAAAAATCTAGAGTTTCAGCACCTTTATCTGTTATCTCAAAATAAGAAGTATTATTTTGCTTAGAAGTAATAATAAAGTAGGATTTTTCTAGTTCATTTAAATACTGCTGCAAGGAAAAATAGTTAGTATAACCTCTTTCTAGTATAATTTGAGTTATTTGAGAAAGAGAGAGTGTCATTTTAACTTGAGATAAAAGATAAAGTATGATGAGTTTATTAATGGTAAAATCTTCATGATTATTAATCACAGTACTCCTCCTCACACTTTTAATCATATTGTATATTAAAAACAGATGAAACTCAATATTTGTTTAAAGATTTACTTTGATAGATATCATTAACTTTAAAATAATGATTTAAATCATTTAAAACTTGTTTTTTATTTTTAGTCCATAAGGGAGCTAAAAGATGAGAGGCATCTCCATCACCTGTTAAACGATGTATAACAATATGGGGGGGCAGTATTTTAAGTATTTCACCGATAGTGAAGATATAATCTTCCTTTGAAAGTAGTTTGAAAGGCGTTTTAAGATATATTTGACCCAAGGGGGAATTATCTAGTATATGAAGCATGTGTAGCTTTATGCCTTGTAAAGAAAACTTACTTACATAGCTGATCGTTGCAAGAATGTCATCTAATGTTTCATAGGGAGATCCTATAATAAGATGTGCAACAACTTCAATATGTTTAAGTGTAAGTTTATGTACTGCTTGTTCAAAACAATCTAAAGAATAGCCTAGGTTCATCCATTTAGCAGTTGCCGCGTGGGCACTCTGAAGACCAAGTTCAACCCAAAGGTGTGTGCGATGACTAAGTTCTTCAAGATAACTAATAGTCTTATCATCTAAACAGTCAGGTCTTGTGGCAATTGCAATACCTACTATATTAGGAAAAGAAAGTGCTTCTTCATACCTCTTTTTTAATAAAGAGATAGAGGCATAGGTATTAGAATAAGATTGAAAATAAGCGATATATTTTTCACTCTTAGACCACTTTTTTGAAAGCATAGCTATAGAAGCGTCCATTTGTGAAGTAATGGACCCTACATGTGAAGGAATAAAGTCACCACTTCCTTTTTCACTGCAAAAAATACATCCTCCAGAAGAAATAGATCCATCTCTGTTAGGACATGTAAAGCCAGCATCAATAGAAAGCTTAATCACTTTCCCGCCGTGTCTTTCTCTTAAAAATTCATTGAGACTATAAAAGGGTTTATGCTGTATCATTAGAATATCCTCATAATAAAAATAATTATGTAAAATATAAATCTACAATAATAAGATAATATAATTTTGTAAACTTATATTACCTTATTATCTTATATAAATTAGTGAAGTGCAAGGAGCATTTCTTCTTTTCGCAGTCTAATTTCTTCACATATAGTTATAATACGCTGCCATTCTTCATCTGTAGTAATTGTTCTAGCAAGGTTAATAAAGTCTTGACGTAATTTTTTAGTATAGTCGCACTTTATCTTTGCAACTTCCTGATCATCCGAACTTGTACTAAGTGCATTTAAAAAATCTTTAGCTCTTTTTGAAGAAACAAAGGGAAGGTAAGATTGCAGTGTGTCTAGTATTTCTTGAAGCTCATCATACTGCTTGGCAAAAGGATTGTTCTCAACAGTATCCATATAGCTAAAAAAAGATTCTAGATTAAAAAATCTAACATTTTGAATGGATGAGTAATCAAAGCTGCTTAAAATATGTCTAAAATAATGCAGCTGATTTTCTAGTTGTTGTTTTGTAAGCAAAGATGACATTTAAAATCCCCCTTAAATTTAAAAATAAGAAGCTATCTGTCTATATGACTTATTATATCCACCACAAATTAAAAAAGTGTATGTAAATTTTACTTAGGAAAATAAGGGCTATGTTTTATTAAAGTTAAAATAACTACATTTGATAACTGGTAATGCATTGGAGGAATTATATTTTTATAATAGAGCAATCTAGAAAGAAAAGAAAAATTATCATAGTATAGATAAATATAAATTAATTAATAGACCCACATTAAACAATTGAAATAAAGATTATAAATACAAAAATCATAATATATATAAATTGAAAAATGAATCATAATAAATTTAAAAATTAAAGCAATATTGAGTTTTATAATAGACTGTGATAAAATGACTCAATTAAAAGAAACCTAATGGCTAAGTATTAGAGATGGAGGAAGAATGAGATGAATAAAAAGCATATTGTTGTCATAGATGATGAAGAAAACATTTTAGAACTAATTAAATACAATCTAGAAAGCAGTGGATTTAAAGTATCAGTATTTACAAGTGTAGAAGAAGCTATGGATACCATTAATACAGAATCTATAGATACTATGCTCTTAGATGTTATGCTACCAGGAATTGATGGCATTAGTGCACTTGAAAGATTTAGAAAGTCAGCTCATACTAAAGATATTCCGATACTTTTAGTAACGGCTAAATCAGAGGAAATAGATAAAGTATTAGGACTTGAACTCGGGGCGGATGATTACATTACAAAACCATTTAGTGTAAGAGAGGTTGTTGCTAGAGTAAAAGCTGCTGTTAGAAGAAATGAGAGAAATCATGAAAAAGATACTGAAGTATCAAATCATAAAATAATGATTAAAGGGTTAGAAGCAGATATAGAGAGTCATGTCATTACGTACCAGAATGAGCCTATAGAGCTTACGTTTAAAGAATTCGAAATACTTAAGTTACTGATGATTAATAAGGGGCGTGTTTTGACCCGTGAAGTTATCCTAGATAAAGTGTGGGGATATGACTATTATGGAGAAACACGAACAGTAGATGTACACATTCGGTACTTAAGATCTAAATTAGATGCCTATCATATTGGAGATTATATTGAGACTGTTCGTGGAGTAGGCTATAAATTTATAAAGGAGTAACTGATGAAAAATAAAATTATTTTACCGGTTATGTTTGCCTTATGGATTATAGGGCTAGTTGTGATAGGTGAAAGTTTTATCCTATTTAATGGACTCTTAAAGAGTAATAGTTTACAAAGTATAGGATATGTATCCTATTCACACATATTTTATAGGCTTATAGGTATTTTGATTATTGGAAGTATATTGCTATATCTCATTTTATTAAAGATTATTCATAAAATATCTTCTCCTATTGAGCAGCTTACAAGAGATGCTAAGCTATTTTCAAAAGGAAACTATACACACCAACTTAGAAACTATGAAATAGAAGAATTACAGATATTAGCAAGCGCTTTTGATAATATGGGAGAAGAACTTAATGGTACCATAAGAAAGCTTAGACATCAAAAAACAAAAGTAGAATCCGTACTTGCATCATTAGATGAGGGTATTGTAGTAATAGATAAAGAAGGTCAAATTACTGAGATTAATCAATTGGCTAGTCAAATGCTAGGAATTAAAGCAAAGAAGTATTATAGAAATCATATTACTAGCATTATAAGAGGAGAAAAGTTTAAAACACTTATTGAGGATGCGTTAGTTTTTTTAAAATATAGAGACACAGAATTCACATTAGACAATAAAATAATTTATACGACCATTGTACCTATTGGAGATACAGAAAATGTTTATGAGTATTTAATCGTACTTAGGGATGTTACGCAGCTAAGAACATTAGAAGAGATAAAATATCAATTTGTAAGTAATGTTTCTCACGAAATTAAAACACCACTTACAAGTATACAAGGCTTTGTAGAAACGCTTAAAGAAGGTGCCATAGAAGATAAAAATGTTGCTTTAAGATTTTTAAATATTATAGATATCGAAGCAAAGAGGCTTTATAGACTCATTCAAGATATACTTTTATTATCTGAAATTGAAAATATGGAAAAGCAAAATTATGGTATAGCAAAAGTAACTCAGGTTATAGATGAAGTTATAGAGATATTAAGAGAAGAAGCGGATAAAAAAAATATCCAACTCCTATTTAATGATACAGATGAACTAGTACTTGAAAACACAAGTCATGATCATATAAAACAAGTGATGTTGAATCTCATTAGTAATGCCATTAAATATACAGATAATGGATGTGTGATGATTACTACTGAAATAAAGCAAAATAAAAATATAATTCATGTAAGAGATACAGGTATTGGTATTCCGAAGGAGAGCATTTCGCATATATTTGAAAGGTTTTATAGAGTAGATAAAGGCAGATCAAGAAAAAGTGGAGGAACAGGTCTTGGGTTATCTATTGTTAAACATATTGTACAGCTATATGGTGCACAGATTAATGTAGAAAGTGAAGAAGGTGAAGGCACTACTTTTACACTTGTTTTTTAAAAAAGGTTATACAAAGTATAAGTCTATACAAAGGTATAAGGCTATACCTATAGCATCAAACAGATGCTGTGGGTATAGCCTTAAAATTTTCGCCATCTTTAGGAGGTTTTGGGCCAAAGTATTGATAAAAGTTAGCTTGTAGATTGCCATTAAAAAGCTTACGTTTTTTATTAGCTTTTTTACCATAATCTTTTTCAAAAGTTTCTACAGAGGTAATCGTATATAAAGACCATGTAGGATTAGAATTCATTAAGACTCTTATATCCTTATGCAACTTTTGAATTTTAGTTAAATCACTTAATCGCTCCCCATAAGGTGGATTGCATATGACGACACCATAGTCGCCGTGAGGCAGTGACGTTTTATGAAGTGGTCTAGCAAAGAATTGAATATATTCATCTACTCCAGCAGCCGTGGCGTTATCTCTTGCACTTAAAACTGCATTTCTGTCAATATCAGAAGCATAAATAATAGGGCTTCCTTTTTGATCTATGGCGTCTGTTGCCTCTTGGCGGAGGTCGTCCCATAATGTTTTAGGGATTTGCGCCCAATCAGAAGAGGCAAACTCTCTTTTAAGTCCAGGAGCGATGTTTTTGGCGATCATAGCTGCTTCTATTGCAAAGGTACCAGAGCCACAACAAGGATCATAAAGTATACGTCCTTTTTTCCAATAGCTGATTTGAAGAAGAGCTGCAGCTAAAGTTTCTTTAATAGGTGCTTCAACAGTACTTTTACGGTAACCCCTTTTGTGAAGACCTTGTTGACCTGTTGTATCAATGGTTAGTGTAGCGATATCTTTTAAAAGAGAGACTTGTACAGTATAAGACGGACCTGTTTCAGCAAACCATTCTACATCATAGTGTTCTTGAAGTCTTTTGACAATTGATTTTTTGACAATCGCTTGACAGTCTGAAATGCTAAAGAGTGCAGACTTGATAGATTTGCCATTTACAGTAAATTTTGCATCTGGGGTAATCCAAGATTCCCAAGGTAGTCTATTGACCTCATTAAAAAGATCTTCAAAGGTTGTTGCTTTAAATTCGCCCATCTTAATAAATACTCTATCAGCACTGCGGAGCCATAAATTAGAAAGAACTACGGCTTCTATATCTCCGGTATAAGTTATCTTGCCATCTGAAACAGAGTTAATTTCATATCCAAGGTCTTCTACTTCTTTTCTAACAATAGTTTCTAGTCCAAAAGTAGAAGTGGCAATAAGTTCAAATGTTTTCATATCAATCTCCTCATAGTTTCATGATTATTAGTACTAGTTTACTATAGTACGCTTAATATGTATAGTCTATGTAGTCTTTCACCTTGTTCGTTTTATATTTAAATAGATTTAACATAGATTTAACATTCAGCCAATACAAACCTAATAATGAAAAGCTAATATAGGGTTGTAAGATAAATATAAAGAAAATAAATTGAGGGATAATTGCTTAAAGAGTTAATTATCAGGGAGGATATTAAAAATGAAAAAAAGATTATTTTCATGTATAACAGTATTAGCACTTGGCACTATGGTATTTGCAGGATGCACATCTCAAGATACAACTCAAACGGCAGAAAGTAAAAAAGGCAGTGTTAAAGTATCTATAGTAGGATCTACAACCGTAGCAGAACCTATGGAGCAATTAGCTGCAAAATATAAAGAGCTTGGTAGTACTGATAATGTAGAAATACAAGGTGTAGGATCATCAGCAGGTATTAAAGCAGCAATAGATGGTACAGCAGATATTGGTATGAGTTCTCGTGAGTTAAAAGAAGAAGAAAAAGCAGGGATTGTTGAAACAGTTATCGCTTATGATGGCATTGCGGTGGTAGTACACCCCTCAAATGGGGTTGCTGATCTTACCAAATCACAGGTTAAGGATATCTTTGAAGGCGTGATCACTAACTGGAAAGAAGTAGGTGGCATAGATCAAGATATTGTTGTTGTTGTAAGAGAAGCAGGCTCAGGCACAAGAGGTGCTTTTGAAGAGATTTTAAAACTAATAGATGAAAATAAAGCATCAACTGTAGTAGAAACAGCTGTTGTTGCAGAAGGAACAGGAGCAGTTATGGCATCTGTTGCGACTAAAGAAGCTGCCATTGGATTTGTTTCAGAAGGATTTCTTGATGAGACAGTAAAAGCAGTAAGTGTTGATGGTGCAGCGCCTACTGTTGAGAACATCAAAACTTCAAAATATACAATTTCTAGACCACTTATTCTTATTACAAAAGCAGATATTAAGGCGGAAGCACAAGCTGTTATTGATTTTGTCCTAGGAGATGCGGGACAAAAAATTATGGCAGAAAAATATATACCTGTTAAAAACTAATAAGTATATAAAGGCAAAGCCATAAAGAGATAGAGATAGAGAGAAATTTAAATATTAATTGAGGCAGATGATATAGCGATGGATAAATTAATGAAATATATATTTTGGTTATGTGCGGCAATAATGATTATTGTTATAACGTTTATGGGAGCCTACATTGTAATGGGGGGTCTCCCCTTTTTCAGGCATACAAATGTTATTGATTTCTTGATGGGTAAAAAATGGAATCCATCGGGTGAGGTTTTTGGCATTTTCCCCATGCTCATTACGAGTATATATGGGACAATGGGAGCTACTCTTGTAGGGGTTATTGTTGGTGTAAGTACAGCTATTGTTTTAGTAGAAATATTACCAGTTAAAATAGCAAAACTTTTCTCGATGGCAATTGATCTATTAGCAGGTATTCCTTCGGTTATTTATGGGTTTTGGGGGCTTATGGTCATTGTCCCTATTATTAATAAGTATTGGGGAGGAAAAGGTGCTGGAAGTAGTCTTTTGGCTGCTATTATTATCTTAGCCATTATGATTTTACCAACTATTATAAGAATGACGGAGGTGAGCCTTAGGGCTGTTCCGAATGAATACAAAGAAGGGGCCTTAGGGCTTGGCGCTTCTAAATTCCAATATATTTTCAAAGTACAATTAGGAGCAGCTAAGTCAGGCATTATGGCAGGGATAGTACTTGGGATTGGGCGGGCACTCGGTGAGACGATGGCTGTTATATTGGTATCAGGGAATGCTACGATTATCCCTAAAAGTTTAGTCGATCCAGTTAGAACACTTACGGCTAATATTGCCATTGAAATGGGGTATGCATCAGGTGTGCATCAACAAGCACTTTTTGCTACAGGAATGATTCTATTTGCACTTATTATGCTTATTAACTTTTTCCTGACTCAGTTTATAAAAAATGCAGAAAGGAGAAGTGGTAATGCGATTAAAGTATAAGGATAAGATAACATTTACCGTTCTTATAGGCATATCTTTAATTACAATGAGTATGCTTTTGTGGGTTTTAGGTTATATTTTTATAAAAGGATATAGGCATATAGATCTCATTAGATTAATTCCTCCTATTGTATCAACTGTTTATATGGTTGTCATAGGGCTAGGAATAGCAGCTCCCATAGGCATAGGTGCAGCTATCTATCTAAATGAATATGCTAAAGGCGGAAGATTTGTAAGAGGTATTCGTTTTGCAACAGAAAGCCTAGCGGCAGTACCTTCTATTTTATTTGGGCTTTTTGGCATGATGTTTTTTTTAACGAGGCTCAAGCTAGGGTTTTCTATATTATCAGGGGCGCTTACTATATCTATGATGGTGCTGCCAACTCTTGTTAAAACAACTGAAGAAGCTCTAAAAACAGTTCCCGTAGCTTTTAGAGAAGGGTCACTTGCTTTAGGAGCTTCTAAATTTGCTACCATTGCAAAAGTAGTCCTCCCAAATGCTTTACCTGGGATACTCACAGGGATGGTACTTGGTACAGGCAGAATAGTTGGTGAAACAGCAGCTATTTATCTTACAGCAGGGACAATGTACAGACTTCCAAGTAATCCGTTAGAATCAGGAAGAACGTTGTCGGTACATTTATACTTGCTCGCAAAAGAAGGCATATCCTTTGCTGAGGCATATGGTACAGCACTGATTTTACTACTGATTATATTACTTCTTAATTTGTTTACTTATTTTATAGGAGGCAAATTAAATAGGAACAAAGGAAAATAATAAAGGGGGGCATCATGAATAAAATAATAAGTATTAAGGACCTTTCGTTTTGTTATGGCGATTTTAAGGCTCTTAAAGATATTAACTTAGATGTAGTGCAAAATGAAGTGTTAGCATTTATAGGACCATCAGGCTGTGGTAAATCGACACTGCTTAGAATACTTAATAGAATGAGTGACCTGGCAGAAAGTCCAAAGGTTGATGGCTCTATTACTTTTAAAGGACAAGAAATATTTGATATGGACACCATTGAACTTAGGAAAAAAATAGGTATGGTATTTCAAAAGCCTAATCCTTTCCCAATGAGTATTTATGATAATATCTCTTATGGGCCTAGAATGCAAGGCGTTAAAAAGAAATCTGAACTTGATGAAATAGTAGAAGATAGTCTTAAAAAAGCAGCTATTTGGGAGGAAGTTAAAGATAAACTAAGAAAAAGTGCCATCAGTGTATCGGGAGGACAACAGCAAAGAATATGTATTGCAAGGTCTATAGCGATGCGTCCAGAAGTACTTTTAATGGATGAACCGACCTCAGCCCTTGATCCTATATCCACTTCCAAAATAGAAGACCTCATTAGTGAGCTTAAAAAGCAATACACTATTGTCATTGTTACACATAATATGCAGCAAGCAGCTAGAATATCAGATCGTACAGCTTTTTTCTTATTAGGAGAAGTCATAGAAGTAGACAAAACACAAACGATATTTAATTTACCAAAAAACAAAAAGACAGAAGATTATATAACAGGTAGATTTGGATGAGAAAGGAGATAGGGATATGACACCAAGAAGAGTATATGAGGATAAACTTAAGAAACTCAACAAAAATATTATGGAAATGGGTCATCATGCAGAAGAATTTATAGAGATGACAATACAAGCTATCATTAATAATGATAATGATTTGGCAAGAAGTATTATTGAAAAAGATGATATTGTTGATGATATGCAGCTAGAGATTGAAAAAGAGTGTGCACTTTTAATTGCACATCAACAACCAGTTGCAGGAGATCTTAGATTTGTTATATCAGTTATTAAAATTATTACTGATCTTGAAAGAATAGCAGACCAGTGCTGCGATATTTGTAAATATAGCATTCGTTTAAATGATGGCACTTGGAGCCAAGAAGTGAACTACAAAAGACATATTGAAAAAATGGCCAGGGGCGCAAAATCGATGCTACAAGAAGTATTAAATGCTTTTATTTCTAAAGATATTGAGGCGATGAAAAAAACCTATAAAGAAGATGATAAAATTGATTCTATCTTTACCAAGATCTGGCAAGAAATAACGGATGAAATGATTGCCAATAAGGATTTTATACAAAATGGGGTACATTATATTATGATTATAAAATACCTAGAACGAATTGCAGATCACATCACAAACATTTCAGAATGGATTATTTACAGCAGTACAGGCGAATACGCTATTCATAAACCTATAGAGTAGTTTTAAAACTTAAGGATGTCCTAAAAGCTTAAAGGCTTTTGGAACATCCTTTTTTATTAAACGTCGAATTCAAAGAAACGAACTGTATTGTTATAAGAAATATCTTGTACTAACTTGCCAAGCGCTTCAATATCATTTGGATATTCACCGTTTTCTACCCAAGTACCAATAAGGTTGCATAAAATACGTCTAAAGTATTCGTGTCTTGTATAAGATAAGAAACTTCTAGAATCAGTCAGCATACCGATAAAATTTCCAAGTAAAGAGAGGTTCGCAAGATCTGTTAATTGCTTTTCCATACCAGTTTTTGTATCATTGAACCACCATGCAGAACCATGTTGGATTTTACCAGCAGTTTCAGGTCCTTGAAAGCAGCCGATAATTGTACCGAGCATTTCATTATCTCCTGGATTAAGTGAGTAAAGTACAGTTTTTGGAAGAAGGTTATCCTTATTTAATGCATTGAGAAAGCCTACAATACCAGTTGCACAACTCTGAGTATTAATACAGTCAAAGCCTGTATCTGGACCAAGTTTATTAAATGCCACTAAATTAGTGTTTCGAATCACACCGTAGTGAAGCTGCATCACCCAATTGCGTTTAGCATATTCTCTGCCCAAAAATATAAGCAAAACTGTTTTGTATTTTTCCGTTTCATCAAAAGTAATAGCTTCACCGTTTAAAGCTTTTGTAAAAATTTCATTGGCTGTCTCAAGTGAAGCCGGGTTGTAAGGCACATAATCAAGACCATGGTCAGAAGTTTTGCAACCGACATTTTCAAAATGATCTAATCTTTTACTAAGCGCTGTAAATAAATCTATAAGACAAGTAATAGATGTATCACTTACCTCCGTTAAGGTATCGATATAGGTGTTAAATCCGGCTTTTTCAATATTTACAACTTTATCAGGACGCCAAGAAGGAAGCACCTTAACATAGCAGGCAAGATCATTTTTTATAGCTATATGATATTCAAGACTATCTGCTGGGTCATCGGTTGTGCACAAAAGTTTGACGTTAGAACTATCGATAATACCTCGGACACTCATTGCTTGTGTTTGAAGTTTTTCGTTACAAAGGTTCCATATTTCTTCAGCAGTAGTACCATTTAAAGGGCTATGATAATCAAAGTATTTTTTGAGCTCTAAATGTGTCCAGTGGTAAAGAGGGTTGCCAATAGCTTGAGGTAGTGTTTCAGCCCATGCTTGGAATTTTTCTCTTGGACTTGCATCTCCTGTAATTAAGTTTTCATCTACACCATTTGAACGAATAGCACGCCATTTATAATGGTCGCCGCCAAGCCAAACGTCAGTAATGTTGTTAAAACGGTGATTATCAGCAATTTCCTTGGGATTGATATGACAGTGATAATCAATAATAGGCATTTTTGCTGCATAGTTGTGATAAAGCACTTTGGCTGTATCGTTGGATAATAAGAAATCATCACACATAAAATTTTTCATAATAGAGCCTCCTTATAATTTGAATGATTCTCGTTCTATGAGTTTAGAAGAGATAGTCGTTTTATTTGCAACACTTTTTCCTGTAAATACATCAACTAATAAGCTAACAGCATTTGTACATAAAATATCAACACCATTATCAACGCTAGTTAGGGTGGGAGAAGTGCATTCACAAAGTAAAGAGTTATTGAAACCTATAATAGGAATATCCTCAGGAACTAGGTAGCCAAGGGCGGTAATAGCTTTAAGTGCGCCTATGGCTAAAATATCTTCAGAGGTAACGACAGCTGAAATAGATGGAAAGTCTTGCAGAAGTTTTGTAACTTGTGTGGTGATGGCTGCTATGTCTTTTGGAACTTTAACTATAAGACGCGGATCTGCTAAAAGTGTATGATCATTAAAAGCTTGTTTATAGCCATCAATTTTTTGAATGCCGCTGTAAGTATCTACATCATAAAGGTATAAAATTTCCTTATGGCTTTTTTCAAGAAGTGAAGAGACATTTTGATACATAGCATCTAATTCATCACAGGTTATACAGTAAGTATTATCAAATGGGAGAAATCCATTAATGATAATAACTGGAACTTTTTGGGCTACTTGCTGGATATGAGAGTTATCAAGCTTTTCCTTGAAAGGAGAGCCAATTAGAATAATAGCATCTACACGTTTAGCAAGGAGCAAATCCAGATATTTCTTTTTATCATTAAGTTCATTACCGGTACAACAAAGCAGTGCATCAAATCCATTTTGCTTTAAAGCATTTTCAAGGATAGAAACAGCTTTTGCATAATAAATATCGGCGACATCCGTACAAAGTACGCCAATCATTTTAATAGAGTTAAGGCCAAGGCCACGTGCAAAGATATTAGGGGTATAATCTGCCTTTTCCATAATATCTAGCACTTTTTGTTTTGTTTTAGGTCTTACATTAGGACTCCCATTTAAAACACGGGAGACAGTAGCGATAGAAACACCGGCTTGTTTTGCTATATCATAAATATTCATATTATTTCACCCTCATGTATATTGTAAGCTCTTTCAAGAAATATTATAAGTAGGCGTTTGAGATAAGTCAATCTAATTTTATAATATCTATAATAAATTAAGATATTATTGACATCCCAATTAAAAATTATTAAAATAAGATTATGTAAGCACTTACAAAACGGAGGCGTAATATGAAAAAGATAAATGATTTAGTGAGTAAAAAAGAACGTCCAATTAAAGTCATACAGTATGGAGAGGGTAATTTTTTAAGAGGTTTTATTTTGCACATTATAGATGTAGCCAATGAAAAAGGTATTTTTAATGGCGATGCAGCTGTTGTAAAACCTATTGAGTTTGGTAGTTTAGAGTCTTTTAAAAGCCAGGATAACTTATATACTTTATCTCTAAGAGGAAAACAAAATGGCAGTATTATAGATGAAAACAGAATCATTACATCTATTGGAAAAGTTGTTGATGCCTACAAAGAATATAGTGAGTATGCGCAGCTTGCAACTTTAGATACTTTAGAAATTGTGATTTCAAATACAACAGAAGCGGGGATTACTTATGACGAAAAAGATTCTTTTGAGGCGAGTCCCCCACAGACTTATCCGGGAAAACTAACTAAATTCTTATATGAGAGATTCATAAGATTTAATGGAGATACGAGCAAAGGTCTTGTTGTTTTACCCGTAGAGCTTATTGAGCACAATGGTACAAAGTTAAAAGAATGTATTTTGAAATATATTGAAATATGGAAATTAGGAGAGAACTTTAAAGAGTGGGTTCTTAAACACAATACATTTTGCAATACTTTAGTTGATAGAATTGTAACAGGCTATCCAAGAGAAACTGCTGATAAAATGTTTGAAAGTTTAGGTTATAAAGATAACTTGTTGGATGTTGGAGAGCCATTTGGTCTTTGGGTAATAGAGAGTGAAAAAGATATCCGTCATAAGTTTCCAATGGATCAAATAGGTATGGATGTTGTTTTTACAGACAACTTAAAGCCTTATAGAGACCGTAAAGTGCGTATTTTAAATGGAGCTCATACAGGGACAGTACTTGCGGCGTATCTTGCAGGAGAAGATATTGTAAGAGACTGTATGTCAGATGAACTCATTAGAGACTATATGGAAAATCTTTTAGAAGAAATTATGCCAACAGTAGACCTTCCAAAAGAAGAAGTCATTGCTTTTAAAGACGCAGTTATAGAACGATTTGAAAATCCATTCATTGATCACAGTGTACTAGCTATCTCCCTTAATTCAGTTTCTAAATGGAAGGCTAGAATCATGCCAACTTTTAAAGACTACGTGACACAAAGAGGGGAACTACCTAAGTATATTACTTTTTCTTTTGCAGCACTTATGGCCTTCTATTCTTCAAAAGATTTACAAGGAGAGGCACTGGTTGGTAAAAGAGGAGAAGAAACTTATAAGATTATGGATGATAAACATATCCTCGCATTTTTTGCAAATCATTATAACAAAGAAGATGTTAAAAGTTTTGTGAGTAAGGTTGCTTCAAATGAAGCTTTCTGGGGAGAAGATCTTGCATCTTATGAAGGATTTGTGGATAAAGTAAGTTCTTATTTAGAAAAAATCTATACAAAGGGTATGAGAAAAGCTTTAGAAAACTTAAATCAGGAGGTTTAAATATGCTGGAGTTTATTAAAATTAATCCAAATGATAACGTTATAGTTGCACTAAAAGAAACCCAAGGTGTTCCAGCTGGACATAAAAAAGCTATCACAGATATTAAAAAAGGAGAAGCTATTATTAAATATGGTAATCCTATTGGTTATGCAACCGAGGAGATAGGCGCTGGTGAATGGGTGCATACCCATAATTTAAAAACAGGTCTTGGTGAAATTTTGGAGTATAACTATACGCCTAGTTTTAAAGCTTTGCAAAGTCAAGAGCCAGGGACGTTTAAAGGCTATAAAAGAGAAGATGGCAAGGTAGGTATAAGAAATGAAATATGGATTTTGCCAACAGTTGGCTGTGTGAATGATATTGCTAAAATAGTGCAAAAACAAGCACAAACTTATGTAAGCGATAAGGTTGACGCCATTAGTTATTTTGCACATCCCTATGGCTGTTCACAACTTGGAGATGACCATCTTAATACACAAAAGGTACTTACAGGTCTTGCTAAGCACCCAAATGCAGCAGGAGTACTTGTGATGGGACTTGGCTGTGAAAACAATACTATAGAGCAGTTTAAACAAATGCTTGGCAACTATGATGAAAAACGTATAAAGTTTATTATCTGCCAAGATGAAAAAGATGAAGTAGAAGCTGCACTTGAAAAGATTAAAGAACTCGCAGATTATGCGAATACTTTTGAAAGAGAAGATGTATCAACTTCAAAACTAGTTATTGGGCTTAAATGTGGTGGTTCTGACGGCTTATCTGGTATTACAGCGAATCCTTTAGTAGGTGTATTTTCAGATAGGTTGATCAGTGAGGGAGGAAGTACCATCTTAACAGAAGTCCCTGAGATGTTTGGGGCAGAGACAGAGCTGATGGATCGCTGCATAACAAAAGAAGTATTTGATAAAACCGTACATCTGATTAATGACTTCAAAGAGTATTTTGTAAGGTACAATCAAGAAATTTATGAAAATCCTTCTCCAGGAAATAAAAAAGGAGGGATTTCAACGCTTGAAGATAAGTCTTTAGGCTGTACACAAAAAGGCGGTAAGGCGCCAGTTGTAAACGTCCTTAAGTACGGAGAGATGATTGAAACGCAAGGTCTTAATCTATTACAGTCACCGGGGAATGACCTTGTTGCAGCAACGGCTCTAGCGACTTCAGGCGCTCATATTGTTTTATTTACAACAGGTAGAGGCACACCATTTGGGTGTCCTGTACCAACAGTTAAGATCTCTACCAATACTGATTTGTATCAAAGAAAATCAAATTGGATTGATTTTAATGCAGGTGGACTTGTTGAAGGTATGGATATGAAAGAAGTAGCAGATGCATTTTACAACTATATTGTGAGACTTGCATCAGGAGAAGTGCAGACAAAAACAGAGCAAAATGATATCAGAGACCTAGCTATTTTTAAAGACGGCGTTACACTTTAATCCAGTTTTGCTTTTTGGGATAATCTTCATGCTAGTCTTCGTAAAAGTTAAGTGGAAATAGTTTTCAGACAGCCTGTCACTACCATACCGAGTCAAGTTATAAGGCAGTATATTTTATATCAGTAGATGCAGAAAGAGATATTAAATAAGGGTTTAGAGTAAAGATATCGCGGTGAAGTATTTAAAAGAAGGCAATGGAACTCCACTAATCCAAGTAAGAAAATAGTATGGCAATGCATGGGGTATATTAATAAATAAGAGATACTTGGTACGGTAACCGCTAATATAGAAAAAGTATTAAAAAGCCGAACTGATGTCCAGAAGATTGAAAAGATTGATTCAGAAATAGAAGTGCTAAAAGAACAACTCGAAATTTTACTGCAGATAAAAACTAAAGAAAAGCTTGATGCCGAAGTATTTAATGAAGAATATTCAAGGGTGTCACAAGAACTAATCAAGCTTAGTGAGCGAGAAGAGTTACTTGAATAGTTTGATGGAGAGATATTTAATGCGTTAGTTGATAAGATAGAAATTATCAGCAAGACGCATTTTTGTTTTGTGTTGAAAAAAGGGACAAGGATAGAAAAAGCAATTTCAATTTGAGAAGTTATTAGTTAATAGATAAGTTTATTCTATTGACATATTTTTGTTGATATAATTGTAAGTTGGTGCTAATATATTTATATATGGCAAAAAAAATCCGCATTTAATAAAAAGTGCGGATTAATTTTGCCGAAGAGGAGATATAACATGAAAAAAGAACAATTAAAAAAAATTATTAGTGTATTTAATAAACAGAATGGTTTTGCACATACTAAGGATATTTTGGCAACAGGAGTACATTTTAGAAAAATATCTGAATTAAAAGAGGAAGGTATTATTGTAAAAATTAAAAGAGGTTTATATAGATTGAGTGATAATGATTTTGAAGAAAATAATGAGATATTAGAAGTAACTAAGATTGTAAATAATGGAGTAATATGTTTATTATCTGCATTAAATTATTATGAGTTGACAACATATAATCCTTGGGAATATTATATTGCAATATATAGAGACTCTACTAAACCTAAGATCCCAGAATATCCACCCATAAAATTATTATATTTTTCAAAAAGACAATATGACACTGGAATTGAAAAAATTAGAATTGATGGGCATGAAGTGAAAATTTATGATCGAGAAAAGACCATTTGTGATTGTGTAAGATATAGAAATAAGATTGGAATGGATACATTTAAGGAAGCAATAAGGACTTATTTAGCAAGTAAAGAAAAAAATATTAGCAAATTAATGAAGTATGCAGATATTTTAGGAGTTAAAAATATTCTGAGAGATTATTTAGAGGTACTGGTATGACAAAAAATGTTAAAAATGTATCAGATTCTACAAGGGCAAAGTTATCAAATATAGCAAAGCAAGAAGGAAGAAATTTTGATAGTTTATTAATGTTATATGTTCAAGAAAGATTACTATATAGACTTTCTCAATCAAAATACTGTGATAATTTTATTTTGAAAGGCGGGTTATTGCTTTTCTCAATCAATAGGTTTATAGGAAGGCCTACAAGAGATATAGATTTTTTGGTAGAGAATATTAATAATGACATGGGAAATATAAAGAAGATTCTTCTAGAAATCTGTAAAATGGAATATAATGACGGGATATCTTTTGAAGAAAAATCAATTATCGTAGAAAGAATAAAAGAAGATGCTGAATATGAAGGAGTACGAGTAAAAATAACTGGATATTTGGGAAACGCGAAGAAACAATTACAACTCGACATTGGATTTGGAGATGTAGTGATTCCAAAGCCAATAATAATGACATATCCATCGTTATTAGAGATGGAACCGCCTCAAATAAAGGTATATTCAATTGAATCTGTAATAGCAGAAAAATTCGAGGCAATGATTACATTAGCGGAATTAAATAGTAGAATGAAAGATTTCTATGATATATATAATTTGGCAAATACATACCAATTTGATGCATCAGTGCTACAAGAAGCTGTTTATGAAACATTTCAAAGAAGGTCAACTATCATTGAAAAAGAGCATATTATATTTACGGAAGAGTTTTCAAAGGAGATTCAAAGAAATATAAGATGGAATGAATTTTTGAAAAAGATAGGGAATGAACATATAGATTTTAAAGAAGTAACTAAAGTCATTATAAAGTTTTTACTGCCAATTTATACAAGTATAATCTATGAAAAAGAGTTTTTTGGATATTGGGATAATGCGAATACAACATGGGAACGAGTTCGTGTAGATTTAATTGAGTTAAGTAACTTCGAAAATAAGTCAGGCGAGTTCATTATATCTGATCCTTGTTATAAATTGGGAGACAAGGGACAAATAAGGTTGGAAAATGTTGAAACAGGAATATGGGATGGATATGTTGAAAAAATAGAACATAAATTATTTGGAAATAGAGTCGCTATACTTTTTTGTATAAATCGAAAGTTTATTAAATCTAGTAATGAGTTTGAAAAATTTAATTGGCAAATGCATGATTCGAAAATTTATGTAGACTCTGGGCAAGCAGGAATTTTTGAAGCAATTCACTATCAAGATGAAAGCATTATTGATGTGGAACCTATATTTGAATGTAATCATAGTAAGTGGTATAGAACTTGTTGTGATAAGACTATGAGTGATATTAGAGCAGGGATATTACCATATGGAATAGTATCATCTTCTGGTTTGGGGGATGGAAATTATTCTGTTTCGTTTGTTAGAAATTCATTAGGTAAAATTGTAGCTATCAAAATTGACTTTGTTGATGATAATAAGCTAGAGGATGATCCGAATTATAAGTATTTTATAAAATTATTTGAAAAGTATAGGTATAATTCGAGTTTGATAGAAATGTTATTTTCAAGGATTAAAATGATTTTTAATAAATCTAAGCTGTAAAGATATTAGTGTTAGTTCTACGTAAATTATATTACTTTCAACGCATCCACACACGTTGAGACTGTAGTGAAGCTATGCGCGTCCAGATAAGTCTCTAGATACTTGCTGGTGAAAGTCCAGTCTGGGTAAGAGTCAAGTCGCCCAGTAGCTAGTAGCTAAGGTATGGAGTAATCTTTGCTTTGAAGCGCTATGAAGAAAGCATTGTCTATATGACAGTGAATCACGAGCAGTAGGCGTAGCTTATGGACTTAGGCGTATCTTGCATCTAGCTTGTAGGAAGGAGACGTTGTTGTTCTTGTAAAACTGATTAAGTAAACAGTCAACTAATCCAGAAAAATCGGTATGAGCCAGAATATCAAGGAGTTGATTCATTTGTGTAGATGCTGCCACTATCATTCCAAGCATTAACTTTCTGTCCAAGGTAAAACGATGGCAAATGCGATAAAGTGTAGATATAGAAATATCATATTTAACATAATTCTTTAACCGTAAGATATTTATGTGTTATAAAATCATAAAGAAGAGAAATAACAAAGTGAAAGCTAAAAGGTGAATAGGGAATAATGACAGGTGGAAGAATGGCATGAGAATGGGCGCAAGAGACACATTCGATACGGTCAAATGCTATTTCGTATCTCTGCACATGGCCACCTGTATAGCAGATAAAGGTTCGGGGATAACTGCCACAGCCGTAATAATCACCCCTTGCCCCACAATCGTGAAAAGGGCAAGGAACAATGCTTGGCTTGGCGTTATCCGTATAATTGAGATAGATTTGATAATCATTATTATTCTTTGTCATGTGAAAGCACTTGCATAAATATACATAAAAAGTGCCTCAAATAGATGCTATCTGATTCTATCAGACCGGCATCTTTTTTATAGACGCCATCTTTTGAAGCACTTACCAAACATCAAATAGTTTGATTAGAATTCAATCAACTATATGATGGCTGTCCTTTATTTATTTTGACTAGAACTTGGAATATAAGTCTCATATAAAATGGCGTTCTATACTATAAATCAGCTATGCGATATGCAGTTATAGTTAAGATAAAATAGTTCCTCATACTCACTTAATATATCGAACGAATGATCCGAGGAGAAAAGCGCCCCCAAGACCGTGTATTTATCTATTTTTGTTCCTTTGCCTTTATCCCTTCCAGCAATAACTCAAAATGTTCAAGTGTCTGCTTTTTAAAATCAAAATCCGGATAACGGATACACCACTCATAAGTAAGTCCTCGAAGGGCAAGGACAAGATGCTTTGACAGCGCCTTAGCTGGTAGAAGAGCCCTGAATTCACCCCGTGCGATACCCTTCTCGATAATCATTTCGATTAAATGGTATAGAGCTCTGTTATAGCCTGAGGCATCCTGTGCATGGGGGACACTAGTAAGCTGCATATTATAGAGATTCTTTATCATGTCATAGCCCACAGCATGCTCGATGACGTCGCATATTTTACCAACGACTGCTACAAGAAGCTCCGCTACTGGTGCGTCAGGCGGCAGTGTTTTTATATAAGCTTCATAATCCATGTCTACTTTATTCGTATAATCGGAAATCAATGACGAAATCAGAGCATTCTTGGATTCAAAATGGACATAAAAGGTGCCTCTTGCGATACCTACCGCTGTAACGATGTCGTGAATGCTAACGCTATCGATGCCATGCTCGGCAAAAAGCTGCTGTGCGGTTTCGTATATTTTCTTTTTCGTCGCTTCTCCCTGTTCTTTGCGACGGGTCAATTTTTCTTTTTTCATGACAATCTCCTTATTGGATGTTATCGATAAATATTGTATACTGACATTATTCACTGAACAGTGTCAGTATATTATTTATTATAATATACGAAGAAGATTATTACAAGGGAGAGGATTTATTATGAAAAACATGCTATTAAACGCAAAAAAGTGCACAATGAGACTTACGGCTTTACTACTGTCGCTCGTTATGATGCTGTCTTCTGTAGTTTGTTTACCGACTACAGTAAGTGCTGCAGTGATCATAGTTGACGAGGAAAACGAGAAATATTTAGAAGCGGCAAAGCTGGGGCTTGATGTTATGGCGAAAGCTACGGGAAACCCCTATCTTGAATGTGCAAGCGTAATTCTGTTCGGTCCTGTTTTTGGTGTCGAAGATTCCAGTGCGAAACAAATAACGCACGCACTTGAGGAGCTTAACAAACAGCTTAATGATATTTCACAGCAAATTAGCACTATGTCAAGCCAGCTTTCTAATGTCATCAAAAACGAATCGGTTCGCAACGCACTTCAGTCAAGACTAAACTCACATATTAGCCTCTCTACCCAGTACATAGTCGTTAATGAAGATATGATTGATACTATGAACTCGCTCAGCCTCATTTCAGACGATATAGCAAGAGAAACTGCGTATAAAAATTTTCTTCTTAATATCGTTACTCAACAGCCAATCAAAGGCACAGACTTTAATACTGCTGTACGCTCACTGGGACAGAATATTCTGCAAGCTGACGTATCGGGGCTTGACCTATTTCAGGCTTATGACAAGCTTGCGGTGTATTCATATAAATGGGAGCATCAAGGTTATGCCACACGAAGAAATTTCCAAGCGTATACGCTTGCGTTGTATACTAACTTAGCGGCGTTGTCAATGCTTTCTCTTACGGCGAAGTATGAAGAAGCGGTTAATAACGGCAACACCGTCGATGAGGTATACTATCTAAGCAGATATAAGTTACTGATAGAACAAATCGGTAAGGTTCGCGACAATGCGGAATCTCATGTGGTGGTAGAGCGCCCTGCCGACCAGCGGTACTACCAGGTGCCAGGGCACGAGACGCTGTTTTTGGCGCAGACATATGTCCGCAATCCGAAAGGAAGCACGAATTATGGACAGCTCAGAGCCAGCCTATTAGAACTTGAGGATCCTACTGGACACAGCGAATATAGATATCCTTCAGTAACGATTTTCAAAAACCTTTATTTCGACTACGGCAATTCAAAAAGTCTATATGACATTTTCTTTGACCAAAGGGAGGGGAACTTTACGCTTCCTACGATAATAAGTGAATCTCCCACTTTGACTGCGGCCTCAAAAAAATGGCCGTATCAAACTAATAAAATTACATTTCAGAGGGACTTCCATTTTAATTACATCAAAGTATATGCCGAACAAATCATGTGGAATATGACAACGCAGGAGAGGCTCATAACGACTTTACCTACCACGGACAAAATCGAAAAGATTAATGATCAAAGCGTAATCTGGCCACCCGCGCAGTATTGTAACTTGGGTATTGCCGTTATTCCGCATAGCGAAAATGTGCAAGACAGCAAACCGTTTTTTGTATCCGGTATGGAGGACAGCTACGCGGCACCATTTCCGAGCGATATTGTCCTCTCAGTTGAGGAGAGTAGCGAATACCAAACCTTCGAGTGGCAGTTCAGTCGCGACGGAGGCAATGCATGGGAGATGATCCCAGGTAGTGAGACTTCAAGATTCCCACTTGGTGCTGTTGACTCATCGATGAAAGGTTATATGTATCGTTGTCTGATTGTAAAACATAATCTCGACGTCGATGCACAAAGTAATTATTCCCAGCCTGTCACGCTAAATCTTGAATGCCCTTATCCACCAACAATATACCCTAAGGGAGGGACTGTAACACGAGGTGAGTTAATAAGCATATACAACCCGAACGACGATACTGTAAGCCAGTCAGGGGTATACTATACTTTGGACGGCTCACCAGTTACAACGGGAAGCACATTATATATGGCACCGTTCGCTTTGTACGATTCTGCTACTGTAAGGGCGGCGGTATATGACAGCGTCTACGGCTGGAGCGCCACTACAAGCGACGCAATCACAGTTTTAACATCCTACGAAGAAGGCTCGTCGCCAGAATCTTCAACTCCTGAAGTGCCTAAATATAGCACAGATGTCAAAGCGGGCGGCAGTATCGGCACGACTAATCCTGTCACAGTCAACAAAGACAGCAGAACAGCCGTCGTAGACTTAGGCTCTCAAAAGCTTATGCCAAACGGAACTGTCGTCACCATACCCTACATAACCGATGTTGATACTTACAAGGTCAATATATCCATTCCTGCACTATCAACACAAGACGAGCAAGGCTCACTGACGCTTGACACCAAAATGGGAAGCGTCACCGTCCTGTCCAATATGCTGACAGGCGTTACGGGCATCATCGGAAGCAAGGCGGAAATCTCTATCGGTAAGGGTGACAAAAACAACCTGCCTGATGATATAAAAGCCGTCATCGGTGATAAACCTCTGATTTCACTCAGTCTGTCCATCGACGGCAAACAGATCGACTGGAGCAATCCTAACGCACCGGTAAGGGTGAGCTTACCCTATACGCCGATGGAGGCAGAGCTTGACAACCAGGAGAGCATTGTTATCTGGTATATCGACGGCAACGGCAACGTGACCACCATCTCGAATGGGCATTATAATGCTGCAACGAGAACAGTTACTTTTACTACCACCCATTTCAGCAACTTTGCGGTGGCATTTAACAAGGTGAGCTTTGGCGATGCACAAGCCAATGCGTGGTACAGCGATGCGGTGAGCTTCATCGCCGCGAGAGATATTACAAGGGGAAAAGGAGGCAGCAATTACAGTCCGGAAGCGAAGCTGACGCGCGGTGAATTTATCGTCCTCATGATGCGTGCTTATGGCATCACTCCAGATGCGAACCCGATAAACAATTTCTCCGATGCGGGAAGCACCTACTATACCGGCTACCTCGCGGCAGCAAAGCACCTTGGAATAACCACAGGTGTAGGTAATAACATGTACGCACCGAGCAAGGAAATCACCCGTCAGGAGATGTTTACCATGCTATATAACGCTGTCAAAGTCATCGGTCAGCTACCGAAGGTCAATTCCGGCGAGACGCTCTCTGACTTCACTGATGCAGAACAGATTGCAACCTGGGCGAAAGAAGGCATGACGTTGTTTGTTGAAACCGGTACGATTTGCGGATCGGGCGGTAAACTCATACCGTCCGGCGTGACCACCAGAGCAGAAATGGCTCAGGTGCTGTACAACCTGTTGAGCAAGTAATCTTTTAGGTTAGAAGTAAGTTATAAAAATCAGAGAGTCAGACACAAAATCGTGACTGGCTTTTTGATTTTTTGTTATCCTGTATTGGGTGCTTCTCGGTCCACGATACTAGAATATAATTAGGAGAAGTTAAAGTGAGTTTTTTCATATTTGATGCAGGGTTTAAGCAAGACGCTGTTAATTATTATCATTCGTCTGGTAAAACAGGTGGACAAGTCGCAAAGGAATTGAAAATAGCTAAACCAACCAACTTAGGTGTAAGACAGCACATTATAGCAAAATTGAACGTCAAATTATTACTAGCTGTTTTAAGTAAATTACTGCGCATTAATTCTAAGAATGCACTTTATTTCTATGGTAAATGCACTTTATCACAGTCTTTCTAAAGAAATGTACATACAATTGATAAAAGAAATGAGACCACAATTGCGATCCCATTATCTTTGGTATCTTTATTCTTTTATAAGGTCTTCAAGTAAACCACGGTTAAAACGAATCATCATAGAATTAATATTAAATAGCCGTTCACGCCTCTTTTGGGGTGTTTTTTTATGTTCTTTTAGGAGATAAAAGGTAATAACTGCTGAGAGTGTATATAAGATACGCCTTACGAATAATTATTTTTGGGGTAAAATAAGATTGATTCTATCTAAGACATTTAGCTTGATATATAGAATCAAACTTATAGTATAAATATACACATAACAGGAGGTTACTATGCTATATCCACAATTGAATTATAAAAGATCAATTATATCATTGGACGGATTTTGGGATTTTGCCCTAGACCCTGAAAATAATCAAGAAAGTAATTGGTATAAATCAATACCTAAACAGTATGAAGTAGCAGTACCAGCAAGCTGGAATGAGCAGCATCAAGATTTAATGAACTTCTTTGAAACAGGATGGTATCAAAAAGAATTTTATATACCACAAGAGATGCAGGGAAAACTTCTCCACTTACGCATAGGTTCTGCTAATTACTTATCAAAAGTTTGGATAAATGGACATTATTTAGGCGAGCATGAAGGGGGGCATCTGCCATTTGAGTTTGAGATTAGTGAGTTTATTCATTATGATCAGGAAAATAAGGTAGTTATAGCAGTTGATGCTAGATTTTTACCAGATCGTTTACCACCGGGAAATGTTGAAGATGAACAGATTATTGGATTTAAAGGACAGTATCCTAATAATTATTATGACTTCTTTCCATATGGCGGTATTGAACGCTCTGTAGTTATTTATGCCACGAATCAATCTTATATGGAGCAGATTAAAATTGATACTGAAGTTATTGGAAATAGTGGCGTGATACATTATCAAGTTACTTTTAATAAATTAGTCACAGGAATATTCAAGGTCGTATTGAATAAGCAAAGCCATCAGAGTGCTATAAACAATGTTTCTAGTATTCAAGGCAGTGTAAAGATTGATGAGGCCATACTATGGTCACCTAAAAACCCTCATTTATATGAATTAAAGTTTATATTAAATGAACAAGAGATGGAAGATCACTATATAATGATGATTGGTATAAGAACAATAGAAATTAAAGGTACCAAGCTACTGCTTAATGGAGAAGAAATATTTCTAAGAGGGTTTGGCATGCATGAAGATTTTCCAGTTTTAGGTAAAGGGATAAACGAGGCAGTCATTATTAAAGATTTCAATATGCTAAAATGGATGGGAGCAAATTCTATTAGAACTTCACATTATCCTTATAGTGAGGAATTTCTAGATTATGCGGATAGAAGTGGTTTGTTAATTATCGGAGAAACACCATTTGTAGATTTTGTAAGAAGTCATTATAAAGGTGATAAGATTTTAAGCCAAGCAAAAAAAGTTATTAGCGAAATGATTTATAGGGATTATAATCATCCTTCTATCATTATGTGGAGTTTAGCTAACGAAGGGGATACCTTTGTACCAGAAGCTGATGCCTTTTACAAAGCGCTTTATAACCATGCTAAGTCATTAGATGGACAAAGACCTATTAGTATTGTGAATTGTGTAGATATAAAGGGAGATGTAGCTTTAAAGCATTTCGATGTGATTTGTTTAAATCGTTACTATGGTTGGTATGAACAAGCAGGCAGAATTGATTTAGGCTGTTCAGTGCTTAACTTAAAATTAGATGAATGCTATGAAGTATTTAAAAAACCTATTATGATTACTGAATTTGGAGCAGATGCAGTAGCAGGTATACATTTTGATCCGCCACAACAGTTCTCAGAAGAGTATCAATCCGATATGGTGACAAAACAATATGAAATCATAGAGGGTAAACCTTATACAATCGGTGCACATGTTTGGTGCTATGCTGATTTTAAAACAAGTCAATGTCCAAGCCGCGTTGTTATGAATAGGAAAGGTTTATTAACGAGAGAAAGACAACCCAAATTAGCAGCTCATGCAATTAGGAGACTTTGGAAAAAAGAGTAAATTAAATTACAGGGAGAGGAGTTTTTATAACTCATCTCCCTATAATTTATCAGACAGTATATATGGAGTTATATAAGCTATTCATACGATCTCTCTTATTTTATTGACAGTTTTACCAGTTTTATAGTATGTCTTTTATATAAAATTCATATTAAAGCTATGTAAAGTTAAGATTATGTGATAAATCTATTTTAAAATAAGTTATTATATGCTAAAATCAGATATAATAAAGAAAAAACCACAAAAAACCATAAATGTAGCGAAGATTGAAAGAAAAGCACTATCAACTTTCCTTTATGGCAGTATCATAAGCAAAGCTTGTGATACTGTACAGTGGGTATAAATATAAAAGCACATAAAGAGTGGAGGTGTATGATGTTAGCTCTAGAAAGACAAAAACATATTACTGAAATGATAGAAAAAGAAAAGTCTGTTAAAGTTATAGAACTTAGTAAAATCTTTGATGTAACAGAAGAAACGATACGAAGAGATTTAGAGAAGATAGAAAAACAAGGTATACTAAAAAGAACGTATGGTGGAGCTATTCTTATAAGTCATGAAGTAAAAGATACAGAAGATACACCTTTTAGTTTGCGTATTAAAGAGAATATAACCAGTAAGCAAAAAATTGCCCTTGGTGTATCTGGTATGCTTGGTGAGGGTGAAGTCATTATGTTAGATTCCAGTACAACATGTTTAGAGGTTGTTAAAAATATAGAAAAAAGCAAAAGACTTACTATTATTACTAATTCAATTAGTATATTGACTGAACTAAGTGCGCATGATGAGATTAATGTCGTATCTACAGGAGGAACACTTAGAAAGAGATCACTTTCTCTTATAGGGCCTACGGCTAAAGATAATATTAAGAATTACTATGCAGATAAAGCTGTTATATCCTGTAAAGGTGTTGACATACAAAAGGGCGTTATGGATACCAATGAATTAGAAGTAGAAATGAAAAAAGCCATGATTGGATGTTCAAAAGAGATCATTTTAGCTGTAGATAGTACTAAAATGCAGAAAATATCTATGTATAAATTAGTGGGACTTAGTGAAGTAGATTATATTGTTACAGATCAAGAACTAACCTCAGAGTGGAAAAAATTCTGCGAGGACAACAATATTAGGCAAGTTATATGTAATTAAAAGGTTGAAAGAAAACCACTTTTAACTTTGTATTTGCAGCAGTATCACAGACAAATAGCTTGTGATATGCAATAGGTATAAAAATGATTTGATGCATAAATTTATTAAAATGGGTTATTATAACCTAAGTTTATTAAATTTATGCATTTTTTTATTAGTTTTTAGTATTATTATTAAAAAATATATTGAATTCATAGTGCAATAATGATAGAATAAAGCCAAACGAAGAAAAAACAACACAAACTAACAAAAAACAAAATAAGGGAGGCAATATATGTTTGTTAATGAGTTTGAAATGAGAAAGCTAATGTGTGAAATAGGTAAGCGTGTTTATAATAGAGGAATGGTAGCAGCGAATGACGGGAACTTTTCTTATAAAATAGGTCCTAATGAAATCCTCTGTACACCAACAGGTGTAAGTAAAGGGTTTATGACCCCTAACATGATTTGTAAAATTGACATGAAGGGAAATATTCTTCAGTCAGACGGTGTACATAAACCATCTTCGGAAATTAAAATGCATCTTCGTGTTTACGAATGCAGAGAAGACGTTAATTCAGTAGTGCATGCACATCCAATGTATGCGACAGCGTATGCTATAGCGGGTATTCCCCTTGATAAACAAATTATGCCAGAAGCTACAATATTCCTAGGACAAGTACCAATTGCGCCTTATGGTCTGCCATCAACGATGGAAATCCCTGATGCTATTGAACCTTATTTTGCAACACATGATGCGGTATTACTTGAAAGCCATGGCGCTTTAACATGGGGAGTTGACCTGATGGCTGCTTACTTTAAGATGGAGGGCTTAGAATTCTATGCAGAATTATCTTACAGAGCACAAATGCTTGGTGGTGCAAAAGAACTTCCAGCTCACGAAGTTAAACGTCTTCTTGATCTACGAAAAGCCTTCAATGTACCAGGCAAACATCCTTGTATTGAAATAGAAGGATTATGCACAAAATCAGAAGGAACGTCATGTACCCATGATTCAAACTGCAGCAATAGAGTATGTGCTGGTGAAGATAAAGCACCAAAAGCATCAAAAGCAACGAGCAATTCATCACAAGAAGAGCTTATTGCACGTATTACAAGGGAAGTGTTAAATCAACTTAAAAAATAAGATCGAGGTGGGAGGCAATGAAACGTTCTAAGAGAATGGCAATGCTAGATAGTCGCCCTGTTAATAAAGATGGTTTTATCAATGAATGGCCAGAAAAAGGTTTTGTGGCAATGCTCAGTCCCTATGATCCTTCTCCTTCTATTACGATTGAAAAGGGACAAGTCACTGAAATGGATGGGAAAAAAAGAGAAGACTTTGATTTTATGGATTATTTTATTGCAGACCATTATATCAATACGGATATTGCACCTAAAAGTATGACAATACCTACTTTAGAGATCGCAAGGATGTTGGTAGATATCCACGTTTCAAGAGAAGAAATTATAGAAATTGCAAAGGGTTTTACACCTGCAAAGCTTACAAGAGTCATGAATCACCTTAATGTAGTAGAGATGATGATGGCAATGCAAAAAATGAGGGCGAGACGCCATCCGGCTAATCAAGCACACATCACCAATGCTAAAGATAACCCCATACTTATAGCAGCAGATGCTGCTGAGGGGGCACTTCGAGGCTTTAGAGAAGAAGAAACAACAGTAGGTATCGCAAGATATGCACCTTTTACAGCAATTGGTCTTCTAGTTGGGGCACAAATAGGTGCAAGAGGCGTACTGACACAGTGTGCTGTTGAAGAAGCTGTAGAACTTGAGCTTGGCATGAGAGGGCTTACAACTTATGCAGAGACCATTTCTGTATATGGAACAGAAAAAGTATTTATAGATGGTGATGATACACCCTATTCTAAAACTTTTTTAGCCTCAGCTTATGCATCAAGAGGACTCAAAATGAGATACACCTCAGGGACAGGTTCAGAAGTCCTGATGGGAAATGCAGAAAAGAAATCTATGCTTTATCTAGAAACAAGATGTTTGATGGTTACAAAAGGCGGAGGCGTACAAGGGATACAAAATGGTTCGGTGAGTTGTGTTGGAATTACAACTTCTGTACCCTCAGGAGTAAGAGCAATTCTAGCAGAAAATCTTATAGCAGCAACACTTGATCTTGAAGTAGCCTCAAGTAATGACCAAACTTTTTCACACTCAGATATTAGAAGAACAGCTAGGATGCTCATGCAAATGCTGCCAGGAACAGATTTTATCTTCTCAGGCTACAGTGGGACACCTAACTTAGATAATATGTTTGCTGGATCAAACTTTGATGCAGAAGACTTTGATGATTATAATGTGTTACAAAGAGATCTAAAAGTAGATGGAGGTCTTAGACCTGTTAAAGAAGAAGAAGTCATACAGGTTAGAAATAAAGCAGCAAGGGCGATGCAGGCCATCTTTAAAGAGCTATCTTTTCCAGAGGTTACAGATGAAGAAGTTGAAGAGATTACTTATGCACATTCAAGTAACGATGTCATAAACAGAGATATTGTAAAGGACCTAGCAGCCATAGATGAAATGATGAAAAATAATATTACAGGAATAGATATTATCAAAGCGCTGCAAAAGTCAGGTTTTGAAGATGTGGCAGATAGTCTGCTAGAAATGTTTAAACAACGTATGACAGGAGATTACCTACATACATCAGCAATACTAGATACTGATTTTAAAGTGCAAAGTGCTATCAACTTTAAAAATGATTATAAGGGACCTGGAACAGGGTATGTGATGAGTAATGAGCGCTGGGATGAGATAAAAGATATTCCTCATATTATCTCTCCAGAAGACTTGTAGGAGGGGATCTGAACATGGATGAAAAGCTTATAGCAGATATTGTAAGACAAATACTTTTAAACCCACAGTTACGACATACCCCTAAAAACCTCAACGCTTCAGGCTTGCACTATGAAGATCCTAAGGAGGTAGGTATTGGGATAGGCACAGCATACGGTACCAAAATTCATTACACCATTAATGGACTTCCAGTAGACCAAGTATTAAAAGAAATGATGGCAGGCATAGAAGAAGAGGGTATGATTCCTAAAGTTTATAGAATTATGAGAACCTCAGATGTTTCTTTTATGGGAAATGATGTGGCAAAGCTTGTTGGCTCAGGGATTGGCATAGGTCTTCAGTCTAAAGGGACTGCTGTTATTCACCAAAAAGACCTTTATCCACTTACTAATCTAGAATTATTTCCACAGGCACCTCTTTTAACTTTAGAAACATATAGAAAAATAGGTAAAAATGCTGCTAAATACGCTAAAGGTGAACAGGTTATGCCTATACCTATACAAAATGATCCTATGTGCAGACCTAAATACCAAGTTAAAGCAGCACTTATGCACACGATAGAGACAGAACTCGTAGTAGATCGAGGAGAACCCGTGCAAGTAACTATCACGATGTAAGGAGGACAAGAGATGGATTTATACCCATTAATAGAAAAGTATCCTGAGCTTATTAGCAGTAAGACGGGTAAAAAACTAGAAGATGTGACAATGGCAAATATCATGAATGGAAGCATTGGCATCGATGATATTTCAATCTCAAAAAACACTCTTATGCTCCAAGCAAAGGTAGCACTTGAGGATGGTAAAACGCAGCTTGCAGAAAACTTTGTAAGAGCGGCTGAACTTATAGCTGTTCCAGATGATGAAATATTACAAATCTATAATAGCTTAAGACCTTATAGATCTACAGAGAAGGAGTTAAAAGATATCGCAGAAAAGCTTGAAAATAAATACGATGCACCTATTTGTGCAGGTTTTGTCAGAGAAACCTTAGAGGTACACAAAAAACGAGATATACTGCGTAAAGAGTAGGTGGTATCTTGAAAAAAGTAGTAGTAGGTATCGATATTGGTAATTCAACGACGGAAGTATGTGTGGCTGAAATAGACCAGGTGAGTAATATTACATTTAAGAGCAGCAGCAGCGTATCAACAACCGGGACAAAAGGTACGCCAGATAATATAAGAGGTATTAAACAAGCACTTCAAATAGCACTAGATCAAATAGATCTGAAACACTCCCAAATAGATAGGATTTTTCTAAATGAAGCAGCTCCTGTTATAGGGGATACGGCAATGGAGACTATTACAGAGACTATTATTACAGACTCTACAATGATAGGGCATGATCCAAGCACACCAAGTGGAGAGGGACTCGGAATAGGTGAAACAATACTTATAACAGATATCCAAAGAGCAAATAAAGATCAAGCATACATTGTACTAGTACCTAAAGAAATAAGTTATGAAATGGCAGCAAAGCTAATCAATGATGCAGATCAACATATCACAGGAGCTATCGTTCAAAATGATGAAGCAGTACTTATTCAAAACCGTATCAAGACTTTTATGCCAATAGTAGATGAAGTGAAGTATATCGAACGTATTCGCTTAGGCATGCTAGCAGCTATTGAAGTGGGCACCACAGGGCGGGCAGTACAGAGCTTATCCAATCCCTACAGCATAGCCAATATCTTTAAACTTAACCCTGAAGAAACAAAACGTATTATTCCTATTGCAAAGAGTTTAATAGGTAATCGTTCAGCGGTCATTGTAAAAACTCCCCATGGAGAAGTTAGAGAAAAGGTGCTGCCAGCCGGTAAACTAACCATTATAAGTCATAATGGCAGTTTTAAAGAAGTTCCTATTGATCAAGGGGCAGCTAAAATTATGGAAAGTATTTCTAGTATCTCACAAATAGTTCATATTGAAGGGGATACAGGCAGTAATGTTGGCGGTATGCTAGAACGCATGAGACGTGGTCTTCATACACTTTCAAACAGTACAATGCAAACTATAAGTATCAAAGACTTACTTGCTGTAGATGTACTTGTACCTATAGATGTAAAAGGAGCACTAGCAGGCGAGGTTTCACTTGAAAAAGCAGTTGCACTAGCAGCAATGGTTAAAACAGATAAGCTCCCTATGCAGATGCTTGCAGATGCGCTCTATAAAGAATTGGGTATTCAAGCAGAAATAGCAGGAGTTGAAGCTGTTATGGCAAGTGTTGGAGCACTTACAACAAGGGGAAGCACCTTGCCACTTGCAATACTTGACCTTGGTGGTGGCTCAACAGATGCAGCAATTATTTTAGAAGATGGCAGCGCCAAAGCAGTGCATCTAGCAGGAGCAGGCAACTTTATTACAATGTTAATAGATGTACAGCTTAGTCTTAATAATCTTTCACTAGCAGAAGATATTAAAAGACATCCCTTAGCTAAGGTAGAGAGTTTGTTCTATATCAGATTAGAAACAGGAGAGGTCAAGTTCTTTAATGAACCACTTAGTCCAAAATTATTTGGAAAGATTGTTGTTTGTAAAGAAAACAAGCTCATCCCCATTGAAACAAAACACAATCTAGAAAAAATAGTAATGACAAGGAAGACAGCTAAAAAAGATGTATTTGTACAAAATGCCTTAAGAGCGCTCAAGCAAATTGCAGCAGCTCATGATATAAGAACTATTTCAAACGTCGTTTTAGTAGGCGGCAGTGCTCTTGATTTTGAAATCCCACATATGATTCTTGAAGTACTTTCTTACTATAATATCGTAGTAGGGAAAGGCGAGATAAGAGGTACAGAGGGACCAAGAAATGCAGTTGCAACAGGACTCGTACTTTCAAAGGTGAGAAGGGTATGATAAGACCTGAGATTATTATAAAAGTCTATCAACCAAGTGATAAGGTGTTAAAAGAAATACTAACAGGTATAGAAGAAGAAGGCATACTTTATAAAGTAATTACTGAAGTCATGCCACAGGCTGAAACAATACTTGGACAGACGGCTTCTGGCATATCGCAGCTTGAAGTAGGTATAGGCATATGGGGTGAGCGTACCGTACTCTATATCAAAAAAATAAAAGATAAACCCTTGTTTATAACAACCACAAAGCATAGAGCACTTGGGCAAAATGCAGCAAGGTATGTAAAAGGTAATCCACTTATTGAAATATAAGGAGGAGGGAAATGAAACTATATACCAAAACGGGTGATGATGGGACAACAGGACTCTATAGCGGAGAAAGGGTTCCAAAAACACATCCTAAAATAGAAGCTGTAGGCACGCTAGATGAACTTACAAGTCATTTAGGCAGTATAAAAAGCAAGATTCAAAAAGGGCCTATAGTTTATGAAGTAGAAACCATTCAAAAAGCACTCATAGGTTTAATGCGTGAAATAGCATCAAGTGATACGAGAGACTGGCCAGATGGCCAAATGGCTATCTGTTTTTTAGAAGAGTGTATTGATCGTTATCAGCAGCAAACTAATCAGTTTACAAAGTTTGTTCTTCCAGGAGATAACCCACTCTCAGCAGAGTTTGATATTATAAGAACTGTTGCAAGACGATCAGAAAGAGCAGTTGCTAGGTGTGAAAATGTAACATCAGAAGTCAAAAAATATATTAATAGATTATCTGATTATTTATACGCAGCAGCCAGATATATCGAGAAGGTGTTTGAAGAAACAATGCAAATAAAAAATCAGCAGATTAACCAGCCATTAGATTTAGAACAAGCTAATTTACTTATTGAAAAAGTAAAAGCATATGCTGCTTATAAAGGTATTCAAGTAGTTATAGCGATTGTAACAAAAGAAGGAAGTCCAATAAGTGTTCAGGTGATGGATGATTCTTTTGTAGTAAGCTATGAACTCGCTATTAAAAAAGCATTTACGGCTGCAGTACTTAAAATGCCAACCCATGAACTTGCAAAACTTACAGCTAGAGATAAACCATTTGAAGGCCTAGAAAATATGCTTGATGCTAAAATTGTAACACTTGGCGGAGGCTATCCACTTCAAGTAAATGGCAAGGTGATAGGAGCAATAGGTGTAAGTGGTGGAATGGCAGAAGATGACATAGAGTTTGCAAGATATGGTGCTAGGTGTATAGGAGGAGAGTGAAAAAATGAACGAAATGGAATTAAAGCAAGTTGTGGCAGAGGTTGTACGTAAACTTGGATCCCAGCCCGTTATAAAAACCAAAGCTGCACCTAAAGCCGGGATAGGTCAAGGTGTGTTTGAGAATATGGATGAAGCGATAAAAGCCGCAAAAACTGCTCAACAGGAGCTTCATGTGATGCCACTTGAGTTTAGAGAAAAAATCATTACACGTATCAAAGAAAAAATTATGGAAAACAAAGAAGTACTTGCTCAGATGGCAGTTCATGAAACAGGTATGGGTAAGATAGGACATAAAATACTTAAACATGAACTTGTAGCCAAGAAAACACCAGGAACAGAATGTATTAAAACAAGAGCATGGAGTGGTGATCAAGGGCTTACGGTTATAGAGAGTGGTCCTTTTGGTGTAGTAGGTGCTATTACGCCGTCAACTAATCCATCAGAAACTGTTTTTTGTAATGCGATTGGGATGATTGCTGCAGGTAATACCGTTGTATTTAACTCACATCCAAATGCTGCTGGGACATCAAATTTTGCGGTACAACTTGTTAATGAAGCTGCTGTAGAAGTGGGTGGATTTGAAAATCTTGCAACATCAGTACTAAAGCCTACAGTTGAGTCAGGTAATATGTTATTTAAACATCCAGACATTCAACTTTTGGTAGCTACTGGAGGACCAGGTGTTGTAAAGGCTATTCTTCAAAGCGGCAAAAGAGGTATAGCAGCAGGAGCTGGTAACCCACCAGTACTGGTAGATGAAACAGCTAATATTAAAAAAGCAGCAGCAGATATTATTAATGGGGCAACTTTTGATAACAATCTGCCTTGTATCGCAGAAAAAGAAATTATCGTTGTAGCTGAAGTAGCAGATGAACTTATTCACTATATGACGAGCGAAAATGATTGCTATATGCTGCAAGGTGAACAAATTGAAAAGCTAGTACAAACGGTACTTGTAGAAAAAAATGGTCATTATACCGTCAATAGAGATTATGTAGGAAGAGATGCAAGCGTGATCTTAAAAGGTATTGGCATAGAAGTGCCAGAGAGTATCAGATGCATCCTTTTTGAAGCTTCTAAAGAACATATCTTAGTTGTAGAAGAACTCATGATGCCAGTACTTGGTATTGTCAGAGTGAAAAATGTAGATGAAGGGATAGAAGTTGCCAAATTACTTGAAGGCGGCAACAGACATTCAGCACATATGCATTCATCAAATGTTTATAATCTTACAAAGTATGGCAAGGCACTTGATACAGCTATATTTGTAAAAAATGCACCTTCTTATGCAGGTATTGGATTTGGAGGAGAAGGATTTACAACTTTTACAATAGCGAGTAAAACAGGTGAGGGATTAACGAATGCAGCAACCTTTACAAAATCAAGAAGATGCGTTATGGCAGATGCACTCTATATCAGATAAGGAGGAGAAAATGGAATCTTATAATATAGCAAATATTGAAGACATCGTAGCACAAGTTATTAAGAATTTACAAGGTGAGGGAATAAGTGGTGGGGCAGCATCACATACTACAGTGCCTCAAAAAGGACGCGTAGCCTGCCTTGTAGAAAAACAAAAAATAGAAGTACAAACCTATGATATTCCAGCAATCAGCGATGATGAAGTCCTTGTAAAAGTTGAAGGCTGCGGAGTATGTGGTACAGATGTTCATGAGTACAAAAATGACCCATTTGGCTTAATTCCTGTAGTGCTTGGACATGAAGGAACAGGAGAAATCGTTAAAGTAGGCAAAAACATTAAAGAAGATATGATAGGCAAACCGCTTAGAGTGGGAGATAAAGTTGTAACTTGTGTATCTCTTACAGGAGATGATGAATACACCACATTAAAACCAGAAAAGGCAAACTTAAGTGGAAATATGGCGGTATATGGGCTATTGCCAGATGATAGTTATAAGTTTAATGGCTGGTTTGGTGAATATATCGTCCTTAGAAAAGGTTCATCTATCTTTAATGTAAGCGACCTTTCACTTGAAGATAGAATAGTAGTAGAACCTTTTGCAGTTGCTATGCATGCAGTAGAGCGGGCTAAAACAACTAATCTTTTAGGATTTGCAAGCACAGTACTTCTTCAAGGCTGCGGACCCATTGGTCTTACAGTACTTGCAGTACTTCGTACAATGGGTATACAAAATATCGTTGCAGTAGATGGAGATGCGAATAGACTTAAGCTTGCTAAAGAGTTTGGGGCAGACCTTACCGTTAACTTTAAAGATTTTGGAAGCTTTGACGAAATGCTTACTTTCGTAAAAAAAGAAACAAGAGGTGGCGTGGACTTTGCATTCCAGTGCACAGGCGTTCCATCAGCAGCTTCTAACATTTATAAATTTATCAAACGTGGTGGTGGACTTTGTGAACTAGGATTCTTTGTTGATAATGGTAATGCAACAATTAACCCACACTTTGACTTATGTCAAAAAGAAATTACACTGGTAGGTTCTTGGGTTTATACCTATAGAGACTACGTATCCACTTTTGAATTCTTAAAACGTGCTAAAGCCATAGGACTTCCCATTCAAAAACTTATTACACATAGATTTGGGCTTGATGAACTTAATGAGGCAATGGTCGTTAATATGAAACAAGAAGGCATCAAAATAGCCTACATCAATAAATAATAGAGGTGTACTATGGGAAAAGCAGTAGGACTCTTAGAGGTATATGGACTCGCAACAGCGCTTCACGCAGCAGATGTGGCGTGCAAGGCAGCTCATGTAACACTAGAAGCAATTGATAAAAACAAACCAGCAGGAGGTGACTTACTTCCCGTACCTCTACTTATTATGTTGAAATTTAGAGGAAGTGTATCAGACGTAACAGCTGCTATTGAAGCCGGTAAAAGAGCAGCGAGTGAAGTAGCTGGATATGTCGCAGATCAAGTTATTCCAAGTCCAGATGAAGACTTAGAAAAACTGCTTAGATTAAATTGTTTATAAAAAATAAAAATAAAACACACACTATAGGAGGAATTAAAAATGAAACAAGAAGCATTAGGACTTATCGAAACAAGAGGTTTAGTAGCAGCAATTGAAGCAGCAGATGCAATGGTAAAATCAGCAGATGTAACACTTGTCGGAACAGAAAAAATTGGTTCAGGACTTATTACAGTTATGGTAAGAGGAGATGTTGGAGCAGTTAAAGCTGCTACAGAATCTGGAGCAAGTGCAGCATCAAGATTTGGTGAGTTAGTTGCAGTACACGTTATACCAAGACCACACGGTGACGTAGAGAAAATTTTACCAACACAAAAATAAGTACAGCCTATTAGAAAGAGTGATGACATGAAAGCTATAGGAATACTGGAAGTTGATGCAAATGTAGCAGCAATACAAGCCCTAGATGCAATGTTAAAGGCGGCTGATATTAGTCTTGTTACAACAGAGAGAGCACTTGGAGGAAGACTGGTATCCATGATTATACAAGGTTCTGTATCAGATGTAAAAGAAGCTATAGAACAGGGCAAAATAGCAGCAGCGAAGCTAGGTAAAGTAGCGGCAGCGATTACAATCAACAGCCCGCACGAAGAAGTACAAAAACTTGTACTGCATAGTGCAAGAAAATTAAACAAGTAGGTGATAGCTCGTGGCTGAAAGTAAAGCAAGAAATACAGCTGGTACTAAAAAAGCACAAACAGCTAGTAGAACTGAATCAGAGAATAAAGAACATATATTAGATCAAATAGAACAAATAGTACCCACAAATCAAGTTACTCAAGTAGAAAAAACAGAAGTTAATAATACCCCACAAAAAACAATTACGAGAGAGGAGAAAAAAAATATGAATAATCAAGCATTAGGAATGATCGAAACAAGAGGTTTAGTAGCTGTAACGGAGGCAGCAGATGCAATGCTTAAGGCTGCAAATGTAGAACTTGTAGGCTCAGAAAAAATAGGTTCAGGGCTTGTAACAGTTATGGTAAGAGGAGACGTTGGAGCAGTTAAAGCAGCGGTGGAAGCAGGAGCTGCAGTAGCCTCAAGACTTGGTGAAGTGATTGCAACACATGTTATTCCAAGACCACATGCAGATATCGAAAAAATACTACCAAAATTCTAATTAAGAGGTGGAAGCCTTGAATGCAAATGAACAGGCACTACAACAACTGATTATAGAAGCTGTACAAAAAGAATTAAATAGGAGTGGTGCTAAGAGCACTGCTCCTGTGCAAAAGTCAAAACATGTTGTGCCAATAGGCGTATCTGCCAGACACTTACATGTGACACAAGAGCATTTAGAAACCTTATTTGGAAAAGGGGCAACCCTTCATCCTAAAAAAGAACTTATGGGTGGACAATATGCTGCGAATGAATGTGTAACACTAGTAGGCATTAACCTAAGAGTCATCGAGAATGTACGTATATTAGGGCCTGTAAGAAAAGAAACCCAAGTAGAACTTGCAAAAACAGATGCTATTAGACTTGCAATCAATCCACCTATACGTGAATCAGGCAACATTACCAAATCTGCACCTATTACAATAGTAGGACCTAAAGGAGCACTTTATCTTAACGAAGGATGTATTATCGCAAAAAGACATATTCATATGAATGATCAAGATGCTGCGCAGTTTGGACTTGTAGATAATGAAGTTGTAGCAGTAGAAATAGGTGAAGAAAGAAAAGGGCGTTTTGAAAATGTTCAAGTAAGAGTTCACCCAAGTTTTACACTAGAAATGCACATTGATACAGATGAAGCCAATGCACTTGGCGTAAAGTGTAAAGAAAAAGCAATCATTCTAAAGAACCAACCAACCTAAAGGGGATGCAAGCCATATGACCATAGCAAAAGTAATAGGAAGTATTATTTCAACACGCAAGCATCCAGCACTTATTGGCAACAAATTTCTTATGGTTGAGACACTTGCATGTATCGATGCCGCAAAAGAAAGATTTATAGCCATAGATACTGTTGGTGCGGGTGTTGGAGAAATAGTACTTATCACAAGAGGAAGCAGTTCAAGATGCAGTATAGATAACATGAATGCACCAATAGATGCAGCTATCGTAGGCATAGTAGATGATGAAAATCATATTATGTAGCAACACACAAGAAAAGAGGTGAGAAGTATGACATATGAAATATTTAAAGCGCAGGTTTTTGAGGCAGGGATAATAGGAGCTGGCGGAGCAGGTTTTCCCACTCATATTAAGCTAGATGTTGGCATGGATTATTTGATTATAAATGGGGCTGAGTGTGAGCCACTCATGTATACAGATTATGAAATCATGACGCACTTTAGTGAAGAACTTGTAACGATTATACGAGATATGCTCAAAATTATGGGACTTAAAAAAGCCATATGGGCAGTCAAGTCAAAACATCAAGCGCTTATTTCACACCTTAGTACACTCACCTCTTTAGATGATAATATTGAAATCTGCATACTGCCTAATATTTATCCAGTTGGAGACGAATTAACACTTATTTATAAATGTACTGGTATTATTATTCCAAAAGGTAAGCTTCCAAGCCATAAAAAAATTATCGCACTTAATATAGAAACCCTTTATAATATCTATCAATGTATTTATGAAGGGCAGCCTGTAACTTATAAATATATTACAGTAACAGGAACAGTTGAAGTACCAAAGGTCATTCAAGCAGCTATAGGTACAACTTTTGAGGAACTTATTAAACACGTTACAGTAACTATACCAGAGTATGATATCTTGCTTGGCGGACCGATGATGGGAAACTTTGTATCATCGGATATTAAGGTGACTAAAACTACAAAAGCTATTATACTCTTACCTAGAGAAACAGTTATTTATCATAAAAAAAGAGCGGTGGGAATAGGAAGTATTAAGAGAGCCATGTCATCTTGTTCACAATGTCAGATGTGCACAGACCTATGTCCCAGAAATAGACTAGGACATCAAGTAGAACCTCATAAGCTTATGAATGCTTTTGCAAACGGCTTACTCCAAAATTCTAATAATCTCCATACAGCGCTTGGGTGCTGCGGTTGTAACACATGCTCTTACTATGCTTGTCATCATGATTTAAGCCCAGCAGAACTTATGATGATGGTCAAACGAGAGCTTATGAAACAAGGTGTTAAGCCAAGCGGTGAGGATAATCCAAAGCTGAGTAATAATGTAACGGCAGAGGTTCCTTCAAGTAGGTTACTTGATAAATTAGGACTCAAACACTATGATAAGCATGCTATATTTGAAGAATCTAAGATTACATCACAAGTAGTTTATCTCCCTATTGCAGCGCATATAGGTAAACCGGCATCCCCAGTTGTTAATGTAGGTGACTATGTAAAAGAAGGACAAAAGATTGCAAGTGGCGATTTAACGCGTATAAGCACTAATATACATAGCAGTATAAATGGCGTAGTGAAAAGGATAACAGAAACTGAAATCATTATTGAAAGGAGATAACTTAGGTGGATGACATGAAATCTTTAGGCGTTGTAGAGTATAGATCCGTTGCGCTAGGGATAAAAGCGGCAGATACTATGGTAAAAACTGCAGACATTAAACTGGTGATAGCACAAGTTGTATGCCCAGGAAAATACATTATTTTATTTAGCGGCAAATTATCCGCTGTAAAGGCAGCGCTAGAAGTAGCTGTAGTATCTCCTTTTGATACGGTATTAGTTGATAGTTATTTGCTAGGAAATCCAGATCCAACATTATTTCCAGCCATTTATGGCGTCACTGAAAAAGGTACTCCAGAGGCAATAGGCATTATAGAAAGTTACTCGGTAGCCTCTATTGTAGGCGCCTCAGATGAAGTTGTAAAAACCAGCCCTGTTAAACTCATAGAAATAAGGCTTGCAAGAGGCATGACTGGTAAATCATTTGCCATATTTAGCGGAGAGTTATCGGCAGTAGAAGCTTCTATGGAACGTGCAAAAAAAACACTGTTTGAAAGCGCAATGTATATTCAAAGTGCTGTTATTGCAAATCCGGATCCTCAAATATGGGATAATTTATAATTTCTAAAATACATGTACTCCAAGATAAGAAAAATAAAGGGAGTATCAAAATAACATAGCAAAGGAGTCTGTTATGAGCAAAAAAGCATATATTGCCATAGACCTAGGAGCATCCAGCGGAAGGCTGATTTTAGGAAGTATGGAAGAAAACAAATTGAAATTAGAAGAAATACATCGCTTTCCAAATGAACCTGTTTACTTAGGAAATACATTTTACTGGGATTTCATGAGAATATTTCATGAGATTAAAAAAGGTCTCAAAAAAGCTGCAAAACTTCCAGATATAGACATAACATCTATTGGGATTGATACATGGGGCGTAGATGGGGCATGGCTTGATAAAAAAGGCAAACTCCTTACTAATCCTGTGCATTATAGAGACAGTAGAACAAATGACATTATGGATGACTTTTATTCTCAAATAACAGATAGCAAGCTCTATGATATTACAGGCATTCAAAAAATGAGCTTTAATACCGTGTATCAACTCTATTATGATTTTAAAACAAATGAAGTTGTAAAAGCTTTTGGCGATAAGTGGCTCTTTATGCCAGACCTTATTGCATACTTTTTAACGGGTGCTACATTTAATGAATACACGATAGCATCAACAGGGGCACTCTTAGATGCCACAAAAAGAGAATACTCAAAAGAATTATTTGAAGCCTTAGAAATGCCAATAGATAAGATGCAAAAGCTTGTTATGCCAGGTACAGTTGTAGGGAGTTTAACAGAGCTTATACAAGAAGAAACAGGACTTAGTAATGTGAAAGTTGTTGCAGTAGGCAGTCATGATACGGCTTCTGCAGTAGCAGGTTCGCCGCTAGAATCAGAAAATGAAGTATATCTCTGCTGTGGCACATGGTGTCTTATGGGAATGGAGCTTAAAGAACCTATTTTAGATGAAAAATCGAAAGATTTTAACATCACCAATGAAGGTGGGGTAGAGGGAACGATTCGTTATCTTAAAAATATTAATGGATTGTGGTTCCTTCAACAGCTTCGTAAAGTATGGAATGAACGTGGGTTAAATGTATCTTTCCCAGATATTATAGCAGCTGTTAAAAATTCAAAGAGTGACTATGCAGTAGATGCAAAAGATGATAGATTTTTAGCACCACTAGATATGGAAAAAGAAATTATAGCCTATTGTAAAGAGACTTATGGGGTGACATTAAGTGAAATAGGAGATATTGCTAAAGCAGCCTATAATGGTCTTGGCATTCTCTATAAAGAAATACTAGAAGCCTTTGAAGAAATGACAGGTAAAAATATAAATGTAATTAGAATGGTTGGCGGCGGTATACAAGATCAATACTTATGTCAAAAAGTTGCAGATATTACAGGGAAAAAAGTAGTTGCAGGACCTATTGAGGCCTCTTGTATAGGCAATATGCTGATGCAAATGAAAGCTTTAGGAGATATCAAATCTCTAGAAGAAGGCAGAAAGATTGTTAAGGATTCATTTGAACAAAAGGAATACAGACAATAAAGGGCATTGTCCACAATAAAGGGCATTGTCTACAATAAAGAGCATTGTCCACAAGTTTATAAAAAGAATGTTGTAAAGAGTAACCAAAAATTACTTGATATAACATTCTTTTTATAAGCTTGTAAATAGTGTAGAATATAAATTAAAAACTGCTGAAATTTATAAGTATAAAAGAGTAAAAGACAAGGAGACCAGACATCATGTTTAGAAAAAAATCTATTTTTATCAGCAAACAAGTTTATTCCTATTCTATTGTTTTTGCGATGATGGTTTTGGTTTTTTTCGTTGCCTTTTATAATTATATTATTAGAACAAGTGAAAAAATCTCAACCTTAAGTCAGCAGGAACTCGCAGATAAGACGATTAAACAAGTTGAATACTATTTAAATGATATGGATAATATAGCGTACCAAGTGATGACAAACTCACAGCTTGTCAGTGTATTTAATAAGTTGCAGCAAGATAAAGTTTCTGAAAATCATTTTGAGGATAACTTACTTTTAGATATCGATATGAGAAGTATTTTAACGACTATTAATGGACCTCATAAATTGATGTGGCGAATAAGTGTCTATAATCAATATTATGATTATATAAGTGCAGGGGCTATAACTGAGAAAGAAAGTGTCCAAAGATTTTTAGCAAGACATGCTACCGAAGAAGAAATGACAGCGCTTAAAGTGAAAAGAGATAAAAGTATCATTTTACCTCCAGAGCCAGATAGGTGGTCAGATAATTACAGTTCCCAGTATGTAACGATAAGACGGCCGCTTATGAATATTTACTCACAAGAAGTTTATGGCATAATAGAAATTCAACAAGATATTAAAACACTTGTTGAAAGTACTGAGTTTGATGTGCTGCAATCTATTGGTATGACAATTATCGATGAGAAGGGTAAAATAGTTTTTGATACGTCAGATCACACGGCTCGGCAAAGTGCCCTTAATCAAGTATCGAAAATATCTGAAAAATATGGGTGGACGGTTATTCTCTCACAGAGTAAAGCGGCTATGTTAGCACCTTACCAATTACTTATTGTAACCGTTCTTATTGGGAGTATAGCGATTACGGTACTTATGATTTTGGCCATTATCATTATTGCTAAAAACTTAAGCAAACCTATCCTTTTATTAAAAGATACAGTGAGTCAGTTAAGCATTCAAAATATATCAGATGATTATCAAAGTGATAATAATATTGATGAAGTAAGAGAACTTAATATTGCTTTTTCTTCTATGTTAAATAGACTGAGCGAATCTATTGCGCTTGAGAAAAAAGCATGGCTTTTAGCACTTCAAGCTCAGATGAACCCACACTTTCTATATAATAGTTTATCGATTATTAGTGCAGCGGCAGTTGAAGAAGGCAATGATAATATAGTTATGATGTGCCATGAGCTTTCATCTATGCTGCGTTATATTGCTACTTATAAAGATATGACTGTAACCCTAAAAGATGAAATTCAACATGTTACAAGCTATCTTCAGCTTATGAAGTGGCGGTATGAAGATTACTTTGTTTATGAAATAGAGGTAGAAGAAGCGATACTTGCTATGTCCATGCCCAAACTTATTTTGCAGCCATTGGCAGAGAATTGTTTTGCGCATGCCTTTGTATCTATAGAACCGCCTTATTTTGTAAAGATAACAGCAGGTATAGAAGAGAAAAAGTGGTATATTAAAGTTTATGATAATGGATGTGGACTTGGAGATGCGGACAAGCAGCACATAATAAAAAAAATAGATGATTACTGGAATGGAAGCCGTGATAAGTATACAGAGATGAAAATAGGTGGACTGGGTTTAATGAATACACTTATTAGAATGAAACTTAATACAGGTAAAGAAATCACATATTCTATTGAGGATAATAAGCCGCAGGGCTTGATTATTACAATGCGGGGGGATATTTAATGATCCGAGTGATGATAGTTGAAGATGAACCACCAATTATGCGTGTGATTGTTAAGTTTGTTGAGTCTTTTAATGAAGAATTTAAAGTTATAGGCACCGCTATAAATGGCAAAAAGGCATTAGAATTATTAGAAACCAATGAGGTAGATGTCATTTTTACAGATATTAAAATGCCAGTTATGGATGGGCTTGAGCTTACAGAAAAAGTTAGAGAAAAGAATCCAAATATTATTGTTGTCATTATAAGTGGATTTCAGGATTTTGAATATGCTAGAAAAGCGCTTCAGTTTCAAGCTTATGATTATCTTTTAAAGCCTATTGCACCAGATGCCATCCATGCTGTACTAAGTAAAATACACAAAGAAGTATCCGTTAGAGCTAAGCAAAAACAAAGAAAGAAGATTATGAGTCTTATTAATGAAAATAGCGTAGAGCAACAACATAAAGAAGAACAAGAGCACAAAATAGAGCAAGCAGGTTATGCTGTTTTTCTAATTTGTGTAGGAGCCTTTCCGCTTATTCCTAATGATTCGATGCTGCCAGCTAAAGGTGTATGGGATCAGATAGATATGGAAAAAAGATTAGGTACTATCCTTTTAGAAGAGGAAGACAGCATGTACTTTAATGGCAAAACAGCAGCAGAGATGGTTGTCGTATTTAAAGTCCAAGATAAGAAAAGAATAACTGAGGTGGCTGATTGGTTAGTAGATGTGTTTAAAGCAGAGAGTTACCTTCCAGTTACGATAGTATCCACTTATAATATCATTACAATTAATGATATAGGAAACATTTTAGAAGCGCTGCGTGCAAGACTTTATGTCACGGTCAAGCTTTTTACTTCGCAAATGATATGGCTTGATACAAAAGAAGAGCAAGATAGCAGCTATTTAGATACACGCCTTGTATTAGAAACAATTCAGGCGGCAACAAAGCTTGGCAATGAACAGCTCAGAAGTAGTATAGAAGCGACGCTTGCTAAATTTCGGGAGGTGCATTTTACACAACTACAGGTAGCAGCGTTTTTTTATGAGGCTATCAGTAGTCTATACTTTAAACAAGATAAGTCAGGTAAATATACATCTTCTATTAAGCTAGACTTAGATACTGCAATATCCAATGCAGCAGATGATAAGTCTCTTGCAAAAGATATTTCATTTATTATACAAGGAGAAAAGGGGGCAGAGATAGTACAGGGTGATAAAAATAATATTTCTGATATGGCACAAAAGATAGAAGCCTATTTACAACTTAATTATCAGCAATCTATTACCACAAATATGCTCTCTAAGAAGTTTGAATTTGTGCCTTCTTATATTAGTAAATTATTCCGTACTTATAAGGGTATGTCCCCTTCAGAGTATTTAACTTATTATAGAATTGAAAAGTCAAAACAGATTATGCTTACACAACCTGATGTGCTTTGTAAAGAAGTCGCTGCAATGGTAGGTTTTAGTGATCAATACCATTTTTCAAAGACTTTCAAAAAACAAACAGGTGTATGGCCAACTGAGTATCTTATAAAAAAATAATGTCTTTTTAAACGTTAATAAAAGAACCTATAAGACTCTTTTAAGTAGATCCATATACTTAGAAGAGTCTTATAGGTTCTAAGCTTCTGCACAACTTATACTTATACAAAATGTACTTTTAAAATGGGTGAGAAGAAGAGTTTACTTTTACACATGCCCAGTTTAATAATTTACATTTATCTTAGCAGGCGACTTTGATAATATGAAGTAGAACAGTACAAGTAATAGGGAAAGCAAGTTACTTGCAGAACACACCAACTAAGAAAGGATGAGTGGTGAATGTGTCAGACTTTATTTTGGAATTAAAAGGCATAACAAAGATATTTCCAGGCGTAAAAGCACTAAATCAAGTAAACTTTAACCTTAAAAAAGGTGAAATACATGCCCTTATGGGCGAAAATGGAGCGGGGAAATCAACTTTTATTAAAGTTATCACAGGCGTACATGCACCAGACGAAGGCGAAATGTATTATGAGGGGCATAGAGTAAATTTTAAGACGACAAGAGACTCACAGAAGCTTGGAATTGCTGCTATTTATCAACATGTTACAAACTATCCGGATCTTAGTGTAACGGAAAATATATTTATAGGACATGAAAAAGTATCCGCTAAAACAAAACGCATTTTATGGAATGATATGCATAAGAGAGCAAAGGAATTATTAGATAGTGTAGGAGCGAGTATTGATCCTAAAACACAAATGGGATCACTAAGTGTTGCAGAGCAGCAAATTGTTGAGATTGCTAAAGCCTTATCTATGGATGCAAAAGTGATTATTATGGATGAACCAACAGCAGCGCTTACCAAAACTGAAAGTGAGCAGCTTTATAAAATAGCCGAGCAGCTAAGAGATAGTGGTGTATCTATCATTCTTATTTCTCATAGGTTTGAAGACATGTATAGACTTGCAACAAGAGTCACTGTACTTAGAGATGCTCAGTACATAGGATGCTGGGGAGTTCATGAAATCACGAATGAAAAGCTTATTTATGCAATGGTAGGGCGTGAGATGACTCAGCTTTTCCCACCTAAAGAAAATAAAATAGGAAAAGAAATCTTAAAGGTAGAAGGACTTAGTCAAACAGGCTACTTTGCAGATATATCCTTTAGTGTAAGACAAGGGGAGATATTAGCACTTACAGGGCTAGTTGGAGCAGGAAGAACAGAAATCTGCGAAAGTATATTTGGTATTACAAGACCCGATAAAGGTAAAATTTATTTTGAAGGCAAAGAAGTAGTGATTAAAAAACCACTTGATGCAATGGATAGGGGAATAGGCTATCTGCCAGAAGACAGACAAAAACAAGGCCTTATATTACAGTGGGGAATTGGTAAAAATATTACCCTTTCAACTCTTTCTAATATTTCTAAATCGGGTTGGTTAGATAAAAATAAAGAAGCAGATGTTGCCAAAACACTCGCTGAAAAAGTGACGGTTAAAGCAGTCAGCATATTTGATACTGCAGATTCTTTATCAGGAGGCAATCAACAAAAAGTAGTTGTTGCAAAGCTTCTAGCGTCTGATCTTAAAGTTATTATATTAGATGAGCCTACAAAAGGCGTAGATGTAGGTGCTAAATATGCCATTTATGAAATTATGAGAGAGCTTTCAAAACAAAATTATGCGATCATTATGGTATCATCAGAAATGCCTGAAGTATTAGGAATGAGCGATCGTATAGCAGTTATGAGAGATGGCAGAATAACAGCAACACTTGAGACTGATGGCATTACACAAGAGAAGATACTAGAATTTGCTATGTTAGAGAAGAAGTAAGGAGGAGAGAGGATGCGCAATATTTCTAAATTCAGAGAAGCCGGGTTACTTGGGTTTATCGTTATACTTTGTATTTTTATACAATTTAAAAATCCCAGTTTTTTAAGCTTTGAAAATATCAATGACCTCCTTACCAATACAGCAATACTAAGTATATTAGCAGTTGGTATGATGATGGTCCTTTTAACAGCTGGCATTGACTTATCTATTGGATCAACCCTTGCACTATCAGGGATGACAGCAGCACTTGCAGTAAGTCATAATCCAGATCTATCACCTGTGGCCGCGATTCTTATAGCTGTTGGGGTAGGTACCCTTTGTGGTTTTATCGTTGGCTTTTTAGTATCCATCCTTGGTGTGTTTCCGATTATTGCTTCACTAGGTATGCTTAATGTATTTAGAGGATTAACTTTTATGATAAGTGGCGGTAAGTGGGTAAGTGCACACCAAATGTCAGCAAGCTTTAAAGGCATAGCCACAAGCAAAGTGCTTGGCATTAATACGCTTATTTTTATAGCCATTATAATCTACATACTCTTTTATTATTTTATTAGCTACACAAGAACAGGCAGACAAATCTATGCTGTAGGAAGTAATGTTGCCTCAGCAAAAATAAGTGGTATTAATACAAAGAAAGTATTATGGCTTGTTTATACACTGATGGGTGCTTTGGCAGGACTTGCAGGTGTGCTTTGGGTATCTAAGTTTGCATCAGCGCAAGGAGATACGGCTACAGGGTATGAACTTAATGTTATTGCAGCTTGTGTACTTGGAGGCGTAAGCGTAGCTGGAGGGTATGGAAAAGTATCAGGACTCTTAGTAGGTACACTGCTATTTGGTATTTTAAATAATGCATTACCTCTTATTAATGTATCACCGTTTTGGCAAAATGCCATACAAGGACTTATTATTCTGGCAGCTATTCTTATGAATGCACTTGTGAAAAGACGTGCTACAAAAGAAAATCTCATGAGGAGGAAGCTATAAACTATGGAAAATAAAAGAATAATCCAAAATAAAAAGCAATTTAACTTAAAAAAGTTTTTCTTCCAATGGGAATGGATGTTAGTTGCAGTCTTTATCATTATTAATATTATGAATACAAATCTATCACCTTATTATTTAAGTTTTACAGGCATTATGGATGCAACAATGACGTTCTTAGACAAAGCTTTTATGGTGCTTCCAATGGTATTTATTATTATACTTGGTGATATTGATATTTCTATTGCTTCAATAACAGCTTTATCTTCTGTTATTATGGGCGTGGCTTTTAATATGGGATTACCGATGCCGCTTGCTATTTTACTTGCACTTGCAGTTGGCACGCTATGTGGTTTTATAAATGGGACGCTTATTGTTAAATTTAAAGAGCTTCCAGCCATGATCGTTACACTCTCTACAATGACTATATTTAGAGGAATTGCGTATATTATTCTTGAAGACCAAGCAGCAGGTAAATTCCCAACATGGTACGCTTACTTAGGCTGGGGATATGTAGGAAAGATTCCTTTTATGCTTATCGTTTTTATAGTATTTGCTGCACTTTTTGCCTTATTGCTTCATAGGACTACTTTTGGAAGAAGTGTCTATGGTATGGGAAATAATGAAACAGCTTGTCGCTATTCAGGTATCAAAACCGATAAAATTAAAGTTATTGTATTTACACTTATGGGCTTTATGGCATCTGTAACAGCATTGTTCCTCATTTCAAGAACAGGCAGTGCACGTCCTAATATAGCGCTAGGCTATGAACTAGATGTTATTGCAATGGTTGTACTTGGAGGCATTAGTACACTTGGAGGTAAAGGCCGTATGCTAGGGGCTGTTATTTCGATTTTCATTATTGGACTGCTTCGTTATGGCCTAGGACTTATTAATGTACCAGCACAAGCTCTTATGATTATTATAGGTATTATCTTAATTATTGCGGTAACTATTCCTAATATTAACCTAGATCAGTTAAGAAAAAAGAAGGTAGCAGCATAATAAGTACGTTAGTTTTATTCATGTTTTAAACGAGCATATTTTAAAAAATAGGTGCTCTTTTAAATAGTAACAAGTAAAAAAATAAATGGGGGTAAAAATGATGAAAAAATTTAAAAAGCTATTAGCACTTAGTTTAGGCACAACCTTACTCGTATCAAGCTTAGCTGGATGCGCATCTAAACCAGCTGAGTCACAAGCTTCCACAGACACAAAAACAGAAGCACCAGCAAACACAGCAAGTAGTGAGACAAAGAAATTTGTACTTATTGTTAAAAGCACAGGTAATCCCTATAATGAAAAAGAAGCAGAAGGTTTTAAAGCTGCTATAGAAGAAGCAGGGGCTGGCGAGGTTATCTTAAAAGCACCGGCAGAACCAACAGCAGAAGCACAGATCCAAATGATTGAAGAGGCAATAGCGCAGAAGGTAACAGTGATTGCACTTGCAGGTAATGACCCAGATGCATTACAACCAGTCCTTACAAAAGCTATGAATGCAGGCATTAAAGTGTTATCACTTGACTCAAGTGTTAATGCAGCAAGCCGCATGGTACATGTTAATCAAGCAGATCCAGAACGTATTGGACGTGTTCAAGTTCAAGCGATTTCTGAAATGATTGGCGGCAAAGGGCAAATAGCCATACTCAGTGCAACATCACAAGCTGCAAACCAAAATTTATGGATTGAATGGATGAAAAAAGAACTTGAAGATCCTAAATATGCAGATATAGAACTTGTAAAAGTAGCTTATGGAGATGACCTACGTGATAAGAGTACATCAGAAACAGAAGCATTACTTAAAGCCTACCCAGACCTTAGAGGTATTATTTCACCAACTACAGTAGGGATGGCGGCAGCAGGTAAAGTTTTAACAGATAAAGGACTTGTAGATAAAGTTGTATTAACAGGACTTGGACTTCCAAGCGAGATGGCAGAATATATTACAAATGGTGTTTGCCCATGGATGTACTTATGGAATCCAATTGATGTAGGTTACTTAGGCGGGTATGCAGCAATGGCCCTTGCAGATGGCACAATCACAGGTGCTCAAGGTAATAAATTTACAGCAGGCAGACTAGGTGAAAAAGAAATTATTACAGCTGGAGACGGCACAGAAATCATGCTTGGCGACCCATTCAAATTTGAGCCAGCAAACATTGAAGAATGGAAGAGTGTATACTAGAAAATAACTTATAGGTTATGAAATGAAGCTTGCCTTTAGGGGTGAGCTTCTTTTTAGGTAGTGGGTATGGCGTCGCAAGGAGGTTTTAGGGTTTTCCAGCTGCTCACTTTCGCATTTCTAAAAATCTAAGCACTTTTTTGAAATGAACGGTCGAAACTCGCCACCTACAAAATTTGTATACAAATTTTGTAGGTATTACTCAGACAGTCTCCCTAAGAACCATTTCAAAAAACTGCTAAGATTTTCTTCACGAAATACTACAGAGGCAGCTTCCAAACCCTAAAACCTCCTTGCTAGGCATACTACCGGTAAAAGAAGCGTGGGTAGAGGACTATGCCAGGAGGAGAGATGGAAGAGCTGGAGAGCCAGAGGAGATAAAACGGTGAAGGGTTGAAAGGATTTTAGAATAATATTAAATATAAGGAGGCATTTAAGATGGAACAAAGTAATAAGTTTGCATGGACGTGGAAGATTAAAGAGGCTTGTTTGGATGAGTATGTGCAGATGCATTTAAATGCATGGCCAGAGATTTTAGAAGAGCATTCAAAGGCGGGTATTAAGAATTATTCTATTTTTCAAAATGGTAATCAGTTCTTTTATGTGTTTGAGTGTGATGATGTAGAGGCTGCTTTTGGTTATATTGATAAAAGCGAAGCTTGTAACAGATGGAATGCGATTACTTCTCAAATGGTAGAGGGTTCATTTGACTTTTCACAGCCAAGTCCAATAGTGCCTATGAGAGAAGTATTTTATTTAAAGTAATAGGGATAGTAAATGTCATATTAAAACCAAAAATGTCCTCTAGAAAGAACAATCTTTCAGAGGGCATTTTTGATTTTAACACTTTATTAAGAGATGCAGTGAATAATTGATTGAAAATTCTTGAACTACAGTGTAAAATAAGGGGGATATTAAAAGATAAAAAGAGTAATTGAACTTATTTTGCAACTTTGATAGTTATAGTATTTTCTCTGAGTTCCTCATGAGGGATAGACGAATAATTTTGTTGTAAAGGCTAAAGAGAATAATATAACAGATAGCAGCAAGAAGTAAGCAAAAAATTCGTTTGTAACATAAATTATAAACTATAGTAATATTTTCCGACACTAACGTCGGGAATACCACCCTTGAAGATATGTATATCGTCAAGAGTTGGGGTAATATTTAAGTTGAACTAAACCGCTAACGCGGTAGCTTTTTATCTAACACCGAAGCGGCAGATATATTTTACATATTAGAAGAATGAGGCTATTCTATCCAAAAATTTTCTTTTACATGTAGTTTATTCACAATTAAGTGGAAAACTCTAGGAAAACATTGAAAGGAAATGATTATGGATACTTTAAAACAACAGATGAAAATGGATATGGAGCTAAGAGGATTAAGTAAGTGTACTTGCAAAACATATCTTAAGCAGATGCATCACTTTGTACGACATTTTAATATTGTAAGTCCTTTAGATAGAATACAGGACTCGTACAATGCCTGAGGTAGCAGATATATTTAAACGGTTTGGAGCAGAGTATCGCAAAACCCAGAAGCTGCCTATCAGAATGTTAAAAGTAATGAGGGCTATAGAATCCTGTAGGACAGCTGCGCTTGGTGGACATGTAGATGCATGTAAAGCTTGTGGTCATATCCATATTTCATACAACTCCTGCAGAAATAGACATTGTCCAAAGTGTCAAGGACTATCTAAAGAAAAGTGGATTAAGGAAAGAAATAAGGACTTACTCCCTGTACCCTACTATCATGTGGTATTTACCATTCCGAGTGAGCTAAATGATATTGTTCTGAGGAATCAAAGAGAATTGTATAATATTTTATTTCGAGCTGTATCTGAAACGCTGATGAAATTAGGTAAAGAACCAAAGTATTTAGGAGCAGAGATTGGATTCATCTCAATTCTTCATACATGGGGACAAAACTTAATGGATCATCCACATATTCACTGTATTGTTCCTAGTGGAGGTTTATCTGTACAAACTGGAAAATGGACAACAGGAAGTGAAAAATTCTTTATGCCAGTAAAGGTACTCTCAAGGATGTTTAGAGGAAAACTTCTTTATTATCTTAAAAGAGCTTATAAGAATGAAAAGTTAAAGTTTCCTGGGACTATTTCTCATCTTGGTAAACGAGAAGTATTTCAGCAACTAATAGATAAACTTTACAACAAAGAGTGGGTGGTATACAGCAAACCACCTTTTGGAGGACCTAAACAAGTTATTGAATATCTAGGCAGATACACACATAAGGTTGCGATTTCAAATGATCGTATCATAAAAGTATCTGATGCTGGAGTCACTTTCAAGTGGAGAGATTACAAAGATAAAAATAAGTATAAGAAAATGACTCTGAATGGTTCTGAGTTCATACGAAGATTTTTACTGCATGTACTGCCAGAAGGATTTATGAAAATAAGGCATTATGGGTTACTAAGTAATAAAAATCGGAATACTAAACTAAAAGAGTGCAAAGAGCAGCTAGAAGTTCAATCAGATGATATGCAAGTGGAAGAAAAAAGTTGGCATGACATACTGCTTGAAATAACAGGAATTAATCTCAGTTTCTGTCCTAAGTGTAAGATTGGACAGATGCAACCACGAAAGACGCTATGGCCAATGCATTATCGTCCTCAAGCGCCGTAGAATAATTTGGCGAATTAAGGAA
>CAKZUB010000032.1 GCA_937921505.1 uncultured Clostridia bacterium | reverse complement strand
TAGGCTTCTTTTTATAAGCTCTAATTTTTCTTTATCTGTATATGGATGATTGGAATACATAGTTTATCGTCTCCTTTAGGTATTTATCCTTATTATAAAATAGAATACCTCTATACGACAACTAGTCTAACACATAGGGTTATTGATGAAATACAACATTTGCTTAATACTAAGAATAGCATGGACGAAATGTTGAATTTTTTTGTAACCTTAAGTAACACAGTAGGAGTGCCGACAGTTTTAATTGGAACATCAAAGGCACAGCAACTATTTAGGGGTAACTTTAGACAAGCTAGAAGGGCAGCTAGTGAAGGCGCTATTATGTGGGATCGTATGGGGGAAAAAGACGAAGAATGGGAGTTCTTCATAGAAACATTTTGGCACATGCAATGCTTAAAGGAGCACACAGAACTAACACAAGGCATGAAGTCTGTTTTTTATGATGAAACACAAGGTATTACAGCAGTAGCGGTTATTCTTTTTATTCTTGCACAAGAACGAGCTTTAAGTGAAGGAAAAGAACAACTTACAGCAGAGCTAATAAGGGCTACAGCAAAAGATGATTTAAGAATGCTGCAACCTATGCTCAAAGCCCTTAGAACGAACAATATGCAAGAAATTATGAAATATGAAGATATTTCTATAGACCTTGAGGAACTTACCATTAATTATAGAAAAGATATAGCATTATCTGGAAAACTAGAGGAAAGCTTTAGAGCAAGAAAAAAGGATATAGAATTACAACAAAGAAATATCATAGAAAATCTTGTAATGGACTTATCAGACATAGGTATTTTTACAGAGTTAAGTATAAGTGCTTTGAAAAAATTAGCTATGCAACAAGTTGAAAAAAATCCTATTGGTATTGACTATAGTGAATTAAAGAGACGGGCTCTAAAAAAAGCTATTGAATTAAATGATAAACAAAAGCAAGAAAAAGAGAATAAGCCTTTAGAACAAGCTAAAAGGGAAGGACTTTTATTGTTATATGATAGAGCTACTAAAAATAAACAACACCCCTATGATTTATTAGTAAAGCAAGAGTATATTAAAAATCCTACAGAGGAATTTTTGAAGGTGGAATAGTATGTTAACATTTTTTACAGATCCCTATCCAGACGAGTTACTTTATTCTGCATTTGCAAGATATCACTATTATATAGGAAATATAGACTACAAGGATACACTAGAAGAGTTATTTGGAAAAAGAAGTCTTATTCCAAATTTTTATATGGTGAGTCATTTAAATCACTTAGTGGACCAATTGGAGAGTAAGTATACTATAGAGCATTTGATTGGACACCACACGCTATTTCCTTTTTATGCTCCGTTCCTACCCAATGATAGAAAAAGAGAACTGACTGAGGAAATGAAATACGAAGATGGTGATACCTTATATACCAAGCTCGGTGTAGTTGCAGGAAGTATTTGCAAAAAAGACAGTATTTGCTATTGCTACGACTGTGCAATGCAGGATATAGAGAAATACGGAGAAACTTATATTCATAGAGAACATCAATTGCAAGGCATACTAGTATGCCCCCATCATGGCACTTATTTGCAAAGTTATGAAATGAATCAAACCAATACCAGTAGATTAGAATTTATAAGATTAGATGAGAAGAGATTAATCAATAAACCCATAGTTTCGGCATTTAAAGATACACAGCCTATACTTTATAAAATAGCTGAATTAGCCTACAAGTTATTAGCGTATGATACAGCAAGTATTGATAAAGACAAGGTCTTAAAGGGTTATAAATCATTACTTGCTAAGAGAGGACTGGTGAGTACTAATGGAAATGTAAGACAGCAAGAGTTATATACGGAGTTTATAGCTTTTTATCACAAAGAAGTACTAGAATTATTAGAAAGCAGTATAGATAACGATGATGAATACAATTGGCTAAGAGTAGTAACAAGAGATCTTAAGCGTACAGTACATCCTATAAGACATTTGCTTTTCATTAATTTCTTAATTGGAGATATCGAAGATTTCTTCAAACAATTAAAGAAGGACTATAATCCTTTTGGAAAAGGACCTTGGCCTTGTTTAAATAAAGTAGCTGCTCATTATGGACAAGCAGTAATAAGAGCAGTAGAAATTACTCCAGATTATAAAACAAGATTACCGGTTGGAACCTTTAAATGTAGTTGCGGTTTTGTATACTCGCGTAAAGGGCCTGATAAAACACCAGAGGATAAGCATAAAATAGGCCGTATTAAAGCATTTGGAGATGAGTGGGATAGAACGCTGACGGAACATTTGAAAGGACCACAGTGCAGTTTAAGAGAAATAGCAAGAAAAATGCATTGTGATCCAAAGACTATTTTAAAAAAGGATATAGAACTCAAACTATATGCTTTTCAATCTAAAGGAGTAGAAGTGGTGCAGCATGAAAAATATGAAGAAGCCACTAGTGGGGATGGTGAAAAATTAGAAAGCTATAAAAATGCCATTATAGCTACTCTAGGAGCTCATAGTGATTTAACAAGAACTCAAATAAGAGATTTAATAAAAAAAGAGTATACTTACCTTTACCGAAAGGATAAAAAATGGCTATTAGATCACTTGCCAAATACCATAAAGTCGAAGGGTGGTTTAATAAGTGTTGATTGGGAAAAACGTGATCAGGAGACTTTGAAGCTTGTGCAACAAAAATATAATGAATTATTAACTAGAGAAAAATTAGTAAGGATAACAAAATCTTTAGTCGGGAGAGAGCTAGGTCTTTTAGCTCTCCTAGAAAAGAAATGCGAGCTATTACCATATACAAGTCAATATTTAGAACAAATATCAGAGACTATAGAAACCTTTCAGTTGAGAAGATGTAAAAAGATTATTGAACATCAAAAGCAAGAAAATAAGTCTATAAAATTATGGCAGGTACAAAGACAAGCAGGTATAAGAACAAGGGCCTTTAATAGTATAAAAGGTGAACTAGAAAAATAAATAAATAAGAAAAGTTGATAGAAATGAGAGATGAATTCGTTAAGTTTGGTCATTGGCCTTTTGAAAAGATGTAAAGTTTGATTATTTTAAATAGATATTGATTAGAAATCACTTTTTAAGATATACTAGTTTCGAAAAGAGATTTTTATGTAGAAAAAAATTAAGTCCTTAGATACTAAAAAGGTAAGAATAGCAAATGTTTCAATGACAAGAACTGTAGAGATATTAGCAGTAGGGGGGATAACTAAAAAGAAGCTAACAATAACTAAACATTCTGAAGATATGTTAGGGTTGAAGTTGAGGGGGACATATGATGAAATCAACAAGGCTATTTATGATCTTGCAGTTGTTAAAAGAAGAAACAGATTTTAATAAAACATTAACAATTAAACAGATTCAAGATATTTTATCTAATTATCATAGGCTAGAGGTAGACAGAAATACACTTAAAAGAGATATTGCTACGCTACAAGCAGCAGGCATTGATATTGTAGAACATAAAATTAAAAATAACACTTCTACCTATTATTTAAAACCCTCTTTTACTAAAGAAGAGATGCGTATGCTGTTAGATTCAATAGCAAGTAACCGCTTTATTATGGATAGAAATAAAAATAAGCTTATTAATAGGCTACTTAGTTTAGTATCACAAAATGACCGAAGATTTTTTAAAAATACTGTTGAAGTAGATTACTGTGTGCCAAAGAATATTGATATGGAATATAACTTGAGCAAAGCCTATGAAGCGATTGAACTCAATAGAAAACTCAGTTTCAGGTTAGGAAAATATAAACTCGATAAAGAGATAGAAATATTGGATAAACATTATGAGGTTATTCCTCAAAAAATATGCTATTGTAACGATCGCTATTACTTAGTAGCTGACTATGAGACGGGTGAAACCAGACATTTTAGGTTAGATAGACTTATAGGTATAAGCATGGGAGAAAATCATAAAAAGAAAAGGCATATTGATACTAAGGTTTATAGAAGATGTTTTGATATGTTTGGTGAAGAAGTAGTGGTAAATGTTAAAATGCAAATTAGCAAAAACTTACTTGACTCAGTGATTGAGCATTTTGGACAGAACATTCGAATACAACCTGTTCTTAATAATAAAGAAGAATTTATATTTTATGTAGAAGTAAGTATTAATAGAGGGTTAGTGCGATGGATACTTAAACAAGGGGCAGAAGTTAAGGTGCTCTATCCAGTGCAATTAAGAGAAAAAATAGAAACTGAAATACAAAAGATGCTTTTGAATTATCAAACACCTATCAACTAGGTGTTTTTTTTAATTGTTTTACCAGATGTTCAGAAAGTGAACGTCTGATAGTTTATAATAAAGAAAAAGGAGCGGATGAATGATGCTAAGTCAAGATTTACTAAGTTTAATTGCTACTGGAATTGTATTGTGGTTTGAGTCAAGGGGGATAGAAGGGAATTTTGGCAAGATGCCGAGACAGCTTAGACGTGGACTGAATTTATTAAGTGCTCATCCTCAAACAAAACAGAAAATATATGATAGAGGTGATGTTGTTCGCGTTTTTTCTCAGCCCATTGATAGGTGGTACACTATAGATGAGAAAGAAAAGAAGTATTTCATTGAGCCGCTTATTTTAGATGGAATGCCTTCAGATTTATGTTATGAAATGTGTGTCGATGGATTTGATACAGAAGGGGAACTTCAACAAAGAAAAATAATAGATATCTTAAAGGAATGTGCAAGATACGGTGACGAAGATGATTATGTAAAGATTAGAAGATTTATTATAGAACATCCCATCGTTAATAATATAGAAATTGATAATTTTATTAGAAAGTATACGCTTTTTGACCAAGAGTTACGCAAGGCATATGCTAAAGTAAGAGAATTTTATGAGGAAATTCCGTATCATGTTCAAAATAATAATCAGGTGCATACTTGTGATTATTGCGGTTGGACAGTAGCCTCTAAACATGGGACAACTATTTGTAGCTCTTCTGTGTGTAAAGCTTTAAAAGGGCATGAAAAGTTGAAATTAGTGCAAGTAGATAAAAATACTAGAAGACTAAAAAAAGGAGTCATGCAGTACATTTGTTTACCTGGCAAACCGGAATTGTCATTGCAGAAAAAACTAGAAAAGTTAGGAATAAAAATCAAGTTGTGGCCCAGTTTTGACCTATATGACTTAGAGGTTCAGTTTGATAATGAAAAATGGGCTATCGATGTTAAAGATTATAGTAATCCTTATGTATTAGTAAGTAAGATAACATCATTTGAACCTACTGAATGTACTAAGAACTTGATTGTAGTCCCTAGGGACAGAGGCAGATTATATAAGGGGTACAAACAGGTGTTAAAGAATGTAGAGCCTCAAGGGTTTAAATTTCTAATGGAGGATGATTTTATAAAAAGGGTGAAGGAGCAATTGATAAATGAAAAACTTTGCTGAAAATAAAAAGAGACTAGTAGAAATTTATAGAAAAGAACTAAGCGACACAGTGAACAAAGATCAAATGAGCATGCTATTGGAAGGTGAAATTTTACTCTATACGTTAGAGGAATTAGGATTGAACGGCAATGATATAAAAAAAGGGTGGGGAATTCTGACGGGCTATCATCAAAGGGCAGGCAGACATTTAATCTTTAATGAAAAAGAACTAACTTTATTAGCTGTAATAAGAGGTTATATTCCTTACATCAAAGGGTCTATGTCATATAGATTGCTTTTAGATCAATATATGAATTTGGCGAGAACTATTAGGTTATATGAGTTGGTAGAAGAAGAGGAACAGCTTATTTTAAAATGCAATGAACCTAGTGAGTTTATAAATAGGAAGGAGTATTTAAAAAGGTTAATGAGTTATCCTGTTTATCCTAATGTAGTAGAGAAGAATTTCTTCGAAAATGAGGTGGCCTATATACCTTATGAAGAAACAATAGAGAAGGTACGAGTACCGGGAGGTGTTACAAGTAAGAGCAAATTAAGTAGGAAAGGTATACTGCGTGAAAAACCAGTAGCCCCAATTCATGTAACTAAAGAAGAACTTTTACAAACGGCTAAGAAAATGGATCTGCTAATAACAGGTAGAAGTTATTATAGTAGGGTTCAGCACATTTTCTTTGAAGTATTAAAAAATGATGATTATATAGAACGTAATCAATTAACAATAGATGGACTCTTTAATATTGTTGGGAGAGTGGGTGCTGGTAAATCAACATTAGTCGAGGTATTAACAACATACTTAGCTTGGAAAAATGAAAAAGTAGCCTTAGTTGTAAACAGCGTACAAGATATTATTAAATTGTTAAATTTATTTAGTTATCTAAAGGTAGCTGTTGTCCCTATATGGGGATATAGTAATAGAAGACAACATATACAAAAAGCTTTACATTCTCTAAAAGAGGAAGATTTTGATGATATTTTAGAGTGTAGAGTCAATAAGTGGCTTTCAGAAATGTGCCCCCTAGATGGTTTTAGGCAATACTCAGATTTGAAGGAAACTTTTGAAGTAGGTAAAGAACCTTGTATGAGAATTAAAAAGAGCGTAAAGGATAGAACAGAGTACATTTGTCCTTATTTTTTTGAATGTCCTTCTCATCAAGCAGATATTAACTTGTTAGATGCTCGTATTTATTTAACAACACCCGCTGCTTTTATCAAGACCAATATTTCTCCGGCAGTAGTAGAAAATCAGGTGAGGGTATCTGAAATTTTATATTATATGTGTGATTTAGTAGTATTTGATGAAAGTGATAGAGTACAGACAAGCTTTGATGCTTGCTTTTCAGATGCTATTGTCTTAATGGATGAGACTAATCAAAGCTATTTAAATCGTATTGGTATAGATGTGGAGAAGTGGTGGTATGAGAACAGAGTCGAAAATGCGGCAAGTAAACTTAATACAACATGGTATAATCATTTTACTGCTGCACAAAAGACGGGGAATAAGATTATTTACCTTCTAACAGAAAATAAAGCGCTCTTAACAAAGGTTGAAGGCAAATATTATACAGCACATACACTTTTAGATAAGCTCTACGATGAAATGGGTGAGAATAATACTCAAACTTATATCAATCAATTAACTGAACTCGAAAATTTTATTCGTAGAAATATATTGGATAAGCAAACGAACTTTTATACTCAGGCGTACGAAAGGATATTAGTAGCGGATACAACCCAAGAAAGTATTGATGAAATTATCCTGAAGTGGTTAGGGCAAAAGGAGCCTGGGGGACTACAAAGGGATAGCATACAACTTATTGGTTTTATCTTTATTTCTGCTATATTTGAGAAAAGCTTAAAAGCTATGATTAATGGTATTCCCCATATTCAAGGTATTCAAAAACTAAAAGTTGATGAATTAAGCATTTTCTATAGGGCTGTTAAAGACTACGAAGGGTTTGTACCTAGTTCGCCTATGGGTAACTTATTTGGGTTTAGAGTGAGTACTGATGAAAAGAAAAATCTCAGAAGAGTAAACTTGTTTAAAACTAATGGTGTGGGACGATGGCTTTTGACCCATTATCATTGCTTATTTGAAGATATAGAACATGTAAAAGGGCCAAATGTGTTGTTATTATCAGGGACAAGTTGGGCGCCAAAGGCATATAGCTACCATATTGAAAATAAAGTAGATGCTATATTAAAGGGAACAGAGCAAGATATACAAGCTATTGCCGAAAGCACCTTTATATTTGAGGGTATTCGTAGAGAGGATGAAGCTATTAATGTGTCTGGCAAACAAGGAATATCTAGAGAGCTTGCCATAAGAAATATCTTAGATCAATTATTTGTTAACCCTATAGGGCCAAGACAAAAATTAAGTTTAATAGAGAGAGAACTTGGTATCTTAGAACCTGCTAGAAAAAAGATACTGCTTTTTGTAGGGAGCTATCAAGAAACAAAACAAGTTAAAAGCTACCTAGATCAATTAGGACCTAATAAAACGAGTATAAAGAAAGAAGAAATTATAGCTTTAGTAGGCGATGCTGAAGAAAATGAAGATTTTACAGAAAGTATTGCAAGAGGAAGAGTGGAAGAGTTTGGTATAAGTGAGAATAAGATATTGATTGCACCACTCCTTGCATTAGAGAGGGGGCATAATATCTTGAATGATGAACAGGTAGCAGCTATTGGTGCAGTATATTTTATCATTAGGCCTATGCCGGTACCTAATGCCATGAGTACTATTGTTCATAAACTTAATAGTGGGTGGATGCAGAGGTTAAATCAAGGATATTATCGAAGTATACAAGAGTATATGTACTGGGTAAAACAAGGAAGAGATCAAGCTATGCGTAGAATGCAAACTTTGATTATCCAAAGTGAACATTCAAATTATCAATATGCTGATAGTGAAGAAAGAGAAGCCTTGTGTATGAATTCATTTGTGACTATGTGTCAAGTTATTGGCAGATTAGTAAGAGGCGGCTGCAAGGCGAGAGTACATTTCTGTGACAGTAAGTTTGCTCCTGAGTCTATAGAAGGACGGGTAGATACAGAGACAACCTCTATCCTAGTTGGGATAATTCGTGTGTTGGCAAAGTATTTTGAAGAGGATGGTACAATGTGTGATTTAGATAAAAAGATTGCCTATCAACTTTATTATGCGTTTTATAAAGGATTAAAAGACTGTGAGGGATTAAATTATGACAGATAATAAGAGAACACTTGAATTACTAGCTTATGCAGTAAATTGGGAGAAAAAAATAACTTTTTGGGAAGTTGTTTTTCCGAAGAAGTGGTTCGAAGAACTCTATGCAATTTATCAAATACTTAATGATCGTGAAACGGTTAATTTGCCTATTTATAACCTTAATGCTGCTCTGAAAGCTTTGCCACTAGGAATTGTAGAAACTAAGAAAGTAAATCGCAATCAACTTTCATGGTTAACATTATTAAATAAGATTGAATTACAAATTATTTATGAGATCCTGATAAGCTGGATTGTTATAGAATTTATAGGACACACTAATATAACGCCTTCAATTAAAGAACGTTTAAAAGCACTAATAGAAGCTATGGATATTAAAGAAGTTGTGATGAAAGAAAGAGTGCTAGATTTATCCAAGAGGGAGCTACACCAAAATGGCACAGCTGCTCCCGATGGTAACATTTATAGTATTTTACCCGCGTATATAACCTCGGTCATAGCTCATTCACAACTTCCTATTAAAATAGAAGGAAAAAGCTATTGCTTTATAAAATGCAACAATGAATTAATCTCATATCCACCTAGTAAAAGCAGTCAAGATTACTTTTCAATTGGTATTAAATTCTCAGTTAAGACTATTGCTACGGTAGATCAACCGGTGGTGCTTATTCATACAAAAGTCAAAAAGTGGGCGAATGGGAATAAGGTAGAAGGGTTAGCGAAGGATAAAAACACTAGTATTTATATTAAATACAATCAAAAAGGCAAATGGGATGAAGCGGGGACTACATTAGGTTTAGATAAAATCAGTTATGATAAAGCTAACAAAGAATTTGAGTGGGTATGGAAAACTAAACTGATATTAGAATATAATGGGATGAACTATTTGCCTCCAATGGATGAAGTGCTCGCAAAATCAGAACAATTCCTAGGAAGTGAGCAGCCATTCAGTATACTGATTATGCATAATCAGTATAACGAAAAAGATCATGAAGTAAAATCAGGATTTGAGATGAAGGCAAAAGAGGCAGTATACCAAGCTATAGAGGAGTATATACCGTTGTTAGTGCCAATAGATAAAACTTCATTTAGGCCTGTTAGAAAAAGTATGCCAAAGACGGCGCTATCAAATGATAAAGAAAAGATATTAGTCAACTATTTAGCTGCAATAAATACGCTTGTACAAGAACTTACTATTGAAATATTATATATTAATGATAAAACAAAAGAAGCAATTATTCAATGTATCTTAAAAGAATTGGAAATAGAGTTAGAAACAATAAATCTTCAAGAAGAGGTTGTTTTGATTAATTATAAGGGGCTAAAACTTCATCTTAAGAGCAAATACTCTGGGGGACTAACTAGCAACGTTGGTAGGTATCATCAAAGAGTAAAGGAAACACAAGTGCTAGTGGGAGAAAGAGATGAGTCTATACTTACTATTGCTGAGATAAAAGATAAAGAGTATTATAAATTTAGTAAGCAAGATGCTAAACCAGCCATTAGAAGAGGGTTATATGAACAAGGCAGACTTAACCAGTTTGTGGTACAAAAAGGTGGCCTAAATGAAGATAAACTAAAAAATGTTGTTTTAGAACTTTTTAGGCAAAAAGGATTGATGTTAGATAAGATTAATATTAACACACTAAAGACCATTCCAAAGTCGATAGAAATTGTAGGATTTACCCTTCTATATACGGATGGAGCAAATTGGAAAGAAAAAATCTGTGTACCGATAGCTACTAGTGTAACACCAGGTAGTCAAGAGATACTTGTGAAAACGCCATATTCAGATTGGATGCCCTATGATAAAACAATCATTCACTTAGGAAGCAGAGACTATAAAAAAGGAGAAAAGTGGTTAGATAAGCAAGCCGTTAATAAATTTTTCAAAGGAATACTGTATGATATCAAGGATCAAGAGAGTTTAATAATAGTAGATACCTCTAATACACTTAATATAATGATACCTGAGCTTCAAGACAGAAATCTTGATATAGATAACTGTTTTAAAGAATTTCCACGCACAAGAGTTATTCGAATAAAGGACAATGAAGATATTCCAGACTACTTAGGAACTAAAGAAGACATGGATCCAGGTTTTATATCAGGAGTTATTCAAGTAAAGGAAAAGGTATTTTACTCTATTCCTGCTAAATCTAATACTTATCCTAAAAGAAATTATGAATCTAAACTTGAAAATCAAGATGTATTTATTAAATACCCAAAATTAGTAGAGATTGTGCCTATTAAATTATTAGAAAATGATAACCAAGATGAGTTTGTATATCTTGTTCATAAGCTAAGATTAATGAACTTAACCTATAAATATTTTACGAATATGCCATTTATTATTCATCTAGGGCGTAAGTTGCAAGAAGCTATAGAAGTAAAAGATCCTAACGCTCTATAGGTTCATAAGCAAAAAAAATGAAGAATAATTCTTTAAATGTATTAAACGTCTATATGTTTTAGGCGTTTTTATATTTTTTGGAAATAAAAAAATGGATTAGAACTTAAGTATTGATTTTTCCAAAAAATAAGAATATGATATATCATATAAAGAGTATAAGTCTTAGGGGAAACTATGTGATGGAGGTTAAAGGTGGAGCATATTTATATAAAGCCAAATGAATTAGATGGTCACAAAATTTCCTATGAGTATGTAACACAAAAGAAAAAGCTACAGGAAATTTTAAAAGAGTATAAAACTATAAAATTAAGTACTCTGGTAAGAGACATAAACAGCGGATTAAAAATAAAAAAAGAATACTACTCTGAAAAAGGATATCCAGTCATTGCACCAGGGGATATAAGAAATGGGAAAGTATACTTAAAGGAACTAAAATTTGTAAGGCAAGAAGTAATAAAAGCGAAGGATATAATTATTTCAGGAGATATTCTTGTAACAGCAGTAGGTAGAGCAGGACAAATATTTTATGTGAATGATGAATTTGAAGGGTGTACGATAACATCAGATATTATAAAAATAAGACCATCAGATGTAGAAAAGGGTTTATTTATATCAAGATTTCTAAAAAGTGAACTTGGACAGAGAATGCTTAATACCATAAGAACTGGAGCCGTTAATAAGATTTTGATGGAAGATATAAAAGAATTATCAGTATCGGAGGATTATGAACTTAATAAAATAAACCATAATAATACTTTAGACCTACAAATACAAGCAGCCAGATTATATGAAGAAGCAGAAAATATATTTTATAAATTCTTAGATTATCAAGGAGAAGAGAGAAAACAAAAATGTTTTTTTACATTGAATCACCTGAGCAGTAATAGATTAGATGCTGAATATTACACTCATTTCTACACTGAGCTTTATGAAATTATAAATAAGGCGACTCAGGATATTGAATGGCAAACCCTTGGACAAGTAATAGAGATAAAAGTAGCCATAAAGCCTAAAATGAATAGCAATCAGAAAGTACAATATTTCTCTTTGGCTGATGTAGATGAAAAACTTTCTATTATTAAAGAGGTACATGAGGAAGAATATGGTAAGTTAAGTAATAGAATGAGACACAGCGTTAGAGCCGGAGAAATAGTAACTGCTAAAGATGGGAGTACAACAGGAACAAAGGCCCATGCTACAGCATTAATTACTAAACACCAAGATGGCATGATTACAACGGATGCTTTCTTTAATATAGTACCTACAAACATAGATAAGTATTACTTATTGTTTTTATTAAAACAACGCGTTATTTTAAATCAGATCAATTGGTTTGCAAAAGGTACTACCTATAAGCTAGTTCAAAAACAAGATTTTGAAAATATAAAAATACCAAGGTTGAAAAAAGACATTGAAAATTTAATAAGTAAGAAAGTTAAGGATTATATGGTTATCCTATTGAAAATGAATGAGGAAGAGGCTTAGATACAGGAGGTGGATTCGTGATAGAACAAGTATATGACCAATTAAAAATTCCTAAAACTCTAGAAGAATTATATCAAAGATTAAATGAAATTGGGTTAAAATGGAACAAATCACAAGTTGAATTATTTCTTCAAATGGATAAAAACATAATAAAAAATAGAGACGCTTATAATGTTGGTGGAACTGATACTAAAGCTATTATTTTAGATCTAATAGATGAAACAATTGGCACAAAGCCAATAGTACCTATTAAAATAGTCATGGCGCGCATTACGTTAGATATCGCTGTAAGTGCAGATGAAATATTAAAGATTGCACTTGAAAGCGGCAGGTATCAAAGTCCAAATGGAGCAGTCTTAAAGAAGGTCAATTAGAGGAGGATATAAGATGGAAGACTTAATTAATAAAATGAAAAAATTAGGATATGAGGCAATACAGGAAATAGATGAAAATACTTTTAGTGCAAACTATAAAAAGGTATATGTTTATGTAAAAAAAGTGGATGAAGGGCAATTAAAACCTGAATTGATAACGCATATAACCTATGAAGCAATGGCAACAGACCCTATGTCAACTTATGCATGGATTACAAATGGGACAAGTAATTCATATATCCTTGTAGAAGAAGAAAAAGCAATTTCAGAAATTCCATCAATTATAGTGGGAGAAGAACAATTTAATTTTGGTAAAAGACAATTATCAGAAAGAGATAAATGGTCCATAAATAAATATCATGAGTTGCAAGAAAAGTTTGATGCAATACATGAGATGATCTATGGTATGAAAGACCATGTCAATAACTCAAATGATGCGATAGATGAATTCTGTAAATTAATATTTATGGAAGTCTTTAGATTAAATCATTCAGGTTATATATTAAGGGGTGGAGAACTAGAAGGTAAGCGCTTTGATGATATTTTCAGATATGAATCTATAGAGAAATCAGATGATAAAAATAAAGCAGTTCAAGATATCAGGGAAGCTTTTAAGATTGTAAAAGGACATGAAGATTATGTGGCAACATTAGATGATGGGAGTAAAGCACAAATATTTAGTAGTGATGACTATATAAAACTTGAAAATCCAAACATCTATAAAACAGTTCTAAATACCCTGCAGGATTTAGGGCCCATTAGAGTTGAAGGAGTAGAAAGGCCAGGCACACTTCTTGATTTAACAGGTGATGTAGCAGGAAGAGTATTTGATGTACTGCTTAGAGGGAAATTTGAAAACAAGGGCGGCATGGGGATCTATCTTACGCCAAGACAGGTAACAGAAGCAGCAGCAGAAATAGTTGTTTATGATTTAACAAAAGAGGGAGCAGGAAAATTAATAGAGACTGATCCTAAAACAGGTTATCCGACTTTTAAAGTAGGAGATTTGTGCTGCGGTTCAGCAGGATTTCTCATTAAGATGCTGCAAGAAATAAAAAATCATATGCTTACCAAATTAGGTGGTAATACGAAATATTATGAAGAAATATTTGAACAGATGAAAGAACACTCCTTTATAGGATCAGATAACTCTCCGGGAATGGTACTAAAAGCGAGACTTAATATGGCAATGAATGGAGCCATAAAATGCCCAATATTCCAAACAAGAAACTCACTCATGACAGAAAATCTGGAGCCAGAGACTTTTGATGCAATCATAACCAATCCCCCTTTCTCAAAAACAGGCGTTTCAAAAACAATAAAGAAAGGAAGCACAACAATAGATAATCCAGAAGGGATAGAACTTATTACAAAGTATTCAGAGGATATAGATACTGATGGACAAAATAAAATGCACTCAGATAGATTATCTCTTGGTTCAAAGCCAGATAGTAAAGGGAAATGGAAACAAGTCAATTCAATAGATCCGGCAGTGTTATTTATAGATAGGAACCTTCAATTACTAAAAAAAGGTGGACTGCTGATGATCGTTGTTCCGGATGGCATATTATCAAATTCGGGAGATAAATATGTGCGTGAATATATGATGGGTAAGAAAAATGAAGTAACAGGTGAGTTTGAAGGTGGAAAAGCAATACTGAAAGCGGTTATAAGTTTACCGCAAGAAACTTTTTCATTATCAGGAGCTGGTGCTAAAACTTCATTACTCTATTTAAAGAAAAAAGAACATCCAGGTGAAAAACAAGGACCAGTATTTATGGCAGTAGCAGATGAAGTAGGATTTGCAGTTAAGCAAAATGTAGAGATACAATTAGGTGATGACCGTAATGATTTATTAAAGATTGTTGAGGCTTATAAAAAAGGTTTTCCAGAGGATGAAGAATAGGTGGCGAATATAAATGGACTTTAATTGGATATTACCTGAGAATTTTTTAGAAAGGCTAGATCCAGTTCTATATAAAATAAAATATGTAGAATTAATGAAAAAATTAAAAACACACCGAACGCAGAAGTTATATAAAATATGTGATTCAGTAAAATGTGGTCCTTTTGGTTCAACAGTTCTCGCTGAATCATATTCAAGTAATGGAGTACTTTATTTGAGACCGGTAAATATATCAGATAATAATTTTTCAGATAAAGATATAACATTTTTAACTAATAAAGATGTGGAAGAAAAGAACTTAGATTCATTTTGTGGAAATGATTTGTTTTTTGCAAGAGTAGGGAATCCAAGTGTAAGTAAAGTAAGTTCACAGTATAATAAAATAACAATTTCCCCCAATATTGTTGCTGTAAAAGTAGGTAATAAAATAGATAGTGACTATTTGTGGATGTTTTTATCTAGTAAATATGGAATGTCTCAAGTTGAGAGAATGCTAAAGACGGTTGCACAACCTACAACAAGTACAGAAACTATTAAAGGAATAAGTGTATTAATGCCAAGTGTTGAAATTCAAAAATATATAGGAGATAAGGTTAGAAAAGCAGAAGAATTAAGAGAAGAAGCAAAAAGATTAAAAAAGGAGGCTGAAGATTTACTGGATTTTGAAATAGGTAACATTGGACTAGATAAGGAAAATAAAAAGTGTCATTGGATTAAATCTAATAAAATAGATGATAGAATTGATGGAGATTTTTATGATTTAAAATATGAAATACTAGTAAATATTGAAGAAAAGATTGATTGCTATTTAATGGAAGATATTATAGTTGATAAATATACAGGAAAAACGCCAGATAAAGCATTTTATAACGCAGATGGAGTGCCTTTAATAGTGGTTAAAAATGTAGAGGAGAATGTTATTAATTTAGAGAATATTGAAATAAAAATAAAGAATAGTAATCTTTTTAAGAAGATAGAAATAGGAGATTTGTTGATAACTAGAGTAGGGAGTGTTGGAATTGTATCGATTGTAGAAGAAAATGATGCAGGAGCATTTTTGAGTGATAATGTAATATGTATAAAACTAAGGGATAATATAGAAAAAAGATACATTTCATTTTATTTAAATTCAAAATATGGAAAATTAATGATTGAAAGATGGACTAAAGGTGCCGTGCAGGGTGTTATTAATTATCCAAGTATAAATAGGTTTAAAATACCAGCGTTGCGTGAAAGTGTCATGAAGCATATAGACTTGAAAATATTAAGTTGGAAAAACAAATTATCATTATCAAAGCAGTTAATTAAGAATGCAAAACAAGATATAGAAGATTTAATAGAAGGTAATTTTGATATGTCAAAAGTTAAAGAAATAAATGAGCATTAACTCCATACCAAGGCTCAAATAAAAAGAAAGGAAAGGTTTAAAAATGCAAGTAGAAAAACATTTTACGGAAATTTCAGAGTTAATAAAACAAGCAAGAAATAAAACTTTATCTATTATTAACCGTGAATTGATAGAACTTTACTGGCAGATAGGGGAATATATAAGTTTAAAATGTGAAAATTCTGGTTGGGGAAAAAATGTAGTGAAAAATCTTGCAGAGTACTTAAATGCAACAAATCCTGATTTAAAAGGATTTTCATCACAAAATCTATGGAGAATGAAACAGTTTTATGATTTTTATAAAGATAATGAAAAACTCTCATCACTGGTGAGAGAAATTAGTTGGACTAATAATCTTCACATACTATCCAAAACTAAGAGTCTAGAAGAAAAAGAATTTTATATAAGACTTTCTATTAAAGAAAAATATTCATCTAGGGAACTTGCAAGGCAAATAGATAGCGCCTATTTTGAGAGAACCATGTTATCACAAGGGAAAGTATCAAGTAGCATTGCTCAAACTTATCCAGAGGTATCCAATATGTTTAAGGATTCCTATGTATTAGAGTTTTTAAATCTTCCTGAAAAATTTTATGAAAGAGATTTACAAAAGGCGATCATTCATCATTTGAAAAAGTTCATATTGGAATTTGGCAAAGATTTTATTTTCGTAGGCGAGGAATATAAACTGCAGGTTGGCAACAATGACTACTATATCGATTTACTTTTTTATAATAGAGAGCTTTCTTGTCTTGTAGCTTTTGAACTTAAAATTGATGATTTTAAGCCAGAATACTTAGGGAAATTAAATTTTTATCTTGAAGCGTTGGATAAGGATGTTAAAAAGACACATGAAAATCCAAGTGTAGGCATCATACTTTGTAAAAGTAAGGATGATGATGTTGTAGAATATGCAATGAGTCGCAATCTTTCACCAGCACTTGTAGCAGAATATCAAACAAAATTATTAGATAAAAAACTGATGCAGCAAAAACTGCATGAGATTTTCGAATTATCTATGGAGCAAGTAGATAACAATCATAGCAATCAGTTAGGTGAGGGTAGAGATGAATAATTTAAAAGAAGGGGTCATGAACTTAAATCGGTTGTATGATTATGGTGAGTGCAGCATCAATGAAGATTTAAAATATCTTGAAGATTTAAAATTTCTTATACCTATTGAAGCAAAAGTAGTTATCACAAAAAAGTGGATTAAATTCAGTGGTAAAGTGAGAAGAGAAGAGTTTGTTTCTGCCCTACTCTGTTACGAGCCATCATTGTTTCGTACATTACTTTTAAGAGTCTATAAAGAAGCCTGTGTTATAGGCAGAAGTGGTGATGGTAAAGCATTATTTGAGTTTATTGAGGGTATACCAAAGTTCGCAGATGCCTTATTAAAAATTAAAGATCATGAGTTAGAGGAAAATGAAAAGATAAAAGCATTCTATCAAGTTATATTTAATGGCTATCCACAATATCCTTCTATCCTCAACAAATTGAAAATAATGCAGTTAGCTGAGGATGTCAATGACTTAGAAATAGTTCCTATGGGTGCAAATCCCAATGAAAATTGGATATCAGGAAGAAGGATAACATCTTCTATTTCGCTAAAAGCTTTAAAAGGTAAAAATGAATTTACTTTAACGCCCTATGAGTATTCTGACTTTGATGTAGAAAAGGAAATAGGGGATGTTTTATCTTACCCATGGGAAACCTTTTTAACACTACTTGCTATGGTAGATTTGGAGTATAAAGTAGGGGGCTTTGAAGGGTTAGCGATAAGACCTACAGATATAAGTAATCCTTATAATACGCAGGAATTAGAACTTTATATTTTCAATATAAAGGGTAAAGAAATAAAAGTAGGACTCTTAGATAATTTTATATATGATTTTTGCACCGTAAGCGATTTGTTTTTATTTCCTGATAAAACACCTGAAGTAAGTCGAGTGGTTTTTGATTTATTAAGGGTACACAAGATGGACTTTAAAGATAGAGAATATGTTTTAAACGAAGCATTTAAAGATTTAATCTATTCAAAAGATATCATTATTAAAAATCGTTCCAGAAAGCTTAAAAAGCTGCTTAAAGAGTATATAGAAAAGCTGAGGTATACATTATGATCATCAAAATAGGTACAGATAGGTTTTGGGTAAGGGCCTCTAATCTAGAAAGATGGGCAGAACTATTAAGCAGTTTACCAGAGAAAATACTTTCTAAAAGTAAAAAGGATATGGCAAAGGATTATTTATATTACAAGGTAGATGAAGAGGGAAGAATTATACACGCAGATGAAGTATATGGCCTTTTTGGAGTTGAAAAAGTGAAGAGTAGTTTGACTATCGTTGGCTGCAACTTTATTAAAAGAAATGAAGAAGGCTATGTATTAACAGAAGGCGCAGTTAAACTTCTCAATCAATATAAGAATCATGAAAAATGGGAAAAGACATTAGCAGAGCAACTTCTGAAATACTCTTTAAGGGTTAGAACTTTAGCCTTAGCATTATTAAATGGTGGTACGATGTGCTTTGAAAAAGGTTATATGAAAGATTTCATAACCACCTCTATTCATTATGAAAACAAAAAGTATTATGTATTCAGCAGTAAGCCGCAAGAGGTAAATATAAATCATCTTTTAAATACTTATCCCTCAAAGGTTTTAGGACCTTACTGGAGAGAGGAACTAGATCTATTAGAGGGAGAAGAAATTAAATTTCAAGGTATTAATAAAGAAGAGCCTTCATTAGGATCTATGAGTACCTATTTAAAGATACCCATGATGCTCTTTGACTATTTAGGGTGGATGAAAGAAGGGGAAGAGGGAAAATATACTTTTGATAAACAGAGAATGAGAAAAGATATAGATGCTAGGGTTTTCGAAAGTTTGATTTTAGATGATGTTTTAAATGAAATAGAGGTCTTAAAAGCACTCATATTAAACCATTCAGATGCAAGGGGGTTTTTTCCATTAGAGCTAGTAGGTTGTTTGTTAAATGATAAGCTGGATAGAGAAAATGACAGAAATGATGATCAGTGGATAGACCATTATTTTATCACAGGTATTCATAAGGGACTATTTAAGATTTTAGATCATGAGCAGGGACAGCCAAGACATGGGAGGGGATTGTTTGGGAAAAAAGATTATCAATTAATAAAGTTAGAAATTATCAATTAGGGGGTAAGGAATATGTCAATATGGTCACCGTTTGGAACAAGTGATTTCCCTTTAAATCAACCTATGGTTGGACAAAAGGAGTTTTACGATACTTTTAGATCATTTACAAAGACTATGAAAACTGCTGGCATGGCAACGATATTTCCGCTTATATCTAAATGGGGTATTGGTAAATCAAGAATAGGGTTTGAAGTGATATCAGAGCCATTAGGTATGGATAAAGGCTGGATTATAAATGATGATGGAGAGCAAAAAGAAGTGAGAATTTTTAAATCTAACTTTGAAGATAAAGTGCTTCCGCTCTATATAAGATACTCTCAGATGTATCATGAAGATTTAATAGGCGATCATTGGGTTGCTTATGGTATTTATACTGCATTATCTTATTTAAGCCAAGAGTCAGATGGAAGTATTCAAGGGAAAATTATGGAGTGCCTTCAAGATGCTTTATCGGTAGTAGGGTTTGATAGGGAAGAATTAGGTAAAATATTGGAGAGTGGCACTGTTAAGCTTGATGACTTAGTTATTGATAGAGATAAGTTAGATAGTTTAACACGTAGTGGCATAGATTATATTAAGCGGTTTAATATTGAGCAGATCCTTATAGTGTGCGATGAACTTGAAACAGCGGGAGAAATTGCAAAGTATGGCATAGAAAAAGATAAGGCATTGCAGAGTAAAATCGATGGAGAAGCGATTCAGGTTATCACAAATGCAATCAAGCATGAAGATCCAAGAAAAAAATATCCTGAAGCAGCGTTTTTGCTTTTATGCTCAACGGTTATCGGTGGAAGTATTCAAGGCATAGGCGCACTAGACAGAAGAACTGAGATGTATGAAATGCTTCAAAATTCTTTTGCAGATATAGTAGATTTTACAGAGTACCTTAATAAAAAAGGCATGCTACATCACTATCCAGAAGGGATTATTGAAGCGGCCTATACCATTGCTGGGGGAAACTTTGGTTGGTTCAATGTCATCATGCATAATGTCGATCAAAAGATAGAAGATGAAACGATTAAAAAAGAGGCAGGATTCATATTTGAGAATATATTGAATTCAAGTAATAGATTTAAAGAGAGTCTCATTGATAAACCAGCTTTTGACTATATACAATGCGATCATAGGTTTAAACAAAAGATAAAGCATGCCCTTCTAAAACAAATACCTGATAAGAAATCAAGTTATTCTGAAGAAGAAATGAAGGCTATGATTGAAGCTAAGGCTGAAGACGGGGAAAAACTTTTTAAGGAATTTTATCGTGTCAAATTAAAGAAAGAGGATTTAGGCATTTACTTAAATCGTCAAGGTTATAAGAGAGATGGAAAAGACAATTTTACAAGTAATTTTGGTGGGAGTTTTGATCTAGCAGTTTTACTTAGGAGTCTTAAAACATTTTCTATAAGTGTAAAAGACAATGAATTTATAGTAGGGAAGGAAGAAGAAATTTTCTTAGATCAAGTAAGAATGCTTTATCCAAAAGAAGAAGTAGAGGAAGCAGCAAGATATATTTATGCCTATATCAAGGATCAATTAGAAATGGATGAAGTAACAGAGGCTGAATATATAGGTCCAAACTTTGCTTATCTGAGTAGACTAAATAAGAGATATAGAGTTGAAAAAGATAATTTTGGATATGTATCAGACACAGAAAAAAACAAAGAAATTGAAAAGTTAATAGCGCAAAGAAGTAGAGACAAAAAAGAAGAAGTTAAGAGAATTCTTTCAGGTGCGGCACGTGCATTGGAATTAAGTTATCCAGATGAAAATTTTTATGCGATTAATGGTGTGGATTGTGTGAGAACAAAAGTAGAAAGTGGCCCTTATCTTGACGTTCACGGAGAGAAAATAGTAGATATCATTTGGGGAAAAGATGAAGAAAAATTAAAAGATGTTCTTTTAGATAGCAGATTGCTAAAAGAGGGTGTTCACCCCATTATAGTTATATCAGACTCAATTATAAGTCAGGAATATACAGAGAAATTTGTTAGGGAAAAGTATGAAGGTATAGGTAAGTGTTTGATTTTTATTAATATAACAAGACTTCAAAAGGATATGCTAGAAGCAGTAGCTCTTGCAAAAGAAATACTTGATATAAGAGAAAATAAGAATTTTATTACTTCAACATTTAGAGAAAGAGTAAGAAAAATAAGAGATTTTATTAAAGTAAAGGCTTGTGAATGGTTTGAAAAATTAGACGATGAAGGATGGATTTTAAGACCTATTATTTATAAAAAGCATACAGATGATCAGATCAGCGTTTTGTCAACGGCTTTTAAGAAAATGCTGATTCATGATCTTGATTTTGAGGAGCTTGGAAGTAAGAAAGATTACAAACTTTCAGATGCCCAGTATACAGAACTCAAGATGTCGTTAAGAAATGTATCCATAGGAAGGATAAACGAAGGTCAGGGATATAAGGAAACGGGTTTGTTTATAAAAGAAGATGAAAATAAATTCAGCATAGCTATACCCAGTTGTGTTAATAGAATATTAAAGTTTAATGCAAATAGCAATAAATCAATCAATAATTATCAGGATAAATTCTTTTTTAGTCTTGTTCAAGAAGTTAAACCAAAGAAAATAATAGAACAGTGGCTCTTATTTATGACAGATCTCAATCTATTAATTAGGACACAAGAGGGCTTTATTGGGAGAATATCTTCATATGAATTAAATGGAAGATATGATTTAGTTAAAAAATGGCTAGATGAGGATTGTAAAAAAGAACTAGAAAGCATGAAGAAAGTCATTAATGGACCGTATCTTAAAGTACTTGAAGAAAATCAAATGCCTTATTATAAAGTACAACTTAAGCAAGCAGAAAAGATTAAAGATAGCCTTAAGATAGAAATATTAGAAGAAACAGATGAAAATAGCTATGCTCATTTTAAAGAAGTCCTTTCTAAGGTAGAAGATTTTACATTATTATGTAGCCAAATATACGATAGAGAAATGTGGAATAATATAACAACCTATAATCCAAACATTATAAAAGATATTAAGATAGATGATAAAGATAAACCCCTTTGGTTTAGAATGAGACATATCAGATTGTTTATTGATTATATCAATAACTTAAAAGTACCAGCAGAAAAGAGTATTCTTGAAAAAGTAGCGCAAATAAAGAATAGTTGTACTTATGAAGAAATCATGCTCCCTATATCACCTGTTACAAATATACTTCAAAAGTATTGTAATGAACTTCAGAATTCAATGGATTATAATAAAATGGCAGTTAGTGGGACAGGTACTATGGTTTTGGATATTAACACACTTGCCTATAAATTAAAAGATGGAGATTTTAGTGGGGCAGCAAAGAGAATAGAAGAAGTATTAGAGGACTGTGGCTTAGAGCCGCTAGATGATAATGAGTTGAAGTGGTCAAATGATAAGGGTATTATAAGTGAATATAAAGGCATTTACAACAACTTTAAGTTTATTATAGATGCTTATAAAAAGAAATCCGAAAGTGAAAAATGGATTCAGTATTTTTTAGATGCACCAGAGGGTTTGAATAATCATACAGAAGTCAAGAACTTAAACAATTGTATTAAAGAAATAGATCTCTTTGTAAAGGGGGGGCTTGAAGAGGAGATAGAAGATCATGAACAAGAAATGCTGAGTAAGCCAAAGCTTTTTCTTGATTTACTTAAAAAACGAATTGAAGCAATGTATCAAAGAATTGGGGTTGTAGAGGGATATAAGAACAATGTAAGGAACTTAGCAAAGTCTAAGAAAAATGATTTTAGGGATGAGGTATTAATTACAACTATTGATAAGATTAGAAATATAGAAGGCAAAAATCCAGTTTCTATCGAAATAAGAATGGATGAATATCCAAAAGAAAAAACATATGAAGAGACTAAGAAAGTTATAGAAAATAAAATGAATGCATTAACTCATGAAGGCGAAAGTTTCTTCAAAAATGCGACTAAAACTAAAAAAACAACCTTTAGTTTTTATAAAGAAGTCATTGCAAAAAATGGGAATATTGATTGGGATAACTATGAAGAAGAAATGAAGGAGCTCATTGCAGTTAAGTTGATAAAAATCAAAGTAGAGGTGTAATAATGCTTATACAGATCCTAAAGGAGTATAAAAATAGAACCGAATATAGCATATTGAATAACTTTTATACTTGTCAGATAGTAAGCATTTATACACTTGAAAAAGGAACTTTAATTATACCGGGGATACTTCTTAATAAGATGCAAAAAGAAGAGATAAATATTTTAAATGCATGGCTTCGGCATCAAGATAATCAATTAATCTTATTACCAGCATGGCGTGAAGTAAACTTGGGAGAATATTTTAATACTTCTGTGGGCATTATTGTAAAAAAAACAGAGGGATCTTATCATAAGATCCCTCTAGATTATGAAATTGAAGCGGCAGTTAAGGAAAAAGTGTTCTTTGAAAATGGAAAAACCTTTGGAATAAATTATAGAAACAATTTAAGCAGTGGTCTAATAACGGTAGTAACACTACCGTTATTAGACTATAAAATGATGGATTTTGAGGATGAATTTAAAAATTGTTTTAGTCGTTTCATGCAAGGTAAAGCATGTACTCAAGAAAAGTTTGAAAAAAATAATGATAAAGTTGATATAGACAATGTCCATGTATTTTTAATCATATTATTAGCAGCAGGAGTACAACTAGATAAAGATATAGCTTCAAATATATTTAAAAATTTTGGAGCAAAAATTGAAGAGGAAATATTATCACTGAAATATAAAGAACTAGTTAGAGATCAATATATCAATGATAAAAAATTAATGGATAAAGGTATGAAGATAACTGTAGAAAAGAATTTAAAGGCCTTTATTAACGTAATAAAAGAGAGGAGGGAAAATAAAGATGGATGGCATTAAACAAGGAAATACAACACTATCACAAAGTATTGTTGCTAATATTCAATTAGGACTCCCAGCAACAGTTTCAAAGTTGTCTGCAAAGATGAGGTTTATAGATAAAATTGCGCCTGCATTAAAAGAGGGCGGCGTCATCAGAAATATTGTGGTCATAAATCCTTTTACTATTCATGCATCAGGCATAGCATGTTCAAATAGAACGTCTAATGCTTTTGGCGGGATCCTTTATGTTGCAGGAGCAGTAAGGCAAGATATGTTAATCAAAGAGGGGACGATCTATAAGACAAGACAAGAAAGTAAAATTGATGTAGATGAAATAGATGATTTAGACAACCAAAAGAAACTAAGATTTATTGATATTATGAATGTATATAAATTACTTGATGAACTTATGGAAGAAGAGGAAAAGCCAGAGCTAGTGATTTTAGATGTGCCACTTTTACTTGAAAGAGCGGATGCTCCATTAGAGGAAAGAACGGATATAGTTAATCTATATAATAAATGTAAAAAGGCAATATTGAAGTTTTGGGAGAAATATAAAGAGGATATTTATCCATTCAATAAAAATGGAGTCAAGATTGCATCAGTAGGAAATAAAAAATTTGGTGCTGTTATGTTTGCACTTAGTGACGAAAATATGAAGTATATACCAGATGATATAGATCAAAGTATGATAGTGAAAATGAGAGATTTAATGCCTAAACTACAAGAAGTAGGGATTAAAAGATTAATGACAGGTATCCTTGTAAAAAGGACAAGAACAGCGGCCTTTCAGTATGACGGAATAAATAAAGATAGCAGACTTGAACCGGAGGAACTAAGAGAAGTAGGACTTATGGGGATGCACATAAAAGCAGGGAATACTACGCCACCACTTCTTGTAGAGGTTCTTGGAACTGTTAAGGATTGGGATACCAGTATGCTTGATGAATTGGCCGCGCAAATAATATCCTTAATAACATTTGATCAAGCAAAAGCATTACCAATGCCTTTATGGTATGCAAAATATGCTCTAAAGCCTATTGAGGCAACTGATAATGGCAAAAATAGAATACTTGAATTTTACAAGGTTCAAGCAAGAGAGTCACTTAAAAATGAAGCGTTAGAAAGTATATGGAAAGAGAATTTAGATTTATTTGAGGAATAGGGGGAAGAATGGTATATGGATAAATATATAGGGAAACTTATAGGCAATACGGGGAATCCTAATGATTTAAAAATAGTATTAGAAAATAGCTTTTCTGCTAAAAGAGGCGAATTCGTAAAGATAAGACATACTGAGTCAGAAGAAGATGGAGAAACTTTTGTGCTTGGTAGAATAGTTGCTATAACAAGAAATAATATTCTCTATAATTCAAATATGGGAGAGGGGCTTTCGACTCTTGAAATCTTGCCAGGGGCAAGTATAACGGGTGAAACCTTATTTGGCAGTATTGAACTAGTTGGATATAGAGATAATAACGGTCAAATTAAAATCCCTAGAAGACCGTTAAACCCGGGAGAAAAGGTTTATGGGGTTGACTATGAGTTTCTTGCGAAATTTTATAAATTTGATGAAAATACAAGTCTTAATATAGGTAACCTCATTGGCTATGACAAAGGAAGCAACATCGTTCCAGTATATCTTGATGTTAATAAACTAGTTACAGAGCATCTTGCTGTTCTTGCAATGACAGGTTCAGGTAAATCTTATACAGTAGGAAGGATTATCGAAAGACTTGTAGCTGAGATGAACGGTACAGTTGTAGTCTTCGATGTTCATGGAGAATATGGAAAGGCCTTTGAAAAGGGTGAAATACATTTTAATGAGGATCTCGACTTTATACAAGATGAAAATGAGATAAAAAGCCTAGAAAGAATTCAGGAAAGATTTGTAAAACTATTGCATGCAGATGGGGGGATAAAAGTTTATACGCCGCAAATGGAGTCCTTTGATTATAAATATAGTGGTAAGAATAATCATCTAGCACTTCAATTTGATAGATTTGACATGGATGACTTATCATCTATTTTACCTGGACTTACAGAGGCACAAGAAAGAGTTTTAGATGTAGCTATAAGATATTGGAAAGCAAAATTTAGTAATCCGCCTCGTGATATTCAAGATTTAACCTATTTGCTTTCAGAGGAACGAGGTCTTGAAGAATTAAAGAGATGGGACAAATTAACTGAGGGTGAAGCAAAGGCACTTAATAATAGAAGTGCTGCTGTTGCGTCAATGAAACTAACAAGGGTAATTAATGAAGCGAAAAGTTTTTATACAAGAGCAATAGGAGAACCAACAGATATCTATAAAATGATTGGAGAAAAAGGGAATAATGTAGGTAGACTTGTCATTGTAGATTTACAAGGATTATCAGATGATGCAAAACAGATTATTACAGCACTTATATCAAGTGAAGTTATGCGGGCGGCAGCAGATAAAAAAAGACAGACAAGACCTTCTTTCCTTGTATATGAGGAAGGTCATAACTTTGCACCAGCAGGTGTGCCTTGTATATCTAAAAAGATAATAAAGAAGATTGCGGCTGAGGGAAGAAAGTTTGGGGTTGGTTTTGCAATAATATCTCAAAGGCCGTCAAAACTTGATCCAGATGTTACGTCACAGTGTAATACTATCATAACTATGAGATTAAAAAATCCAGATGATCAGAGATTTATTGCAAAAACTTCAGATATGTTCTCTAAGTCAGACATTGACGAATTACCGTCTTTATCTACAGGAGAAGCGCTTATTTGTGGTAGATCTATCCCAGCGCCGCTGCTTGTAAAAGTAGGAACTAAGGCCTTAATACATGGTGGAGAGTCACCGGAGGTCATAAAGGAGTGGGGGATATTTAATGAATAAAAACAAGATCATAGCTTTTATAAAGGAAGAGTTTAAAGTTGGCAGTATTAGAAATGAAATGTTTCCTATGATGACACATTTTGGCGTGAGAGATTATTCGGAAACAGTTCACTCTTTAGGGCTTAATTATATTACAGCAATAGGAAGATGTATTGATGAAATTGCTGCTGTTTCTGAATGTCCAGTATATCCCCATAAAGAGAATACCATGTATAGTGATTATATTGCAGAGGGAATAGAAACATATGGAGATAAAATGAGTGAAGTAAGACCAGACTCTATATGGTTTTCAAAGGAAGATAACGAACCCGTCTTAATATGTGAATTTGAAAGGTATGAAAAAAACAGAAGAAAAGATTTGAAAGTAAAAGAGAAAATAGAAAATTTACTTATTGCATATCATCAATTAGATGCTAATGTACCTATTATATTGTTTGTATATTGGAGTTATGCAGCAGAAAATCCAGGAGACATAGATGACTATATTTCTATATTTGATAATGGATTTAGAAAAAGTAATGGTACGTATGTCCCAGGCATAAAGGGAGTAAAAACAACCTATTTAATTTACAGATGTGTTGCTACAGGAAATAGTGAAAGTCTTAGATTAAACCAATGGGTAGAGGTAGGATAGACTATGAAGAAAAAAGCAGTAAATTTTCAGCCACAAGTTGATACTAATATTGGAGAAAAATATTTATTAAAAGAATTTATTGATGAAGGTTCTTTTGGAACTGTATGGAAGTCTATAAATCTTGAGAATGATGAAATTGTAGCATTAAAAATACCAAAGGATCAAGAACGAGGAGATAGTACTTTATCAGAAGGAAGAGAATTCATCGGAAGTTACCATAAAAATGTAGTGAAAATCAATTGGATGGGAAGAATAGAGGGGCTATTTTTAATTGAGATGGAATATTTTAATGGACATAAATTATCAGATGAACTTTGTGAAGCGGGTTTTAAAAGTCCAAGAACTTTTGAAGAAATATATAAGTTATTTTTACAGATACTTGATGCTGTAGAATATATACATTCAAAAAATATATGCCATGGTGATATAAAACCTCAAAATATATTAACTGATGGAAAAACAGTTAAAATAACGGATTTTGGAACAAGTAAATTAATAGAGGATTTATTTATCAAGACAATTGATGGAGGAGGAACATGGGCGTATATGGCTCCAGAAGTAGCAGGTTCAAATAAGAGATATTTGAATTCTGATATCTATGCATTAGGAGTATTACTCTATAAATTTGTAACTGGCAGAACGCCACATGAAACTGCAAATCAGTTAATAAATAATATCCCCTATCCAAGGCCAAGAGAAATAAATGACAATATATCTTTTTCAGTTGAAGAGGTTATATTAAAATTACTTAAAAGAGATCCAGAGGAAAGATATAAGAATGTTGCTGAAATTAAACAAGACTTAGAAGATAATTTTAATGAGAATAATAACTTGGTATCTTATAGTAAAAATGTTAAGCAAGAAATTTATGAAAAAGACTGGATTGAGGGTGTAATAAGCTTTTACAAAAAGAATGAATATGATAAGGCAGAGTTGATACTTAGAAATGAATATGAAAATAGTAATAAGTCACAAGATGTCTTATATCATATGGCATATACTTACTATAAACAAGGAAGATTCTTTGATAGTTTAGATGCTTTAAAAAACATTGATACTAACAAGATTGAGGATATTAGAAGAAATGCATTTGAAGGTGATCTTCTTTATTTAAAGGGAAGAATATTATTTGATTTGAAAAAATATGATGAGAGCATTAAGTGTTATGAAGAACTTAAAGATAGAAGTCCAGAGAATTTAGATTATAGGTATAAACTTGCATGCTCATACGGCTTAAACAATGAACAAGAAAAAGCAATAATGATATTAGAACAAATAAACAAACAAACGCCAGGTATGCTTTATATAGTGGGAAAACTAGGACATGCTTATGATCAAATAAAACAATATAAAAAAGCAAGAGCATTTTTTAACTTCGCTATTAAACTTAATCCAGATAATCAAATTATAAAAAGAAGATTAGAAGAATATGATAAGTATTTGATTTTCTTAGAGTATTAAAGCAAATGGTGGACACCCTAATCTTTATTTTCACCCTGTAATAAGAATTCGAATTGAGAAATAAAAATATACAAACTTTATTCAAACAAAATTAAATAGGATAAAAAATTTTATACAAACTTTAATCAAAATTATAAAAAAGGTCCTAACGTATTTTCAAGCGTTAGAGCCTTCTGCTTTTACAAACTTTATTTTAAACCCACAGATTGTAGCTTTTAAAAAAGTTTGATCAGAAAATCATATGTTAAGCTATTTTAAGCATAACATATGATTTTTTATATTTTAATATTAAAAACCTACAATTATTTTATTAACCTCATAGTAAAGTTAAATACACGATAAAAATAGAATTTAGTAAAAGTTACATTATATTTCTATGTATTAAACAATCTAACATTGTGCAAACTAGTTTTGTTAAATAACATCTAATTTTAGGAGGTTAAAGAAAATGAAAGTTAATAAAATGAATCATCCTAACGAAGGTATTAAATGTGTAGTCAATACTTGTCATTATTATATGTCAGGAGACCACTGCTCAGCAGAACAAATAGAAGTTCAACCAAGAGATGCTAGTAATGTTGAACAAACAGACTGCTCAACTTTTATAGCTGAAGGTCAAATGTAATTAAATAATAAGAGAATAATTAATTCCCTATGAGTCTTTGCAAGTCGTATATTGTAAAGGTTTATAGGGGATTTTTACATTAAGCAAGAAGCAAAAGCTAGAAGTTAAGAGTTTACAAGGTATAGTTTATAAATGAATGTGAGACAATAAATCTACATTAACAAATGATAGGAAGGTGATGTGAGATAAAAAGGTTGAAAGATAGAGTAGTTATTATAGGTAATGGTATTGCAGCCTTATCAGCTATTAAAGCATTTAGAACAGTAGATGAAGTGAGTGAAATTCATCTGTTTGGTGAAGAAAGTTATTATCCTTATAACCGCATTAGATTGTCTAAGGGACTATTAAATACTTTAGAAGAAGACAATATACTACTTCAAAAAAAAGAATGGTATAAAGCCAATGGGGTTTCTATTTATATTGATAAAAAGGCAATGACTATTGATCTATCTTTAAATCAAGTGTATTTTCAAGATGGCAGCCATAGTAAATATACCAAGCTTCTCGTAGCGACAGGAGCCAGTAATATGCGTCCACTTATTACAGGAACTGAAAAAGAAGGTGTTCTTACTTTAAGAAATCTAAAAGATGCAAAAAATATTATAGAGAAAGAAAATGAAAGTCAAGTCATTTTAAATATTGGTGGAGGCATCCAAGGATTAGAGACGGCTTGGATTCTTTCACAAGTGGGCAAGCGAGTGATTATAACAGAGCTTCAGCCAAGACTGATGCCTAAACAATTAGATGAAAAGGCATCTAAGATTCTTGAGCAAAGTATTAAAAACAAAAACATTAAAGTTATGCTAAATACGCAAGTAGATGAATTATTAGGTGGAGACAAAATAAATGGATTTAAGATGAAAGATGGAGCTACTGGACATTGTGATATGGCTTTATATGCCATAGGACTTTCGCCTAATATAGCTTGGTTAGATGGTTCTGGAATAAAAGTTAACCGAGGCATTATTGTAAATGAAAAAATGGAAACGAGTATTGAAGGTATATATGCTGCAGGGGATGTAGCTGAGGTTGATGATCAGATTCATGGGTTATGGAATATGGCTATTGAACAAGGGAAAGTCGCAGGATATAATTTAGCAGGCAAAGAAGTTAAATATAAACCTATTGTTCCCGTTACAACCCTGAGTGGATTTGGAATATCTATCTTTTCTATGGGTGTGATCGATGAAAAACAAGCCACTGATTTTATCATTTGGGATCAATCAGACAAAAATATGTATAGCAAAGTATTAATAAGTAACAATAAGGTAGTAGGGGCAATTGTAGTTGGAAATACCAAGATATCTCCAATATTTAAAACTGCAATTGAAAATAAAGTTGATCTGGGAAGAGCTGACTTTAAAGGTATATCTATTGAGGAGATCACTGAAATAATAAAACAGAACAAATAAAATAATAGGATATCGAAGGAGAGATTTATCATGTTAGAAATAAAATTCTGCGAAAATAATTTTTCACAAGGAACAGAAGATGTTGTTAACCAGCTAAGAGAAGAAGTGGATGATGTAACGATAGAAGTAGAGTCTTGTTTGGGCTATTGTGGAGACTGTGCGGTGGGTCCATTTGCTTTAGTTAACGATGAGTTAGTACAAGCAGATACGCCAGAAGAGTTATATGAAATGATTTTACAGCATCTATAGAAAGGTATAGGCGTTAATATAAAAGGTATTTTACTTTTATATTAACGCCTATACTAATTAGTTAAGGCCTAATTCTTTGCGTTTCTTTTCGATATGATCTATATAAATTTGAATTGTTTTGTCAGCATCCATTTCAACAACAACTTTACCAAGTCCGAGAGTTTCTGTAGTTTCAGTGAGAGTTTTCACAACAACATCACTGCCTGTAATAGATGGAACAGGAGCAACATGGACAAGCCAACCAAGTGCAACAGCTGTACAGGCATCAGCAACAGCTTTTTGCTCTAAATATTCTGGAGCACCAATAACTAAAGGTAACATATTCGTATCAACATTAAGTGCATCAGCGAGTTCCTTAGCAGTGTGAGTCATCTTGCCAATATCTACACAAGCACCATAAGAAAGAACTGGAGGTATGCCGAGTTGTTTGCAGACAGCTTTTAAGCCTTCGCCGCATTCGTCGGCTGCCTGAGGATTTGTAAGACCTGTATATTGCATAACAGATGAAGTACACCCTCCTGATAAGACAAGAATATTGTTTTCAATAAGACCTTTTGTAATCTTAAAGATATTACTGCCGCCTTGTCCATATCTAGCAGTTGTACAGCCTACGATCGTAGCAATACCTCTAATATTACCATTTGCTATTTGTTCAATTAAAGGATCAAAGCTGCCGCCTAAAGCATTTTTTATAGATTCAGTACTAAATCCAACCATACAATCAGATACGTGTGGTGGGATATAAGTCTTTCTGTTTTCAGATTTACGCTTTTTATAAGCTTCAATAGCCATGTCTAATGCTTTAGCAGCTTGCTCTTGCATTTTTTCAGGGATAAAGTCTAATGTTTCGGTACCTTGCAGTTTGATAACGGGATGGGTACTTAATAGTTTAGTGCCAAAGCGTTTAGCAAAAAGAGGCATTGTGGGTACAGTACAGTTATAATCAAACATAAATAAGTCTATAACGCCAGTAGCTAACAAGTATTCCTGAGAAAGCCATTCTCCTTCTTGACCTCCATAAGCTTTTTGATGATGCGTACCCTCATAGTTAATAAGCTGTTGTCCTTCGCATACATGGCCTAGTATTTGAATACCTTCAGCACCGGCGTCTTTTGCCTTTTGCTGCCATTCATCACTGGATGCCATATCAATAGCAACATGAGCAAGTAGCGGCATATGACCATTTGTAATAATGTTAATCATCTGATCTTTTAAGAGTCCCATATTTTGCTTTTTATGTGCAATTTCTTGAGTACCCATTAAGATTTCTTGAACAATGTCTAAAAGGAATAATCCTTGATATTCATTAGCAACACCAAGTCTTACACTATTTAATAGAAATTCAACAGGATCTGAAGTGAAGTTTGTCATACAACGGGTCTGAGCATAGGCCACTTCACTGTAACCACCACCAGGGAATAACCCAAGTTCTCTCCAGAGTTCCTTACGCTTTGTTGGAGCAAAGGCCTCAACTGTTTTTGAAGGAATATGATAGGGAGAGTGAATATCGTCAATCACCCAATTAGCAAAATCTACAGCTAACTGTGGTATAGGCTTATTAGCATCAAGTCCAGCCATATCTGCATACTTTTTAAGTTTCTCTTCATCTCTTATTTTAAGACCACTTTCAGGGTGTTCGCCTGCTGCTTTTAAAGTTCTTGCAGCTTGATGACAATGGAAGATATTTGCAGATGTTCCGATAGTTACATGACGATACATAAAGTTTCTAGCAACCATAGTATGCGCATCAACTCCGCAAGTGCCACGAGGAACCTTTTCGCTGATACGGCAAGGGCCATTTGCACACAATTGACAAGAGAGACCTTCTATACAGAATTTACATTGAATAGGTTGTTGTTCGCTAAATCTATCAAATACATTAGTCATACCAGCATCATGTACAACCTGATACATTTCACGCATAGCTGGATCAATGATGATATTCATAGGATAGCCAGCTTTAGACTGATCATCTTTTTTGATGTGGTCTCTTTGCCATTTATGAACTTCTTCCATAGAAGGGGATTTTTCAATATCCTCATAGTGAACTTTGATACGGTTGTGAATGTCTGCATGAGTAACAGGGTCGTTTGAGTGTTCATTAGTTAGTTTGGAGCCAAAAGTAGTTTTATCTCCGCGCATTCGTTCGGCGCTACGCTCGTAGGACTTTTCAATATCTTTATCTGACATGGTAAAACCTCCTTAGGTAATTATTTCTTGTATAGATTGCCACATTTAAAGCATAAATATACCAGTAGGATTTATAAGTATATTTTATGAGATTTCAATAGATGCCCAGTAATTCTATGCGTAAAATAGAATTACTGGGCATCTGTTTTTTTACAATTAAAAGGTCTGCTGTACAACTAAATGAGTGAGTAACTGTGCAGTAGATCCTTTGGGATTTATAAAAGATAGTAAGCACATTTTAAGGAAGTAATTCAAAAGTATAGCCTAATTGTCTTGCTTCTTTTATAAAATCCCCTAGAACTTCCGTATTAGTCTTAGAAACAGCATGAAGTAAATAGATTCCTCCATTATGAAGACCATTAATCATCATTTCTTTGGCTCTAGCATGAGAAGGTTGCTTGTTCACGTCCCAGTCAGGATAAGCAAAACTCCAAAAGACTGTTTGATAACCAAGAGCTTGAGTCATAGCGAGTGATTTTTCGGAATAATGGCCCATTGGGGGTCTAAAATAAGGCGGCATATCTTGACATGTAACTTCTTTATAATTATTTGCTACGGTTGTAAACTCATAATTAAATTTTTGTTCATTATCAGCGATACTAGGCATAGAGGGGTGGGTGGTGGTATGGTTTCCAACAATATGACCTTCATCTGCCATGCGTTTTATAATGGCAGGATTTGCAGTAATATAAGTAGCAGTTACAAAAAATAGTGCTTTGACGTCTTGTTCTTTCAAAACATCTAATATGAGAGGAGTATATCCATTTTCATAGCCCTCATCAAAAGTTAGATAGAGGACTTTTCGACTAGTATCACCTAGACATATCGCATCATATTTTCCTAAGTCATAACTAAGGTGGGTGTTAAATTGAGGAGGAGTATGATCTTTATTTCTTATAAACCACCAATCAGTTTTAGCATTATCTAAACTTTTAGTGCAAGGAGGTCTGGTGGAGGATTCTAAAGGGGCAGAAGCGGCGTAGAAAGGCATGCATGAATATAAGCTTATTATCAGTATAGTTAATATTTTTTTAAACATGAGTATCCTCCTTTACAACTTATGAGCATTAACACAACTATTTTACCCCCTTTTATAAAAAATATAACACTTATCTAAAAAAATAGGACATTATATGTTGCTTTTAGATTTAAATTTTTATAGGATAGAGAGAGATAAAAATAATTGGTGAGATTTGGAGGTGGAAAATGAAAAAACTTATTGTGATGATTTGTATTTTAGGAGGCATACTGATAGCGCTTCTAACAATTGGTGTAAAAATAATAAATAGTACATATGTTGAAGCTTCCTATACTGAATCTATAGAAACGCATTTAGAAGAACCTATTCTATTACAAGTTCCTGAAAGGACCACTGAGGTAAGCCTGGGTGCTATGGAACCTCTTAGTCAGGAAAAAGAAAAGAAGATAATCACTTTAAGTGCAGTCGGAGACTGTACGTTAGGTTATAGCGCGCAACAAAGCACCTGGAATAGGTTTGATGTGGTAGTTAAAGAAAAGGGATACGACTATTTTTTTGAAAATGTAAAATCTATTTTTGAACAAGATGATTTAACTATTATCAATCTAGAAGGGCCACTTACGCGCTTGGGCACTGCTGTCCAAAAAGAGTTTGTTTTTAGAGGCGATCCGGAGTATGTAAACATTTTAACAGGTGCCAGTATTGAGGTGGTTAATTTAGCAAATAATCATACCAGAGATTATGGAGAAGAAGGTTATTATGAAACGCAGCGCGTTCTAAGAGAAGCAGGCATTGGCTTTTTTGGAGAGCAAACCATCTTTTATGATACCCTTAAAGGCATTCGTATTGGGATAATAGGTATGAAGGGATGGTCAAGTGATAAGTGGGTTAGAGATAATCTAAGGCAGCTAATGAGTGAGGCGAAAAACAACTCTGATTTAATTATTGTAATGTTTCACTGGGGAGTAGAAGGAAGTTATTATCCTGTGCAGATTCAAAAGGATTTAGCAAAATATGCAATAGATGAAGGGGCTCATTTGATACTAGGGTCACATCCTCATGTTATACAAGGCATTGAAAATTACAAAGAAAGAAATATTGTGTACAGTATGGGTAACTTTTGCTTTGGAGGTAATAGGAATCCATCAGATAAGGATTCTTTTATATATCAAGAAACTTTTGAATTAACGGATCAAGGCATTATATCTATTGACAACCAAATTATTCCGTGCTCTATCTCATCTGTTAAAGAGCGTAATGATTACAGGCCGACTCCGCTTACTGGAGAAGAAAAACACCTAGTTGAAGAAAGACTTAAACTATATAGTACGTTTAAATAAAACAAACCTATTTACTCAACAATAAATTGCTATTTTTAGAGTAAATAGGTTATAGATAAGACTATTCATTTGATAAAGTACAACAATAATAAAGGGTAGAATTTTGGAAATCTATAGTATTTAAGCAATGTTCAAAAGTATGTAATGCTTTTTGCCATTTGAGTTTTGCTACTTCTAAGCTCGTTCTTTCTTTAAAGGGAAATCTTCTAGCCATATAATTTTGGATGGTTTCTATAAGCATCTCTAAGTCTTTAGCATTTAAGTAAAGGGTTGTTTGATTAAACTCGGTGTAATTTTTCACGAATCCTTTTTTGGTAGCTAAGTCTACTAAAAAGCCATCTAATATGTAGTTGTTACGCCAGTGATAGACCTCCGTTTCGATAGGAGAATGAATAGATTTTGATTTTAAATAGGCATCTAAAGTCATCTTTCGCGAAGCCTCCTTTCGCTAACTCTAAAATTGAAGTAATATATTTTATATTAGCTTATTTTGCAACAAATGTATAGACATATTATAACAAATTAATTTATTTTAAAGAGTGTAAAAGCCTAAAGTGTCCTTAGACATTTAGGCTTTTTTATTCTACATGTCCCATAAAGTGCATATGATTAACTATAAGGGGGATGTATGTGTATGAAGAGAAACAGAAAAATAAGTTATTTAAAAAAAGAAAGTATACAAGAACAGCTTACACACGCTTTAGATATTCCTACAGAAGTTGTTACTAATATGCCAGTTATTACATTAATAGGTAACAAAGAAATCAATATTGAAAATTTTAGTGGGCTCTTAGAATATACAAGACAAAAGATAAGATTAAATACTAGAGCTGGGATATTGGTAATAGATGGCATTGAACTAGAAGCGAAGAATATGACGGCAGAGAGAATATGCATTAAGGGGAACATACTTCATATTACATTTGTTGTATAATAGAAGGAGGAATGACTTTGTTTTTAACATTGTGGAATTATTTACGGGGGTATGTTATAGTAGAAGTAAGTGGTTTTTCAATGGAAAGATTTATCAATCTTGCTGTCAATAATAATATTTATTTATGGGACATACAGGAAAAAGACCATAAAATATATTTTAAAACAAATATTAAAGATTTTAAACGACTCAAGCCTTATGCTAAAAAAGCAAGGTGTCGTTTTAAGGCGAAGGTTAAAAAAGGCTTTCCATTTATTGCTCATAAATATAAAAGAAGAAAGATGCTTACAATTGGAAGTTTGTTATTCATTTCAATGATTTGGCTTCTTGCGTCGTTTGTATGGCTTGTAGAAGTCGAGGGTAATGAAAGGATTAGCAGCCTCGATATTATTAATTCTTTAGAAAAAAAGGGATATAGCGTTGGTAAACTTAAATATAAACTTAATTTAAGGGAAGCTGAACAATATTTGGTTAATCAATATTCAGACGTTGTATGGGCAGGTATAAAATTCGAAGGGACACGCCTAGTTGTGCAAGTAGCAGAAGTAGTGCCGAGGCCTCAGATTAATGATCAAAATATTCCTTGTAATATTATTACAAAAAGAGATGCACTGATTACTTATATTGCTACCTATAAAGGCATGCCTCTTGTTAAAAAGGGTGATATAGTAAAAAAAGGCGATATATTAGTTACAGGACAAATGCCTCTAGGTCTAGATGAGCCTAATATGTATTTTACAGCAGCTAGAGCAAATATTAAGGGGAAAACAACATATAGTTTACAAGGGAATATTTCTATCCAGCAAATCAGTAAAGACTATACAGATCATATGAGTAAGAAGTATAGCTTAAAGCTTTTTAATCAATCTATTCCTTTGATCAATCAAAAATTCTCTTTCAAGTATTATGATCGTGTGATTACAACTAATCAGTTAAGAATTACAAAACTATTTCCCTTGCCCTTTGCACTTGAAATTGAAGAAAGATTAGAGTATGTACCAGTAGTTACTGAAATTTCAGAAGAAGATGCAAAAGATCAACTTGTTGCAAGCTTATGGGAGAATTTGAGTAAAAACTTATCTGATACAGCAATTATTTTAAAAAGGGATGTCTTTTTTACTAAAATGGGAAATGCTATTAGTGCAACACTCAATGTGATTGCTGAAGAAGACATTGGTTATGCTGTAGAATTGCAAAGTGAAGGAGAAAACTAAAAATGAGTATTATAGAAAGAAAACTCGAAGTACCTTCTTGCTATATCGCAGGTGTTTTTGGACAATTTGATGAACATATTATCTTATTAGAAAAAGATCTTGACGTAAGTTTTGTCATAAGAGATGATAAGATTAAAATTACAGGAGAAGACGAAAAGGTAAGACTTGCTGCTGAAATTATAAAAAAATTGGTTGAATTTGCGAAAAAAGGTGAAAGTATAGATACTCAAATGGTTAATTATACAATGGATACACTCAAAAAAAGACAAGAAAAAAAATTACAAGATGTTAATGGTGATATTGTAACACTTACACATCTGGGAAAACCTATAAAATCTAAAACTATTGGACAAAGTGAATATATTAAGAATATAAAAGAGAATGTGATAGTGTTTGGAGTAGGGCCAGCAGGAACAGGAAAGACATATTTGGCAATGGCAATGGCCGTTAATGCTTTTCGCAAAAATGAGATCAGCAAAATTATTTTAACAAGGCCAGCTATTGAAGCCGGCGAAAAGTTGGGTTTTCTGCCAGGAGATCTTCAAAGTAAGGTTGACCCTTATCTTAGACCGCTTTATGATGCTCTTTTTGAGATTATGGGATCAGAGAATTTTGAGAAAAACATGGAAAAAGGACTTATAGAAGTTGCACCACTTGCTTATATGCGAGGACGAACACTAAGTAATGCCTTTATTGTATTAGATGAAGCACAAAATACGACCACTCAACAAATGAAAATGTTTTTAACACGTATTGGTTTTAATTCAAAAGTTGTCATTACCGGAGATCTTACGCAAGTAGATTTACCAAGCGAAAAATGCAGCGGGCTTAAAGAAGCACTCCGAGTGCTAGGGGATGTAAAAGGCATTGGATTTAGTTATCTAGATAGAAATGATGTTGTAAGACATCCTCTTGTACAAAAGATCGTGGATGCCTATGATGTATTTGAAAATAGAAAGGAGCATTAAGCGGTTTTAATGAAGGGGGAGGGTACAAATGATAAAGAAAAGCAGCTATTTAAAAGTATTTAGTTTAATGATTTGTGTGATAGTAACTTTTTTAGCAGTAATATCTGGGAATTTTTTTACAAGGAAAGTATCCCTCCAAATTGGACAGATCGCAAGAGATACAATATATGCGCCTTATCAAGTTGAAAATGAGATGGCAACGCGTAGAAAGAGGGAACTTGCTGAAAAAGGTATTTTGCCAAAATATAAAGCAGATATTAAAGTTCAAGAAAAAGCTATAGCGGATATAGAACTTCTCTTTGAGTATACGGATTCTATTCAAACAACGGACGTTGCTGAAAGACTTGATCAGTCTTCCCTTGAAGTCTTAAGAAGCAGATCACCTATTGGACTTTATAAAGATGAATATGAGACTTTACTCAGTATGCGAACACAAGACTTAAATTATATGAAAGAAGAATGTATCCATATCGCTGTTAAACTTTTTGAAGAGGGGATACAAACAGATGATCTTAATAAGGTATTAGAGATTAAAAGTATGCTAGAAGAAACAAAGTTAAGTGTCACTTATCAAAAAGTTGCAGAGGGCATTTTAACAACAGTTATTAAGCCAAATGTGATTTTTGATGAAGCAGCTACAAATGAAGCTAAAAAGTTAGAAAGAGAGAAAGTAGACCCTGTTTTTATTTTGCAGGGAGAGACGATCCTTGAGAAAGGGACACGCGTTACTGAAGAAATCTATAATATTTTAGATAAAGTAGGTTATTTAGACACAAATAAAAATACAAAATATAAACATTATTTAGGGATTAGTCTACTTATTGTTTTAATCTTGATTTTTGTTTTAAGATATATTAAACGCAGTCATGGACTTAAAGAACTGCAAGATAAGCAAGTCTATCTTATTATGATTTTGTATATTTTATCTATTGGTATCATTCGCATGATGCTCGGGCGCACATTTGTATACTTGCCGTTTGCGGTGGCACCTATCATTATTGCGCTACTTGTAGATGTAGATACTGCACTTATTATTAATATGATACTTGTCGTATTTGCAGCTATCATACTTAAGGGAGATATTTTATTTATAGTTTATTTTATGATTACAGGCATCTTAAGTATTTTGGTAGTTGGAAATATGCAAGAACGTAAAAGGACTATGAAAAGCGCACTCGTTATAGGAGTTATTCAGCTGAGTACCTATCTAGCACTTAAGTTATTTATAGGAGCAGACATTACGATTAATATTATTATTGAAGCAGGGATAGCATTTGTAATAGGATTTATTTCAGTGGTTGTAGTGGTAGGGACACTGCCTTTACTTGAGTTCGCTTTTGGCTTTGTAACGCCTTTACAGCTTTTGGAGCTTACTAATCCCAACCAGCCCGTTTTAAAGAGGCTGCTTCTAGAAGCCACAGGGACTTATTATCATAGCTTACTAGTAGCTAATCTAGCTGAAACAGCAGCTGATGCTATAGGGGCAAACCCACTTATGGCAAGAGTCGGGGGCTATTATCATGATATTGGAAAGATTGCATCTAGCAACTATTTTAAAGAAAATCAGAATCTAGAAAATCCTCATGATATTATGGATCCTATTAAAAGTTGTCAGGTCATTATTTCGCATGTGGCACATGGGCTTGATTTAGCAACTCAGTATAACTTGCCTGTCTATATTAAAGATATGATTAAAGAGCATCATGGAACGAGTGTTATGCAGTATTTTTATATCAAAGCAAAAGAGCAAAAAGGAGAATTTATTAAAGAAGATCAATTTAGATATAAAGGTCCAAAACCAAGAACTAAAGAAGCAGCTCTTATAATGCTTGCAGATGTTGTTGAAGCAACTGTGAGATCCATGCAGGATAAGCTCGGGGTGGAGCTTACCATTGAACAAATTGTGCGTAAAATGGTTAAGCAAAAATTAGAAGAGGGACAGCTAGATAATTGTGAGCTTTATATCTCAGATATAGATAAAATTATTAACTCTTTTAGCAAAATGTTAAAAGGAATGTATCATGAAAGAATACAGTACCCAGAAAGGACTGATAAATAAAGTGCAAGTATACTTAGAGGATGAACAGCATTTTTTTGAAGATTATCCAGAGATTTTACAAGAAGTATATCGTGTTATAGAAAAATGCTTAGATGAGGAAAAGGTACCTTTTGATGTAGAAATTAGCTTAATAGTTGTAGATACCTTAGAGATTCAGGCGATTAATAAGCAGTATAGATCTATTGATAAGTCAACAGATGTATTATCATTTCCTCAAATAGATGTATCTAGCAATGGGAAAATAGCATGGGAAGAAGTAGAGCCTCACCAAGTGATGCTAGGAGATATAATTTTATGCCATGAAAAGGCAGTGCAACAAGCAGAAGAATATGGACATACTTTAAAAAGAGAGATTTGTTTCTTGATTATTCATAGTATGCTCCATTTGCTAGGATACGATCATATGAATGAAGCAGATGAAAAGGTGATGTTTAATAAGCAGGAACACATATTGAATTTATTAAATATTTCAAGATAGGGGATGATATAAAATGGACCAATATAAACAACTTTTAATAAAAGCAAAAGAGGCTATGGCCTATGCATATACGCCATACTCTAATTTTAATGTAGGTGCAGCAGTTCTTACAAAAAGTGGGAAAATATATACAGGATGTAATATAGAAAATGCATCCTATGGGGCTACAAACTGTGCAGAAAGAACAGCTTTATTTAAGGCAATATCTGAAGGGGAAAAAGAAATAACAGATATTGCAGTAGTCAGTAGTTCTGGTGATTTTACATATCCTTGTGGGATATGCAGACAAGTTATCGCTGAATTTATGAAAGAGGGCAACCTTATTTTTGAAAATAATAAAGGAGAAATAAAAATTATTAAATTAAATGAGATATTCCCTTATTCCTTTACAAAAGAAGATTTAATCTAAAAATAAGCATAAATATACCAAGGAGGAAACAAATGAAGGAACAATTTAAATCAGGGTTTGTATCTATTATAGGAAGACCTAATGTAGGTAAATCAACTTTGATGAACAGATTAATTGGTGAAAAAATAGCCATTATGTCAAATAAGCCACAAACCACTAGAAATCGTATTCAAACGATTCTTACAAAAGAAAGCTTTCAAGCTATATTTATTGATACCCCTGGTATTCATACACCTAAAAATAAATTAGGAGAATATATGGTAAAGGCAGCTACTACTACTTTAAATGAGGTAGATGCCATATTCTATTTAGTTGAGGCAGAACCGATAATCGGAAAATTAGATAGTCAGATCATAGAAAGATTAAAGTCTATTCAGACTCCTGTCTTTTTATGTATTAATAAAATAGATGGGGTTTCTAAAGAGCAGGTCATTAAAACAATAGAACGCTATAGAGCAGTTCATGATTTTGCAGAAGTTATTCCTTTATCAGCATATGAAGGTACTAATGTAGAAGCTTTATTAGCCTGTATCCCCAGGTATTTACCAGAAGGACCGAAGTTTTTCCCAGAAGATATGATTACAGACCAACCAGAAAGACAATTAGTGGCAGAAATTATTCGTGAAAAATCACTTCATTTACTTGATAAGGAAATCCCACATGGTATTGCTGTAGAAATTGAAAGCATGGCGAAACGTGAAGACTCAGACATTGTTGATATTGAGGCAACGATAGTTTGTGAAAGAGATTCTCATAAGAGGATTATTATTGGCAAACAAGGTCAAATGATTAAGGAAATAGGGTCGAAGGCAAGGTATGATGCAGAGAGACTCCTTGGTTCCAAAATCTATTTAAACTTATGGGTAAAGATCAAGAAGAATTGGAGAGACAGCGATTTTCTGCTCAAAAATTATGGATATAATGGTAAAGATACGTATTAATTAAGTTGTCAAGGGTTTTGGAAATGGTATATTTTTTGTAGCATAGTAAGTTAAAATTTGCACATCTTATAAGTAAAGATACTTATGAGGGGGCAGATAAAAGATGCTACAACAATTGTGGAATTATTTTGAAGCAACAGGTGACATTAGTATGTATTTAGGATTTAAAGAGTATGAAACAGAATATAATAATAAGGTTCAAATATCAGATGATGCGATAAATACGAATGAGGCAGGATGAATGTGCTGTGATTATAAAAACTAAAGCATTAGTTGTAAAAGAGTCAATTGTAGGAGAGAGTGATAAATATATTACTCTCTTTACAAAGGATCTTGGAAAGATTCAGGCTATAGCTCCAAAATCTAAGAAATATGATAATAGTTTGGCTTCAGGCACTCAGCTTTTTGTTTATGGGGAATTTATGCTAACGGCATATAAAGATACATATCGGTTAATGAATGTAGAGATAATTAATATGTTTCACGAACTAAGAAATGATTTAACTGTGCTAAGCTATGCAAGTTATATTTTAGAATTTGTTGCAGAAGTGGCTCAAGTAGAACAAGGAGGACCTGATAATGAAACTTTGTTAAGCTTGACACTTATGACACTTCATTCATTGGTTAAAAACAAACATCCACTTAAGCTTATTCGATGTATTTTTGAACTTAGAGCTCTTAGTATATTAGGCTTCATGCCAGAACTAAAGCAGTGTGTAGAGTGTTCTAGGCCCTTAAGAGAAGATCCGGAAAATACGTATATCTTTGTATATGAAAGTGGAGGTTTAGTGTGTGAAAGCTGTATACCATATCATCAAAAGCATTCAGATATTAGCTTTAGTACGTTATATACGATGAAACATATCACTCACACACCGATTAAGCAATTATTTAGCTTTCAGGTTAATGCTACTATTTTAAATGAATTAGAATCTGTATGTAATCTTTATAGCCGCTTTCATATTGAAAAATCATTTAAAACATTAGATTTTATTAAACAGATAGAGGATTAGTTATCTTATACACCAATAATCGACAAGTGATTAGAGTCTATAATCGCTTGTTTTTTTATAAATACTACTATAAAAGTTATTATACAGCATATATGGAGTATACAATATAAATAAAGTATGTAATATACATAAAGTATGCAACATATGTAAAGTATGTTATAATGGAAAAATATGAAAAGAGAAGATAGATATTTTAAAATCTATTAAAGAGGTGCAGTGTGAAACAAAAATTACTTTTATTTGATGGACACAGTATAGCAAATAGGGCCTTTTATGGCGTACCGCTACTGACTAACAAACAAGGTATTTATACCAATGCAGTTTATGGTTTTTTAAATATTATGTTAAGTATAATCGAAAAAGAAAAGCCTCATCTTTTAGGCGTGACATTTGATCTTAGTGTACCTACTTTTAGACATGAACTTTCAAAAGACTATAAAGGAAATCGAAAAGGAATGCCAGATGAGCTCCGTCCCCAAATCCCACTCCTTAAAAAAGTACTAAAAATACTGGATATCTATGTCATTGAGAAAGAGCGCTATGAGGCCGATGATGTGCTAGGAACCCTTGCAAAATCGGCAGAGGCAAATGATATGGAAGTTATTGTAGTATCTGGTGATCGCGACTTATTTCAAATCACCTCAGAGTACATTCAAGTTAAGATGCCACGAACAAAAAAGACTGGGACGGAGATAGAGAGTTTTTTTGCGCAGACAGTACAAGACACTTATGGGGTTACACCTAAGCAATTTATTGATGTTAAAGGACTTATGGGAGATCCATCAGATAATATTAAAGGAGTTCCAGGAATTGGAGAAAAAACAGCTATTAAATTAATTAAAGAGTATGGAAGTATTGAGAATCTTTTAGACAACATTGACCATATAACACAAAAAAAGTTAAAAGAAAATTTAATAATCTATGCAAACGATGCAAGAGACAGTAAAATGCTTGCAACGATTGTTTGTGATGTCCCGCTTAATTATGAGTGGGACGATTTTAAATATGATTTAACCTTGAGTGAAGAAGCTTATGAAGTATTTAAAGAATTGGAATTTAAATCTTTAGTTAATAAGTTACCAAGAACAGCTAAAAGACAAGAACAAAAGCAGTTAGATATTACTTGTTGGGATAAGCAAGCTTTTTCCGATTTCTTAGAGACACTTAAGCATCAAGAAATAGGAATAAGCTATTATATTGAAGAGACGATATTTGGGTTTGTTTGTTGTACTGAAAATCAAATAGGATACTTTGAAGCAAATGTGACTGATAGCGAGAGTGTGAAGCTCATTGAAAAACTTTTTACAAGTGATATGTATTACAAAATTATTCATGATAGTAAGCTTCTTAGACATCAACTCTATAGGACATTTAATATACAAGCTGAAGGCGTAGTGTTTGATACCTTTATTGCCGCTTATTTGCTGCATCCTACAAGTCCTACCTACGATATTGCAGAAATTCAGGAGATCTTTTTAGGAGACTGTGCAATTGTATCCCTAGAAGATCTATTAGGTAAAGGTAAGTCGCAAAGAAAATGGCAAGACCTAGAAAAAGACATTAGAATGATGAACCTTGGCAAGAGAGCCTATATTACCAGGGAATCTAGACGCATCATGCATGAAAAGATGGTTGAATCTAACATGGATAAACTCTTTTATGAGATAGAAATGCCGCTCATCGAAGTTTTATTTAATATGGAGATACAAGGTATTACAGTAGATGTAAAAAACTTAGAAGAATATGGCGTGGAACTTCAGTTGCTTATTGATAATATCTCAAAAGAAATTTACAATGAAGCGGAAGAAACTTTTAATATTAACTCTCCTAAACAGCTAGGAGTTGTATTATTTGAAAAAATGAAGCTTCCTTCTGGTAAAAAGACTAAAACTGGCTATTCAACTGCAGCAGAAATTTTAGAAACATTAAAAAATGAATATCCTATAGTTCAGAAAATCCTTGAATATAGACAATATATTAAGCTTAAGTCTACCTATGTCGATGGACTTATCAATGTGTTAGGACAAGATCAAAAAATCCATTCTACATTTAATCAAACGATTACAGCTACAGGGCGGTTAAGCAGCACGGAACCTAACCTTCAAAACATTCCAATTAAATTTGAAATGGGAAAAAGGATTAGAAAGATGTTTATTCCATCCTCAGATGACTACGTATTTTTAGATGGCGATTACTCTCAAATAGAGCTGAGAGTGTTAGCTCATATGGCGGATGACACAATACTTATAGATGCTTTTAAAAACAATATTGATATACATGCTTTAACGGCATCGCAAGTGTTTAATGTTCCTTTTGAAGAAGTAACATCCCTTCAAAGAAGTAATGCTAAAGCAGTTAACTTTGGCATTGTATATGGAATCAGTGCATTTTCGTTAGCAGAAGATTTGAAGATTACTCAAAAGGCTGCTCAAAAATATATAGAAGGATATTTTGAAAAATATCCAAGTGTAAAATATTATCTTGACGCTACTATTGACTTTGCTATGCAAAAAGGTTATGTAACAACATTGTTTCATAGAAAAAGAGAGATTCCAGAAATATTAGCAAGCAATCATAATATGAGAGAATTCGGAAAGCGAGTAGCTATGAATACGCCTATTCAAGGGACATCAGCAGATATTATTAAAATAGCTATGGTGAAAGTCTATCATAAATTAAAAGAAAATTGTATGCAATCTAAACTGATTTTAACTGTGCATGATGAACTGCTCATTGAGACACATAAAACAGAAATAGAGACAGTTAAAAGTTTACTCAAATATGAAATGGAAAATGCAGCACAGCTGCTTGTTCCACTAAGTGTAGATGTGCATCAGGGGAATAATTGGTTAGAAACAAAGTAGGAGATGGTGTATGAAAGTTATAGGAATAGTTGGAGGAATAGGTGTTGGTAAGACAACAGTTGTTTCGCTTATTAAGCACTATAAAAAAACCTTTATTATTTCAGCAGATGAGATAGGGCATGATCTTTTACTTAAGGGGCATGCTGCATATCAACCTATTATCAGTGCATTTGGATCTTGTATTTTATCCAAAGGTGGCAATATTATAAGACAAAAATTAGGAGAAATAGTGTTTAGTGACCCGAAAAAGTTACAGCTTCTTAATTGCATCACACATCCATTAATCTATAATGAAGTAAAAAGACAAATTGAGAGTGCCAGACAAGATGGGAATTTTGAACTTGTTATTATTGACGCTGCTCTTTTGATAGAAATTGGTCTTGAGCGTTTAACCGACAAAGTGATTGCTGTATATGCTGATGATGCGATAAGAATACCTCGTATTATGAAAAGACAAGGATTAACTAAACAACAAATATTAGAGCGGTTTAAAGCTCAGAAGAAATGGGAAGAATTTACCCAGATAGCAGATGAAATAATAGATAATAGTTTATCTCTTGAAGAGACTAGAGGACAGATAAAAAAATTATTAGTTCATTTATAAGGGGTTTTGGTTTTGAAAAAAATAGTTAAAATAAAACTGATAACAAAGATAATCATCTGTATAAGTTTAATTGTCATAGGTATTTATAGTCTATATCCTCAAAAGTATAAAGAGATCGTATATAAATACGCCAAGGAGTACGAAGTGGACCCGCTTCTTATTTATGCTATTATGAAGACAGAGAGTAAATATGACCCACATGCCATATCGCGAAGCGGAGCAAAAGGACTTATGCAAATTATGGATAAAACTGGAGCATGGGGAGCTGAGCAAATTGCTATTAAAAACTATAGTCATGAGGTGCTTTTTAAACCACATGTGAATATACAGATTGGATGCTGGTATATGTCTAAACTCATTAGACAATATGATGATAATGTTGATTTAGCACTAGCTGCATATAATGCTGGAACTGGTAATGTAGCCAAGTGGCGAAGAAATCCAGAATATAGTCAAGATGGCAAATCATTGGATGTTATCCCTTTTAAAGAAACAAGCTTATATGTAAAGCGTGTTAACTTGCATTACAAGTTCTATAAATTTTTATATAGGTACTAAGGAGGAAATAGTAAGATGATTAAAGGTTATAAGATGCTCGTTGTTAGCTTAGTTACTTTAACTTTATGTATGGGTTGTGGAACTATTAACATGGTTGTTAGAGATGAACCTGTTAATAATATACCAACTCAGGAACTATCACGCACAAATAATGACAACAAACCTTCAGAAAATAAGATGACTATTGCAATGAACGTTCCAACAACACTTAATCCGCTCTACAATACGCAAGATAATGTACAGCAAACATTGTATTTATTATTTAGCCCTCTTGTTAATATTGAAGAAAATGGGACAATAAGTGCTAACATAGCACATTCATGGATGCTTAATGAAAATAATACTGCTATTACTATCACATTAAATCACGATATTAACTGGCATGATGGGATGCCACTCACAACAGATGATGTTATTTTTACACTGCAGCAAATTCAAAAAATACCCGATAGCCCCTACAGACAAGCAATTGAGAATGTTGCAAGTTTAGAAAAACTAGATGATACAACAATGAAAATTTTATATAGACAGCCTTTTAGCAGTATTTTACAAACTCTATTTTTTCCCATTATTCCTCAGCACATTTATGATGTAGCCGAAAGTGATGCGCTAAGTATTATTCCTATTGGTTCAGGACCTTATCTTTTTAAATCAATGACACCTCTTAAACATATTAAGCTTGGAGTTAATAATCATTATTTTAAAGGGACACCGCATATTGAAGAAATAGAAGTGAGTATTATCCCGGATGAAGAAAGTAGCTTACATTCTTTTAAGCAAAATTTAATCGATGTTGTTTATACCAATATTACTGAATGGGGTAAGTATGCGAGTGACAAATCTTCAAAATCTTATGAGTTCACTTCTAATATATATGAGTTTATGGGACTTAATTTTAATAAAGTTATGTTTCAAAACAGTAATGTACGAAGGGCAATGCTTTATGCATTAGATAGGCAAAAAATGGTCTATTTATATTATTTAGATCATGCGCTTGTAACAGATACACCTATTAGTCCATCATCGTACTTATACGATAAAACTTTAAAGATTCAAGAACATGATAAAGAAAAGGCAAAATTGCTTTTAACACAAGAAGGCTATGAGCGAGATAGTAAAAGTGGGCTCATAACTAAAAATGATATTCCTTTTTCTTTTAATCTTTTAGTGAACGCCGAAAATAAAGATAGAATTAAAATAGCCGATGAGATAAAGCGGATGTATAAAGATATTGGTATTGAAGTTAATGTGGAAGTAGTAGAAAGAGATATTTATTTATCACGAATAGAAACAAAACAATATGATGCTTTTTTAGGAGGATGGCAGCTGTCTTATGCGCTTGATTTAAGTTTTGCACTTCATTCAAGTAAGATAATTAGTGGTGAAAATTATATTAATTACAAAGATGAAAAAATGGATGAGTTGTTACAGCAAGCATTCTTAGCAACAGAAGGATCAAATATTCATACGTATGCTAAATTTCAACAGTATTTTTCACAAGAAAACCCTTATATTAGTTTGTTTTTTAAGAGAAAGGTACTTATTACTAAGGATAAAATAGGTGGCTCAATTAAACTAACACCATTAAATATTTTTGCAAATGTAGAAGAATGGATGATTGAGTAGTCTGCTGATTAAGTAGGCTACTTCTTGGTTTTATTAATATTATTACTTTTCATTTAATAAAGGATATAGTAAAATGATAAAAAAGAAAGGCAAAAAATCTTATGATAGATGAAGATTATTATTTGATCAAAAACTGTATCATTGCTGAAAATAGAAAAGCTAGGCCCTCTATTAATGAGCGTTCTGATTCATGTCCTTTTTGCCCTGGGCATGAATCAGATATTGAACAGGTACATCTTGAAGTCAAACAAGAAAATGATTTTTTAGTAAAAATAGTTAATAATAAGTATCCTATATGCAGCTATAACCAAGGGCTTTATGGGGTTCATGATGTTGTTATAGATACATCAAGACACCTAGAATGTCCAAAAGATTTCACGACTCCACATTGGCATATACTTCTTGATGCAATGCAAACAAGGTGGAGGCAAATTGCTCAGGATCCTAAGATTGGATTTATTCAAATCTTTAAAAATTATGGAAAAAGCGCTGGCGCGAGTATTAGTCACTCGCATTGGCAAATTGTTGCACTAAGTCAAATTCCTTATCAGATGCTGCACCAGTATGAACATTACAATGCCTATCAAGATTGGGCGAAAAAATGTTATCTATGTCACAAATTGCAAGAAACTAAGAAGGAAGATGTTATTTTTGAAAATGATACATGGATAGCCATAGCACCTACACCTTCGGAATTTGAACATGAAACATGGTTAGTGCCTAAAGTGCATAGAAAGCATTATGGAGATTTACAACCTCAAGAACTTGAATCAGCAGGTGAGTTGTTAAAAATACTTTTATCAGCTTATGATAAGCTCAAGCAAAATTGTGAGTTTAATATCTGCTTTATGAGTGGAGGGCTTCATAATTCTCTAGATTATCACTTTCATATTAAGATTATTCCAAGGCTTACCCAGTGGGCTGGCTTTGAACTTGCAACACACTGTTATATTAACACAATACATCCTAAAATTCATGTTAGGTTAATGCAAAGTATACTTAGAGAGTAGGAGGCGTTAATGTGGGACGTTATACAAATGAAGAATTGATTTTTGGACTTGATATTGGTACAAGAACGATTATAGGCACTGTAGGCTATAAAGAAAATAATAAATTTGTTATTTTAGCATATGAAAGTATAGAGCATGAAGAAAGAGCTATGCTAGATGGGCAAATTCATGATATACAAAAAGTATCTCGAGCAGTTTATCAAGTAAAAACAGCTTTAGAGCAAAAACTAAGTACGCAGTTAACGGATGTTGCAATTGCGGCAGCGGGAAGGGCTCTTAGCACACAGATTGTATCTGTTGATAATACCTATGAAGAGGTTCAAGAGTTTACATTATCTGATGTACATAACTTAGAACTTTATGGTGTAGAAAAGGCAAAAGAGGAACAACAAAAAATAAGTTCTAAAATGGATTATTTTTGTGTTGCTTATTCAGTTATTAATTACTATTTAGATGGTTATATTATAACTAGTTTAGAAGGACATAAGGGGACAAGCATAAGTGCAAAGATTATCGCGACTTTTTTGCCTAAACTGGTGATTGATAGTTTGTATGCAGTAACAGAAAGAGCAGGACTTAAAGTTATCAATCTTACATTAGAACCTATAGCTGCTATCAATGCAGTTATTCCAGATAATTTAAGACTTCTCAATTTAGCTTTGGTAGATATAGGAGCAGGAACATCTGATATAGCGATTACAAAAGGTGGAAGTGTGGTAGCCTATGGCATGATTCCTATAGCTGGAGACGAAGTGACAGAGGCTATATTGCATCAATATTTGGTTGACTTTAACACTGCTGAAAAGATTAAAAAGCAGCTAAGTTTATCCCAGATGATTGAATTTGATGATATATTGGGAATAAGGCATCAAGTTACTATAGAGGAAGTAAGACAAGTTATTTTACCTACTTTAGAAACGCTTACTGAAAATATCGCAAATAAAATATTAGAATTAAATGGTGAAAGTTCTCCTAATGCAGTATTTTGTGTAGGTGGAGGAAGTCAAATGCTTTCAGTTACGCAAAATTTGGCAAAGCTTTTAAAAATTGCTCCAGAAAGGGTTGCACTCAGAACAGCAGAAAATGTTGTGAATGTTATTGATCAAGCAGAAGTTATTAATGAACCTCAAATGATTACACCGCTTGGGATTTGTATTACAAGCATGCAAAGCAGATATAATGAGCTCACAACTGTTACTTTAAACGATCGTAAAATAGATCTCCTCAATGCTAAAAAACTTACTATATTAGATGCAATAGTTGCAGCAGGTATTGAACATACTGAAATCTTTCCCAAAAAAGGGAAAACCCTTATGTTTAAACTAAATGGAGAACGTCAGCGTTTAAAAGGAGAAAATGGTATTCCAGCAAACATACTGTTAAATGGCAAACAAGCTACAATTAATGACATGCTTACTGAAGAAGACTTAATACAAGTTGAAAAGGCAACCCCAGGAGTTGACGGACAAGCTGCTGTTTCACAATATGTTAAAGATATCATTAAGGTTTCTGTTAATGGTACTGCATTTACAATACCCATTGTACTAGTTAATGGTGATTATGTATCTCTAGATTATCAAATCAAAGAAAATGATGATGTAAAAGTCACTTCTCCTCATAATTTAGGAGATTTACTTGAGTTTCTTGCGATAAGCTATGAAAACAAAATCCTAATGGTTAACTTAAGCAGAGTAGAGCTAGATTATAAGATTCGAAATGGAGATGCAATTTTAATTGATGATGTTCCAGCAACTGCGGATGAAGAAATGATGTATAATAAATCATTGGACACTACTCAAATAACTTCTGACAAAGAGAATGATGCAGAGCAAATTTTTATTACTGTTAATGGAGAAGTTGTCATACTTCCAGCAAAAGAAACTTCTTATATGCTTGCAAGTATATTTGACTATATTACATTTGATCTCACAAAGCCACAAGGAACAATACAATTATTAAAAAATGGACAAGCAGCTGCATTAACAGACAATTTACAAGATGGAGATGCACTGAAAATTTATTGGAAAAAATAATAGGAGGTTAGAAATGAAAGGGATTATTACAGTTATTGGAAAAGATAAAGTTGGCATTATAGGAAAGGTATGTACCCTTCTGAGCGATCAGAATGTTAATATTTTAGATATTTCACAAACAATTTTACAAGGCTATTTTAATATGCTAATGGTCGTAGATCTAACCTATACCAATGTAGAATTTATTGAACTTGTAGACAAGCTTTCAGATTTAGGTAAAGCTATTGAGGTAGATATTAAACTTCAACATCAAGATATATTTGACAGTATGCATAGAATCTAAAGATTCATAGAATCTAAAGGTTAGTAAGAGTTTATGGCAAATAGAAAGGAATAATAATATGATATCAAGGTTTGAGGTAGAAGAAACGAATAAAATGATACAAGAAGAAAATTTAGATATTCGTACCATTACAATGGGGATTAATTTACTAGATTGTATCAGTGATGATATGGATAAACTTTGTCAGAATGTTTATGATAAAATTACAACTAAAGCAGAAAACTTAGTACAAACAGGAGAAAATATTTCTAAAAAATATGGTATTCCTATTGTCAATAAACGTATTTCAGTTACGCCTATTGCCCTTATAGGTGGTGCAACAAAGGCAAATTCATATGTACCTATTGCAAAAGCATTAGACCGAGCTGCAAAGACAGTCGGGATCAACTTTTTAGGTGGGTTTTCAGCTCTTGTGCATAAAGGCTGTTCAGCAGCAGATACTGTACTTATAGAGTCTATTCCAGAAGCGTTAGATGTAACTGAAAGAGTATGTGCTTCCATTAATCTAGGAACTACGCGTTCGGGCATTAATATGGACGCTGTTAAAAGAATTGGTGAAATTATTAAAGCGACCTCCTTGCGTACAGCAGATAGAGGAAGCATTGGTTGTGCAAAATTAGTAGTGTTTTGCAATGCACCGGAAGACAACCCTTTTATGGCAGGAGCATTTCATGGCGTTGGAGAAAGAGATCTTGTCATTAATGTCGGAGTAAGTGGACCGGGCGTTGTCAAGAAAGCTTTAGAAAATGTAAGAGGTCAAGATTTTGAAACAATGTGTGAAATGGTTAAGAGAACTGCTTTTAAAATTACAAGAGCGGGGCAGATGGTTGCAAAAGAAGCGTCACAAATTTTAGGCGTGCCATTTGGCATTATTGACTTATCTCTTGCACCTACACCAGCTGTAGGTGATAGTATTGCTGAGATTATAGAAGAGATGGGTATTGAGATGATAGGAGCACCTGGCACGACTGCTGCGCTTGCTATTCTTAATGACTGTGTTAAAAAAGGTGGGGTAATGGCCTCTTCATATGTGGGAGGCTTAAGTGGTGCTTTTATTCCTGTTAGTGAAGACCATGGCATGATTCGTGCAGCAGAACAAGGTGCTTTAACTATAGAAAAGCTTGAAGCTATGACTTGCGTATGTTCAGTAGGGCTTGATATGGTAGCTATACCAGGTTCAACAAGTGCAGCAACTATTTCAGGTATTATTGCTGATGAGATGGCCATTGGAATGATTAATGCAAAGACTACAGCTGTACGTATTATTCCAGTAGAGGGCAAAGAGGTTGGAGATCAAGTAGAGTTTGGTGGTCTTTTAGGCTATGCACCTATTATGCCGGTTAATAACTATAAGTGTGATGCTTTCATAGCAAGAGGCGGCAGAATTCCTGCTCCTATTCATAGCTTTAAAAATTAGAAGGGGTATATTTATGACAAAGGTTTTAAAGGATTTACAACCCATAGAGATATTTAAGTATTTTGAAGAGATTAGTTCTATTCCGAGAGGGTCGGGGAATGAAAAGGCTTTAAGTGATTATATCGTGAATTTTGCTAAACAACTTAAACTATGCGTTAAGCAAGATGAGGCTTATAATGTATATATAAAAAAACCAGCTACCCCTGGATATGAAAATGCACCCACAGTGATTTTGCAAGGTCATTTGGATATGGTATGTGAAAAGACTAAAGAGACATGCCATGATTTTGAAAAAGAGGGATTAAAATTACTCATTCAAGATGATTATATTCGGGCACAAGGAACTACATTAGGAGCAGATAATGGGGTTGCAATCGCTTATCAAATGGCTATTCTAGCTGATAATACACTCAAGCATCCAGAACTAGAAATTTTAATGACAACTGATGAAGAAAGAGGAATGACAGGAGCATCACACATTCATTCTGAATACTTAAAAGGCAAAATGCTTATTAATTTAGATACGGATGTTGAAGGAGAATTTTTGGTAAGCTGTGCGGGTGGGACTAAGGCTTCCATAGATTTAAAACTTGATTATGAAGTTAATAATTCTTTGCAAACAACCTATCGTATTATAGTCAGTGGTTTATTGGGCGGACATTCAGGAGCAGACATTCATTTAGAAAGAGGGAATGCTCATATCATTATGGGTAGAGTGCTAAGTCATCTTAAAAAGCAAATTGACTTTAATCTATGTGAGCTTACAGGTGGTACAAAAGATAATGTCATTACAAGAGAATGTGAATGTGTCATTGCCTTAAATGACACGCAAATACCATTGTTAGAAAACCTTGTTAAAGACATTCAAGAAATACTTCAAAAAGAATATAGTAAGCAAGATCCAGATGTAAGTATTATTGCTTATGAAGCTAAAGAAACGTATCAAATGTTTTCTGCCGCACTTACACAAAAAATTATAGACCTATTGCTAATAATTCCTAATGGTATTATCAGTTTTGATCAGTCTATGAAAGGGTTGGTTGAAACTTCTTTGAACTTAGGGATAGTTGGAAAGCATGGTGATAATTTTAGATTTGGAACTGCTATCCGGAGCTCCGTACCCTCAAAAAAGCAAGCTTTAGTAGATAAGCTAGAAGCAATTAGCAGAAGATTTAAGGGTGAGCTTAAGACTCGGGGGGACTATCCTGCTTGGCAATATTGTGAACAATCCGACTTAAGAGATCTAGCAATACGTATTTACAAAGAAATGTATGGGAAAGATCCAGACATTAAATCTATCCATGCAGGATTAGAGTGTGGTTTTATAGCGCAAAAACTCATAGATATTGACATGATAGCGATTGGACCACATGTTAAGGATATCCACTCACCACAAGAGCGAGTAAGTATTTCTTCAATGGCAAGAGTTTATGAATATCTTATTAGACTTTTGGAGAACATAGTTACTTATTAGGGCATGTGTGGAGGAATTTTAACATGAAATTTGAAAGAAATAATAAGTATTTTACAATTTCCATATATACGGTATTAACAAGTATAGCTATTATTATTGCTGCTTTAGTTATTTTGAACTTTCAAGATGTTTTTTCATTTATGTTTAATCTATTGAGAAACTTATGTCGATTATTAAAGCCCTTAATTATTGGTGGAATTATAGCCTACTTATTAGATCCTATAGTAGAATTTTATGAGAAAAGATGCAAAGATCCTTCTTTTCATCTATTTAAAACAAATCTTTTCCACTTCGGTAAAAAAAATAAGTCTACAGGTGAAAAAGATAAAAAAGAAGATAGTAAAAGAAAGCACTTAAGGACTTTGCCTACATTATTAACAACTTTTACAGTAATAGCCTTACTTGGATTGTTTATACTTGTAGTTACAATGAATGTTAAAAATGTTTTAGGTTCTACAAATATTAAAAATATTTCCCAAAGTATTAATAGATACATTAGATACTTTGAAAATATGTTAGCTCAGATGACAAATTTTACAGACAATATTCCTTTTTTTGCAAACAGCAGGCATATTATTGAAAGTGTTTATAGTTATATTAACGTATTTGTTTCTCGCTTATCTGAGAAGACATTTGGCTTTTTCACAACACTTGGTGCAAATGTTATTAATATTGCATTATCATTTGTTATTGCATTTTATTTATTACAAGATAAGAAAAGAGTATTACTTTTTATGAATAAAGTATGTGATACGATACTACCTGAAAGAGTCTCTAAAAATGTAAAAATAATTGCTCACGATATAGATAATGTTTTTTCTAATTATATTAGAGGACAGCTGATAGATGCACTTATTATAGGGATTCTTGCCTGTGTTGCTTTAACACTTATTAGAATGGATTTTGCAATTATTATTGGAATTATAGCTGGGATATTTAATTTAATCCCTTACTTTGGACCTGTAGTTGGCTTTGTACTTGCAGCGCTCATTGGACTTATAGATGCAGACCCGATGAAAGCAGTCTACGGCGTACTTGCACTTGTGCTTATCCAACAAGTAGACGGCTGGGTGATTGTTCCAAAGGTAATTGGCAATAGTGTTAAGCTTCACCCTGTTGTAGTATTACTAGCCATACTTGTTGGAGGCAAGTTGTTTGGCTTAGTGGGTATGCTTCTTGGAGTACCGGTAGCAGCATTTATCCGTGTTATAATTTTAAGATATATGAAGGATGACTTTGAAACAAAAGAAGATTTATAAAAACCTTGAATTTTAAGTTTAAAAGAAAGGCTAAGAGAGTGTGAAAAATAAAATCACATATTCTTAGCCTTTTTTAGTATTAAAATAGAACAATTTTGTTAATAATGTGATTGTCAGCTGTTACTTAATTAAACAAACTCTATGGAACACTTTTTTACCTTTTTGAATCATAAGACTATTATCCTTGAAATGTGTTATATCAACTTTATAGTTTAAATCTGTAATAGCTGTTCCTTCTAATTTTATGCCGTTTTGAGTAATGAGACGTCTGGCTTCTGAACGCGATGGGACAAGTTTAGTTTTTTCTAAAAGTGTAATAATATCCATACCATCAGTAAATTCATCAGTGCTAAAGGTTGTTGTAGGAATAGAGCCACCTATTGCTCCACCAACAAATAAAGCTTTTGCAGCAGTATCTGCTTTAATGGCTTCTTCTTGACCATGAACAATTTGAGTGATTTCAAAAGCAAGCTTTTCTTTAGCTTTATTAATTTCAGAACCTTCTAATGCACCTAGTGCATTAACTTCTTCCATAGGAAGGAAGGTAAGAAGCGCTAAACATTTTTTTACATCAGCGTCATCAATATTTCTCCAATACTGATAAAAATCATAAGGAGTTGTTTTTTCAGGATCAAGCCATAATGCACCTTTTTCTGTTTTTCCCATCTTTTTGCCTTCACTGGTTGTAAGAAGAGAGAAGGTCATACCAAATGATGTATCTCCATGTATTCTTCTAACAAGTTCAACACCTCCTAGTATGTTAGACCACTGATCATTTCCACCAAGTTGAAGTTTACAGTTGTACTTACGGTAAAGTTCTAAGAAGTCATAGGATTGCATAAGCATGTAGTTAAATTCTAAGAAAGACAAGCCTTTTTCTAATCTTTGTTTAAAGCATTCAAATGTTAACATACGGTTAACTGAAAAGTGAACACCTACTTCTCTTAAAAAGTCTATATAATTTAGGTTGAGAAGCCAATCAGCGTTATTTACCATGATTGCTGCATCATTTTTAAAAGAAATAAACTTTGAGAGTTGTTGTTTAAAACAGCTTACATTATGTGCAATAATTTCTTTTGTCATCATTTTTCGCATATCTGTTTTGCCAGTAGGATCACCGACCATAGCTGTACCTCCTCCTAGAAGTACGATAGGTCTATGACCAGCTTTTTGCATGTGAGACATTGCCATAACGGTTACAAAATGTCCTACGTGAAGACTATCAGCAGTAGGGTCAAAGCCTATATAAAAGGTAACCTTTTCTTTATTTAAAAGGTCCTTTATTTCTTTTTCGTGGGTCATTTGTTGAATAAAACCTCGTTCTAATAAAACATCATAAGCATTCACTACTATTACCTCCTACTATTTTTGAAATTATAAAAAGGGCTATCTCATCCGATAAGGACGAGATAACCCGTGGTACCACCTTAATTTGCAGATAAATATCTGCCTTTAAGTCACGTTAACGGATGACAGCCGGAATGATTCAACTCAAAAGATGTATTTCATATAAGATACTGTATGTGCTTTCACCAACCACACACTCTCTAAAACAGTTTTTCTTATATTACTATGTCTTTATCAAAGTTTTTGGAATATGATATTATTATATATGATAGCATAACCTCTAAATATTTTCAAGTGAATAAGTAAAGTAAAAACGTATCAGAATAATTTATATAGCAATAAAGTTAAGGATAATATAAGATAAGGGTAGATTATTAATAGATCTTAGTGTTAATATAGCACGAAAGATAAATTTATATGCTATGTATTATCAATATTTTCAGGAGGCTTACAAAATGTATAACATCAAAAAAGGTATACCTTTTTTAGGGTGCTCATTAGAGAGCAAAGGGGTTAATTTCGGTATTTATTCTAATAGTGCATACAATATGATATTAGAGATTTATCGTTCTTTTAAAGAAACAATCCCAGTATTTAAAATGATATTAAATAGAAGTAATTATGCAACAGGAGATATTTTTCATATATATATCGAGGATGTTGAAGAAGGGATGAGTTACGTCTGGAAGACAATAGATAGTATGCAACAGGTATCTAAACCCATTTTAGATCCGTATGCCTATTGTATTCAAGAAGATCCTATGCAACCTTTAACCTATAAAAATATCGTGAGCAGTAAAAGCTATTATGAGACTAAAAAACCATGTATTCCTTGGGAAGAAACGATCCTTTATGAAGTACATGTGGGAAGCTTTACAAAACATACCTCAGCAAACGTTAAGGAGATAGATGGGGGTACTTACAAAGGCCTTATCGACAAACTACCCTATTTAAAAGATCTAGGGATTACAACGATAGAATTATTACCAGTTTTTAAATGGAATCCCTACACCCTTCGTAATAGACATCCTATGACGGGTGAATTATTGCAAGATGTCTGGGGATATAATCCTATAGCTTTTTTTGCCCTAGATGAAAGATATAGTACAAGTAAAGATGGTGTTGAAGTCATAAAAGAATTCAAAGAATTTGTTGATGCAGCGCATCAGCAAGGATTAGAAGTTGTGCTTGATGTTGTTTATAATCATACAGGTGAAGGCGGACACGGAGGAAAATCATTCAATTTCAAATATCTTTCAAATAATGTTTATTATAAATTCAATGAAAACAATGAGTATGCTAATCATGCAGGAACTGGTAATACACTTAATACCAATCACTATATTATTAAACAACTTATACTAGATAGCTTAAGATACTGGGTTACTTGTATGGGAGTAGATGGTTTTCGGTTTGACTTAGCCTCTATACTTGGGCAAGATCAGTATGGTAAGTGGATGAACCATTCCATTTTACATGATATTTCAGAAGATCCTATTCTTTCGCATGTCAAACTTATTTCTGAAAGTTGGGATGCCAAAGGAAGTTATGATGTAGGAAGAATGCCTTATCATTTTAGAGAGTGGAGTGACTATTTTAGAGATACGATTAGAAAGTTTATAAGGGGAGATCAAGGACTTGCAAAGTCTGTAGCAGACTGTATGGTGGGAAAAGAAATTTATTTTACAGATGCCAAAAAAGAGCATACCCATACGGTTCATTTTATAACAGCTCATGATGGGTTTACAATGTGGGATTTACTGTCATATGAGCATAAACACAATTTTGAAAATGGTGAGGACAATAGGGATGGGCATAATGGTAATTATAGTTTTAACTGTGGCATAGAAGGTGAAACAAACGATACTGAAATTTTAAATATGAGAAAACGCAGAGTTAAAAATTATATGTGTATGCTATTACTATCTAAAGGCGTTCCGATGCTTTTGATGGGCGATGAGTTTTGCAGAACGCAAAAAGGCAATAATAATGCTTATTGTCAGGATAATGAAGGCGTATGGGTAGACTGGAGAAGGCAGCAAGCATTTGGAGAAATACTTGCTTTTACCAAAAACCTTATTAGATTTAGAAAAAGTCTTAAGTACTTTAGTGATAAAAAAAGTAATGATTATACAGTGACATGGCATGGCGTTTGCTATAATAAGCCTGATTGGTCTTATTATTCTAGAAGTATCGCCTGTCACATAAAAGGAGAGGGAGAAAATATTTATGTAATTGCTAATAGCTATCATGAACCACTTGTTTTTGAACTCCCATACATTCAATCGAAGTGGCTGAGGATAGTGGATACGAATCTCACATCTCCTAAAGATGTTGATATTATAGGGCATGTGATGGAGAATAATCATTATCAAGTCGAAAGCTATAGTATCTGTGTTTTTATAGAAGGATAATAAAAAATACTTATTAACACAAGTCAAATATACATTTGACAGTACCTTATGTTAATAAGTATTTTTTGATTATGCAATTAAATAAGGGGTAAGAATAGCTGGAATATCTTTGTTTGAGCAACAGGTTCCAACAATGAACTCGATAGCATATTGGTCAGATAACTTTTTGAGTTTGTCAAAAAATAAGATGAGTTCATCAATACTGGCATGCGTAATTTTAATCAGCTCATCTATAAATACTGTTTCAATATCATGATTGCTTGACAAAATACCACATAAGAAACCAAAGAAATCATTTTGAGAATGAAGAGGAAAGGTGGAAGCTTCGATTAGACGAATTTGATGAGACAAAGCATAACGATGAGTCGTAGTACTATCAATATAAACAACGTGCCCTTTGAGATTTGATACCTTTTGATTTGCGGCATCAATCATCATCTTAGTTTTTCCTTCTCCTGTTTGGCCTGTAATAATCTTTATCATAACACATCACCTCTTAGATAATTGTTTTATTATTATATTTATTCAATTTCACTCTTTAAATACCTCTTTTTTTATGAAAAAAATAAATATATATCTATGAGAAGATAAGGGTTATTAGTTAACGTGTATATGAAGGATAAATAAGTATAAAAAAACCACTTTTAGATTCTAAAAGTGGTAGCTAAATAATTAATTATTAGTATAAGGATGATCGTAGACTCTTCCGTATAGTGTAAGAGCGTAGATACCAGCAATACCTATGATGGCATAAATCACTCTACTTATCCAAGAAGTCATTCCACCAAACAAAAATGCAACTAAATCAAATTGAAAAAAGCCAATAAGTCCCCAATTAAGAGCGCCTATTATAATTAATGTAATTGCAACATAATCAAAACTTCTAGATCTCATATTTTTGTAACCGCCTTTCTAAATATTTAATAGCAAAGCATGATGATAACTTTATTATTGCTCTATAGATTTAATTTATACATTAATTTTAAGATTACTAAATGGAGAAATCTGGTTACATTTTTTTTAAATAGTACATAATTAGCACAATACTTAAATATAAATATTGTGAGGTAGTAAAAAGAAAGGATTTGACGGTACTGTTTCATATAGATACACAACTAACCCATTTAAAAAAAGAGAAATATAGTTTTAATATTATGGAAGAACAATTATTAAAGTTAGTTAAACAATATCCGTTCTTAGCCTTAAAAGAAATAGGCAGAAGTATTCAAAACAGGCCTATTTATTGTTTAAGCTTAGGCTATGGCAAGCGAAAGATTCATGTTAATGGAAGCCATCATGCGAATGAATGGATTACATCTATTATCATTATGAAAAGCATAGAACTCATTTGCAAGCTTATAGAAGATAGAAAGATATGTCTAGATATAAACATGGCAGATTTTTTAGAAAAGTTAAGTTACGATTTTGTTCCCATGGTTAATCCAGATGGTGTTGAATTATGTGTAAATGGACTTGGAGATAGCTGTGTTTTAGATAGCCTCAAAAAGCTTAATGCAGGGCGATTAGACTTCTCAAGATGGAAATCTAATATAAGAGGCGTTGATCTTAATCGAAACTATAATGCGGGATTTGAAGAATATAAATTTATGAGTGAGGAAAAAACTCCAAGTTATGCTTACTATCCTGGGGAAGCTCCAGAATCTGAACCAGAAAGCCGCGCTCTTGCGAACTTAACTAGAGAACGTCAGTATGATATGGTTTTAGCCTATCATACCCAAGGAGAAGTCATTTATTGGACTTATAAGGATATGTGTATTGCTAATGCTAAGGAATATGCTACAATGTTTTCAAAGGCTAGTGGTTATAAATTAGATGAACCTGACCGCATGGCAGCAACTGGTGGGTATAAAGATTGGTTTATACTAAATTTTAGCAAACCTGGATTTACAATAGAATGTGGTTATGGTGAAAATCCTATTGAAATCACTCAAATGAATACTATTCTAGCGGACACGCTGCCTATTTTGCTGCTAGCATCAAAAGACTTAAGAAAAGAGGAATAATAGTTTGGAAACTTATAATAAATATGCCCCATATCTCAAAAATAGATATGGAGATAAAGTGTATAAAATACCTGTTCATTTGCCTGTTACATGTCCAAATAGGGATGGAACTTGCGGCGTGGGAGGGTGTAGCTTTTGTGGTGAAGCAGGAGCTGGTTATGAAATGAGGGATGCACATGAGGCGGTAAAGATACAGCTAGATGTCAATAAAGCTTACATCGGTCAAAAATATAAAGCGAAATACTTTATTGCATACTTTCAAAACTTTAGTAATACGTATATGCCGCTTAATGTGTTTAAGGAAGTACTTGAGGACATCTGTGATGCAGATGTTGTGGGTGTAGCACTATCTACACGACCAGACTGTATTCATAGTGCGTACCTAGAGGTGCTCAAAGAATGGTCACTCAGGACTAAAAAAGACGTATGTATTGAACTGGGACTTCAAACTGTTAATTATCATTCTTTGAAAAAGGTCAATAGAGGACATGGTTTGGCAGAATATTTGGATGCGATCCTTCAAATTAAAAAATATAGTTTTGAAGTATGTACACATCTTATTTTAAACTTGCCTTGGGATACTCTAGATGATGTTATTGAAAATGCAAAATGCATGAGTGTTTTAAAAAGTGATTATGTCAAGCTTCATGCACTTTATGTTGTCAAGGACACACCGCTTGCGGCAGATTATTTAAGTGACAAAATCAAACTCATTACGCTAGAAGACTATCAGCAAAGAGTGATTACTTTTTTAAGATATTTATCAGAAGATATTGTTGTACAACGTATTATAGGAAGAGCGCCGGAGTCTCATACTTTATTTTCAAATTGGAATACAAGCTGGTGGAAAATACATGATGACATTGTAAATGAGATGGTACAAAAAAAATATAGACAAGGAGACTTGTGCGACTATATAGAAGGAAAGGCTGTTAGAAAGTTTATTTAATGCTTTTTTTCTATAAAAGGGGGATAGCTATGCAAATCGAACGGTTGATAAGAGAGCAGATTTATTTGGCAAAAAGGCGTAGTCAACATAAGATGATGAGAAGAAATATACCGTATACCTTCGATAACAGAAAGCTTTTTGGATTAATATGTATTGTTATTGGATTAATGCTTATTTTAAGCAGATGTACAAAGGGAAGCGCAAATAGATCTGATACTAAGGCGAAGACGGCTCAAAATGGTGTAATGAATGAAAAGGGGATTTTAAGAGAAGAATACTATTCTTATTTACAAGACTTTAATGTTGATGAGCATACACTTATAAAATGCTATAATCTTTCTATTAAAAATAAAAAACCTTTCTCAGATACACTCGCTGTATGGTCGGTGGAGAGTTATAAAGGAACAAGGACAAATCAAATTCTCAAATTGATTAAAAGTTCTCGAGGGATAAACGCGCTGTCTGGTTATGGGCTTTATGAAGATACAAGCCAAGTATATAGTCAATTTATATATGATATAGTATGCTTTCCTCTTTCTAAAAAGAATAGTTATACCTTTGAAAATGGTTGGAAGCAAGCAAGGAGTTATAAAGGAACGCGCAAACATTATGGGATAGACATTATGGATCCTCAAAATGAGCCTGGGAAAATCAAAATATTTAGTATAACAGACGGTGTTATTGAAAACATTGGATGGAATGAAGTAGGAGGTTATCGTGTAGGGGTAAGAAGTAATGGAGGTGCTTACTTTTACTATGCTCATTTAAACCAAAAGCCATCCCATATTCAAAAAGGAGACATTTTATTTGCAGGAGATTATTTGGGGGATATGGGCAGTACTGGATATGGCGTAGAAGGAACAAGAGATCAATTTCCTGTTCATCTTCATATAGGAATAGCTGTAAAGACAAAAGATAATGAGGAGTTTTGGATGAATCCGTATTATATATTAAAGTATTTAGAGTTAAAAGATTTCACGTATAGGGTATAACGTTTCATTGTAGCAGTAATTATGCTATGCTATAATTAAAAAACAAGGAGAATGTGTATGAGAATTTTTGCTCTTGCAGATCTTCATTTATCGCATGCAGAGCCAAAGCCAATGGATATATTTGGTGAGATATGGGAAGATCATATGGGTATTTTAATAGATGAGTGGGTTAAGATAATCCGTGAAGAGGATATGATACTCATTCCTGGAGATATTTCTTGGGCGATGAGAATGGACAAGGCTAAGGTAGACTTAGATATTATTGAGCAGCTTCCAGGTCAGAAAATATGTATTCGTGGCAATCATGATTACTGGTGGGATAGACCAGGTAAACTTAATGTGCATTATAAGAAGATTTATTTTTTGCAAAATAAAGCCTATAGGCTAGAAAATTATGCCATTTGCGGTTCAAGAGGATGGGTCTGTCCAAAAGATACCCGTTTTAATCAAGAAGATGAAAAAATATTAAAGCGAGAACAGATTAGACTTAGACTTTCACTAGAGGATGCGCTTAAAAATCAGGCAAAGGAGATAATCGTTATGCTGCATTATCCGCCAACGTATAGTACTGATAGGTTATCGCCTTTTATTTCTCTTTTTAAAGATTATCCTATTACCCATGTCGTTTATGGTCATTTGCATGATGCCTCGTCTTGGAAAGATGCTATACAAGGCATTCATGAAGGAATTGCGTATCATCTCGTTTCAGCAGATTATTTGAAGTTTATACCTAAACTAATCAGAGCGTAAATATCTCATTTACTATAAAAATTCTTAAATTAATATATTATAGATAAGTCATTACTTAAAAACTGTGAGGAAAAGCATGAAATTACCTTTAGCATTCGAACTAAAAATGAAAAATTTGCTTAAAGAAGAATATGAAGATTATTTGAAGTCTTATGATTTACCTAAATATCAAGGGTTTAGAGTCAACACCTTAAAAGTTTCTTTAGATGAATGGCAACATATAAATCCTTTTAAAGCAGTTAAGGAGGTACCTTGGTGTAAAGAAGGGTTTTATTATGATGAAATTGAAAAACCTACTAAACACCCTTATTATTATGCAGGACTATACTATATCCAAGAGCCAAGCGCGATGGCACCGGGAGATTATATACCTATTGAACAAGGCGATAAGGTATTAGACTTATGTGCAGCACCAGGAGGTAAATCTACACAAGTTGCAGCCCATTTGGCTCAAACGGGGCTATTGGTTTCAAATGACATTAGTACGACAAGGGCAAGAGGCTTACTTAAAAACATAGAAAATTTTGGGGCAAGAAATGTAATCATTACAAATGAAACACCTAAGAGGTTAGCTGATAAATGTCCTAGTTATTTTGATAAAATCCTTATAGATGCACCCTGTTCTGGAGAAGGCATGTTTAGAAAAAGCGAACAAGCTATAAAGAATTGGGAAACTTATAATGCTGAGGTTTGCTGTGATTTGCAGCGAGATATTCTAGAGTATGCAGCGCAGATGTTAAAACCTTCCGGAATGATCTTGTATTCTACATGTACCTTTTCACCAGAGGAAAATGAGGGAATGATTAATGAGTTTTTAATTAAACAGCCTGATTTTAGGGTTGTCCCTCTTATACCTAGAGGTGGGATTCAAAAGGCACATCCTGAGTGGGCTAATGCCCACGCGCAAATTGAAGGAGCACTTAGATTATGGCCTCATCATTTAGAAGGAGAAGGACATTTTGTTTGTTTGCTAAAAAAGCGAGAGAGTAACGATCAAAATGCGTTGATAAAGTGTGTTCCTAAAAAACAGATTAAAGATTACAAAGATGCAGCAGACTTTATACAAAGCTATACTGCTATTAGTTTAGAAGAGCCTGTACAGGAAATAAATGGCAAGCTCTATTTAGTATCAAAGGATATGCCAGATTTATCAGGGCTTAGAATTATTAGAAGCGGGCTTTTGATAGGTGAGTTGAAAAACAAAAGATTTGAGCCCTATCATGCACTAGCGCTTGCTTATCCGCAAGCTTTCTTTAAACAAGTTATTAACCTAGATAGTGGAGATTCGAATATTATAAGATACTTAAAAGGAGAAACCCTTTTATATGAAGCTGCTAAAGGGTATCATGTTATGTGTATAGATGGGCATCCGCTAGGTTGGGTTAAAGCTCAAAATGGCAGTCTGAAAAATCAATATCCGCCAAGTTGGAGAATGATGGGGTGATAGTATGCAAGGTAAGAAAATAAGAATGGATAAGTTTTTAGCGCATATAGGTTACGGAAGTCGTAGCGAAGTGCAAAAGATGATTAAACAAAAAAGAGTAAAACTAAATGAAAAAGTTATTTATAAACCAGATACTGATTTTGTTATTGAAGAAAGTATAGTAACGGTAGATGGCAAACAAGCTATTTATCAAGAATTTTATTATTATGTACTCAATAAGCCCCAAGGTGTGATTACGGCAACTGAAGATGTGAGACATGAGACAGTCCTTGATTTACTATCACTTATAGATAGACGGAAGTCGTTAGCACCAGTAGGTAGATTAGATAAGGATACAGAAGGACTTCTGATACTTACAAACGATGGAAAACTTACGCATGAGCTGCTATCTCCTAAAAAACATGTAGACAAGGTATATTATGCGAAAGTTAGTGGCATGATTACTTTAGAAGATGTTGAACAATTTGAGCAAGGTATTGTGTTAAATGACGGCACAAAATATCGCCCAGCAAAATTGGAGATTATTAGTATAGGACATACTTCGGAGATTTATGTAACCCTTAGTGAAGGGAAATTTCACCAGGTAAAACGGATGGTAATGGCAGTAGGCAAAGAAGTTACTTATTTAAAACGTATAAAAATGGGAGCGTTAGAATTACCAGAGGACTTAAAGCTTGGTGAATATAGAGCACTTACAGCGTCTGAATTAAAGCTTTTAAAGGGGGAAAAACCCGATGCACAAGCAGTATAAAGCAATCATATTTGATCTTGACGGTACTTTAGTAGATTCTATGTGGGTATGGCCAGAGATCGATAAAGCCTACTTAGGTCAATTTAATATACTTCCGCCAAGTGATATGGAGGAAGCATTAGAAGGAATGAGTTTTACAGAAACAGCTGTTTACTTCAAAGAGAGGTTTAAGCTTAGTGACAGTGTTGAATGTATTAAAGAGACTTGGAACAAGATGGCGTGGGAGTTTTATACCCAACGCATTACACTTAAAGAAGGTGCGCGTGAGTTTTTGGATTTAGTCTATAAAAAGAATCTTAAGCTTGGAATTGCTACAAGTAATAGTATTGAACTTGTCTCGGCAATACTGGATAAATTAGAAATTAAAGATTACTTTACGGCTATACGTACATCTTGTGAAGTTGAAAAAGGAAAACCTTATCCCTATATTTATTTGAAAGTAGCAGAGGATTTAGACGTAGAGCCTGAGCAGTGTTTAGTGTTTGAAGATATCCCTAATGGTGTCATTGCTGCAAAAAGAGCAGGAATGGATGTATGGGCTATAGAAGATCAGCAAAAAGAAAAAGTAAAACAAAGACTTAAGGAGCTTGCAGATAAGTTTATTTGTAATTATCAAGAAGTATTAATGGATTTTTATGTTAAGTAATTAAGCACAGGCAAGTCATAGAGATGTGAAGATAATAAATCCTAAATACATATTGAAAAAATAGAATTTTAGTGTATAATTATTAATAAAAATACAAAGTTTTAATAAATATACAAATAGGAGGCTATAACATGTATGGATTAAAAGGAAAGTCGTTATTAACGTTGCATGATTTTTCAAAACAACAAATAGCTTATTTACTTGACTTAGCAAGTGAACTTAAGTCAAAGAAGATGATGGGGATAAAGGGCGACTTATTAAAAGGTAAAAATATTGCACTCATATTTGAAAAACCTTCGACTAGAACAAGGTGTGCTTTTACAGTAGCTTGTGTAGATGAAGGGGCTCATCCGGAATACTTAGGAAAAAATGATATTCAGCTAGGTTATAAAGAAAGTGTACAAGACACAGCGCGCGTCCTTGGAAGATTGTTTGATGCGATCGAGTTTAGAGGCTTTTCTCAAAAAGTAGTAGAAGATTTATCAGCTTATAGTGGGGTTCCAGTATATAATGGATTAACTGATAGTTATCATCCTACGCAGATACTTGCTGATCTACTGACCATGAAAGAACATCTAGGGACTTTAGAAGGTAAGAAATTTGTCTATATTGGTGATGGCAGAAATAATATGGCTAATAGTTTGCTTATTGGATGCAGTAAAATGGGAGTAGATATCTTTATTATAGCTCCTAAGACACTTTGGCCTGAAGCTGCGCATGTTGCCATCTGTGAAGGTTATGCTAAGGATACAGGATCTCAAGTTATCATTACAGAAAACGTGAGTGAGGTGGTGGGTGCAGATGTCATCTATACAGATGTGTGGTGTTCAATGGGTGAAGAAGACCAAGCTAAAGAACGTATTAATATGTTAAAACCTTATCAAGTCAATGCAGAATTAATCCAAAAAGTAAATAATCCACAGATGATTTTTATGCATTGTTTACCTGCTGTAAAAGGCAATGAAGTTACAGAAGAGGTGTTCGAAAGCGAATATTCTGTAGTGTTTGATGAAGCAGAAAACAGGATGCATACAATTAAAGCTGTTATGGTCGCAACTTTAGCTTGAAAATATTAAAATACATTTAAAGATTGACTAATGTTAAAAAGTTATCTATAATTTTATCATTAATAACTTATTTTAAAAAGTCGAAATATGAGACTGTATATTTGTAGGAGGGAATAAGATGCGCGTATATAATTTTTCAGCAGGGCCAGCGGTGTTGCCGCTTGAAGTCCTAGAGAAGGCACAAAAAGAACTCGTTTGTTATGGGAATAGTGGCATGAGTGTTATGGAGATGAGCCATCGTTCAAAGGACTATGAAGCAATTATCCAAGAGGCAGAATCTAAGCTAAGAAAGCTTATGACAATACCTGATAATTATTCAGTTCTTTTTTTACAAGGTGGAGCATCACTTCAATTTGCTATGATCCCTCTTAATTTATTTAGAAATTCTAATAAAGCGGATTACATTGAATCGGGAATGTTTGCTTCAAAAGCACTTAAAGAAGCTAAAAAGTTTGGTGAGGTTAATGTTGTAGCTTCTTCTAAAGCAGATAATTATTCTCATATACCAAGCTTTACTAAGGAACAACTTACAAAAGATGCAGATTATTTTTATATATGTGCCAACAACACCATATATGGAACAAAATTTAATACGTTTCCAGATACAGGAGATGTACCACTTGTAGCAGATATGTCTTCATGTATTTTATCTGAAAAAATTGATGTAAGTCAGTTTGGTTTAATATTTGCAGGTGCTCAAAAAAACCTTGGACCAGCAGGCGTAACCCTTGTTATTATTAGAAATGATTTATTAGGTTTTGCAAAAGAAAGTGTACCAACCATGTTAGATTACAAAGTGATGACAGAAAACACTTCTATGTATAATACTCCGCCTACATACGGTATTTATATGTTAAAATTAGTATTTGAGTGGATTGAGGAAAAAGGTGGTATTAAAGGCATAGAACAGATGAATCGTGAAAAAGCTGGGGTACTTTATAATTTCTTAGATAATTCCAAGTTATTTAAAGGAACAGCGGCTAAAGAAGATAGATCTCTTATGAATGTAACGTTTGTTACAGGAGATAGTGAATTAGATACTAAATTTGTAAAAGCAGCTACAGCAGCTGGATTTGTTAACCTAAAAGGACATAGAAGTGTTGGCGGTATGAGAGCTAGTATTTATAATGCTATGCCAATCGAAGGAATAAAAGCACTTGTAGCATTCATGGAAAAATTTGAGAATGAAAACTAGGAGGATATGCCTGTGTATAATATACAAACCTTAAATGAAATTTCTAAGAGTGGACTTGCATTATTTGGTAATAACTATCACACTACAAATGAGTTAGATAGTGCTGATGCCATTTTAGTAAGAAGTGCAAAAATGCATGATATGAGTTTGCCAAGTTCGGTAAAAGCTATTGCTAGAGCAGGAGCTGGTGTTAATAATATTCCTATTGAAGAATATGCTAAGTCAGGCATTGTTGTGTTTAATACACCAGGAGCTAATGCAAATGCAGTTAAAGAACTTGTTATAGCAGGTCTTCTTCTTTCTTCACGACGTGTCGTTGAAGGTATTAACTGGGCAAAGACCTTAACAACTGATGTGGCAAAAGAAGTTGAAAAAGGTAAAGGTGCTTTTACAGGTCCAGAGCTTTTGGGCAAAAAGATAGGGGTTATTGGTCTTGGAGCTATTGGTGTAATGGTGGCCAATGCGGCTCAAGCACTAGGTATGGAAGTAATAGGTTATGATCCTTATATTTCTATTACTGCAGCTTGGGGATTATCAAGACATATCAAGCAAGCTACTTCATTAGATGAAATATTATCAGAAGCTGATTATCTTACAATTCATGTACCACTTGTTGGTGAAACTAAGCATATGTTCAATAAAGAGGCTTTTGCAAAAATGAAAAAAGGTGTACGTATTCTTAACTTTTCAAGAGATACACTAGTTAATGACATGGACATTATTGAAGCGATTAAGGAAGGTATTGTAGCGAAGTATGTAACAGACTTTCCGGTAGAAGGCGTTATGAATAATGAAGATATTATTACTATTCCTCATTTAGGAGCCTCTACGCCAGAATCAGAAGAAAACTGTGCGGTAATGGCAGTACAACAAATCAAAGACTATTTGGAAAATGGAAATATTGTTAATTCAGTTAATTTCCCAGAGTGTGTTATGCCATGGGGAGCTAATTATAGATTAACGCTTATTCATAAAAATGTTCCAACAGTTATAGGAAAAATAACAGCTATTATTGCACAAGAAGGCATTAATATTCAAGATATGACAAATAGAAGCAAAGGTGAATTTGCCTATACAATCATTGATACAAATACAAATGTTTCACAAGATAATATTACAAATATACAAGAGATTGCTGGTATTATCAATGTACGTGTTTTAACTAAATAATAAATATGATAAAATAAAAGGGATTAAGAATTTATCTTAATTCCTTTTTGTTTGTTTAAAAATAGACAAAATAGCCCTATAATTTGAGGTTTTTTAAATTTATTTCTATTTTAGAGAGGAGATTATAATATGAAAGAAATATCACTTCATATATTAGATATTGTACAAAATAGTGTAAGAGCGGAGGCTACAGAAATAAGTATTATTATTATAGAGGATACTCTAAGTAATTTCCTTACGATTACCATAGATGATAATGGTAAAGGAATGTCCGAAGAGTTAACCCAGGGAATAAAAAATCCATTTGTAACAAGCCGGACGCTTAGAAAAGTTGGACTTGGTATTCCGCTTTTAAATCAGCTTTGTGAGGAGTGCGGGGGAGGCCTTGTGGTAGAAAGCACACTTGGAAAAGGGACTAGGCTAGTTGCAACAATGCAGTATGATCATATTGATAGATTACCAATTGGAGATATGCCAAGTACCATTACAACATTGATACTTGCAAAGCCAGAAATAGAATATATTTATAAGCATATTTATAACAGTAACGAGTTTTTGTTTGATACAAAAGAGATTAAAAAGCTATTAGAAGGTGCCCCAATTTGGGATTTAAATATTATCAAATGGTTAGGGAATTACTTACAAGAAAATATTGAAGAAATACGTAAAGACAGTGTTTAAACAGTTATTCATAATGTATTTATAATAGTTAAAAAATAAACTAATGTTGTATATCTGGGTTAAAATGATATAATTTACTGTAGTTAATGACTTAAGTTAAGTACGTAAAGGGGGATATACATGAGAGGTTTAACTTTTAAAAAAGGAATTCATCCAAACTATAATAAAGAATCTACAAGTTCAAAATCTATAGAGACATTAATGCCACAAGGAGAACTTGTATTTCCAATGTCACAACATTTAGGCAGCCCATGTAAGCCTTTAGTAAAAAAAGGAGATAGCATACTCGTTGGGCAAAAGATCGGGGATGCTACAGGATTCATCTCTGCCCCCATTCACAGCAGTATATCTGGTAAAGTAAAGGCAGTAGAAGAACGGACGATCTTTAGAGGGACAAAGGATGTTTGTGTAGTTATAGAAAATGATTTTGCATATGAAGACAGCCCCTATATGTTAGAAAATGCTATAGATAATTATGAAGAACTTACACGTGACCAACTGGTAAACATTGTAAGAGAAGCAGGACTTGTTGGTATGGGGGGAGCTGGTTTCCCGACACATGTAAAACTTGCACCACCACCTGATAAGCAAATTCGTTTTATTATTATAAATGGCGCTGAATGTGAACCTTATTTAACATCCGACCACAGAGTGATGTTAGAAGAAGGAGAGAGAATTATAGAAGGGGTTAAAATACTTCTTCAAATATTTAAAGAAGCAACAGCACTTATTTGTATAGAAGATAATAAATTAGATGCAATTGACAATCTTTCAAAGCTTACAAAGCAAGCAGAAAAGATTGAGATAGTAAAACTTCATACCAAGTATCCACAAGGCTCAGAAAAACATCTTATTTATGCTGCTATGGGTAAGGAAGTTCCTAGTGGAAAGTTACCACTAGATATAGGATGTGCAGTCTTTAATATTGATTCTATTATAGCGATATGGAGAGCGGTTACAAAGGGAAGACCTATTATGCGAAGGATCGTGACCTTAGCCGGAAGTGGATTTAACAATCCATGCAATTTAAAAGTAAGGATTGGAACTTCGTTTAGAGAACTTTTAGAATATGCTAAATGGGACGAAGAAAAGACACTTAAGATTATAGCTGGAGGGCCTATGATGGGAACTGCAATTTCGAGTCTTGATGTTCCGGTTGTTAAAGGAACATCTGCTATTCTTTGCTTTACTGACAAAGAAGTGAGTTCACAAAAGGCATCAAACTGTATGAGATGTGGTAAATGCGTGGAGGTATGTCCTATGGAATTAGTACCAAATACTATTCATATGGCTGCAATAAATTCTGAATTTGACGTGTTTTTAAAGCATGATGGTATGGATTGCATAGAATGTGGGTGCTGTTCATATATTTGTCCGTCTAAAAGACAGTTAGTGCAAAGTATCCGAACAGCTAAGTCTGCCATTCGTTCGCGAAAATAGAAAGAAAAGGAGAAAAAAGATGGAAAAAGTATTAACGGTTTCATCATCCCCTCATGTAAGGGCCGACCATACGACACAAAGTATTATGCGTGATGTGATTATTGCATTAGTTCCTGCATTGGTGGCAGGGATATACTTCTTTGGCATTCGAGCATTATGGGTGACACTTATCAGTATTATTTCATGTGTTTTATTTGAATGGATCTGGGAGAAAACTTTTAAAAAGCAAATTACAGTATCTGATTTAAGTGCAGTTGTAACGGGTTTATTATTAGCCTTTAATTTACCTCCTAGTATTCCTTTTTATATGATAGTAGTAGGCTCATTTGTTGCTGTTATCCTTACTAAGCAAATATTTGGAGGGATCGGACAAAATTTCATAAATCCTGCTCTGGCGGCAAGAGCCTTTTTATTAGCAGCGTATCCGCAGGCGATGACAAATTTTACATTTCCAAGCAGCGTTTTAGGGGGTGTTGATGCTACTACCGGAGCAACACCTTTAGCACTTTTAAAACAAGGTGTATTAGAAGGACTTCCAAGTTTTGCTGACGCTTTTATAGGCAATACTGCAGGAAGTATTGGAGAAGCATCAGCTTTAGCACTCCTAATTGGAGCTGCTTACTTGTTTTATAAAAAGGTAATTAAGTGGCATATACCAGTATTTTATATTGCTACAATCCTTATTATCACTTACTTGTTTAATGGGTATGATGCATCTATCAGTTTTTATTCCCTATTTTTAGGTGGGGTAATGCTTGGAGCATTCTTTATGGCAACAGATTATACAACTTCGCCTATGACAGTTAAAGGACAGATCATATTTGCTGTTGGTGCTGGGGTTATTACGGCTATGATAAGACTTTTTGGAGGATATCCAGAGGGTGTCAGTTATAGTATTTTAATTATGAATTTAGCAGTGCCTCTCATTGATAGATACGTAAAAATAAGACGATTTGGGGGAGGTAAAAAGTATGAAAGAGTCTCTTAAACTAGGCTTAATATTATTTCTAATTACAGCTATATGTGCAGGGCTATTAGGGCTTATTAATCGTACAACAACTCCGGTCATTGCTCAAAATAAGGCTGATTCTGAACAACAAGCTATGAAAATGCTAATTGAAGAAGCTGAAATATTTATTGAACAAGGGGATATTGCAGATGAAAATATTAAGCAAGTCTACCTTGCAAAATCTGAAGATCAAGTAATTGGAATTATAGTAAAAGTTATGCCTAATGGCTATGCTGGAGCAATTACTGTACTAGTTGGTTTTGATCTTAAATCTCATATCCAAGGTATTAAGATTTTATCTCACACTGAAACACCAGGATTTGGTGCTAATGCAACTAAATCTACTTTTATAGATCAGTTTTTACAGAAATTACCTCCTTTAAAAGTAGTAAAGTCAGTGCCTAAAGATGATGAAATCACTGCTATTACTGGGGCAACCATTACTTCAGATGCAATTGTAAAAGGTGTTAATCAAGCTGCAAAATATGTGAAAGAACATCAACAAGAGTTGCAGATGGGGGGTAACTAAATGAATGTATTAAAAGAAAGATTAAAAGCAGGAATAGTGACAGATAATCCTATTTTTATGCAAGTGCTAGGCATGTGTCCAACACTGGCTGTAACAACAAGTGGGACCAACGCAGTAGGAATGGGCCTTGCAACAACAGCAGTTCTTATAGGTTCAAACTTAGTAATCTCACTGCTTAGAAAGTGTATTCCTTCGAAAATACGTATACCAGCTTTTATAGTGATTATAGCGAGTTTTGTGACAATGGTAGATTTAATACTTCAAGCGTATATGACAGAACTTCATTCTTCTTTGGGGCTATTTATTCCACTGATTGTTGTTAACTGTATTATACTCGGAAGAGCAGAGGCTTATGCATCTAAAAATAGTATCACAGCCTCTCTTTTTGACGCTATAGGCATGGGGCTTGGGTTCACGCTATCTCTTACAGTTATCGGTGTCATAAGAGAAATCTTAGGAACAGGTGAACTTTTTGGCAAAGCTGTAATGCCGATGCAGTATAATCCAGCTATTATTATGATTTTAGCTCCAGGAGCCTTCTTTACTTTAGGACTTCTGATGGCACTTTTAAATGCATTAAAGGCAAAAAAACACTAGGAGGAGGCAAAAATGAATTTATTTTTATTATTTTTAGGAGCAGCACTTGTTAATAATTTTGTACTGACAAAATTTTTAGGGATATGCCCTTTCCTAGGTGTTTCAAAAAAAGTAGAAACTTCACTTGGAATGGGAGCAGCCGTTACATTTGTTATGGGACTCGCATCTATGATTTCCTATATCGTTTATCATTATTTACTTAAACCACTTCATATAGAGTATTTGTATACAGTGGCATTTATATTAGTTATTGCGTCTCTTGTACAGTTTGTAGAGATGGTTATTCAAAAAACAAGTCCTTCATTATATAGTGCTCTAGGTGTTTTTCTCCCGCTTATTACGACAAACTGTGCTGTTTTAGGTGTTGCAATACTCAATATGCAAACCAACTACTCACTTATTGAGTCCGTTGTAAATGGAGTGGGTGGTGCTGTAGGCTTTACATTAGTTATGGTTCTTTTTGCAGGAATCAGAGAAAGAATCGAACATAATGATGTACTGGCTCCTTTTAAAGGACTTCCTATTGCACTCATTACAGCTGGATTTATGGCAATTGCATTTGCAGGTTTTCAAAATATGATATAAATGACATAAATAAGAGGGGGATACAAATGGATATTACAGCAATAATATATCCTATTTTATCTATAGGTGGCATAGGCCTTTTGTTTGGCATTGGACTAGGTATAGCAGCTAAAAAATTTGCTGTTCCTGTGGATGAACGTGTGCAAGGCGTAAAAGAAAGTTTACCAGGAGTAAACTGTGGTGGATGTGGATTTGCAGGTTGTGAAGCATTAGCTAAATCAATCGCAAAGGGTGAAAGTAAAATAACTGCCTGTCCTGTATGTAGTCAAAGTCAAATAGATGAAATAGCAAAAGTTATGGGAATAGAAGCTGCGAGTAGTGAAAGATATCGTGCAGTTGTAAGGTGTGGGGGAAATCATACACATGCAAAGCTTAAATACACTTATGAAGGTATCAGTAGTTGTAACGATGCTCATTTACTTGGAGGAGGACATAAAACTTGTGGATATGGGTGCTTAGGTTTTGCAACTTGTAAGGGTGCTTGTTTATTTGGAGCAATTACGATGCTAGATGGCTTGCCTGTTATTGATCCAAATAAATGTGTAGGATGTGGTGCGTGTAAAACTTCCTGCCCAAGAAATATTATAACTATTTTGCCGGTGCATGCAAGTTATAATGTAAATTGCATTTCAAAAGATAAAGGTAAAGAAGTAAAAGCTGGATGCACTGTAGGATGTATCGGCTGCGGACTTTGTGTGAAACAGTGTGAAGTAGATGCTATTAAAATGACTCATAATCTTGCTGAAATTGATGTTGAAAAGTGTATTCGTTGTGGCAAGTGTGAGCAAAAGTGCCCAACCAATGCTATTTCGAACCTTTTAGAAGTATAGTGTAATAAAGCAATGGGGTGTTAGATATCTAACATCCCATTGTTTTTGCTATGCATAAAATACTAACACACTGGCAGCTTGTATCAATAGGCTGAAATGCCTGTCAATTTTATTCTAGGTATTTTAAGTACTTTATGATAAAATATAAAAAACAAGAATGAATCATTGATATGGGGGCTACTTTATGGCGATTAATAAAGCAACAAACTTTTGGGTATTAATACTATGTATGTTAGCAGGGCTTACAGTCGGGAATTTTATAGGAGAGTTATGCAGCACTGTATCTTTTTTAAAATGGATTAATTATGCGGGACATTTTGGACTGGATAACCCAGTGAGAATTGATTTAGGCGTAATATGGATATCATTTCAAGTTAAACTTAATATTACATTAGCCGCTATTTTTGGAATGATAGGCAGTGTTTTAATCTATCAAAAAATTAAATAGTTAAAGGATGATCAGCGTGACAAATATTATACTCGCATCTGCTTCCCCAAGAAGAAAAGAGCTTATGAAGTTACTAGGTGTAACATTTCAAGTCATCACAAAAGAAATAGAAGAAAAGATAGACGCCGAAGTATCCGTAGAACAAAATGTTAAGAGTTTGGCTTTTAAGAAGGCTATGGCAATTGCACCCGATTATCCGGAGTCTTTGGTTATAGGATGTGATACACTAGTGGCTTTAGATGGGCAAATACTAGGAAAGCCTAAAAGTGATAAAGATGCTAAAAACATACTTCGTCATTTATCAGGAAAACAGCATGAAGTTTGTACGGGCGTAGCTATTATATGTCTCGGGGAAAATATATCAAATTGCTTTTGTGAAACGACTTTCGTAACAATGAAAGATTTAACATCAGATGAAATTAATTATTATACAGCTACAGGAGAACCCTTAGATAAAGCCGGAGCTTATGGTATACAGGGAAAAGGGGCTATTTATATCGAAAGAATTGTAGGAGACTATTATAATGTAATGGGTCTGCCTGTCAATAAACTTTATAGTGAACTTATTAAATTAAATAGTTATTAGCGTATAAAAAAACAAGTTTGAGACTAGAACTTGTTTTTTTATGCGTAAATGGGGTATGGATAGTGTAGATTAAGGCAATAATTTGAGTGTGAAAAGGGGGAGTGCTATGCGCATACAAGATAAACCATTATGCAGCAGACCTTATGAAAAGTTTGAAAAATATGGAGAGAGTGTACTAACTGACAGTGAACTCTTAGCCATGCTTATTAGAAGTGGCACCAAAGATTGTAATGCAGAAGAACTTGCAGCACATATACTTTGTTTACATGAAACAGAACCTTCTCTTGTTTCATTGTATCAAACTTCTTTTGAAGAACTCTATCAAATAAAAGGAATAGGAAAGGTAAAAGCTTTACAGATTCTAGCCTTATTAGAACTTTGCAAAAGAATAACACGGCAAAAACATGCGTGTTCGCTCAAAGTATCCTCGCCAAAAGCACTTTCTGACTATTTTATGGAAGATATGAGACATTTAAAAGAAGAGAATTTTATTGTAATCCTACTTGATGCAAAGTGTAAAATGCTAGGGCACAAGATTATATCAAAAGGGAGCTTAACATCATCTATTGTACATCCGCGAGAAGTGTATAAGGCAGCTATTCAAAAGTCAGCTTACAGTATTATTGTCATTCATAATCACCCAAGTGGTGATCCGACTCCAAGCAAAGAAGATATTCAAATTACAAAAAGACTTAAGGAATCAGGAGACCTAATGGGCATTCCACTTTTGGATCATATTATTATTGGTGATGGGCTCTATATAAGCTTGAAAGAAGAAAATTATATATAAAAGTTAAAACATAATCTTACAATATTTAACTTTTATATGGTTATTTAGTACCAACCTGTTGAAAAAGATAAAAAAAAACTGTATGATGGTAGATATGGATTTTATCATAAAAGAAGTATATTGTATGAGGTATAGATTTTGTCAATAAAAGAAATAGAATATAGATTTTATTAGGAGGATTTTCAGTATGTTTGGAAAAGATATGGGTATAGACCTTGGAACAGCTAATACGCTTGTATTTGTAAAAGGAAAAGGTATAGTGGTTAATGAACCATCAGTAGTCGCTATAAAACAAAAGACAAATGAAGTACTTGCAGTAGGCGATGAAGCGAAACAAATGATAGGTAGAACTCCTGGTAGTATCGTGGCGATTAGACCTTTAAAAGATGGCGTTATTGCTGATTTTGCCACAACCGAGGCAATGCTTAGGTATTTCATTGGAAAAGCTTATAAGCGGTCTCTATTTACGCCTAAACCAAGAGTTATTGTCTGTGTACCATCAGGAGTCACTTCAGTAGAAAAAAGAGCTGTTGAGGAAGCCACAGAAAAAGCAGGGGCTAAAAAAGCTCTCATTATGGAAGAGCCAATGGCTGCTGCAATAGGCGCACATCTAAGAGTCGAGGAGCCTACAGGTAATATGGTTGTTGATATTGGTGGAGGAACGACAGATGTGGCAGTTATTTCACTTGGAGGTATTGTCGCAAGTAAATCACTTCGTATAGCTGGAGATGAGTTTGATGAATATATAGTATCTTATATTAAAAGAGAGTATAATCTGATGATTGGCGAGAGAACAGCCGAACAAATTAAAATTAACATCGGAGCAGCTTACCCGATAGGAGAAGTTGCGACAATGGAAATAAGAGGGCGAGATTTAGTAACAGGTCTTCCTAAAATTCTAACTATCACATCTACAGAGGTTACAGAAGCTATTAAAGAACCAGTTAATGCTATTATTGAGGCTATTAAATATACACTTGAAAAAACACCTCCAGAACTTTCGGCAGATATTATTGAGAGTGGCATTATGTTAACTGGTGGTGGAGCACTCCTTACAGGACTTGATACATTGATAAGTTTAGAAACAGGAATGCCAGTCAAAATAGCTGAAGATCCACTAGACTGCGTAGCTAAAGGGACAGGTTATGCATTAGAAGATATAGAGAAATGGGCAGCCCTTTTTGCTGATGATAAGTAAAACAAGGAGAGAGTACCTTGAAATTTAATAAAAAATTCAAAAAAATGGGAATTATAGCAGGTGTAGCTTGTATTATTATAGTGGTAATAGGTACAAAGTATAAAATACCTATTATCACTACAGGGGTAACTTCTATTTTGTATCCTGTACAAAAATCAATTATCTTTGTTTCAAATCAAACAACGCGTTTCACTCAGTACTTTAAAGATATACAAATATTAGTTACAGAAAATGAAGAACTTAAACAAGAGAATGAAAGGTTGCTGTATGAGAATACGGTACTGGCTGAATATAAAAGTGAAAATAATAATCTAAAGAATCTTTTAGAAATGAAGCAGCGTTATCGTGACTATGGTGGTATAGGGGCTAATGTTATTGGAAAAGAATCTGGCAATTGGTATAAGATTTTTAATATTGATAAGGGGACTCAGGATAATGTGTATGAAAATAGTGTGATTCTTGCAAATGGAGCACTGGCTGGGCGTGTGTTAAGTACTACAACGTTATCCTCTAAAGTACTTTCAATTATAGATGATAGAAGTTCTGTAAGTGCAAAAATAGTTAGAACAGGTGATACGGGCATCTTAAGAGGAGATATTGAACTTGCTAATAGAGGATTGTGTAAATTTGAAATCAATATAGAATCTGAAATTGTTAAGGGAGATCAAGTTATAACTTCTCACCTAAGCTCGATTTATCCACCGGGCATCCCAATTGGAACTGTTGAAGAGATTACACAAGGTAAAAATGGCTTAACACAGTATGCTTATGTCAAACCTATTGTAGATTTTAAGCACTTAGAACAAATACTGGTTATTAAAAGTTATGATGATTAATCTAGGAGGTGTAAAATGAGGGTGTCTCTTATAGGTATTTTGCTCCTTCTTGTGCACGCTTTAAGCACAACACTTTTTCAAGCTTTAAGAATTGGTGATATTGGGCCGAACTTCATGATTATGATCATTGTATCATTTGCTCTTTTAAGAGGAAGTAAAGAAGGAAGTATTATTGGAATAATAGCGGGGCTTTTAAATGATATTTCTTTTAGTACCTATTTAGGTCCAAGTATTGTTATTTATGCTATTATTGGATATATGTGTGGGAAATTTAATAAAAACTTTTATAGAGAAAATTTCATTATTCCTTTTATCTGTACATTATTTAGCAGCTTGTTTTATAGCACGATGTTTATGATAGGGTTTGTTTTAAGAGGTAAAATTAATTTTATTTTCTTTTTTAAATCTATTATTATTCCAGAACTTATTTATACAATTACATTATCACTTGTAGTTTATCAATTAGCATATCTCATTAATGAAAGAATAGAACATCATGAAAGAAAAACTAGAAATATATTTCAGTAGGGAGGGTTAGTAGGTGAAAAAAAGTTTAAATAAGCTCCTACTTATCTTTAAAAATAGAATTTTTATGGTATTTATTACGATATGTTTTTTGTTTCTCGTTGTACTTTTTAAATTCTACACACTGCAGGTCATTAACTATGATAAGTATGCAAATGATTTAAGAGCAAGTGTACAAAGGACAATTGAAATTCCTGCTACGCGGGGACTTATTTTTGATAGGTATGGGCGGCCGCTTGCTGTTAATAAAGCTACAAATGTTTTGAAAATTGATCAGCAAGTACGTATGAAGAAAAGTCAGCTTAATCAAACTTTATTAGATGTCATGCAAGTCATAGAAAAAAATGGTGATAGATATATTGATAATGTGCCTATTTCTAAAGAAGCACCATTTGAGTTTATAGCAGAGAAGAATCAAATTAAAAACTTTATTTACACTATTCCTTATAATAGTGAAGAGCATAGGCAAGAACTTTTGACCTATACAGCAGAAGAGTTGGTTAACTATCTTAAAAAGCAGTTTGAGATAGATAATAGTATAGAAGATAGGGACGCCAGAAAGATCATTGCACTGCGTAGTGAAATTTACAAGCTCGCATATTACCAGTATAAGTTAGTTAATATTGCTACTAATATTTCTGAAAAGACGGTTAATGAAATAGAAGAGAGTCATTCAAAGTTTCCAGGAGTTATTGTAGATGTTGAACCCATTAGGCACTATACAGAAGGGGAGCTGTTTGGCAATATTCTTGGTTATACAAGGACCATAACCGACGCTCAATATGAGCACATGAAAGATTTAGGATACGATAAAACAGATGTTGTTGGACAAGTTGGTATTGAACAATCAATGGAGCAAGAGCTTAGAGGGAAAAAAGGCAGTGAAATAGTAGAAGTAGATAATTTAGGCAGGCGTGTTCATACGATTACCCAAGAAGATCAAGTTCAAGGCAACAATATATTTTTAACAGTTGATTTAGATTTTCAACGGGATACTTATAAAAGCATTGAAAGAAGACTTAGTAATGCTTTGATTGAACGCTTAAAAGGGGGATCTAAGTATATCAAACCCCTAAAAAGTAAAGAGTTTATTATTTCAATGATTGAAAGTAATCAGCTCAGCATGGATCAGATGAAAGCGGCACCAGCTGTGTCTACACAAAATCAATTATATAATCAACTGATTAAGGCTTATGAAGAAATTGATGTACTTATAAGAAACGACTTATCTCTCAAAGAACTACTTATACAATGGCTTGAAGAAGACTCAGGACTCGTGACTGAAAAACAAATATTGCTGGCTATGCATGAACAAGGAGCTATCTTGCTAAGTGATAATACTATAAAAACAGTAATGAGTAATCTATACGGGAGCACAGAACAAATACTTATTGAACAATTAGAAAATGGATATTTAAAACCTAATCAATCCGCAATAGATCCATTTAGTGCAGCAGCTGTAGCAGTTGATATTAACACAGGAGAAGTGTTAAGTATAGTAGGATATCCTTCATTTAATAGTAATGAAATGATCATGAACTTTAATCAATATTGGTCAATGCTTTTTGATGGCATTGATAAGAGGAGTATGTTATGGAATAGGGCGCTTATGACAACTAAAGCTCCCGGATCTACTTTTAAGATGATTACAGGGATGGCGGGTCTTGAAGAAGGCGTTATAACCCCTTCGACAATTATATTTGACACAGGTACCTTTACGAAAGCCGGAGAACCTTATCCAAGATGTTGGGTACTGAGTAGGTCTGGAGGTGGACATGGTAATACTAACTTATCAAGGGCTCTTGAAGTATCTTGTAACTACTTTTTCTATGAAGTAGTTTATAGATTAAGTAAAGGAGCAGCTAATCCCTATACAAACATTGATACATTAACTAAGTATGTACAAATGTTTGGACTAGACCAATCAACAGGTATTGAGCTTGCAGAGACTCCTCCTAATATGTCAACTCCTAAAAATTTAGTTGAAAGGCGCGTTACTGATGGATTTAATGCTATAAAAAGAATGGATTTTGATGGTACTAGTAAAAGAATAACAGATATAAAAGATACTTTAAGTAAGGGGGTTTATCCAGTTATTGATGCTGGAAGTACTGATGTTAACACTCAAATTGACTATCTTATCCAATATGAGCTTAAACGTAAATTAGAACCACTTCTTCAACATGCCTTAGCAGATCAATTCGATGAAATACTTAAGCAATTTTATATGGAAATAAGAGATTATCTCCAGATTAGTGGAAATGGAGCTACTAAAAATATTGTTACTAGCACAATTAATGATGTCTCTAAACGCTCACTCAAGTTAAAAACAAAAGGAAATCTTTTTCAAGAATTAGATGGTATGATAGGGGATTCAACCTATAAACTTCTTAAAACAATTATAGGCACTATGGACTCTAATGCTATCATTGATGCCTATGAGCATGCTTATACTGTAGCGTATAGAAATGAAATTAGAAGAAACAGCAACAGTCAAATAGCACAAGAGTTAAATCAAAGAATTAATAATTTAGATGGACAAAAAGAGTATTACAAAGAATATATTGTTACTCAAATACGAGGAAATATCATCAACGCCATTGCAAACAATCTATTAAGTGGTGTTGAACTAGAATGGACAGATGGACTGACCGTACGTACTGCTATCGGGCAAGGATTTAATGCTTTTTCCCCACTTCAAATGGGACGCTATATCGCTGGAATAGCTAATGGAAAACAGACTTTTGACCTTAAGATTGTAAATGGTATATTTGATAATAAGCAGCAAGCAGAATATATAAGTACTGGAGTCAAAAACATTAAGAATATAGATGTATCAGAAAATACAATGAATGAAATTCATAAAGGCATGTTAGCAGTTACAGAAGGTAGAGAGGGGACAGCGAGAGGTGTTTTTGATGAATTACCTTTTAGTGTTGCTGGTAAAACTGGAACTGCTCAAGAAGGCAGTCATGAACATACATGGTTTGTTGGATTTGCACCTTTTGATAAACCGGAGATTGCTGTTGTAGTTGCTATTTATAATTCCGAAGGGTTAGGCAAGTATGGCAGCTTAATCGCTAAGGATATGCTGATGAGTTATTTTAAGTTTAATAAACAAGAAGAAAAAACAACTTTAGATAATATATTTATAGAATAGAGGGGAAATATGGGAGAGGAAAATCTTGTTGTCTTTAAGGGAACAGCAGAGGGAATTGTTGTATTACTAGATCATGAAGCTGACTTTGAAAAGATTCTTCAACTTTTCAAAGAAAAACTAGAATATTCCAAGTCATTTTTCAAGGGATCTAGAGTAAGCATTAGGTTTAAAGGAAGGGCTTTAACAAAGGAGCAGCAAGATAGACTTCTAGTGTTACTTACTAATCAAAATATTATTAATATTTCATTTATCCATGAGTTTGAGCAAGAAACAAAAAAAGATGAGGATAGTTCTCTGCTTTGGCTTAAAGAACAAATCGATAGCCAGTATGCCTCTCTTACACATTTTCATTATGGTATTGTAAGATCCGGGCACCACATTGATTATCAAGGAAATGTCGTTGTGTTAGGTGATGTAAATCCTGGTGGGCTTGTTACTGCAGGGGGGAATGTTATTATATTAGGAGCACTCAAAGGAAAAGTACACGCGGGTATAGATAAAACCTTTAAACAACCTTTTGTAGTTGCTTCTTTAATGGCACCTATCCAGATAGGAATAGGTAATATTATTGCACAATCTCCAAATAAGGAGACTGCTTATAGTATGAGTGATAATGTTCCACAAATAGCTTATTTAAATGAGGATCAAATCTATATGGATCAAATTGATGTTAAAACATTAAATCATATGTTAAAATAAAACTAATAAATATTATTGGGGGGTTAAAGATGAGTGAAGTAATTGTAATTACCTCAGGCAAAGGTGGCGTTGGCAAGACTACTACTTCTGCAAATGTAGGAACTGCTTTAACATTATTAGGAAGACAAGTTGTTTTGATAGATGCGGATATAGGACTTCGTAATTTAGATGTAGTCATGGGGCTTGAAAATAGGATTGTATATGATTTAGTTGATGTAGTTGAAGGCAGATGTAGACTTAAGCAAGCATTAATTAAAGATAAACGCTTTGAAGGATTGTTTTTGCTTCCAGCGGCTCAAACAAGAGATAAAAATGCAGTAAGTCCAGAACAAATGAAAAAATTGTGTGATACTTTAAGAGAAGATTTTGATTATGTCATACTAGACTGTCCAGCAGGAATAGAACAAGGTTTTAAAAATGCCATAGCTGGGGCAGACCGTGCACTTGTTGTTACTACACCTGAAGTTTCAGCAGTAAGAGATGCAGATAGAATAATTGGGTTATTAGAATCTCACGGCATTTCAAATACACAGCTTATTATTAATCGTGTAAGAATGAATATGGTAAAACGTGGAGATATGATGGCAATGGAGGATGTTGTAGAAATCTTAGCAATTGATTTAATTGGAGTTGTACCAGATGATGAAAATGTTGTTATTTCTACCAATAAAGGCGAGCCAGCATCAATTGAAGCACAATCTTCAGCAGGTAAAGCATTTAGAAATATTGCGAATAGAGTAGAAGGTAAAGAAGTTCCTTTTTTGGATTTAACAACAGGAGATAGCTTTGTTGGTAAATTAAAAAAAGCTTTTGGGTTTGGCAATTAAATAGAAAAGGGTGATAGGGATGCTGGATTTTAATAGTTTGTTTAGTAGAAAAAATAAGTCAAGTTCAGTAGCAAAAGATAGATTAAAACTAGTACTCATTCATGATAGAATTAACTGCTCAACTGAATTATTGGAGATGATGAGAGCAGATATTTTAGCTGTTATATCTAAATATGTAGATATTGATACAGATGATTTTAATATTGAAGTTTCAAATATACAATATGAAGAAGGCGGTAAAAAGTCCCCTGTATTATCTGCAAATATACCAATTAAAAATTTAAAAAAAGTTAAGTAATTTAATGATATTTCAATCATTTATTAACTATTATTAATAGAAAGGACTAATAAAGTACAAATGCCTATTAAGGATTATTTTAAACGCATTGACATATTTCTTATACTCATTATTACAGTCTTGACTGCAATAGGTGTTTTTGCAATCAGTAGTGCCACAGCTTACTCAGGTGATGATAGCTTAGTTAGAAAACAGATTATTTACTTTGTAGTCGGACTTATATTAATGGTTATTGTCATGAGTATAGATTATCATATACTTGGAGATTGGTATCTCATGATTTATGGGATTACTTTAATTATGCTTATTGCTATTTATTTTGTAGGGAAGAATATAAATGGAGCAGCAAGATGGATAATGATTGGTAATCAACAGATTCAGCCATCAGAGTTTGCAAAAATTTCTATGATTTTATGTGGTGCAAAACTTATTGATAAGTATCAAAAAGTAATTAATAAATTATGGCCGTTACTCATTATTGGGCTTTTCGAGTTTATTCCTTTTATTTTAATCAATCGACAACCTAATTTATCAACAAGTATTGTACTCGTTATCATTTTAGTGATACAATTATTTGTAACAAAGTTAAATATGAGATATATATTAACAACAATTGTAATAGGTATAATAGTTGTTAGTTCAGCATTTGTATATATAGTTAAGAGTCCAGGTCAAAAGTTAATTGCCTCCTATCAAAGAGATAGAATAGTTAATAAAGTTATCGGAGGAGATAATTTAGCTGAAAGATATCAAACGAATCAAGCAATACACGCCATTGGCTCAGGCGGATTAGAAGGAAAAGGTCTTTACAAGGGATCGATTAGCCAGCTTAACTATTTGCCAGAATCTCATAATGACTTTATCATTGCAGTTGTTGGTGAAGAATTTGGTTTTGTGGGTGCTATAGTAGTCGTTACACTTATCTTGATATTTATTGCTAGAGGATTTTGGATTGCACATGCAGCAATAGACGATTTTGGGAAGTTGATTGTAGTAGGTTATATTGGGATGATTGCGATGCAATCATTTATCAATATGGGTGTAGTAACAGATCTATTGCCAAATACAGGAATCCCTATACCTTTTATCAGTTATGGAGGGAGCTCCTTGTGGGCAAATATGATGGGAATGGGATTAGTTTTAAACGTTGCAATGAGTAAAGAAGAAACGATGTTCTAAAGGAGGTTTGATAAAATGAATGTAGCATTAATTGCACATGATGCAAAAAAGAAACTTATGGAAAATTTCACGATAGCATATAGACATATTTTAACGAAACATACTTTATATGCAACAGGAACAACTGGAAGGCTGATTGAAGAAGCTGCTAATTTAAGTATATATAAGTATTTGGCAGGGCACTTAGGTGGGGCGCAACAATTAGGTGCACAAATTGCACATAATCAAGTAGATATGGTTATCTTTTTAAGAGACCCTGTATCACAAAAACCCCATGAACCAGATCTTGGGAGTCTAGAAAGATTATGTGATATTCACAATATACCTATTGCCACAAACTTAGCAACTGCTGAATTATTAATTAAAGCTTTAGAAAGAGGAGATTTAAGTTGGCGTGATATCATGAGATAAAAGACTTTTTTAAGTCTTTTTTTATTTTGTGATAACATAGAATAAGTTTTTTACTTGTCCCATATATATAGTATTAATAAATACTTATAGAGGTGGTTATATATGAGAGAAATAAAAAGAAAAAGGCCCTGGGAGACACATCAAGAAGAAGTAGCAAGCAGCGTGTTTGATAAATTCTTCCATCAGCTTATTTTATCAACTTTTATCACAATCGGTATTTTTATAGCACTTAATACGGACAATAATACACATATCACACAGTTTATAAATACACAATTAACTAAAAATATAGAATTACATGATGTTAGCTCATTAATGGATTATATTAAAGATACCCTAGGTATATATAGAGATTAATGATGAGTATAACAAATTACGGAGGATAAGATGATACAAGTAAACTTGCCCGATTCAATTTTGAATCAAGTAGATAAGCCAGCTAGATATATAGGTGGTGAACTTAACAGTTATAAAAAAACAATTACTGATGAAATGATAAGATTTGCCTTTTGTTTTCCAGATGTCTATGAAGTAGGTATGAGCCACTTGGGAATGCAAATACTCTATCATTTTTTCAATAGAAGAGAAGATGTTTATTGTGAAAGAGTATTTGCGCCATGGCTGGATATGGAAAAGTTAATGAGAGCTCACGATATATCACTTTTTTCATTGGAAACTCATACTTGCCTTAAAGCATTTGATTTTATTGGCTTTACACTGCAGTATGAAATGAGCTATACCAACATCTTAAATATGCTAGAGCTTGCGAATATACCACTCTACAGCGAAGAAAGATCAGAAGAGGATCCCATCATTATCGCTGGCGGGCCATGTGCTTATAACCCTGAACCTTTAGCCCCGTTTATTGATATTTTTTATATTGGGGAAGGAGAAGTTTCTTACGATGAGTTATTTGATCAATATAGAGTATGGAAAGCAAGTGGTGGCTCTAAGAAAGAATTTCTATTAAAACTACTAGATGTAGAAGGACTTTATATTCCAACTTTTTATGAAGAAATTTATCATGAGGATGGGACTATAAAAGCAAAGTATCCAACACATCCAAAAGCAAAAGAGCATATACAAAAAGTCATAGTTAAAGATTTAGATAATGTATTTTATCCAAGTGTTCAGATAGTGCCTTGGATACAAGCAGTTCATGATAGAGTCGCTTTAGAAATGTTTAGAGGATGTATAAGAGGCTGTAGATTTTGTCAAGCAGGGATGATTTATAGACCGGTAAGACAAAAAAGCAAAGAAAAGCTTATGGAGCATGCAAAGAATTTATTACAGGCTACAGGTTACGAAGAAATATCACTTGCGTCTTTAAGCACAAGTGATTATGAAGACTTACAAAGTTTTTCAGAAGAATTAATGGACTTATGTGAAAATGAATTTGTGAATATTTCGTTGCCATCTCTGCGGGTAGATGCGTTTTCAGTTAACTTAATGCAAAAGGTGCAAGAAGTCAGAAAAAGCAGTTTAACCTTTGCACCAGAGGCCGGTTCTCAAAGATTGAGAGATGTTATTAATAAAAATATCTCTGAGGATGAAATATTAAATGGATGCAAGTTGGCATTTGAAGGTGGATGGAATAGAGTGAAGCTTTATTTTATGTTGGGGCTTCCAGGCGAAACCACGGAGGATGTCCGAGAAATAGCGAAACTCTCAGAAAAAATTGCAAATACCTATTATGGTATAGAAAAGGAAAAAAGACAAGGTGGTTTGAAGCTTGTTCTTAGCACCTCGTGTTTTGTTCCAAAACCATTTACACCCTTTCAGTGGGCAGGCCAAGATAGTACTCAAAGTTTTATGGAAAAGCATAACCTATTAAAAAATACAATAAATAAGAAGCAAGTTAGATATAATCATCATGATGCGAAGACAAGTGTTCTAGAAGCAGTTATTGCCAGGGGAGACAGAAGAGTATCTAAACTTATTTATGAGGCCTATAAAAACGGATGTATATTTGATAGTTGGGGTGAACATTTCCATTATGAAAAATGGGAACAGGCGGCACAAAATGCCAATATAGATTTTGCATTTTATGCGACAAGAGAACGCCAATATGATGAAATACTACCATGGGATCATATTGATATTGGGGTAACAAAAGAGTTTCTTATCAAAGAAAATGAAAAATCCAAATTAGTTCTTACTACTCCTAACTGCAAAGAAAAATGCTCAGCTTGTGGTGTAAATGGGCTTGGGAAGGGAGTATGCAATGAAAATTAGACTAAAATATACAAAACAAGGACAAGTTAAATTTGTTGGCCATTTAGATATTATTAGATTGTTTCAAAGGGCTATAAAAGTAGCAAGAATTCCAATAGCCTACTCACAAGGGTTTAATCCTCACGCGTTAGTATACTTTGCAATGCCATTATCAGTAGGGGTGAGCAGTGAGGCTGAATACATGGATATAGTCACCCAAGTTGATATGACTCCAGGTGAGGTTAAAGAAATGCTCAATCATGTTTTAGTAGAGGGTATTCATATCACAGAGGCTTTTCTAGTGGAAGAAGATAGAACTTCACTTATGAGTTTGGTAACTGCTGCTGATTATAAAATGACTTTAAATAAAGATGATTTTAAGGAATTGTCTATACAAACTATTAAAGATCAGTTAAATCAAGCAGAACTTATGGTGCAAAAAAAGAGTAAAAAAGGGATTAAAACAATAAATATTAAACCTATGATATTAGAGTGCAGTGTTGATGAAACAATAGAGACGTTTATTATCACCCTTAAATCACTCGCAGGCAGCAGCGAAAATCTAGGGCCACAGCTGTTTTTAAATGCAATTTTAAGTGAATATAATAACGGTGACCACAGTGATACTCAAGATCGTTATGTAAGTATTACTAGACAACAACTTTATGCATATGATCAAGGGACCTATATAGCATTGGAGAACTATAGGAGAATGGTGTGAAAAAGATTATACTTATCGAAAAAACTGTTATATTTACAAGAATTGTAATACTGCTTAATGATCAACTTATTGCTACCTATATCGAGTCTAATTTAAATCCTGATTATCAAAACAAGATTATAATCGGTCAAATTGAAAATGTCGTTAAAAATCTTAATGCTGCATTTGTAGATTATGCTGCAGACCGAAAAGGGTTGCTACATTTATCACAAGTTCCTGAAATTTACAAAGACAAGATCTATCAAGGGGTCAGACTACCTATACAGATTGTTAAACTAAATGAAGGGGATAAAGGACATAAGTTAACGGCTAAAATAAGTATAAAAGGAAAGTATCTTGTATGTTTGCCTTTTGAGGAAGGTATAAGTATTTCAAAAAAGATAAAATCCCAAGCTTTCAGAAAAAAACTAAAAGAAACGTTGAATCAAATAGTCTCTGCACGTTATGGTTTTATTGTAAGAACACATTCAGAAAATGTTCCTATAGAAGAGATTGAAGAAGATGCCAGGCATCTTCTTAAACAAGTTGATCACTTAATGGAGATTAAAGATAATCTTGCAAAAGGAGCTATTTTATCAAACGAGATGCCAATGTATTTTCAGATAGTTACTGAAAATATATGTATTGATAAAGAAACAGAAGTTATTTGTAATGATTTAGAGATGACTAAGTTACTAGAAGAAGGACTTAAAAGTTACACGCAAAGAGGGTACCCACTTCAAATTACTTATAGAGATCAAAAAGAAGAATTATATCAAATCTATGATATACAAAAAGAAATGGATAATCTTCAAAATCGCAAGATATGGCTTAAAAACGGTGGAAATATTATTATTGATTATGCAGAAGCTCTTACTGTTATTGATGTAAATAGTGCAAAAGCTATTTTATCTAACAATCATAGGAAGGCAGTAAATCAGCTTAATCAACTTGCTATTCGGGAAGCAGTTTTGCAAATTCTAAGAAGAAATTTATCGGGTATTATTATTATAGACTTAATCGAAATGCCCCATGTAGAAGATAAAGAACAAACCTATCTTTTTGCTAAAAAGCTCATTATGGAATTAGGCGATAAAAGAACAACAGTTTTTCCGCTTACGGAGCTAGGTTTATTACAAGTTTCACGAAGTAAGAAATACAGCAGTATTCCGGCTAAGATATTTGCAAACTGCGAGAATTGCAAATATCCGGGAGGTACATTTAGTCTTGAGTATAATGCTTACCTTATTGAAAAAAAGATTAGACATAGTGCCTATCAAACAATAAATAAGCAAATAGCCATTCAGTGTTCACAAGATATTATTGAGTTTTTTTCACAAAACGATTTAAAGCAAGCCTTAGAAAATAAATATCAGATAAAAGTTGATCTTATAAAGATGGAAAAAGGCATTAAAAGTAAGTTTTTATGGCAATATTCTTAGAAATGTGCATTGACAGATAATAGGGATTATGATAAGATGTTTAAGTGTTTTAAGCCGCACGATGAGGTCTTAAAAACTGCTAAGCAGTACCAAATTCGGCGAGTTTTCGGATTGAGGAGGTGTACACATGTACGCAATTATTGAAACAGGTGGCAAACAATACAAAGTACAAGTTGGTGATAGTCTTTGTATCGAGAAATTAAGTGTAGCTGCTGGTGAATCTGTTGTATTTAATAATGTTTTAGTTGTAGGTCAAGAAGATGCTTTAACAGTTGGAACGCCATTTGTAGCGGGGGCAACAGTCAAAGCAGATGTTGTTGGTGATGGCAAAGGTAAAAAGATCATCGTTTACAAGTATAAAGCTAAAAAGACTTACCACAAAAAAATTGGTCATCGTCAACCATTCACAAAAGTGACAATCACAGCTATTGAAGCATAGTTGTTATGATTTGTGCAAACTTGTACTATCATCATGAAGTATTATGGCGTTTTAAAGTAGAAGGACATTCAAGATATGCTGAGCATGGTGCTGATATTATATGTGCTGCTATAAGCATGTTGATATTTAACACCGTCAATTCAATTACTGAATTAACAGATGAAGAAATATGCATTCACAAAATGGATTCTGGTAAAGGATTATTTGATTGTGAATTTCCAAAAAGAAAATTGCAAACCTCTTCTGAACAAGCAGAGTTATTATTAAATTCAATGATATTAGGTTTAAATACCATTAAACAAACGTACGGAGAAAACTATATCAAAGTTAACACAATTAGGAGGTGAGTGATATGTTACGTTTAGACCTTCAGTTTTTTGCTCATAAAAAAGGAGTTGGATCCACTAAAAATGGTCGTGACTCTGAATCAAAGCGTTTAGGTGCTAAAAGAGCAGATGGGCAATTTGTACAAGCTGGGAACATTTTATATCGTCAAAGAGGAACAAAAATTCATCCAGGTGAAAATGTAGGACGTGGCGGAGATGACACATTGTTTGCACTAGTAAGTGGCAAAGTTAAATTCGAACGTAAAGGCAGAGATAAAAAACAAGTTTCTGTATATCCAGTTGCACAAGAAGCATAACTATTGTAGAAGGTTTCAATGTTTGATTGAAACCTTCTTTTTATGTATTATAAGGTTGAAAGAAAACCACTTTCAACTTTTTATTTAGGGCAGTATCCGGGGCAAAGCTTGTGATATGCAATGGGTATAAGATTGAAAGAAAACCACTTTCAACTTTTTATTTGAGGCAATATCACAAGCAAAGCTTGTAATATGCAATGGGTATAAAATAAAAAATTGTACAAACTATAAAAGAAGGGAGTGATATGATGTTTGTAGACAAAGTTAAAATATTTGTAAGATCTGGAAAAGGTGGCGATGGCCATGTTTCATTTAGAAGAGAAAAATATGTACCTAATGGTGGTCCTGACGGCGGAGATGGCGGCCGAGGGGGTCATGTTATTTTTGAAGTAGATCCAGGGATAAATACCTTAATGCAATTTAGACATAATAAACATTATAAAGCGCAAGATGGAGAAGCAGGAGGTAAAAAACGCTGTCACGGTAAAGACGCTGATGATCTTATTATAAGAGTGCCAAAAGGGACAGTTATAAGAGAAGCAGAGTCTATGAAAGTTATTACAGATCTCCACGCTGATAATCAAAGAGAGATTATTTTTAGTGGCGGCAAAGGCGGCAAAGGCAATCAGCACTTTGCAACGGCGACAAGACAGGCTCCAAGATATGCAGAAAAAGGTCGTCCAGCAAAAGAGTATTGGATTATTCTTGAACTCAAAATGATTGCTGATGTAGGACTTGTAGGATATCCTAATGTAGGGAAATCTACGCTCTTATCTATGGTGAGCAATGCACAGCCTAAGATCGCAAACTACCACTTTACAACACTTGCCCCTAATTTGGGTGTTATCACAAATAAGTATGGTAAGCAGTTTGTGATGGCAGATATTCCAGGACTTATAGAGGGTGCAGCTGAGGGAGTCGGGCTTGGTCATGATTTTTTAAGACATGTTGAAAGAACAAAAGTGCTTATACATGTAGTTGATACAGTAAGTGTTGAAGGAAGAGACCCGGTTCAAGATGTCTATACGATACAAAAAGAAATTAATTTGTATAATGAAGATATCTTAAAAAATAAGCCTCAAATTATAGCTGCTAATAAAATAGATATAGGTGACTACGCGGATAATGTTAAAAGATTAGAACAAGCATTTAATCCTGAGGGCATAGAAGTTATTCCTATTTCAGCTGCTGGCAATCAAAACTTACAAGAGCTGATGCAAAAAACTGCTGATTTACTTGCCACAGTACCAGAACACACTATTGTTTTTGAGCCAGAGTTTGAAGAAAGTACTGGGCTTGCAAATGCACCGTTCACTGTAACAAAAGTAGAAGAAGACTGCTTTGCTATAGAGGGTGTTGGTGTCGAGAAAATGCTGGGGTATACTGCACTTGATACTGAAAAAGGTTTTGCATTTTTTCAAAAATATTTACGTGAAAAAGGTATTATCGACGCACTCGAAGAAGCTGGTATCCAAGAGGGAGATGTTGTTAGAATTTATGATTTAGAATTTGAGTATTTTAAGTAGAAAGGAAACTATAATGCAAACTATCATTTCAAGTAAACAAAGGGCCTATTTAAAATCTCTGGCACAAAAGATAGATCCTATATTCCAAATTGGAAAAAATGGCATTACACCTGAGTTAACAGAAGCTATTTCGCTTGCGCTAGAAGCTAGAGAGCTTGTAAAAGTAAGTGTTTTAAATAACTGTTTATTAGATCCTAAATATATAAGCGGTGTAATTAGTGAGAGAACTCATTCTATACCGGTTCAAGTAATTGGTAAAAAAATTATCTTTTACAGAGCTTCAAAGAAAAGCCCAAAAATTATTTTACCCTAATCTTTTTTATTGAGAGTTGCTATTTAATAGGCAACTCTTATACTTTAATATTTTAATTTTAAAAATAGGTTATAATAGAAAAGATATCGTTTGGCAAAGGAGAATTGTTTTATGAGAGTTACGGAACCCGGCATTACTAAATTAGCCATAATGGGAGGTACATTTGATCCTATTCATATAGGACACCTTGTTACGGCTGAAGAAGTAAGACGTGAGTTTAATATTGATGAAGTTTTATTTGTGCCTACAGGACATCCTCCGCATAAGTCTAATATAAATATGACAACAAGTGAACATAGATATTTAATGACAGTACTTGCTACAGTAGCAAATGCTCGTTTTAAGGTCTCAAGGCTTGAGATAGACCGTGAAGGAGTTACATACACGATCGATACGATTAAAGAAATTAAAAAAGTGTATGGAAAAGATGTTAGATTATATTTTATAACTGGAGCGGATGCGATTCATAAGATTCTCACTTGGAAAGAATCCGAGGAACTTCTCCAAATTTGTGATTTTGTTGCAGTAACAAGACCTGGACATAATACACAAGAACTTCTACATCAAATAGAAGAACTTAAAAGAAACTATCAAACGTGTATACACTTTCTTGAAGTACCAGCTCTTGCGATCTCTTCTTCTAATATTAGAGCAAGAATTCATAATATGAAATCTATTAAATATTTAGTGCCTGAGGAAGTAGAAAATTATATTAAAAAACATAATCTATATGAATATAAAATATGTCTTACGGTTGAAGAGCGTGACCGTATGTGTAGCTATGTTACTTTGAAAATGTCACCTAAAAGATATGTGCATACACAAGGGGTCGTTGAGATGGCGATGGAATTTGCAAACATTTATCACATGAATTGTGACGAGGTATTTATTGCAGCATTATTTCATGATATTGCTAAAGAATTATCTTTAGAAGAAAAACATAAACTATGTATGCACTATAAGATTGAGCTCGACGAGTTTGAAAAAAAACATATTGACTTAGCACATGGTAAAATTGGGGCAGCTTTACTTGAAAATGATTGGGGCATTACTAAGCCATCTGTTTTAGATAGCATTAGATATCATACTGTGGGAAGAGAAGGTATGAGTGATTTGGAAAAAGTCATTTATTTAGCTGATATGACAGAAGAGGGCAGAAGTCCTTACAAGGGAAAAGAACAAATTAAAAGTCTAGCTTTATACAACCTCAATCAAGCCATGTATAAAGCACTCTATTCGTCTTTTAATTATGTAACACGTACACTCGGTGAAGAAGTTCATCCTGTTACGTACAAGCTTCTTGAGTACTATAAGCAATATGATTTATGAAACCCTATGATAAATGAGGAGGAGTTATGAATACAATGGTAATACAATCTATTATTCTTATTTTTGGTTTTATTGTACTCATTAAGGGAGCCGATTACTTTGTAGATGGAGCATCATCTATTGCCAAAAATTTAAACGTACCTGATATCTTTATTGGGCTTACCATCGTTGCTTTTGGGACAAGTGCACCAGAAGCAGCCGTAAGTATAAGGGCTATGCTGAGTCATAATACGGATATGGTACTTGGAAATATTATAGGTAGCAATATATTAAATATTGTTTTAATATTAGGAGTTGCAGCATCTATTGCACCGATTAGAGTGCAGAATAATACCATTAAAAAAGAGATTCCATTCTTATTATTAGTCTCTATTTTACTGAGTGTTCTTTTTTTAGATATTCCACTGCAAAATGGCACAGTTAATATGATATCAAGAGGTGACGGCATTGTAATCTTAATTGTTTTCGCTATTTTTATATACTATCTGATACAATTAGCTAGAAATGGGCAAAGTGAAGAAATAGAGGCTAAGTATACGCTGAAGTTAGCTACTGCATATAGTCTTTTTGGCCTTTTAGCTATTGTTATAGGCGGCAATTTTGTTGTTACATCTGCGACTAATATAGCAACTACATTAGGCGTTAGCCAAAGATTTATTGCCTTAACGATAGTTGCGCTCGGCACATCACTGCCAGAACTTGTCACATCAGTTATGGCAGCTAAAAAAGGTAAACAAGATATAGCGATTGGTAATATTATTGGAAGCAATATCTTTAATATATGTTTTGTAGCAGGTCTTCCATCAGCATTGTTTGGCAATATAGTGCCCAAAGATCCTATCGGTCTTGATCTGTTAGTTATGGTTTTTTGTACTATCGTACTCTATTTATTTAGCAAATCAGAGAAAATTGTTTCAAAGAATGAGGGGAAAGTTTTCTTAATGATGTTTGTTATTTACTATGGTTATTTAGTGTTTACACAACTTAACTTGTTTGTTAGATAATGAAAGGAGATTTCAATAACTTGGATAAAAACACATTGATACTTGCACAGAAAATATATGACGTAATCAACAGTAAAAAGGCAATAAGTATAGAAGTTCTTGATGTACATCACCTTACAACTTTAACAGATATTTTTATTATTGCTGTTGCAAATAACATACGTCAAACACAGGCTATTGCAGATGAAATAGAAGAGTTTTTAGGAAATTATACATTAAGTCATCCAGTACCACTACTTCAAAAAGAAGGCTATACATCAGCTAAATGGATTCTGTTAGACTATGGTAGTATTATTGTACACGTTTTACATCAAGAAGATGCTACATTTTATGCATTAGGAAGGCTTTGGAAAGATGCACAAATAATAACTTTCTAATGAAAAGAACCTAAAACATGAGATTAAAATCATGTTTTAGGTTCTTTTCATTATTTTATATGTCTATTAAATTTAAGTTTAGTACTTTTTTTTCTCTTGCGTCTTTTAATAAAGAACCTTAGCGCCCCTATAAAGAAAATAGCAAGTACAATAGAAATAAATATAAAATAGAATTTTTTTTCAACAATAAACTTATTAGGTGTAGGCAGAACAGTTGTGTAAGGAGATGCAGAAAATTCAATATCTTTTATAAGCAGGGTGTTTTTTGCTAATATTTGAGTACCATGCAAATAAGTAATGCTTCCAATAATACTTCCTTTGCTTGCTCCAAGCTCTATATATTCAGGAAGATCAGTGTGTGTTGTGATATCGCGTTCTTTAATATCTTTTCTAATAAGAATAGATAAAGGGTTTTCTACAGCGATAGAACAGTTGCCAGCTTGATAAGTTTGTCCACTTTTAATAGAATACATAGGTAGGGTTTTTAAGCTGGTGTTTGGACTATGAAGAGATAGCGTGCGATAAGAATTCATACCATAGTTCAATAGTGCATTTGTATCTGTATACAAACTATCTCTTTCAGATTTTAAAACAACTGCAATAAGCTCGATATCACTATGTTTAGAAACAGTTACTAGAGTATGTCTTGCTATATCAGTATAGCCTGTTTTTCCTGCAATAACATCAGCTCTATACGTTTTACTGTCACGCTGCTGGTTCATGAGACGATGTTGTTGAGATAAGTATCTTGTTTCGGTGGTTTTGTTGGTACTTGGAATCTGATAGGTTGTATTTCTCATTATTTCAGAAAAATAAGAGTCGTTATAAATATAACTTGTTATAAGCGCCATATCATAAGCCGTTGTATACTGATTTTCACTATGAAGTCCATGTGGATTAACGAAATGAGTATTCATAGCTCCAAGCTCTTTAGCACGTTCGGTCATTTTAATTCCAAAATTTTCAATTGAACCACTTGTGGCTTCTGCGAGCCCATTAGCCACTTCGTTAGCAGACATCAAAAGTACACTGTGAAGGGCTTGGTCTACAGTTATCTGCTCACCTACGTCCATACCAATATGACTGCTGCCTCTTTCGATACTAAAAATGGCTTCTTTTGAAAATGTTATTAAATCTGTTGGTAAAAGATTCTCAATTGCCAAGAGAGCTGTCATAAGTTTAGTGATACTGGCTGGATATTGTTTTTTATGAGCATTTTTTTCAAATAGAATAGTCTTAGACTTAGCATCTATTAATATAGCAGATTCGGCTTGAATGGTTGGTGCGCTTAAGGGTAAGGGCTCAGCCATAATTTTTGTTGGAATAATACTTATAAACATAATTAGTAAGCTGAGTATTAAAGAAATTATACGTTTCATATGTCAAATATACTCCTTTCAACTTCCTTAGTATAACAGATTTATATAAAATTAGTAAGGCTAAATAGTCTAGTTTATTAAAAATATGTTAACACTTTGTATAAGAGGTGATTCTATGATAGAATTGTTAAAAAGGTATAAAGTTGTAGTCCTATTTTTAATTTTAGCTATTGCAAATCTCAGTTGGTATATTATTAAAGAAATAAAAGCAAAAGAAGTTTCTATTAGACTAAGTCCTGAAAGTCATAAAATCCAACCTTTACAAGAAAGTGACAGTGAGCATGTAACTATCCTAGAAGAAGAGCTCTTAGCAGGTCATGAACAAGCTTCGGCAGATCTTTTGCTTAATGGGGGTATACAGCCTGCGTCATACGCACAGGTTCCTGTGTATATATGTGGAGAGATAATGTCACCAGGCGTTTATTATGTGCATAGTACGGCTATTATTAATGATGTTGTGCAAATGGGTGGAGGACTTACTTTAAATGCTGACCACAATTATTTGAATTTAGCGAGCAAAGTCGTACCTAATCAAAAGATATATATCCCTAAAATAGGAGAAGAAATTGACAAATACTTAAATTCATACGACAATAAAGAAGGAACAGTTTCACAAAATACAAGTATAAGTGGCGTAGAACCAGGTGGACAGGTGCGTACATCTATGATTAATATCAATACAGCGACAGAAAAAGAATTACAAACACTTACGGGCATTGGAGAAGTTAAAGCAAGAGCGATTATTGAATATCGTATGAGTATTGGAAGATTTAAGAGAGTAGATGAATTACTTAACGTTACAGGTATTGGAGATAAAACATTAGAAAAGATCAGAGTTTTTATAACAGTATAAAAAAGGAGGATAAGCGATGAATAGTAAAATCTTAGTTGTAGATGATGAGAAGTTAATCGTAAAAGGAATAAAGTATAGTTTAGAACAAGAGGGTTGGGAAGTTGATGCGGCTTATGATGGGGAAGAAGCACTTAATTATGTTAGAAATGGGAAGTATGATGTAATGATTCTAGATGTTATGCTACCTAAGTATAATGGACTAGAAGTATGTCAGCTCGTTAGGGAATTTTCCACTATCCCTATTATTATGCTCACCGCAAAGGGTGAAGATATGGACAAAATAATGGGGCTTGAATATGGAGCAGATGATTATGTGACTAAGCCTTTTAATATATTGGAGCTTAAGGCTAGGATAAAGGCTATTTTAAGAAGAGCTACACATAGTGAGAAAGAACCTAATAAAAAAATAATAGAGGTTGGAGATTTACATTTAGAGGTTAACAGCAGAAGAATATTTATTAAAAACCAAGAAGCAAATCTTACAGCTAAAGAATTTGATATGTTAGAATTATTTGCAACACATCCAGGTAAAGTATATAGTCGTGACCAACTACTAGATACGATATGGGGGCATGAATATCCGGGAGATGTGCGTACAGTGGATGTGCATGTGCGTAGATTAAGAGAAAAGATAGAACCTAATCCAGGGCAGCCAGAATACATCTATACTAAGTGGGGGGTAGGTTACTATTTTAAAGATTAAAACAAAATGGTTTCAAAGTTTGAGGTGGAGATTATTTATTTTATTTTTCATTATCAGTTATTTACCTCTCACACTCTTTTCTACAGTATTACTTGGAAGAATGGAAACCCATTTTATTAGCAAGAGTGAGCTTGAGTGGTTAAGTAAAGCAAATGGTGTAGCTGTACAGATTAAAGAAGCCAATTATTTAAAGAATGATAATACTTATAATTTATTAACATCATTAATTAAAAATAGAAGTCATGAAAAAGATTTGAACTGTAGAGTAGTTGTTGTAGATAAAAGCGGTTTTGTGGTAGCAGATTCAAGTTCTACTATTTTAAACAAGACCATTATGAATAGTCAGGTGTTTTCCGCTCTTAATAAGAAAGATAAGGCTGAAAAAGCACTTGATCAACCTATTATGACAGCAGCTGTATCGGTAGTAGATAAAGAAGATAAAAACAAAGTACTTGGAGTTGTTATACTCTCGGCTAGTATTCAAGATATTTATACTTCTCTTGATAAGATGAAGAGTCAAGTTTATCTATTATCTTTAGTGACAAGCTTATTTACAGGACTTATTAGTTTTGTTACTTCTTCGTTTATCACAAAGCCTTTAAAGACTTTAATGAAGTTTGTCCAAAAAATTACAACAGGACAACTCGATCAAAAGGTAGATGTAGTAGGTAAAGATGAAATAGCAGAGCTTGGAAACGCTTTTAATCATATGGCAGAGCAGCTTCAAAGAGTAGAACAGTCAAGACAAGAATTTGTATCCAATGTGTCCCATGAATTAAAAACTCCACTGTCTTCTATTAAGGTATTGACTGAATCCCTCCTTTTTCAAGATAATGTACCCGTTGAAATGTATCAGGAATTTTTTCAAGATATTAACTCAGAGGTAGACAGACTTAATAATATTATTTCAGACTTGTTAACACTTGTTAGGTTAGATCAGAGAGAAATACCTATGAATATTACTACTGTAGACTTAAATGAAATGACTCAAAATATTTTAAAGAGGCTTATTCCGCTTGCTAAGAAAAAAGAAATTAAGCTTATTTATGAAAGTCATAAAGATATTACTGCAGCAATTGATGAAGTGAAATTTACATTAGCACTATCTAATTTAATTGAAAATGCCATTAAGTATACGCCAAACGGTGGAGAAGTTAAGGTGATTATTCAAAGTGATGTACAAGATGCTTTTATAACTATACAAGATACAGGGATAGGTATTGCAAAAAAAGAACAATCCAAGATATTTGAAAGATTTTATAGAACAGATAAGACCAGAAATCGTGAAACAGGAGGTACTGGACTTGGACTTGCTATAACTTATAAAACCATTGTAATGCATAATGGTTCTATTCAAGTAGAAAGTGAAGAGGGAGAAGGCTCTACATTTATCATTCAAGTGCCACTGCGTCATACATGGGAAGGGGTGGTAAGATGAAAATAAGATCAACTATAAGCTTGTTTATAGTCGCAGTACTGCTTCTTATAGCTCTCGTTGCATGCAACAATAACGGGACTAGTGGTAATGTTAAAGATACAATGACACTATATTTTGCTGATTATGCTAAAGGTAATCTTTTTTCTGAAAGTATCCCCGTAGATTTAAAAGAGCTAGCAACTAACCGTGATAAAACACAATTTGTGATTAGTGCTTTAAGCAAAGGTTCACAATCAACAACGTTACAAAGTAATGTTGATATGCATATCAAAGAGGTTAATTTAGATGACCGCTTAGCCTATGTATTATTTGATATGAAGTATGCGTCTCTTAGTTCTAATGAACAAATGGGAATAAGAGCATCTTTAGTCTATTCATTAACAGAACTAAGTTTCATAGAAGGCGTTGAATTTTTTATAGAAGATAGACCGATTCTTAATATTAGCGGTAAACCTATTGGGCCCATTTCGCGTGGTGATATTATTTTAAGCGTATTAAATCCTAATCCACCCACAACGATTCAGACAGTAACATTATATTTCACTAGTTTACAAAGTCCAATACTTATGAAAGAACAAAGGGATATACACGTTAATAATAATGTACCGCTCGAAAGATATATTATTGATGAACTAATCAAGGGTCCTACACAGGAAGGTTTATTGGCAACAATTCCAAAAGAAACTACTGTAAATGATATCAGTAATAAAGAAGGGGTGTGCCAAGTAGATTTATCCTTTGATGTAAAATCTAAGCATTTCACAACGCCTGAAAGTAAGTCGCTTATGATTTATTCAATCGTAAATTCTTTGACAGAATTATCTAAAATACAAAAAGTAGCCTTTTTGATTGATGGAAAAAAAGAGATAGAATTTAGTAAAGAGATAGATTTGAGCGAATTTTTTGAAAGAAAGGAAATGCTTATTGAAGAAAATTAAAAGACTAGTAGTTGATATAGTTATTTGGTTTATGGTAGGCATTATGGGGGGGCAAATGTATTTAGATCAAATACATTTATTCCCCCTTTTTTTAGTTGGAATGATACTCGTTATATTTCTATATAGTATACGCTATGGTTATAAAGTTACTTTTATATTTCTAGGAATAGCCCTATTGGGCATTATATATACAATAGGCCACCCGATTATTAAAGAGCAAAAATACTTTGAAGAAAATCAGGCACTTACAATTGAAGGGGAAGTTATTAAAGTAACTGAGGGAGCATTTAATGATACTTTAACTCTAGGACGTGTCAGGATTAAACATAAAAATAGAGTGAAAGCTATCAGATCTAAAGTTAATGTGAAAATTTCTAAGGCCAAGGGAATAGTTCCTTGTGATAGACTAAGCGTGACAGGTGAGGTTTTGCCACGGACTCAAAAAATGAATCCTAGTGACATGGATTATGAAAGATATCTCATAAGTCAAGGAATTGTTGCCACTTTAAAATTAGATCAGCTTGACATAGCGACTAAAAGCTCTTTTGATAAAAGATTTCTAAAAACAGCTATAGCTCAGCGAATAGATAAAATCTTTCAAAACCAGGACCAAGGTATTATAAAAACAATGCTTATAGGGAATAAGGAAAATATTCCGGATGAAATTCAGAGTATTTATTCAAGAACCGGAATAGGCCATGTTCTGGCTATATCTGGCTTTCATATTGCCTTGCTTGTGAGTGTATTGTATGTATTATTAGGTTACTTTGGAATGCGTTATACGCTCAAATATATGATCATTTGTGGTAGTATATGGTTTTATGCTTATTTAACAGGAGCAAGCACTTCGACTATTAGAGCCTGTATTATGTTTACACTTGTGATTATTGCTAGGTGTATTTGGGAAGAAGAAGACTTAGTCACAAATTTAGCTATAGCGGCTGGAATTATTCTGCTCATAAATCCTTTTCAGCTTAGTCAAGTTGGTTTTCAATTATCCTTTGTGGCTGTAGGGAGTTTGCTAGTCAGTAGTGTGGTTATAAAAAAAATAGAAGTATTCGTTTCTAAGAGGTATCTTAAACTACTTTATATATTCGTACCATGGCTATGTGTGACACTTGGGATTTCGCCTATTTTAGCATTTCATTTTTATGAGGTTCCAGTAGTTTGTGCTTTATTAAATATTATACTTATACCTATCTTTTCTATTATTATTATAGTGGCATGGGTAAGTTTGGGCGTAAGTGTGATGACTTTAAATGGGGCAGTGTGGATTGCTAAAATACTTATAGTTATACTTGATACCATTTTGTTTATAGGTGAACAGGCGCTTAACATACCTCTAGGTACACTTTGCATAGGCAAGCCAAGTCTACCAAGTATTGCAGTGTATTATAGTTTAATGATACTCATTATTTGCTGTATTCTTGGATATGTTAAAAAGAAGCTATGTCTTTATATAACGCTGGGTTTCTTAGGCACTTGTGTATTTTATGCCTGTCTCATACCAAAGACGTTGAATATAACTTATTTATATGTAGGGCAAGGAGATGGCGTTGTTATAACTACACCACAGCGTAAAGTCATTGTAGTAGATGCAGGAAATTTTGGTAAAGGAAAAGTAGTAGAAAGATATATTAAATACAAGGGTAAAAAGACAATATCGGCTTTTATTCTATCTCATTCCGATGCTGACCACGTGGGAGGACTTATTGATTTATTAGATACAGATATAAAAATAGAAAATGTCTTTATTTCTAAGCTAGATGAATCTCCTTTAATGCATACCGTCTTAGAAAGATGTTTGGATAAAAAAGTTAATGTTTATCGGGTAGGGGCTTTAGATGCTTTTACAATTGACAATGTCCAGGTAACATACCTTGCACCAATGGGAACTGAAAAGGAAGCTGATAATAATAATAATTCTATAGGTTGCCTTATACAATATGAGCAATTTTCAGGATTATTTACAGGAGATATGGATAAGCGTAAAGAACGTCAAATGTGTGAAAAATTAGAATCTATTACAGTTCTAAAAGTCAGCCATCACGGATCAAAAACTGGAACAGATCAACAAGCTCTTTTGAAAATAAAACCTAGATATGCTATTATTAGTTGTGGTATCAATAATCGCTATAAACATCCTCATAAAAATACTTTAGATACACTTGAGAAGTATCAGGTAGATGTTTTAAGAACAGATCAAAAAGGGGCGATTGAAATTAAAACAGATGGCAATAAACTCTTTTTACGTACACAGATAAAGGGGGATTAAGATAGATGCAAATTAAACAAATAGATCAGTGTTATTTACTTGTGGGAGAAGATACCTGGTCTAAAAATCAATTTATATTAGAAATTAAAAATAAAAGCTTGGCGCAAGGATATGAAATGATGAACTACTTTGAGGTTAAAGATAAGGATATTATCGTTTCAAAATTGATAGAAATTGCAGAAACACTGCCCTTTTTTTCAGATAGAAAAATAATTTATATCAAAGACTCAGGCTTTTTTAAATCAGGTAAAAAAGAAGAAACAGAGAAGTTCGAAACATTTATAAAGTCTATTCCAGCGCACATTATAGTTATTATTGATGAAAAAGAAATAGATAAACGCAGCAAACTCTATAAAACTATAAAAGAACACTATAGCGTAATATCATTTGATTATCCAGGAGAAGATCATGTTTTGAAAATGTTAGAAGAAAAAGTTGGAAAATACCATGTTCAAATTGACAGGTCTACGTTAACATTTTTTTTGCATAATATGCCAGAAGATATAGCATACATTATGGGAGAATTCGATAAACTCATAGCTTATACAGATGATAAAGTAGTTACGCGAAAAGCTATTGAAACAGTCTGTGTATTTTCATTAGAAAAAAGGATATTTGAGCTTGTTAAAAGAATTGCTCATCGCAATGCAAAAGATGCCTTTGGGATTTATCATGCACTTATTCAAAGTAAGGAGTCACCTATAGGTATACTGGTCTTAATTGCGAGGCAGTATCGTATGATGCTGCAGATTAAATATTTGTTAAAAAATAATACATCACCTAAAGAAATCGCATCTCGTATCAAATTGCCCTATTTTGCACTTAAAGAAATGACCGTGCAAGTTAACTTATATACTTTTAAGCAGCTTGAAGAAATATTAGCCAAATGTTTAGAGACGGATAAAGATATAAAAAGCGGAAAAATGAATAGTATAGAAAGAGTTGAAGTATTAATGATGCAGTGTTTAAATGCGTAATAAACAAAGATAAAACAAAAAGACCCCTAGAGGTCTTTTTTGTTTTGTCATATTAAGGATTAAGCGATTGAATTAACTAATGTAGCAAGTGTAGACTTTTTGCGTGCAGCCGTTTTCTTATGATATACACCTTTTGCAGTAGCTTTGTCGATAGCTTTTGCTGCAACAACTAAAGCAGTTTGTGCTGCTGCTAAATCTTTAGCATCTACAGCGACAATTACCTTTTTAACTTGAGTTTTAACCGCTGAACGAACTGAACGATTACGAGCTGTTTTTGTTGCAATAACTTTAATACGTTTCTTTGCTGATTTAATATTTGCCATGATGTGGCACCTCCATTCATATTCTTGGACACGGTTTAGGGGAATTATGAACGGTTCTAAACAAGCTTATTATATCCTATGAATACAATTAAGTCAATGTATATGCATAAAAATAATGGTAAAGCTACATAGTATACAAGTAAGTTGAGCAGTAAAGGTTTATCCATTATTTAAGGAGTGATTTTATGGAACAAAGTGAAAATTTTGACAATTGGTTTCCGAGAACAGATTTAGCAATTGAAATCAGTAATACATTAAAACTAAATAATAATGATCAGTATGAAATTCCTGGGGTGGAAGTCGATGAGGATTATATTGAAGACTATGATATTACAGTAACGCGTGTAAGTATAAAAGATGAAATTGGTGAACAAAGTATGGGAAAACCTAGAGGAGAGTATATTACCATAGAATGTAGTGCTATGAAAGAAAATGACCCTCAAACACATAGGGAAATTATTAGTCTATTAGCAAAGTCCATTGCATCGTTACTGCCACAAAAGGAAAAAAAAGCTATGGATGTACTTGTTATTGGTCTTGGTAATCGATTTGCAACACCTGATACTTTAGGACCTAAAGTAACGAATAAGGTTCTTGTAACAAGGCATTTAAATATGAAAACGCCAGAAGCTATTGATGAGTCAGTTTGTAACTTAAGTAGCTTTGCACCAAGCGTAATGGGGCTTACCGGTATCGAGACAACAGAAATTATTAGTGGCGTAGCTGAAAAAACTCGTCCAGATTGTATTATCGCAATTGATGCACTAGCGGCAAGAAGTACTTCAAGAATTAATTCAACTATTCAAATTACAAATACAGGTATTTCTCCAGGTGCAGGAGTAGGCAATCCAAGAAAACAACTGAATAAGGAAACGGTAGGGTGCCCGGTAATAGCTATTGGAGTACCGACTGTTGTAGATACAGCTACTTTGGTAACAGATGCCTTTAACCAACTCATTCAAAACATGTTAAAACAAGTAGAGCGCTCAGAAATTTATGATATGCTCAAAGAATTAAGTGAACAAGAAAAATATCAACTTATTAAAGAAACTCTTTTGCCGGAAATTTCAGATTTATTTGTAACGCCAAAAGAAATTGATGAAGTAATAGAATATTTAACAAATATTATCGCAAATGGTATTAATATAGCAGTACATCCGGGTATAACAATAGAGGATATTAATAAATATACTTATTAGGTTGTTAGTCATAAAAGTTAAGACAAGCGTATAGACTAAGAGTAGGGACGGAAACTAATGTATAAAAATAAATATGGGATGCATAGCATCTGTAAGTCATAAGATTTGTACATTAGGGATATCTATACTCAATGTATACCTAAAAATGAGTATAGCAAACAAACCTACATTAGATGT
>CAKZUB010000031.1 GCA_937921505.1 uncultured Clostridia bacterium | reverse complement strand
AAGATGTTTTCAGCGAGGATTCGGCGCGCATTTTTATAAGTTTGTCAAGTTTTTTATGCAAAAAAAGTGGAGGAAATGCAAAAAAATAAATTAAAAAAATAGAGTAATCACAGGCTCTGTAGAGTTTCCGTGATAACTCTAAGTTTATAAAGAGGGGTGGCATAAGATGTTAGCAAGAGAAAAAAGGAAGACAGAGACAGATAATTTAAAGGAAAAAAGAAAGGAGGAGGTTGTGGCAGCAGCAATAGCCATATTTAAAGAAAAAGGTATTGATCAGACAAAGATGACGGATATAGCTGAAAAAGCTGAGGTTGGTGTTGCGTCTGTTTACAGGTATTTTAAAACTAAATTTGATCTTGTAATAGCAGCAGCAACGTGGTTGTGGCAAGAAGAAATAAGTAGTTTATACCATCAGTTTTATGATGTTGGGTTTGATGAACTAAATGGGGCGAAACAGGTAAGAGCGATACTGGGCATTTTTATCAACATTTATCTAGAATACCCCGAGTATATGAGTTTCCTAGAGTATTTTGATAACTATATAGTAAAAGAAGAAATATTAGCAGAGAAGCTTGAGGCTTACGAACAAAGCATTATGGATCTGAAAACTGGTTTATTTAATGCCATTGAGCAGGGGAAGAGAGATGGTTCAATAAAGGAGAGTATTGAGAGTAATAGTTTTTATATTACCATTACTCATGCATTAATGAGCTTATCTCAAAAGCTTATTTTAAGAGGAACGATATTAAAAAGTGGTTATGAAGTTCAAGGAGAGCAGCAGCTTCGGATGCTTATAGAGATGGCTATGGGTTATATCATCAACTAAAAAGATAGCAAAAATATAACAAAGAGATAACAGATAGGAAAGAATAGACTAGTATATAGGGGGAAGTAGTATGAAAGAAAAATTGCCAGTATCAAAACAAATAGCTTATTCACTCGGACAGCTTGGGTGGTCACTTTTAGCAGGCGTTGTGAGTACTTATTTAGTATTTTATTATATACCGACAGAACAATCGGGGATTCAGATAACTATTCCACAAGTAGCTTTTTTTGGATTTTTAACGATTATTGGACTCATTACAATGCTAGGGAGATTTTTTGATGCCATAACAGACCCGTGGCTTGCAACACTTAGTGATCGCTCAAAGTCAAAACGTGGAAGAAGAATTTCTTTTATGCAAAAATCTGCGGTTCCTTTTGCAGTATTTACAGTATTAGTGTTTTGGACACCTATCCAAGGTGAAAGTACGCTTAATGCGATTTTTCTTACAGTTACACTCATTTTGTTTTACTTATTCTTAACGATGTATGTCACACCGTACTTTGCACTATTATCTGAGATTGGACATACACCAGAAGAGCGGCTAAATCTTTCGACTTATATTTCAGTCACATGGTTTTTAGGGTTTGCACTTTCTTCACAGGCCCCTATTTTGTGGAATATATTTATAGATATGGGCTATGAAAAGGAAGCAGCTATACGACTAGCTTTTTCAATATTTGCTGTTATAGGGCTTATTTTCTTACTTGTTCCGATCTTTGCAATTGATGAAAAAAGGTATTGTGAAGTCGTTCCATCAGAACTTAAAATGATTGATTCTATTAAAGCAACTTTTAGAAACAGAGAATTTACCATCTTTGTTATTTCAGATTTAGTTTATTGGTTAGCGATTACAATATTTCAAAGTGCACTATTATATTATATCACTGTATTACTGAGTAAGCCTGAAGAAATGTTAGGGGTATTACTTGTTTTTCTTGGGCTTGGCTCTTTTGTGTTCTATATACCGGTTAATTTATTTGCAAAAAAGTATGGTAAGAAAAAACTTCTTATCTTTGCGTTTTGTATGTTTATTGCTGTTTATACCTATGGGTTTTTCCTTGGAAACCTACCCTTTTCAACTACAATTCAAGCTTACATATTGGTTATACTAGCATCTGTTCCTATGGCTATTTTTGGGATACTTCCAAATGCAGTTATAGCAGATATTGCAGAGTATGATGCACGCAAGACTGGTATAAGAAGAGAAGGTATGTTCTTTGGAACGCGTACTTTTATGTCGAAGATGGGACAGATGCTTTCTATGCTGATCCTTAGTGCACTTCTTCTTTTTAAAAGAGGTGGCAGCAATGAAATAGGTATACGTCTTACAGCTGTTTTTGCAGCAGTTTTCTGTGTTGGGGGGTTAATCTTCTTATTGATGTATGACGAAGGCAAGATACTTAAAGGGATTTCTGAAAAAGAGGGGAAGTAATCCAAGAGGCACTTGCGGTTAAAGGAAGGGAGAGGCAGTAAAGATGGCAAATAATCATGTACAGGATGGATTTTTTATCAAGGGGAAAGATGGTCAAGAAATTTTTGTATATTGTTGGGAGGATGTTTCAAATCCTAAAGCTGTTGTGCAAATTTTTCATGGCATGGCAGAGCATGCAGGCAGATACAAAGAGTTTGCACAGTATCTTAACAGCAGAGGTTTTATAGTTTATGCAGATGATCATAGGGGACATGGAAGAACAGCAGGTACAGTGGATCAACTTGGATGCATAGGTGGGGATGGCTTTAATAACATAGTGAATGATGAACATGTTATTAAAGAATTCATCCAGAAAAAGCATAAAGGGCTTGGAATTATAATATTAGGACATAGCTTTGGTTCTTTCGTGGCTCAAGAATATATTATGAGGTATGGCCGTGATATAGTAGGAGTGATCTTATGTGGGTCTGCCAAAAAATCAGGTATAGATGTTGGTGCAGGGAAAATATTAGCCTATTTTCAAAAGAGTATTTCGGGTGAGGATAAAAAGAGTAAACTGCTAGACTTTTTAAGCTTTGGAAATAATAACAAGAGGATAAAAGATAGTAAGTGTAAGTCAGCTTGGCTTAGCACTGATAAGGAAGCGGTTAAAAAGTTTGATGAAGATCCTTTTTGTGGAACCATTTTTACGGCAGGTTTTTACTACTACTTTTTAAAGGGACTTTCTCAGCTTTATATCAAAGAGAGATTGCAGCAAATACCAAGCAGCCTTCCGGTATTTATTATAGCAGGTGAAGAAGACCCAGTGGGTAACTATGGCAAATCAGTAAGAAAGCTCCATGAGATTTATACGAAGAGAGGTATAAAAGACGCAAGGTTAAAGCTATACAAAGGACAAAGACATGAAATACTTAATGAAATAAACAGGAAAAAAGTTTTTTCTGATGTAGCAAGATGGATAGATGAGATAATCTTAAAATAAACCACTTCATAATGAGTTGATAAAAGGATAAGAAGCATAATAGCCAGCTTGGATATAAAATACCAAGCTAGCTATTATTAGTTGAGTCAAGCCTGTAAATTGATAAACTTTTCAAAGTTGTTATAGGTTATGATATTTGTCATTTGTAAAGAAGCTCTTGAATTTCTGGATTATCTATATTTGACCTATCATACCATGCAAATTCCGTATTAATAAATGGTGGAAGTCTTTCTCCTATATAGGCTTTATAAGCTGCTTCTACCCCTTTGTAGCCAATGGCCATAGGGTTTTGAGTGACAGCACCTTCAACAATACCTTCTCTAATAGCATCAACAAGTTGTTTGCCAGAATCAAAACCAACAATAGTAATTTCTCCTATTTTATTAAGTGCCTTAACGGCTTCAATGACACCTTCGGCTGAGCCTTCATTTCCACCAAATATGCCTTTAATATCTGGATTAGCTGCTATAATTGCCTTTGTGGCTGCTAAAGCTACATCACCTTCACCATACTGGGGAGGGATAATCTGAATACCGGGATACTTTTGCTCAAGAGTATCTAGAAACCCATCTCTTCTATCTATGGCACCTTTACTCGTATTTTCATGAATAACAATCCCCACTTTGCCTTTGCCATCAATAAATCCTGCTAATTTTTCAGCTGCTATTGCACCTGCTTGATAGTTATCAGTTCCAACCGTTGTTGTAACGATTGGACTATCAACACCTGAACCAATGCTAATAATAGGAATCCCCTTTGCTTGTGCCTCTTCTAGATAAGGTGTAACTGCTTTTGCATCAACAGTTGCTAAGGTAATAGCCTGAGGGTTTCTAGCTAGAGCCGCTTCTAATAGATCTAGTTGCTCTTGAATATTGGTTTCTGATTGTATTGCTTCAACTGTTACTTCAATACCATAGTCGGTAGCTGCTTGTTGGATACCTAATGTGACTGGATCCCAAAATGCATTGTGAATACCATTTATAATAACAGGTATATAAACCTTTTGGGGTGATGCTTTTTGTTCACTCACAAAACTAAACCCCATTATAAGGAATAGGAGCAAGCTTGCTGTAAATGATTTTTTCATACTGCAGTCCTCTTTCATTATTTAAATTAGTCATTCTTTATTTTCTTTTATTATTACCTAAACCTATTGAGTTATGTAATGTTTGCTAAAAAGACTTAAATTTTAATAAATGCTGATAAAATAAATTCCCTTCTAGATAAAGAAGGGAAAACAGCGTAGTACTTATAGAGATGATGGTTTTGATTATTTGTCAAAAACGCCGCCTTGTTTAAGGTTTTTAAAAGCTTTATGAGTAGAACCTATTGTTTTTTGAGGTTTATCAGTGGAACTTGCAGATTGTGTGCTATTTTTCTTAGCTTCAATAATTTTTTTCATCAATTCTATATTTTTATCAGACATCGTATATTCTCCTTATATTTGTGATGCTTACTAGAGTAGTCATAACTAAACTTATTTTATAACATTAAGGGGATGATTACTAGTATAATAACTTATTACTTATTTTAAACTTAAAGTTTGTGGTTTTAAGTATAATGCTGAGATGGGTGTTTTTATCGCTTAGGGTTTCTGATTGCTTGCGAATATTGTTGAAATATAACGGATTAAGTGATAAAATATTGTTAAAACAACTTAAAAACATAAGCCTAGGTTTATATATCAAAGTGAGCTTGCCGTCTTACGGAAATAAGAACATCTACTATGTTTTATAACTGATTAGTATAAATAATAGTGGGTGTTATTTTATTATTCATTTTGGAGGTGATAATGTGAAATATATTAAAAAGAGTTTGATAGCCTACTTATTGTTATTTATTATCCCTCCATATATTCATATGAAAATAACAGGCTATGTTCATTGGAAGGATACCTCGCTCATGGTATTTAGTTTGATTCAGTTTTTAGGAATCATCATTTTAGTAGTTATATTAAAAAGCAATAAAAAGATACAAGATGAATTGAAGCAAAGCAAAGACAAATATGCACTGTTATTTGATAATATGAATGAAGGATATGCTTTGCATGAGATCATTTGTAATGAAGAAGGTAAGGTGATAGATTACAGATTTCTTGAAATGAATAAAGCTTTTGAAAAAATTACTGATTTAAAAAATGCTGTAGTTAAAAATAAGACGGTACGTGAAGTATTACCAGATATTGAAGATTCTTTAATCGAGCAGTATGGAGAAGTTGCACTTCACGGTAAAAAAATGCAATTTGAATATTATTCTAAAGCATTGAATAAACATTTTTTCGTAAAGACTTTTAGCTCAGAAAAAGGTAAGTTTGTGACTACGTTTATTGATATTACCTATCAAGTGAATTTAAGAGAGGCTATTAATAAGCAGAAAAATACATTAGAAAATATATTAGAGGCTACACTTGCAGGCTACTGGGATTTAGACTTTGTAAGTAATACAGAGTATTTAAGTCCAATGTTTAAAAAAATGTTTGGATATGAAGACTATGAATTATCCAATGAAATAGGGACTTGGCAAAAATTTGCGTATCAAGACGACTTAAACCATGTGTTAGAGAATTTAAATGAGCATATTAAAAGTAAAGGGGTTATTCCTTTCTATAGTGAAGTACGATATCATCATAAAAATGGGAGTCTCGTATGGGTTATTTGTTCAGGACAGGTGATCGAGTGGGATGAGCTAGGAAATCCTTTAAGAGCAATAGGCTGTCATGTAGATATCACAAAGCAAAAAAATACAGAAGATAAAATGAATCATATTCTAAATGAGTATAAGACAGTTCTTAATGGGACGGAAGAAGTGATTCTTCTCTTAGAAGTCATAAATAATGGAGAAAGTTTTAAATATGTGACCAGTAATAAGGCACACCAAGAAAAAACAGGGTTATCATTAGATGCCATACAAGGCAAGACCCCACGAAAAGTTCTTGGAGAATATGAAGGTGACTTAGTCCAAGCTCACTATTTAGAATGTGTGAAGCGTGGCGAGACAATCAGTTATGAAGAAGAGCTCGACTTGCCGGCAGGGCTAAAAACTTGGTTTACAAGGCTTAGTCCTATTAAAGAAAAGGATAAAGTAACTTTTATTGTTAAATCAGCTACAGACATTACGGAGCGCAAGCTTATGGAACAAGAAATGATCAAAGCCAAAGAAGATGCAGAGTCAGCCAGTATTGCAAAAAGTCAGTTTTTAGCTAATATGAGCCATGAAATCAGAACACCTATAAATGCCATTATCGGGTTAAGTTATTTGGCTCAAAGTCATAATCCAAGCAAGAAAATAAAGGATTACCTTAAAAAGATTCAAACTTCTTCCAATAACCTGCTTGGTATTATTAATGATATATTAGATTATTCTAAAATCGAAGCAGGAAAGTTAGAAATTGAAAAGCATATTATTCCTATAGCAGAACTCGTACAAGAGATTAAGGATATGTTCAGTTTTCAAATAAGGGAAAAAGGCCTAAAGTTTGATGATTTTATAGATGAGAGAATACCGAAATATCTAGTAGGAGATCCTATAAGAGTTAGACAAGTTTTAATTAATTTAGTAGGGAATGCCATAAAGTTTACGGGGGAGGGAAGTGTTACTCTTTCAGTTACCATGAGTGAGCAAGATGAAAATCATAAAGAAAGTATAAACATTGTTTTTAAGATAAAGGATACAGGAATTGGCATAGCAGATGATAAACAGAATCTTTTATTCCAAGCTTTTTCACAAGCTGATAGTTCTACTACAAGGAAATATGGAGGAACAGGGCTTGGGCTTAAAATCAGTAAACAATTAGCTGAAATGATGCAAGGAGACATTTGGTTTGAGAGCAAATTAAACAGGGGAAGTACTTTTTACTTTGGTATTACTTTAGGTAAAAAGATAATAGAAGACCTTATTAACTTAGAAGGCTATAGAGAAACATTAAAAGTTTTAATAGTAGATGATGATAAGAGTTTAAGGCAAATTTTAGAACAATATATCAATGAATTTAATTTTAGCTGTAAAGGGGTAGGATCAGGAGAAGAGGCACTACAAGAAGTAGAACGTATTACAAAAAGTGGTGAGGCGTTTTACGATCTTATATTAATGGATTATAAAATGCCAGGCATAGATGGGATTGAAACAGTACTCCAAATTAAAAGTACGCAGAGTTTAAAAAAGATGCCTATAGTCATTATGATTACAGCTTATGAAAGTGAAGAAATAAAAGAAAAAGTAATAAATGTGGGAATAGAAGAGCTCTTAGTGAAGCCTATTGATCAATCTATGCTTTTTAATACTATTGTTAATATCTTTGGACCTAAAGAAAGCATTTTTGGGAAAATCACGCAAAATAATAGTACAAATCATCATCTATTTTCTAAAGCATCTGTTCTTTTGGTTGAAGATAATAAAATCAATCAAGAGATTACCAAAGAATACCTCACCCATATTGGCATTGATGTAAGTGTAGCAGAAAATGGATTAGAAGCAATAGAGCAAGTTAAGAAAAATACTTTTGACTTGATCTTAATGGATATTCAGATGCCTTTATTAGATGGTTATGAGGCTACTAAAATAATAAAAAATATGCAAAATTTAAAACTGATACCTATTATTGCAATGACTGCTAATGCAATGGTAGAAGATAAAGAAAAGGCGCTTCAAGCAGGTATGGATGATTATATTTCCAAACCTTTTGACCCCCAAATTCTCATTGAGAAGATGAGGTTTTGGCTAAATAAAGATATTTCTGAGAAATATAAGGAAAACAACAGTAATATACCTTTAGAAAAGGCAGGATTAAATGTTTTGGAGGCACTTAGAAGGCTTGGGGGAAATGAAAAACTATATTTAGAACTTCTGGAAAGCTTTATAAGTGAAACCAGTTTTATTATTCAAAAAATAAAAGAAGGCATTGAAAAAGAAGATGATAAGAGCATATTAAGTGAGTTGCATAAGTTAAAAGGCGTAGCGGGAAGTATAGGTGCTCATAAGGTTATGTGCTTATCGGGGGATCTAGAACAAGCAGTTAAAATAAAGGACGAAAAAATTCATACAATAAAAGATCTTGAAGCTGAAATCTTAGTGGTGCATCACGAGATTCAATCTATTCTACAGTATAAGAGTCACATACGAGATCAAAATATTAAAGAAGAACAAGATGAGGATTTAAATGAACTTCTCACGCAGTTAAGGATCTTAATAGAAGAAAATAACTTTATTGACGATTTAATATTAGATGAGATTGAAATAAAAATTAAAAAGGATAAAGTGTGTTATGAAAATTTTAAAAAGTTAAAAGTGGCATTAGATTACTTTAATTATCTAGAAGCTAGTAAGCTAATACGTGAAATAATAAAGAATAGAGGTATTTAAATGCATAATATAGAGCATAAGCCCATTGTTTTAATTGTAGATGACATCCCTACAAACTTAAAGATTTTAGGAACAGCATTAAAAAATGATTATCATGTTAAAGTAACAACTACTGGAGAAGAAGCGCTTTTAATAGCAACATCTAAAAATCCACCAAGTATTATTTTATTAGATATTATGATGCCAGAGATGGATGGCTATGAGATATGCAGAAGGTTAAAAGAAGCGCCTGAGACTAGAGATATTCCAGTTATTTTTATAACCGCTATGAATGAAGAAAAAGATGAAGAACTTGGGCTTACACTAGGTGCTATTGATTATATTACAAAACCTTTTAGTATACCTATTGTAAAAGCTAGGATAAAGAATCATTTAGAGTTAAAACGCTATAGAGATATACTTAAAGAAAATTGCATGATAGATGGACTTACACAAATTGCAAATCGTAGAAGATTTGATGAAGCATCAGAAGTAGAATGGAATAGACAAAAAAGACATAATGAACCTTTATCGATGCTTATGATAGATATCGATTTTTTTAAAAATTATAATGATACGTATGGTCATCTGCAGGGAGATGAATGTTTAAAGCAAGTAGCCCAAACAATTAAAAAGCAGTTAAAAAGACCTGCTGATTTAGCAGCAAGATGGGGTGGGGAGGAGTTTGCTTGTATATTGCCTGAAACAGACTCGATAGCAGCTAGCCATATAGCGGAAGATATTCGAAAAGCTATTATGGATGTTGCACTTCCACATGAAGACTCACTAGTTGAGAGTGTTGTCACAGTAAGTGTGGGCGTTGCTACTGCGAAACCTTTAGACGATACAGATTTTCAGGCACTGCTAAAAAAAGCAGATGATGCACTTTATAAGGCTAAACAAAATGGCAGAAATAAAGTAGTTCATATAGAGCAAATAGAATAATTTAGTGATGAAAAGGGCAAATTTGTCGAAAGGCAAGGACGCAAAGTTATGGGCCTAAACAGTTATATACTGCATGGTTGCCAAGCTGCCAGAACTCCTTTTAGGAGCTTTTTGGCTTATCTAGGAGGAGGAGACAATGTTCAGATCAAGGGTTTTTATAGCATTACTTTTAAGTATCATTTTAATTACGCCAATGCACACTATTAAAGCAGCTGAGCATAATAACGAACGAACGCGTCTTGGGTATGCTACATGGTTATGGCATACAGAGCAAATCATACACAATACCGATCAAATTATTAACTTTTTATTAAAGAATAATGTAAAATATCTATATCTCCAAGTAGATTATGCACTAGATCTAGACGTTTATAAAGCATTCATTAAAAAAGCTTCTGCAAACGGCATCGACGTACACGCATTAGAGGGTGCTCCAGATTGGGTATCAGATCGTGGCGGTGATAAACAACAGATGTTTTTTGATTGGTTAACCGAGTATCAAGAAACAGCCTTAGAGGAGGAAAAGTTTACAGGTATTCATCTGGATGTTGAACCGTATTTACAAGAACAATACCATATCAATCGGAATGCAGTGTTAGAGAACTATCAAGATTTTTTAATGCATGCTCTTGGCCAAAGTGAGGGATTAGCATTACCTTTAGCTATTGATATACCTTTTTGGTTTGATGAGGTATCATACGATACTAAGTATGGAAGCGGCATACTTGCACAGTGGATTATAAGTCGTGTTAAAAATATTACCATTATGGCCTATAGAGATAGCGCGTTAGATAATAATGGAATTATACAACTGGTTTCAACAGAAATAGAATTAGCCAACAAGTATGATGCTGTTATTATCATTGCTGTTGAAACGCAGCGATCAGATGAAGGCAACACTATTAGCTTTTATGAAGAAGGACAGCAGTATATGAATAATGAGTTAAATAAAGTATACAATACTTATCAAGCAAGTTTGAGCTTTGGCGGTTTTGCAATACATCATGTAATGAGTTGGATGAAGCTTAAAACAGCCTAAACTTTTTTCTTTCTATTTTACCCCACGTATGCTTTAGTTTATGAAATTGCAACATACCTTGGAGTCTAAACAGGGTTGTTATTTGCCTATATCCAAAGTTTTCGATAATGCCATATAGTGTTAATTTAGCTAGCTGCTTAATAGATGGATATTTATTGAAAGTATATTCCTCTAATAGAATAGCACCTAAGGAAAGCAGTATACCATATAAGGTGGAGGAGACTAGGAATAAAAGAAAGTATTTGGTATTTAAAAGTCCTAAAACAAAAGAAAGCGGTACAAATATATAACCTATTAATTCAATTAGGGGGCCTAGCATTTCAAATAACCAGAAGTAAGGGGTTGCGAGTAGACCGATGAGACCATACCTTGGATTAAAGAGAAGTGACTTGTGCCTAAATAAGCTATCCATTAAACCTATTTGCCATCTTTTGCGTTGACTTCTTAAATCTTTTAGTTTTTCAGGGGCTTGTGTCCAGCATACTGGATCAGGAATGAATTTTACACGATATTTTTGTCCGTTTTTTTTAAAAACGTGATGTAATCGTACGATAAGTTCCATATCTTCACCAATAGTATTTGGGGCATAGCCACCTAGTCTAACAGCTACATCCTTTCTAAACGCACCAAAGGCACCAGATATAATGAGTAAAGCATTCATGGCATCCCAACCCATACGCCCAGATAGAAAAGCGCGTAGGTATTCTACCACCTGAAACATAGCCAGATGGTTATTTGGCAGATTAAGACTTTCGATTTTACCGTTCTTAATAGTACTGCCATTGGCGATCCTAACTATGCCACCTACAGCAACTGTGAGTTTATCCTCAATAAAGGGCATGATTACCCTGATGAGTGAATCACTTTCTAAGATGGAATCGGCATCTATAGAGGTAAATACTGGATATCTAGAAATGTTAATGCCAGCATTTAAGGCGTCTGCTTTACCACCATTTGCTTTGTCAATAAGGACTAGATTAGAGAGGTGTATGCTTTTATAGACGGCAGACACTTCTTTTGTTTTAATTAAAGTTCTGATAGGTTGATAGACTCTATTTAAGTTAAAAGATTTAATGATTCTAGACATTGTTTCATCTTTTGAGCCGTCGTTAATAACCACAACTTCAAAGCTCGGATAATTGAGTGACAGAAGAGACTTAATATTATCAACGATTGTTTCTTGTTCATTATAGGCAGGAACAAGTACAGAAATAGGAATCATATTTTCTGACTCAGTATATTTTCTATAGCCTGAATAGGACATTTTTTTAATATAATCGTATAAACTAAAGCTTGATAATATGAGTTGAATGAAATAGACCGTATTAACGCATAGAACATAAAACAAAATAAAGTAATTAAATTTTAGAATGACTTCTCTCCAAAAAGCATTATTCATCTTTGGAATCACCACCTTTTGTAATATGATTTTTGATAAGCAGTACTGTCTTTTGATCTATATCAGTTGACAACAAGGTCTCGTCTAATATGAGAGATAGCATATTATTATTTTCCATAGCTAAGAGAAGAATGTCTTTTGCAAATGCATCACTACCTTCAAATACCTTAGAGATATGACTAAACTTTTTATCAAGTGCAAGAAGTGATCTGGCAGCATTATACCGTACAAACCACTGTGGATCGGATAGAGCCAAGATAAGGTTATCTATCACACCTAGATTATCATAAGCACCTAGAGCTTTGGCGGACATTGCTCTTATTTCCCAATTTTCATCTGTAAGATGATCTAATATATCATCTAGATAGGCACTACTATGCATATTGCTAAGAGCTTTTATTGCTGCAATTGTTTTTTCTTTTGAATAACCTTTTAGATAAGTTGCAATTTGAGGAGTTATAGTTATATCATTCATTCTTCCAGCAGATTTTATAAAAATGCAACTTACAAACTCATTATCATCATGTATCATCTGAGAGTAAATAGAACTTTTATCGCCTTCAAAGCTATCGACTATTTCTATCAAGCTTCTTTCGCTTAGGAGGATGGAAGTATTAATATTTTTAAAGGCTTCTAAAAATCCTTTCTCATCTCCTATCTTGGCAAGGGCTAGAAGGGCATTGTAAACAACATCTTGAGAGGGAGAATTTACTTCTTTTAACAAATAAGGCACGGAGGTTTTACTTCTAAGTTCACCAAGTTTTTTACAGGCCAGTGCCTTGGCATAGAAGTTATTTTGTGATAATTGTTTTAACTCTTGATCAATAAGGCCGGCTTCCTCTGAAAAATGTATTAACTTAGCATTTACAAAGCCTCCTTGTGATTCTAGATAATGAATAATTCTATCTTCGACAACTGACTTTTTCAGTTTGCTTTTAGATAGAGAGCTGATAATTGTATCTTTTTCTGGAATATATAGACTTGTAGGGTGTATAAAGTTATTTACCATCTCATCGATTAAAGGAATTAACATACGTTCATATTTATTCTTTTTAAGAGTATTAAGATGTTCAAATGTTTTAAGCCAAAGAATATAGCCATAAAGAGAAAGTATAATAATTCCAAATATAACGATAGAATAATAAACATACATTTCCATATCATTTATCTCCTATCGCTTTAAATGTATTTTTAAGGATATAATAAGAGGGTTTTAATCTTTCGTGATAAGAGGGGATGTCCCACTTTTTCCAGGAGTAAAAAGACATCTTACTTGCATAAGTGTTGTTGTTCCTCATTAATATACCTCCGACATAAATACCTTCTGCATCAACAGGGGTGATAGCAGTAGTATAAAAATCATCCATTATCTTCTTAGTTGAAGGATCCATGATATTAAGAAGCTGCCAGGGTATGCGTATCTCAAGATGATCGCCCTCTGCGTAGAAGTCAGAAAGAGAATTAAAGTCTTTAAGAGCTGGATTGCCTATCCCAAAGGCAAGCTTGCCTGTTTCATATTTTGAAAAAGGTAACATCAAGTTATCTTCAGGCAAAAATAAGGGACGGTTAAGAGCAAGATATATAGGATTAAAAATGCCACTATTTTTTGCCATGAAGTCTTTATGGGTAGCCTGCATATTCAAAGTTTTGCTATAGATATAGTAAAATGCATCATAATAGGCATCTACCATAATACTTGAATTTTCTTTACCATCTATAGTAATTATAAAATCTACAGGCTTTGAAAATTGAAAGTCAGATTTCTTTATAAATAAATTTCCAGAATTTGGAGTAACATCTATAGGGATTAGAAACTTGTCCTTATTAAAATCAAAATCCTTGATATTAGCATAATAATAAAGATATTTTTCATCACTTTTTACATAGAATTTAAAATGGTTGTTCACAGAAGCAGGTTGATCTTTATGCCACTCCTTTGGGTTGCCATCTATATAGACAATGCTTGATTTAGAGCCAGGATCAAAAGCGAGCAAGCCAAACTGCTGCTCATTAGTCTGAGGATTTGACCAATAAGGTCTCCGATCAGGAATATCTAAGTCCATAGTATTCCAAGTTCTTTTAAACCACTCATCTTGCCATGTGAAAATCAAACCACCACAGTAGCCTTCTTCATAAATATTTTCTAGCATAAAGGCATTCATTTCACCTTGAGATTTTTCATCTATATTACCTTGATGAAAGCCCATGTGGATACTATCATGAGCTTTACCTCTAGAGGCTGGAACACCAAATTCTGCAACTAAGACAGGAACGGTATGTTCTTTGATAAGATCTTTAAGATAAGCTCTATAGGTATTTATCATACCATCTGGATCCTTAAAATTAGTATAATCATGTTGGTAATTCATAAAGTCAGGATAGTAAGGATAAATATGATAAGAAGCAAAAAGACCTGGTTTAAAAGCATCAGTTCTTTTAATGTGTTCTGTATTGACTGAGACGATATCTTCTTCTGGCATAGGCTCATTAGGGTGAATTAACATATCTGTTGTAGCCCAGTTAGTAAAACTAAGGGGTTTTTGCATATTATATTTTAAACTTTCGTACGCTATAGCAAAGTCTCCGATTTCACAAAGAAATTTTTCAAAGGGAGAAGCATTTTCTGTATACAAGTATTCGCCAGAAAAAATAGTATCTTTAACATTATTTTCATTAGTATTAATCACAAGAGTAGGATCCCATTCTATACCGAGTATCCAACCTGCAACATAGGCAGATAAGTTTTTGGTATAAGCACCGCTAGCTTCACCCTGTTTTTTAGAAAGCAACGCATTGCCATGAATAATATCTATGACAGCTTTGATATCTTCTTTAAATTTTTCTTTAATCTTAGGGTTATGTGCATCGCCGATGTTGATAATATCCTCTTCATTAACCCATACACCTTGAAATAGATAGATAGGGCGTTTTGTTTCATTATTATATTCAAAAAGTGCTTCGTAAAAAGCAGGACTCAAAATAGTATAAACCCTTATACTATTGGCATTCATCTCACTTATATATTTAAACCATCTTTTATAATCTTCTTTAGTTATGCCAAATTCACCAGGAAAATAAGCAGGTTTTGCTGCACCTATATTGACCCCCTTAATAAATTCATTATGCCATTTTCCAGATTTATAAATATAAAAATCTTTATGATCAACTTTAGAAATATATTTCACCCCATTGTCTTTAAATGTGGAAAGATGATTTCTTAGTAAATAGCCGTATTTTTTAGAAATAAGAACGAATAATATAATCATTACAACCAAAAGTAAAAATTTTCGCATAGCCTCACCAATCTATCAAAAAATATTTTTCATATAAGTATTGTGTGCATTACAATGCAATATCTTCACATCATATTAAATATTCCAATAATAATACAAATTATGGCATGGTGTATAAATACTACGGACATTAAGTGAATATAAAATAACATTTTAAATATAAAAAACAAAAAAAGTATTGACATAGTAAAATTATAGGAATACAATGATATAAATTAAATATACTTATCCAGAGAGGTGGAGGGACTGGCCCAATGATACCCGGCAACCGTCATGTTATGCATGACAAGGTGCTAATTCCAGCAGGATCATCCTGAGAGATAAGGTTAAACAAGTAACCCCCTCTTCTTAGGAAAAAGGGGGTTTTTGACATTTTATAATGCCTATAAAAAGAGGTTAACAAAGTTTATAATCAAAACAAAAAATACAAATAAAAATATCATGAGGAGGAATAAAATATGGCAAATTGGAGTTTTGACACATTGCAAGTTCACGGAGGACAAGAGGTAGATCCGGTTACAAAATCAAGAGCTGTACCTATTTATCAAACGACATCTTATGTATTTAATGACACAGAACATGCCGCTAACTTATTTGGACTTAAGGAGCTTGGAAATATTTACACACGTATTATGAACCCTACAACAGATGTGCTTGAAAAAAGAATTGCATTACTAGAAGGCGGAAAGGCAGCTCTTGCAGTAGCATCGGGGTCAGCAGCCATTACTTATTCCATTCTAAATGTAGCAGGAGCCGGTGATGAGATTGTAGCTGCAAGTACTTTATACGGCGGAACTTATAATCTATTTGCAAATACACTTCCAAATTACGGTATTGTAACAAAATTTGTGGACCCTGATAAAGCAGAAAATTTTGAAGCAGCTATCAATGAAAAAACAAGAGCTATTTTTATTGAGATACTTGGAAATCCTGGTATTAATATAGTAGATATTGAAGCTGTAGCAGAGGTCGCACATAAAAATGGTATTCCTCTTATAGTAGATAGTACTTTTGGAACCCCGTATCTCATAAGACCTATTGATTTTGGAGCAGATATTGTTGTTCATTCTGCAACGAAATATATAGGTGGACATGGAACGACTATGGGAGGACTTATTGTAGATGCTGGTAACTTTGATTGGGCTAAGAGTGGCAGATTTAAAGGCTTTACGACACCAGACCCAAGCTATAATGGTTTAGTTTATGCAGATGCATTTGGACCACTTGCTTTTATCTTTAAAGCGAGAATACAGCTTTTAAGAGATACTGGCGCAGCGCTTAGTCCGTTTAACGCTTTCTTACTATTACAAGGACTTGAGACATTATCATTAAGAGTAGAAAGACATGTTTCGAATGCAGAAAAAATAGTGGCATTCTTAGAGAGTCATCCAAAAGTTGAGTGGGTGAAATATCCTTCGCTAAAAAGCAATAAATATTACGAACTTGCTCAAAAATATTTCCCAAAAGGTACAGGAGCCATATTTACATTTGGACTTAAAGATGGTGATCAAGCTGTAACGTTTATAGATAAACTAGAAATTTTCTCACTACTTGCTAATGTGGCAGATGCTAAGTCACTTGTTATTCACCCAGCAAGTACAACACATGCACAGTTAAATGAGGAGCAGCTACTTGCAGCTGGTGTAACGAAGGAGCTTATTCGTTTGTCGGTTGGTATTGAAGATGTAAATGATCTTATCGCAGATCTTGAAAATGCATTAAGTCAAATTTAATAAGAATAAGAATAAGAATAAGTAGTAGAAGGCTGATTTCGACCATCAAATAAGGGTTGAAATCAGCCTTCTTCAGTTTAAGAGCAATATAGTCTTAAATAACTTGTTTTTTAAGTGTAGTATATAAGAAAAATGGAAAATTAGAAAAAAGGGTAAGAATATACAAGTTACAATATAAATATAATAAAATTATTGTAATGTATGTATATTATAATTAAATATTAATATAGATATTGACAAAATCATAGTGAAAATATATAATTGAATCATGATTGAAACGTTTCAATTTGGAGGGGTAATATGGCTACGTTAAAAGATGTTGCGAAACTAGCAGGAGTTTCAAATGGGACAGTTTCAAATGTTCTTAATGGGAATAATAATGTTAAGTTAGAAACTGTTAATAAAGTAGAAAGCGCAATAAAACAATTAGGTTATAGGCCTGATGTTAAAGCGAGAAGTTTGAAAACCAAAACAACGATGAGTGTTAGTGTCATTATGCCAAATATAAATGATAAGCACTTATCAGGTATCTATCAAGGTATTGAAAAAGTTCTAAGTGATAAAGGCTATACAGTTTCACTTCACTTTACGATGGATGCTAAGGCTAATGAAGAAAGACAAATAATTAAAGCACTTCAGCAAAGAGCAGACGGGATTATTCTTATGTCTTGTATGAAAAGTTATAAAAGGATAATTGAAAAGATTGACTCTTCGGAAAGTGAAGTTGTATTTATTGAAAGGGAACCAGAAGATTTTGAAGTTAATTTTGTAGGCAGTGATAACTATCAACTTATTAGTAACTATATTGAAAAATCGGTAAAAAATAATATAAAGAAAATAGCACTCTTAACAGGACCTCATGAATATAGCAGTGAAAAACAATGTATAGAGGCATATAGTGATACACTTAAAAACCTCGGAATTGATAGATCGCAAAATTATATACAAGAAGCGCATTTGAATAAAGAAGGAGCTTTTAAAGCAACTGTGAGACTATTGCAACTAGGAGAGATTCCGGAACTTATTATTACAAGCTCTTCACAGCTTATGGAAGGTGTTGTAAAGGCCTTGAGTTTTTTTGAAAAGGAATATATGCAAATGCCTAAAGTAGCTACACTATCTGAGGAGTCATGGGTCAATCACACCTATCAGAATGTTGAGCTTATCCCAACCAAACCTATACTCATTGGTAAGAAAGCAGCAGCTCTTCTTGTTGAAAATATGCATAGTCCGAAGCTCTTTGAAAAAAGAAGAATATTTGTTAAAAATGAGATAAAGATGCTAGAAGAAAATGAAACAACTGAAGGGTTTTATGGACTCAAAAATAATACTAAATTACTTAGAGCCATTATGTTAAAGAGTTCATCGTCTTATGCAACTGTTTCATTACTTGCTGATTTTAGGCAAAAGACAGGTATTCATTTAGAAATAGATTTTTATGAGTATAACGAGCTCTATGAAAAGATTATTGAAGATAGGTCAGTTGGCTACTATGATATTATCCAATATGATATTCCTTGGCTTCAGGAATTTGCGGTGGATGGACAAATAGATTGTATTGATCATTATATTGCAAAATATCCAGAAACCATTAATGAACTTATCCCTGGTATTCTTAGTTTATATTCTAAATATGAAAGTCATTTCTATGGCATGCCGTACATGTATGGGGTGCAAATCCTATATTATAGAAAAGATTTATTTGAAGATCCAAAGATTAAAAGAATGTTTTATGAAATATATGGTGTTGAGTTAAAAGTCCCTGAAAATTGGGTTGAATATAATGCCGTAGCAAAGTTTTTCACTAAAGTGTATAATCCTGAGTCACCTGTCGAATATGGCACAACACTTGGCGGAAGTTATTCAAGTGGTGCAATCTGTGAGTTTTTACCTAGGCAGTGGGGGTTTGAGGGATCTTCCTTTGGGCTAGGAGATAAGGTAGTGCTTACGAGCAAAGAAAATATCAGGGCTCTAAAGAACTATTGTGAGAGTTTTCAGTATGCCCCTAAAGACGCTGTAGATGCATGGTGGGATGAACAGGTTGAATGCTTTGCAGCAGGGAAAGCCGCAATGATGATTTTATTTAACTCTCAAGCAACAGATATTATGGACCCTTCAAAATCAAAAATTGTAGGTAAGATAGGCTATGAGTTTATACCGGGAGGCAAACCGCTTATAGGAGGTTGGTCGCTAGGTATTAATAAGAACAGCGTTAAAAAGGAAGAAGCTTTTAAGTTTATAGCCTGGGCAAGTGATTCGCATCTTGCCATTCCTTATACAATACTTGGAGGAACTACTCCTTGTGTTAATTTATATCATAGCAGTGAGCTTAGCCAGTTATATCCGTGGCTTAATAAAGCGTTAAAAAGCTTTGAAAAAAGCCAAAAACGTATTATGCCAAAAGCGCAAAGCGGAGCTGTTATTTCAGAAAGAAAGTATGAGGAAATCCTTGGAGAAGCTATTCATAATGCTATTAAATACAAGGTTGAGCCAGAAGATGCTTTAAGTATTGCACAAAAAAAGTTGCAATTTCTTATAGAAAATTCGTAAAAGGAGGTACGTACTTTATTAATACCTTTACTTATTGTAAGAAGGAATAAAAGGAAAGGAGGAGAAATTATTAAAAGTCGAATAATTAAAAGTGACATTTTTAAAGTCAAAGAGTTTTCGGTATTTATTGCACTACTAGTGATGTGTACCATTATTAGTTTTTTAACACCTTACTTTTTGACAGTAGGCAACATTTTTAATGTGCTAAGACAAATTTCTGTGATTGCTATATTAGCAGTAGGTCAAGCGTTAATTATTATAACGGGTGGTATTGACTTATCTGTAGGTAATGTTCTGGGGCTTTGTGGTGTCATACTAGGCGTTTTAGCTGGGTTTGGTTTATCACCTATTACACTTTTTGTTTTAACTATAGCGTTTGGTTGTTGTGTAGGGCTGATTAATGGGTTTTTAGTAGCTAAGGTTAAAATTAATCCATTTATTGTAACACTCGGTATGATGAGTATAGCAAGAGGCGCGGCATTACTTATAACAGGCGGTATGCCTATTTCAATAAAGAATGACATTAACTTTTTAGGTGGTGGATATATTGGCGTAGTCCCTTTTCCAGTTATCATTATGTTTATTATTATTTTAATGGGAATAGTGTTTACTAAAAAGATCTTAATAGGAAGAAATATTTACGCTGTCGGCAGCAATGAAAGAGCAGCGAAGCTTTCAGGAATTCCAGTGGATTTTACAAAAATGATAGTTTATATTATCACAGGAGGTTTATGTGCACTTGCAGGTATTTTATTATCAGGTACTTTAAATAATGCATCTCCAGCCTCGGGGCAAGGATATGAACTAGACGTTATTGCAGCGGTAGTTATTGGAGGGGCTAGCTTATCGGGAGGAGAAGGCTCGATAATAGGTGTGCTTCTTGGGGCATCTATTATGGGTGTTTTAAGAAATGCTTTTGTTTTAGTAGGTGTTTCAGCTTATTGGCAAATAGTAACTATTGGACTTGTAATTATTGCAGCTGTTGCCATTGATAGTATCAAGAATTTAAAGAATGATTAAAGCAATAAAAATACTATTAAAAAGGGGTAGAATATAATGAAAAAATTACTATGTGCATTATTAACAGCAAGTTTTTTAATGGGTATTGCAGGGTGTGCGGCTAAGCCAGCACCAACTCCACCAGAAGTAACTAAGCCAGCAGAAAATGCTCCAGCTCAAGAAGAACCTAAAAGTGTAGATGTGGCGCTTCCAAAAGGCGGAAACGTTGAAGCAGTTAAACAGTTACCTGAAAAACCTTTGAAAATAGCATTCTTATCTTTTCAAAACAATCCATTTTGGTTCCCAGTACGAGATGGTGCTTTAGCAGCAAAAGACTATTTAGGTAATTTTAATACAACAGTAGATTACATAGTCATGGGAGATGACTTAACCGCAGACCGCGTTATAGCAGGTATTGAAGCAGCGGTAGCAAAACAATACGATGCTATTGCAGTTGTTCCGATTTTTGATGGTACTGAAGTTGCTATAGACAAAGCTGTAGCTGCGGGTATTCCGGTATTTAACTTTATTGCAGAGGGTTCAGTGAAAAGCAATAGACTTGCATTTATGGGGCAAGATGCTTATGCAGCAGGAGAACTTGCAGGAAAAACGATAGAAGAATTAACAGGTGGGCAAGGCAAAGTAGGCGTTATCACAGGCGTTTTTGGAGCAACTCAACATGAAAACCGTATGAATGGTGCACTAGATTATATTGCTAAAAATGTTCCAGGTATTAAAATTGTAGGAAAATATGAAAACCGTGACCAAGGGGATAAAGCTTATTCTCTAACAACAGATATGTTAACTGCTGATCCAGACTTAAAAGTTATTTATGTAACAGCAGGAGGCCCTTTTGGCGCAGCAAAAGCAGTTCAAGATTTAGGCTTAAAAGACAAAGTAAAAGTAGTGTGCTTTGACCATACACCAGACAACTTAGAGTATGTAAGAAGCGGAGAAATTGCAGCTGCAATCGCTCAAGATCCATTTGGTCAAGGGTTTGATTCTGTTGTATATCTTTATAATTATCTTATTACAGGAGAAAAACCAGCTGCTGACTTTATTCCAGTAAAACTAGATGTTGTAACACCAGCTAATGTAAGTGAGATGTATCCAGAATAAAAAAGCCTAAAGCAAATAGAAAAATAGCTCTAGGCAAACACAATATCGTTTTAATTATACTATAATATTTTAATTTTGGGAATGAGTTTAACTTAAACTTATTCCCAAATTAAATATGAGGAGTAAAAAAGTGGAGGTTATAAAATTGAATGACAATTTATTATTGAATGTCAAGAATATATCCAAGAGCTTCCCAGGTGTAAAAGCACTTAGTCAGATATCTTTTAGTGTAGAAAAAGGTGAGATTCATGCCATTGTAGGAGAAAATGGAGCAGGTAAGTCTACACTCATGAATATTTTATCAGGATGCTATACTCCTGATGAAGGAGCCATTATTTTTGAAAGTAAAGAGTTAAAGCTTAAAAATACACATGATGCGCAAGTAGAAGGCATTGCAATGATTCATCAAGAATTATCTTTGGCGCCTCACTTAAGCATTATGGAAAATATTTATATTGGAAGACTAGAAACCAATACCTTTGGGTATGTCAATTATAAAAAAATGTATGCAAAATGTTTGGAACAGTTAAAGGTTATTGGAATAGAAGATATAAATCCTAAAACACTCGTTAAAGACTTAAGTGTTTCCCAAATGCAAATGGTTGAAATTGCCAAAGCACTTTCTCTTCAGGCAAAGCTTCTGATTATGGATGAACCAACTTCTTCTTTAACAAGCAGTGAAACAGAGATACTCATTCGTATTATTAATGGTTTAAAAGCTTCGGGGGTTTCTATTTTATTTATCTCACACCGTATGGAGGAAGTATTTAGAATATCTGATAAAATAACAATATTAAGAGATGGTCAATATATTAAGACGCTTGAAAGAAAAGATGCAGGGGTTAAAGAAGTTTTATCACTTATGGTAGGACGTGAATTTGATAAGGCCTATAATAGAGAAAAAAGTGGTTTTGATACAGAACCAATACTTGAAGTGAAGGGTCTTGCAGATCGCTCTAGGATAAGAGATATCTCTTTTAAAGTTTATCCAGGAGAAGTTTTGGCCATTACAGGACTTGTAGGCGCTGGAAGAACAGAAGTCATTCAAAGTATTTTTGGGGTAAGCCCTAAAAAGAAAGGACAAATCTTTATTCGTGGTAAAGAGGTTCACATTAATTCACCTATAGATGCTATTAAACTCGGTATAGGTCTTGTGCCGGAAGGCAGAAAAACGCAAGGATTATTTTTAAATATGACGGTAAGAGAAAATATAAGCATGAGCAATCTTCAAATTCAAAAACATAAACAAATTATGGATACTCAGCAAGAACATGCTAATGCAAATGATTATGTGGGCAAACTCTCCATCAAAACACCAGGTATAGAACAAAAAATTAAATATCTTAGCGGAGGTAACCAGCAAAAAGCAATTATCGCACGTTGGCTGCTTAATGAACCTAAAATATTATTTTTGGATGAACCGACTCATGGGGTGGACATAGGTGCCAAGTCAGAAATTTATGAACTTATTGATAAACTTTCGAAGTCGGGAGTAGGCATAGTACTTGTTTCATCTGAGCTGCCAGAAGTATTAATGCTTGCAGACCGTATTCTTGTTATGCATGATGGACAGATCAAAGGTGAGATGAGCCATAGTGAGGCTACTCAAGAAAAAATTATGACATATGCAGCGAATCAATTATAAAAGTTAACTAGAGAGAGAAATACACAAGGAGGTTAATTATGAATTCTAAAAGTAAAGTTAAATTAGCACTTGATCATAAAAGTGGGCCAGTTCCTTTAGATATAGGGGCTTTTCCTACAACAGGTATTCATGTAAGTGTACTTGAAGAGTTACGCGCATACTATGGACTCGAAAAGAAGTTGATTACAGTATTTGATCCTTATCAAATGCTAGGACTTGTAGAGGATGATTTAAGAGAAGCAATTGGTATTGATACAACAGCGTTATGGAGTCCGTACACAATGTATGGATTTAAAAACGAAAACTTTAAAGAGTGGGTGTCGCCATGGGGACAAAAGGTACTTGTTGCTGAAAAGTTTGTAACGAGTGAAGACAAAGATGATATTTATATTTATGCAGAAGGAGATAAAAGCTTTCCGCCTTCTGGTAAAATGCCCAAATCAAGTTTCTTCTTTGATTCGATTATCAGACAAAAGGAAATAGATGATGACAATTTAAATGTAGAGGATAACTTAGAAGAATTCGGAGATATATCTGATAAGGATCTTGAGTATTATAAAGCTATGGCAGAGCGCTTTAAAGACTCAGAGTATTATGTAGGTGCCAACCTTGGCGGAACTGCTATTGGAGATATAGCTTGTGTACCAGCACCAATGCTTAAGGACCCTAAAGGCATAAGAGATATCCAAGAATGGTATATGTCTACAGCTATGCGCCAAGAGTATTTACATGAAATCTTTGATAAACAAGTAGAAATTGCACTTAGAAATCTAGAGAAGATCTATAAGGTGACAGGAAATGCGATAGATATGGCTTATATCTGCGGCAATGATTTTGGAACTCAAAATGCTCCTTTTTGTTCCCCAGATACTTTTAGGGAATTATACGCACCTTATTACAAACGTATTAACGGATGGATTCATGCTAATACAAACTGGAAAACCTTTAAACACACTTGTGGTTCAGTTATGCCGCTGATCCCAGAACTTATTGATACTGGCTTTGATGTTATTAATCCTGTACAGTGGACTGCCAATAATATGGATCCTAAAACATTAAAAAGTGAATTTGGCAAACATGTTACATTCTGGGGTGCAGGGGTCAATACACAAAAAACATTACCATTTGGTACACCAGAAGAAGTAAGAAAAGAAGTACTTGGTGTATGTGAGATTTTTGCTAAAGATGGGGGATTTGTGTTTAATACGATACACAATATCCAAGCACAAACACCTATTAAGAATGTTGTTGCTATGATAGAAGCAATTAAAGATTTTAATAAGGGTTAAGACCCAGAGTGCATGACTCGGAAGTGATATTTAAGGCGGTGAAAATGTGATCAAATTATATGGAAGAGCCTTTGATAGAAAAGAATTTATGAAATATGTAGGAGATATTTCAGAGATTGCAGGGGCTAAAAAATTTGAAATACTTGAGGGTAATGGAAAAGGAGTTGAGGTGATTCAAGTAAAAACTGGGACGGGACTCCAATTTACCATTGTTCCTGGTAGAGGCATGGATATTGCAAGTAGCAGCTATAAAGACATACCTATTAGTTTTATGTCTAAAACGGGAATAACCTCTCCATTTTCTTTTGAAGAACCGGACTATGGTTTTTTTAGGGGGTTTTATGCAGGACTTCTCACTACATGTGGTTTTACATATATGGGACCACCTTGTGTTGATGAAGGAAAGAAGTTAGGACTTCACGGAAGAGCTTCTAACTTAATTGCAGAAAATGTTTCGATTATCCAGGGGTGGGAAGATAACAGCTATGTTATTAAAGTTCAGGGAGAGACAAGGCAAACTACTTTCTTTGGAGAAAACATTGCTTTTAAAAGAGAAATATCTACCCATCTTGGAAGCAATACAATTAAGATCCATGATACTATTGAAAATCAAGGCTTTAATACTGAACCGTTTATGCTGCTTTATCATTGTAATTTTGGATATCCGCTACTTAGTGAATCAAGTCATATTGAAGCTGATTTTGAAGCAACCAGAGCAAGAGACATAGAGGCTCAAAAAGGAATAGACTCTTTTAAATACTTTGAAAAACCAGTGCATGGCTATAAAGAACAAGTGTTTTTTCATAAATTAAAAGTAGATCAAGATAAAATGGCTAAAGTGTTTATTAAAAATGATCAGCTCGATTTTGATGTCTTTTTAAAATACCACACACAAGAGTTGCCCATTTTGACACAATGGAAACAAATGGGTGAGGGAGACTATGCTTTAGGATTAGAACCCTCTTCAACCTATCCTTTTGGCAGAGATGAGCTAAGAGAAAAAGGACAGTTAGAGTATATTCAACCTTTTGAGAAAAAAGAATTTTTCTTAGAAATTGGAATTACTTAAGTTTAAAGATGTGAAATCTATAAACATCAATAAAAACTAAGATAGACAGGACAAATTGTTCTATACTATCTTAGTTTTTATTTATATACCTACATCGTTTGTGTTAAGATTAAATTAAACTATAACATAAAGGAGTAGCAAAATGAAAATTAGAAGAGCAACCTTAGAAGATTTAGATATAATCGTGACATACAATTATAATCTAGCAAAAGAAACAGAGGATAAGTTATTAGACAAAGAGCTGTTAAGTAGAGGTGTAAAAGCTCTTTTAGGAGATGAAAATAAAGGCGTATATCACGTTTGTGAGATAGATGGCAAGGTGGTTGGACAAATCATGTATACTTATGAGTGGAGCGACTGGAGAAATGGATTGTTTCTATGGATACAAAGTGTATATGTAGATGCTGGCTATAGAAAACAAGGCGTTTTTAAAGCTCTTTACTGCTATATTAAGGAAATGTGTGATACAAATGAGCAGGTAATAGGTCTTAGACTTTATGTGGAAAAAGAGAATCAAGTGGCACAAAAGACTTATCAGCACTTGGGGATGGATGAGTGTGGTTATTTGATGTATGAATATGAAAAGTAAAAAAGGAAATAACTTATGAATAATCAAAAGTTAGAGGCTGCAAAACAGAGCGTGGCAAAAAGTAATGATGAACAAGCAGGGATAGGCACATTAAAAGAAGGGACACTTCATGCAGTGCTTAAGCATTACATAGAAGAGAATAGTGATTGCCATGAAGTGAAAATAGGACGGTTTGTAGCTGATATTAAGCGGGGAAATGAAATTATAGAGATACAAACAAGGCAGTTTGGGAAGCTTAGAAAAAAGCTAAGTTGTTTTCTAGAAGACTATCATGTGACAATAGTTTATCCGATATCCCATATAAAATGGTTATCGTGGATTGACCTAGAGACTGGGGAGATTAGCCCGAAGCGTAAATCGCCTAAAACAGGATCGCCTTATGAAGTGTTTTTTGAGCTCTATAGAATTAAAGATCTGTTGCCGCATCCAAGTCTTTCGATTTGTATTGTACTCATTGATATGGAAGAATACAAGCTTTTAAATGGCTGGAGCCGAGATAAAAAAAGAGGTGCTTGCAGAAAAGATAGAGTCCCTATTCAGATCAAAAAGACAATAAGTATAAGTTCTTTACAAGATTATGAGCAGCTTATTCCAGATACATTAGACAGTACATTTACTTCTAAAGATTTTAAAAAACATGCAAAACTTACGCTAAAGAGTGCTCAGCTAGCGCTCAATGTACTTACTTTTTTGAGTGCTGTAGAACGTATAGGCAAAAAAGGGAATGCCTATATTTATAAAAGAGTTTTAAAGAGTTAATATGGGGGAATTCAATGAAAAAAATAGCTATAGGACTGCTGGTTATTTTATTACTAGCTGGGTGTACCCAAAATAAAGAAAAGCAACTAGCGCAAGAATGTGTTACAAAGATGATTGCCTATGATACATACAATAAATCAGAAAAAAATAAAGATAATCTGCCTAGTATACTAGAGCAGTACTTTACAGAAGAAGGGTATCAACAGTTTGTAACAGAAAAAACTGGGTATATTTATCCAGAATTTTTGCGTCTTAGTAAAGCGGAAGATACTGAGAAGATAAAAATTAAAAAAGTAAAAACGAGTAAGCAAAAAGATAGTATCAGATTGATATGTGATGTTGAATACACCATCATATATCCTCATAAGAAAATCAAAATGAAGGATACAATAGTGCTTAGAATAGACCGAAACAATAAGATTACAGAGGTACTGATACTTAATACAAGTGATATCATAGGTAAAATGTTTCTGGATATGCGCATTATGTAAAAAACTCTCTTGCAAAGTAGCTGCAAGAGAGTTTTTCAGTGAGGGTATATATGTCTTATTTATGAGAATAAGCTTTTTTATAAAGGTCTTCGAGTTCAACTACTTTAGGAAGACGTGGGTTAGCTGTTGTACACTGATCTTCAAAGGCTTTATAAGCAAGATCAGTAACTGCTGCCATATAAGTTTTTTCATCAATACCAGCATCTTTGATTGTCATTGGTATATTAAGTTCTTTCATTAAGTCTTGAACAGCTTTTATAAGGGATTTAACACCTTCTTCAGGAGTAGAAGCTTTAAGTCCTAGTGCACGAGCGATCTCGGCGTATTTATCAGCTGCAATATATTTTTCATATTTAGGGAAGCTTGTAAATTTAGTTGGTGTTGTTACACCGTTGTATGCAATAACATGTGGAAGCAGTATTGCATTTGCACGTCCATGTGGAATATGGAACTGGGCTCCTAGTTTATGAGCAAGTGAGTGATTGATGCCAAGGAATGCATTTGTAAAGGCCATACCTGCTATACAAGAAGCATTATGGATTTTTTCTCTGGCTACTGGGTCTTTTGCACCCAATTTATAAGAACGTGGCAAGTAGTCAAAAACCAACTGAATAGCCTTAATAGCAAGAGCATCTGTAAAATCAGAAGCTAGTATGGAGACATAAGCCTCTATAGCATGTGTTAATACATCAAGTCCAGTATCAGCTGTTACCGCAGCTGGAACACTCATTACAAATTCAGCATCAATAATCGCAACATCTGGTGTTAGCTCATAATCAGCTAGTGGATACTTCATGTTTTTAGAGCGATCAGAAATAACAGCAAAAGAGGTTACCTCGGAACCTGTACCAGATGTTGTAGGAATAGCTACAAATTTAGATTTATGACCCATTTTAGGGAATTTATAAACACGCTTTCTAATATCTAAGAATTTTTGAGACATGCCCACAAAGTCAGCTTCAGGATTTTCATAGAATAACCACATCGCTTTAGCAGCATCGATTGGAGAACCACCGCCAAGAGCAATGATAACGTCTGGCTTGAAAGAACGCATCATTTCACAGCCTTTGCGTACAGTTTCAAGGTCTGGATCAGGTTCAACATCACTAAAGATTTCTACAGCAACTTTATTTGCATTTTTATTTAATTGATAAGTGAGTTTCTCAACATAACCAAGTTGAACCATCATAGGGTCAGTTACAATAAGGGCACGAGAAATATCAGGCATTTTAGCTAAATATTGAACAGAACCTTGTTCAAAGTAAATTCTTTCTGGAATCTTAAACCATTGCATATTCACGCGTCTTTTCGCCACCCTTTTTTTATTAATTAAGTTGACAGCCGTTACATTAGAAGTTGTAGAATTACGTCCATAAGAACCACATCCAAGTGTAAGAGATGGCATATTTGTATTGTAAATATCACCAATAGCACCATGCGTTGAAGGTGAGTTAACGATAACACGGCCAGTTTTTAATCTTTTAGAAAACTCTTGAATAACATTATCATCATGAGAGTGAATAACAGATGAGTGACCAAGACCACCTAGTTCTACCATCGTTTCAGCCATTTCAATACCTTCATTAGCATCCTTGGCTTTAACAACCGCAAGGACAGGAGATAGTTTTTCACGAGACAGCGGATAGGCCGCGCCGACACCTGCTATTTCACAGCAAAGTACTTTTGTATCTTTTGGAATAGTAATACCGGCAAGAGCTGCTATTTCATAAGGATATTTTCCAACGATAGCTGCATTAACCATCTGCTTTTCAGGGTTAATAACAACAGGTTCAAGCTTTTTAATTTCTTCCTTAGTTGCAAAGTAACATCCTTGTTTTTTCATAAATGCAACAGCTGCGTCATAAATCGGAGCTTCTATAATAGCTGCTTGTTCAGAAGCACAAATCATACCATTATCAAATGATTTTGAAAGAATAAGATCTGTAAGAGATCTTTCAAGATTAGCAGTTTTTTCAATAAAAGCTGGTACGTTACCAGGGCCAACACCAAGGGCTGGTTTGCCAGATGAATAAGCTGCGCGAACCATGCCAGAACCACCTGTTGCAAGAATCATAGATACATTAGGATGATTCATCAGTGCATTGGTTGCATCAATTGATGGATAATCAATCCATTGAATACAATATTCAGGAGCACCAGCTTTTACAGCAGCGTCACGTAGTATTCTTGCAGCTTCAGAGGAGCACTTCTGAGCAGAAGGGTGAAAACCAAAAATAATAGGATTACGCGTTTTAGCACTAATAAGTGCTTTAAACATTGTTGTAGAAGTTGGATTTGTTACAGGCGTAACACCAGCTACAATACCAACAGGTTCAGCAATTTCCATATAGCCTTCATCTTCATTTTCATCTATAATACCAACTGTTTTATCATATTTGATACTATGGTAAACATATTCAGTAGCAAAAATATTTTTTGTAACTTTATCTTCAAAGATGCCGCGTCCAGTTTCTTCAACAGCAAGTCTTGCAAGATACATTTGTTCAGACAGACCAGCAAGAGCCATTGCTCTTGTAATTTCATCTACTTGTTCTTGGGAAAGGGACATGTACGCTTCAAGTGCTTTTTCAGCATTTTTAACAAGTGTATTTACCATTGCCACGGCGTCTACTGTATCTACTGCTTCTGCTTTAGCTTTTTTGTTTTCAGACATTTTAATCTCCTCCTTATAATTGAACAGCTCTTATATAGTTTGTATATTTTTTAAAATATTATTTTACTTAAAGTGTAAAACAATATGTTATTTTTTTAACAATATAGGTTAAAAATATAGGACTTATTTTTAATAAGTCACTCTATATTAACTATAATATGATGCTAACACAAGGGGAAACCATTGTCAATAATTTAACATACTCGTATACTGTATACAATAACGTCGAAAATAAAAGAATTTAGCAAAAAGATGTTAAAAATAGAAGAGTGAAGAAAAATAGTTATAAAAAAAGTATGTTAAACAATAAACAAAGTATAGCAGGCTATAAGTATTTACTAAGATATTATGTTATAATAATATTTATTTATTTAAATTGTTAAAAAGTAGAGGAGGCTCCTATGTTCAGAGGTAAGATAAAGCAAACTATCCAACAAAATCTAAGAGATTTTTTTATTATTACAGGCATTTTCGGGATTGGTACACTTATATTTTATTTATCAGATATAAAATGCTTATTTAAATATACAGTAGGTATCCCGTGCCCGGGGTGTGGCCTCACTAGAGCGTGGCTATCGTTCTTCAAGATGGATTTAGGAGCAGCATTCACCTGGCATCCGCTTTTTTGGATAGCTCCTATTGTTATCATCATAGGTGTTTTTGCAAAAGGAAAAGTATCTAAAAATAAGCGGACTAACACAATGGTCTGGATATTTATTGTAACACTTATACTGAGCGTATACAGTGTAAGAATGGTGCAGCTCTTTCCAAATCAAGTACCTATGGATTACAATGAGAGGTCGCTGCTATCGATTTTAAGGAAACTCATTTAAAAAAAAAGATAGCCATTCCCTAAAATGAAGGAGTGGCTATTTAACTTTCTTTAAATATTTAAGATCCATTTCATGCTCACCCATAGATGATTTCATGATAGAAATTTCAGTTTTAATAGAGTAGAGTTGGTCAAACCGTTTATCTACATTAGCAAAGCCGTTATCTATTTTTGTTTCAAGAGAGTCTAACTTATCTACCTTTGTTTCAAGAGAGTTTAACTTATTTAATATTTGTTGAAGCATTTCATTTTCCATCGTATCAACTCCTTTGCTTTGAATTATACCATATAATAGACTTAACTCAATAGGTCTTTGTTTTAAGTATACAGTAATAAATTCTATGTTATCAATAGATAAAAAAGGACCTAGGTTTCAGGGGGAGAAACCTAGGTTGAGGGGGGATTTAGCGATGTACCTCACACTTGGTACGATAGTAGTATAAACATTAAAACTTGTTTTTATACAAACTAAAAAAAAAATTTAAGCTTCCTTGATTTTTCTATGCGAATCTTTTATAATATAACCAATTGCATACTCATATTATGACGATGATAAAAGAAAAGTTTTAGAGGTGTTTTTAAGAGAGCTAGTGGTTGGTGAGAACTAGTAAGCATGCTAAAGCGATCCACTTTTGGAGTCTCTGATGATTAATCAGAAGGGTGTTGCCCTTTACAGCAACTGATAAGGTTAGCCATAAATGGCTAATAAATAAAGGTGGCACCACGAGTTATTCTCGTCCTTTAATTCACAGCTTAATAGATACTAGTATCTATTAAGTATATGAGTTAGGGGACGTTTTTTATTAGTATATTTTTAAACTACAAAAGGAGTACTTTGAAAATATCAGATATAAATAATGGATGATACACACTACTATAAGAGGTGAAGACGATGTTAGATATTAAATTATTACGTTCAGATTTAGATGGTGTTAAGAAGATTCTTGCTACAAGAAGCGGCAGCTACAACCTTGATGAATTTACCGTGCTCGATGTTAAAAGAAGAGAATTGCTTCAAGAAGTAGAGCAACTTAAAAACAAGCAGAATATTGTTTCAAAACAAGTACCAGCAATGAAAAAAGAAGGTAAAGATGTAACAGCTGTTTTTGCAGAAATGAAAGAGCTCTCAGATCAAATTAAAAATCTTGATAATGAGGTCAAAGAAGTTGATGAAAAGCTAGAACTTATCCTTATGACACTTCCAAATCTTCCAAATGCTAAAGTGCCAGTAGGTGCAAGTGAGACAGATAACACCGAGATGCGTAAGTGGGGAGAAGTACCAAGCTTTGACTTTGGTGTAAAAGCACACTGGGACATTGGAGAAGGTTTAGATATACTAGATTTTGAAAAGGCAGCTAAGGTTACAGGCTCTAGATTTGTATTCTATAAAGGTGTAGGCGCAAGACTTGAACGTGCCCTTATGAACTTTATGCTGGATATGCATGTGGATCAACATGGCTATACAGAAGTTTTCCCACCTTTTATGGTGAATAGAAAGAGTATGACAGGCACAGGACAACTTCCAAAATTTGAAGAAGATGCTTTTAAAATACAAGGGACAGATTATTTCCTTGTGCCAACAGCAGAAGTGCCTGTAACGAATATGTATAGAGAACAAATCCTTTCAGGAAGTGATCTTACTATTAAACACTGTGCTTATACAGCGTGTTTTAGAGCAGAGGCTGGCTCGGCTGGAAGAGATACAAGAGGGATTATCCGTCAACATCAATTTAATAAAGTAGAACTTGTAAAATTCGCAAAACCAGAAGACTCTTATGAGGAATTAGAAAAGCTTACAAATGATGCAGAACGTGTACTTCAAGCATTAGGGCTTGCTTATCGTGTTGTAAGACTTTGTACAGGAGACCTAGGCTTTAGCTCAGCTATGACGTATGATCTTGAAGTTTGGATGCCAAGCTATGATCGCTATGTAGAGATATCTAGCTGCTCAAACTTTGAAGATTTTCAGGCAAGACGTGCGAATATCAAGTTTAAAAATGATATGAAAGATAAAGCACAGTTTGTGCATACCTTAAATGGTAGTGGGGTTGCTCTAGGTCGTACAACAGCTGCCATTTTAGAAAACTATCAGCAAGCCGATGGCTCAGTTATTATACCAGAAGCCCTTCGTCCTTATATGGGTGGTATAGCTAAGATCGAGATGCCTAAATAATAAATTCAAAAATGCAGCAGATATAAAAAAGGTAGTTTCTACATATTATTATAGAAGCTATCTTTTTTATTATCTGAAAATATTACATGGGTTCTAAACCGTTACTCTACTTTACTTGAAAAAATACAAATAAATTACTTTACATTTAGATACTAACTTATGCTATGATTGAATATGCATTATATTTTGATAAAATATTTAAAAAAGACTGCGTTTTAAATAAAAGATAGGAGTCGGATCAACAGTGATTACAAAGGATAGGAACTTTTATAAACTTATTTTAACAATAGCAATACCCGTAGCGTGTCAAAATTTAATCACCTTTGCTGTGAGTATGGCAGATTCTGTAATGATAGGAAGACTTGGTGAAATTCCATTGTCAGCGGTATCGCTGGCCAATCAGCTGTTCTTTATTTTTATGCTTTTTATATTTGGACTTGGAAGCGGCGGTAATATACTAATCGCTCAGTATTGGGGGAAAGGGGATACTGGGGCCATACATAAGATTATATCTATTATGTATAAAGTAGGCATTGTTTTTGCAGTGCTATTTATGATAATAGGAGCTGTATTTCCCGAGAAATTCATGAGTGTTTTTTCTAAAGATTGGTTAGTTATAGAACTTGGTAAACAGTATCTGCAAATTATTTTTATAAGTTACATATTTTTTGCATTAACAAATGTGACCATCAATGTTTTAAGATCTGTACAAACAGTTAAAATATCCTTAGTCGTTTACGGTGTGTCTCTTACAGTTAACATATTTTTAAACTGGGTACTTATATTTGGGAACCTTGGAGCTCCAGCAATGGGAGTAAGAGGTGCTGCTATTGCAACAACGATTGCACGTTTATGTGAGTTTTTAATTGCTATAGGATTTATGCTGTTTGCTGAAAGGAAAATCCAATTTAAATTTAAATATTTGCTTAAGACAGACAAGGTTTTATTTAAAGATTTTACTTTAGTTGGAGGACCTGTCATCATTAATGAAATAATATGGGCATTAGGTTCTACAGCGCTTGCATTCATTGTAGCTAAACTAGGAACAGAGGTAGTGGCAGCTACTAGTATCAATAACGTAGTATGGCAGTTAGTGGCCATATTTATAATGGGAGCAGGTCATGCAGGAGCAGTTATTATAGGTAATACAATAGGAGCCGGTGAATATATAAGAGCGCAAGAATATGCAAAGACCTTAGTTGTGCTAGCTATTATACTTGGAGGATTTGGAGGAATAGTGATGTTTAGCATCCGTCCCTATGTACTCATGCTGTACAACATATCAGATACGACTAAAGCAATCACTATGCAGATTATGACCGTAAGCTCAGTTATGCTTTTATTCCAGTCACTAACTTTTATTCTTATGATTGGGATATTAAGAGGGGGAGGCGATACAAAATTTGTACTTATAACAGATGTCATTTTTTTGTGGCTTGTAGCTATTCCTCTAGGTTATATTGCAGCAGTTGTATTTAAGCTTCCAATACCTGTTGTATATATTATTATAAAATGTGATGAAATTATAAAGGTTATTATTTCACTCTTTAGAGTTAAAAGTGGCAAATGGATTAGAAATTTAACAAGATAATATAAGAAAGAGGCATTTTGTATTACAAAATGCCTCTTTCTTATATTACAACATCGGAGCAGTTTTTTTGATGAGGGACTTTATGTTATTTACTGAAAAAAGGGAAGAATCCAGCCATACTTTTGGGGAACTCATAATGCCTATTTTAACAAGTTCATTAACAGCAGATTCATGGGAATGAATCATGGGGTTAAAGTATCTAGCTGTTTTAAGGATGAGACTTTGAGTATTTTGAGTATGGACTGTGCTTAAATTAAGCCAGAAGTCAGGACTACTTATAATACCTTTATCAACAAGTTTTTTAATACTATCTTCGTAAAAAGGATCATCAGTAGCATAAGAAGGAGGCTTTTTACCAGAATTTAGGTCTTCTATAGATAATCCAAAAGTATATTGGAAGTGAGATCTATCTTTGAAGCTGGTCCAATTGCCTCCCCATTCAAGTCCGAGTTTTTCACCGATAGCACCTACTTTGTTAAGCACATTTATGTTATAGGCATCACCAACAACGTTATTATAAACATCAAATGCAAGGCCCCATTGGTGATAAGAGCTCATAGAAGAGCCTCTTGCGTAGGTAATAATATTGCCAGGACGTGTGCGGCCTTGTGTATAAAGATAGTCTTGTCTTTGGGCAGTTCTATAAGTTTCACTTATTCCAATATTAAGTCCATCTTTTTTACATTCTTCAAGCAGTTTTAGTGCAAGTTCTTTTACTTTTGGATGAAGCAAATCTATGTCTTTTAGGATCTTGGTACTCATTATTTAACCTCCTAGATTTTGTAATAGCTTTATTAATAGTATATGTACTAAGATTTTAAAAGTTCTAAAAGTGTAATACGATTTTACTATTGAAGAAAGTAGGAAAAGTGTGGTAGTATAAAAACAGTATAGGTTTTAGAGTGAAGAGGAATATGGAGGGGTAAAAATGTTTTGTGAAAAATGTGGTAATGAAATAAGTGAGGGCATAAAGTTTTGTCCAAATTGTGGCCAGCCTAAAGAGAGTTCAGAAGTATATAATCAAGCACAACAATACAGTAGTCAAACACCTTATAATGGGCAAAGTGGTTCTAGTGACCAAAGTCATTACAGTGGGCAATATAATCAAACACCTATGTATAATACGATGCCAGAGCAAAAGTCTAAAGTTGCAGCAGGACTTCTTCAAATCTTTTTAGGAGGATTTGGAGTAGGGAGATTTTATTTAGGATACACAGGGATAGGGGTAGCACAACTTTTAGTTACTATCTTTACATGTGGACTTGGAGCAATATGGCCATTTGTTGATGGGATACTTATTCTTTGTGGGCAAGTACCAAACGATGCCAATGGCGTGCCACTTAAAGACTGATTATAAAAAATAAAAAGTAAATTAATAAATCCGTTTATAGATGCTAGTATCTATGAACGGATTTGTTTTATATCTTAAGCATTTTAACTATTGTAAAAGAGAAAATCCTATCAAATCATTAGGATTATACATATTTATAATAGGACTTAGCCTATAAATAATTGCGAGTGCCTGCTCATAAGTAATAGGATCATTTGTATGAGGGGAAGTGTTATTTAGGCCCTCTATATCTTTTATAATCATAGAATTAACAGTGTCTTTATACGGATTTGGTAAAAGGGATTGATCTAAGAAGTTTGTCAGAACAGGAATGTAGGTTGAAGTAAGACTAAGATCATTTAATAAGCTATTATATATAAGAGACACTTCTTTAAGAGTAGTTGTAAGGTTCTCGTTATATATGGAGTCACCATCATAGTTGATATACTTATCTAATAAAATACTATAGTTAGAAGGCACAACGTTTTTTAGAAGATTTACAAATTCACGACGACTAATAGCTGAGGTATAATTCTTAATAGAATCTATAACCCATCCTTGGTCTAATGCAAAATCTATATAGGGTTTAGCCCAAGGAGAATAGGAATGATTCAATAATGAAATGGTACCGGTTTCATTTGTTAATACGCTATAATTTTGCATACCATATTCAAATAAAGTGTTCATATCTTTAAATTGAAGAGGATTATCAGCGCGCATAACTACACCAATAAGGTCAATATTACCGTAGGTAGCCTTTGCAATAAGGGTGCGTTTTGCCGGGGTATGAAAGCCTGTTTTTGCGCCAATGATATATGGATTGTATAAAGCATTTTCTTTATCTAATAAAGGAGCTGTATGTTTAATGGGAATGCTATGTGTTTTATTTTCAGTTGAAAACGTATGCGTAGCGGTTCCAGCAATTTCAGTAAACTTTGGATTGTTAAAGGCAGCTCTTGCTATTTGAGACAAATCAAAAGGCGTAGTATAATGCTCAGCGTCATGATAACCATGAGGGTTAACAAAATGAGAAGAAAGAGCACCAACATGTTGAGCTGTTCTATTCATTTTCTCTGCAAAGGCATTAATGCTCCCTGAATGCTTAATAGCCATATCGTAAGAGACAAAATTATCAGAAGCAAGCATTATTGCATATAAACCTTCGAGTATACTATATTTGGAGCCTACTTTTAACCCTATGTGACTGCTGTCAGCTGGTACATTGAGGGTACTTGCAGTAGTTTTGATAAGCATAGTATCAAGAGGGGTGTCTTCTAGTAAAACAAGAGAAGTAAGCACTTTTGTAGTACTTGCAGGGAAAAAGCGTTGGTTAGCATTCTTGGCATAAAGAATGGTATTTGTCTTAGGTTCTATAAGTATTGCAGCGTCGGCATGTATAGAAGGCAGTGGTGCTGCGATCAAGGAAAAACATATTATTGTAAATGTTAATAAAAAGCATATATATTTTTTATACATTTTGAAAATCCTTTCGTAAGAAAAACTTGTTTGTAAAAATCTGTAATAATAGTTTAATGTATACATTATACCATTAACCCCCTAGTTTGAAAACTAAATCCCAACTGATTTCCATAAAACTTCAATTGATTCTATATGATTTAAAAAAAATAATTTAATAAAAATGAATATTATGCTGAAAATAGACCATACTTTAGAAGAAAAAAAGATTGGAAATTTGGAAGGAGATTTATTTATAATGATGTATCAATCACTAGAAAATTTTTCTTTAAGAAAAATTAATTTTGTTAAAACAAGAACTACTATTTTAAAGGCAGTGACCAGTCTTCTTAAGCAAGAAGAGTTTTCTGCAATTACAGTAGATGAGATATGCCAGAAAGCACAAATATCAAGGGGAACTTTCTTTAATTACTTTTCAACTAAGGATCATATCTTCCACTATTATTTGAGAATTTTTACAATCAAAATAGCCCTAAGAATTAAGTTATGGGATAAGGAAATGCCTTTTCAAGAAAAGATAAAGGATATGTATGCATGGTTTAGTGAAGATAAACAGTATGTTAGGTTTTTAGACAGCTATATTAATGTAGTCCTTAATGTAGGAGAAGAAGCCAATGAAATGAAACTAATTGATGCAGAGTTTATCTATTTCTTTAACGGCATAGAAGAGGATGAATACGTTTATTATAACTCTTTAACAATCGGCAAGATTTTTGAACAGCTTTGCAGTGAAGCAAAACAAAAAGGAGAGATTACAATTAAGCAGCCACAAAAAGAACTTGCAGCGCTATGTGCAGGCGTTATTGCTGCAAGCTATGTTGCGGATACACTTAATAAAGAAAAAAGCCACTTAGAATTATTTAATAAGTTATGGAAAGCATAAAAAAATGAATTCCTAAGTTGTAACGCATGCGGATTTGTGATACAATCTAATACGTTAGCATGCATAGCTCAGCTGGATAGAGCATCTGACTTCGGATCAGAGGGTCGTGGGTTCGAATCCTACTGCGTGCGTTTATTAAGAGAGATAAGTCTTGACTATCTATAGATAGAGGGCTTGTCTCTTTTTTTGTTTTATTGCATAGAGCCGCAAGGTGATTTTAGTATTCTCCAGGTGCCAGGTTTCGTAAATCTAAAAATCTAAGCACTTTTTTAAAATGAACGCCACAAACCACTTCGTTCAAACAGTGCGGCTAAGTGCCATTTAAATAAACTGCTAAGATTTTCTTAACGCATTACTACATAGGCATCTTCCGAATACTAAAATCACTTGCTAGTAATTGAGAAATAGTGATTTTTAGAATAGTGGATAAGCCAAAATCCAGAGCTTAGAACAACGCCCTGAATTATTCTATTGAAATAGTGTGTTTTATCGATGATATGCCAGATGCTACAATCAGAGTTGCAGAGGTTAATTACCTTTTCTGTAAGCACAACAATGAACTTGAAGAAGACCTATTTCAAATTTAACTAAGGTGTGAAAGGCACTTAAGTTCTGTTGCAGTTGCTAGCCTTCTGTATCTATCCAAGACAACGTACAATGAGGAGTTGCACAGCATTGAATTAAAAATACATAACTTTTTTGAGGGGCTGAGATTTAGGGAAAAGACTGTTTTAAATACTAAGGGAATGGGACATCTAATCAGTTAAACAGCAGGATGAAGCACATTATCCTTTAAAGAAATACTTAGAGATGATTAAGGTATATTTAAAGCAATATAATAGGGACAGGCAGTTATTAAAATATAAAATCTAAGGAAATAAAATTATTGAAGCTGCCGAAGGATCAAAGGAAGTAATACAAGAGAAGTACAAAGGCCTATAGGTATTAGAGGAGATTGGGAAGATATTGATAGGTAAATGAAATAATGAGATTTGATGTGCCTACATATCAGATGTTACTATTCAGCCCTCAAAAAATTAACGACTGATACACCGGCTAAAATACAGCCGGTGTGCCTTCGAATATTTTGGTAATATTTTGGAATATATCCATGTTTTTTCGTTTACACGTTTCAACCACACTCATTATCTTGC
>CAKZUB010000030.1 GCA_937921505.1 uncultured Clostridia bacterium | reverse complement strand
CTTGAAACTCCACTTATAATTCCCAGTAAAAAAATGGTAATTATTCGAGGTTTATTTAGTGTGCCTTTTTTTAGGACTCCTGGTTAAATAATTTCCAATTTTATTTGAAATTCATCTTGACATACTACCAGTCGTCTATATAGATTGTCTCATCTTATTACTGTAAAGAAATACACACTTATTGTCAAGATTTAAATTATCTGTTAAAATTTCATATTATATTTTAAAATAACTTTCAATAAAAGAAGAGCAGCTCATACTGCCCTTAAATGTTATGATTTATTCCTTTGTTCATAAATTGAAATAACTTGAGGTTCATCATAATGAATACCAAATGTATCCACTCTAAGGGTTTTTATTTTTATTTCTTCTAGTAAGACATCGTTCCCACTAACTGGGTTTTTGCCAAGTTCTTGCAGCACATCTAGCCCTTCAACTACTTTTCCAAAAGCAGTGTATTGTCCATTTAATCCAAAGTCATCCTGTAGCAAAATAAAAAACTGTGAACCTTCTGTATTGTATTTTTTAGATCTCGCCATACACAGTGTACCTATCTCACATTTAAGTTTATTTTTGAAACCATTTTGTCTGCATTCACTTTTTATAAAATATCCTGGAAACCCTGTTCCATCCCCAATAGGATCTCCTGTTTGAACTAGATAGTTTGGAATGACGCGCGAAAAAGGCATATTATCATAAAATTTTTTGTTTGCAAGATCTATAAAATTATTAACGGTATTAGGCGCATGTTGGGGGTATAATTCTATTTTAAATATTTGTTTGTTTTCTAGCGTTACTGTTACTATTGGATTTTCAGATTGATCCACGGACTTATTTTGGCTTGTTGCTTGGTTAATTGAATAAAATAATCCTAGACTGATTACTATAATAGCAAAACTCATACTTATTTTTTTCACGATTTACACTCTTTCCGTTTGTTTTTTATAAGTATGAGTGTTTTATTTGGTTTCTATTCTTCAAGCTATTAAAAAATCAAAAAAGCCCAATAAAAAACAGGGCATCACCCTGTTTTTTATTATTCTTCTGTTCCTTCTTCTGCCTCTTCTTCTGCAAAAAACATTTCATCGAATTCAGTTGCTACTTTATCATATTCTTCATCTGTTTCAATTTCATCTAATTTGATGTCATCTCCCTCTTCTGAATAACGATAAATTAAAACATCTTCTTCATCTTGTGGTGCAAGTGCAATATATTCAATATCATCTACTTCAAATATACCAAGTACATCACACGCTACTTCTTTATCCTCATCTTCAAAAGTTACATAGATGACTGCATCTTCATGTCCTTCTGCATTACATCCACAATCATGTTCTGCATGTTTATCATGTTCACAACCACATTTTTTGTTTTCTTCCATTATATAGTTCCTCCTTAGGGAATTAATTACATAGTTATTATAACATATTGTGTTAAAATTTACCAAGCATTCGTTACAAGTTTTCTCTTATAATTCTTTCCGCATTTTGATACATTAACTTATCAACAACGCTTTGTGGGTACAATTTAACTAATATATTGATAAGTTTACCCATTTCTCCGGCATTACATACTTCTAACTCACAATCCATACCATCAAAGTCAGTTCCGAGAGCCAGTATATCTTCTCCTCCTAATTGATAAAGATATCCTATATGCTCTAGGATGGCATTAATAGTACTTTTAGGCGTACCACCTAAAAACAAACCATAAAGATTAATTCCTATTATGCCTCCCGAATGGGCAATACACCTAATAGTATCATCTGATAAGTTTCTCGTATGATTATAAATAGCTCTTGCATTACAATGAGATGCAATAATAGGTTTTTTATAAAGGGTACAGATCTCCCTAAATGCTGCTTCTGATAGATGAGATATATCTAGTAGCATTGGGCTATCATTTAAATAGCTGACAACTTGTTTCCCAAAATCAGTAAGTCCTTTATCGCTAAAATGTGGTGCTCCTAGCTCGTTTTCATAATTCCACGTAAGTGTCATCATTCTAATGCCAAGTTCGCAAAGTTTGTGAAGATTGTTTATATCTCCACCAATAACCTGACCTTCTTCTAGAGATAAAAACGCTGCTATTTTACGTTCTGATTTAATTTGAGTATATTCCTTGAAATTGGTTGCTAAAACAATATGCTCATTATTTAACTTGATTTGATCTATAAAATAATCATACATTTCTTTGATAAGTTCCATCAATGGTTTTTGTGTTAAACGAGTATCTACAAACAAGGCAAACCATTGTGCTAAATAGTTTCCTGTTTTAAGCTTACTCAGATCAACATGATACTCATTTGTAACTAAGCCTGACCTTTCGGCATACAACCTATCTATCGTATCACAGTGAAGATCAATAATAGGCACTAAGCCTCACCCATTTTTTCCACTTCTTCGTATACTTTATCTTTTGTATCTACTTCTACTGATTTCATAACTACTGGTGTAGTGGGTTTATCTGAAAAATCAGTTGGGCTGTTTGCTATTTGATCTACAACATCCATACCTTCTATAACTTTCCCAAAGGCTGCATATTGACCATCTAAGTGCAATGAGTCCTGATGCATAATAAAAAACTGTGAACCTGCTGAATCAGGGGCCATTGCACGTGCCATTGAAAGTACGCCGCGTGTATGTTTAAGCGTATTGTTTACGCCATTTGACATAAACTCACCTTTAATATGATAACCAGGGCCGCCTATCCCTTTTCCTTCTGGACACCCTCCTTGAATCATAAATCCTTTAATAATTCTATGAAATGTAAGTCCATTATAAAATCCTTTATGAATGAGTGAAATAAAGTTTTTCACAGTATTAGGTGCTATTTCAGGATAAAGTTCTGCTATCATTTGACTGCCATTATCCATAGTTATTGTTACAATTGGGTTTGTGTTTTCCATATTTTTTCTCCTCCTATTTAAGTGCATTTTCTAAAAATGCAACATACGCTTTTTTCATTTCATAAATATCTGCTTTATTTGTAATTTCCCAGGGTGCATGCATACTATGTACTGCTACACCACAATCTATTACATCCATACCATAGTTAGCAAGAATATAAGCAATTGTTCCTCCACCACCAAGGTCGAGTCTGCCAAGCTCAGAAGTCTGCCATATAATGTTATTGTCTTCCATTAACTTTCTAAGTTCTGCTACGTATTCTGCATTAGCCTCATTAGATCCTGATTTTCCTTTAGACCCCGTATATTTATTAAAAACAACACCTTTACCAAAGTAAGCCGCATTGTTTTTTTCTAGAACAGTTGGATGATTAGGGTCATATCCTGCTGTAACATCTGAAGAAAGCATTTTTGAACGTGCAAGCATACGTCTCAATTTTAAACTGGAATACTCTTCTACTAGATTAAGTATTTCTGCCATTGTATTTTCAAAAAACTTAGAATGTGCACCTGAAGCCCCTACACTTCCAATCTCTTCTTTATCTACCAAAACCGTAACTGTTGTTTTTACAGGATCTACAACCTCAAGTTGAGCTTCAAAGGAAGCATAGCTGCATACTCTATCATCTTGTCCATAACCAATAACCATGCTGCGATCTAAACCGTAATCTCTCGCTTTACCAGCTGGAACAATCTCAATTTCAGACGATACAAGATCTTCTTCTACAATACCATATTGATCATAAAGAAGTTTCAAGATATTGGCTTTAACTTTGTTTTTTTCTTCTCCCACGAGTGGTATGGTGCCTAAACAAATATTGAGATCTTCTCCTGCTATAGCTTCACCTAATTTTTTTTCCATTTGCTCTCGAGCTAAATGAATCAGTAGGTCAGAGATCCCGATTACTGGATCATTTTCATCTTCTCCAATGACAATATTAACAACTTCACCGTTCTTCTTCGCAACAACGCCATGTATAGCAAGAGGCAAAGCAACCCAATGATATTTCTTAACTCCGCCGTAATAGTGTGTTTTAAACAAAGCAATATCTGTATCTTCATATAATGGATTGGGTTTAAGATCTAGCCTCGGTGAATCAAGATGTGCACCAAGAAGATTAACCCCATCTTCTAAAGATTTTTGTCCAATACAGCATAAAATCAAGGTTTTATCTTTATAATTGGCATAAATCTTGTCTCCAGCTTTTAATTTTGTGTTGGCTAAAATCAGTTCTTCGATATTTTGATAGCCTGCTTGCTCGGCTTCTTTAACCATTGTACGTACACATTCTCTTTCTGTCTTATTTTCAGATATAAAATGTTTATATCTATCAGCATATGCAAATACTTCTTTAAGGTCTTCTTGCGTATAACTAGTCCATGCATTTTTATACTCTTTTTTATGTTCTGACATATTATTCCTCCTATATTTATCATAAAGTATTATACCGGAAGTTGTCAACCTACTTGTCGCATAAAAGATATTTGATACTTAGTATTATTCGTAGTTCGGTTTGCTATTGACATGGAGCCTCCGTAAGCGTGTTTCTTTGCCTTGCGTGCCCCTTTATTAGAAATAAGGCAGCACCG
>CAKZUB010000029.1 GCA_937921505.1 uncultured Clostridia bacterium | reverse complement strand
AACTTCTTTTACATTGTTGGTTGCCCAGTTTCCTACTTGCTCATAGTCTGTGAAGTTTTGATATCTATTTGGGTCTGTTCCTACAAGCTTTGTAATCTTCATTGCTCTCTGATACATTGTCATCGCTTCTTCACGGGTAATTAGCGCATTTGGTCTGAATGTTCCATCTGGATATCCCCCTACAATACCATATTCACTGGCAATCAGGATAGCCAATGTTCTATCACCAGTGGCACTTACATCCTTGAATTTGTTTTTATGGGTTGATCCTTCTCTGTAAAGACCCAACGCCCTGACAATGTATTCTGCAAAGTCTGCTCTTGTAATCGCCTTATTCGGTGCAAATGTTTCCGAATTGAAGATGACTAGTCGAGACGCCATATCGTTAACAGTAGCTTTTGACCAGTGATTCTCTACCGACTTAATAGTAACCGGATTCCAAATAATGGAGTAGGTTGAATTTGTTAAAGAGCTGATTCTTGCATACCACTTGCCATCATTTTGGTATACCGAGGTTGGTACGTGGCTGTAGGTTCCATCTAAGTTGAACACAATCCCAGTTGTGACCTTGCTTGGATCTACTCCCGCTGGAATTTCCATAACTCTTTCTACATAGTTACTGAACTTACTGATTTTAACTTCGCCAGTTGACCCGTCTGCCTTTGTCGTTTTAGCCACCACTTCAAAGGATACTGGTGAGAATACGAGCTCTGCACCGTTTGCTTTTGCAACTTCATTATATTTTTTAACTACTTTTTCATCTAGCTTTGTTATTCTAACCTCTACTTTAATTTCCTTTAGATCTTTCTCTTGAATGTTTAAAGTCTCAGCAACTTTACTTATCGTAAATTCTTCCGCTGGAATAATATACTCAATATTATTATTTTTTACAGATACGGTAAAGTTATTTTCTTCTAACTTTTTAATGATATCCCCTGTCAATTCAACTTTAATAACTTCGGAATTTTTATCTGCAACTGGAATTTGAACAACATTACCTCCACCAGTTGTATTGTTTTTTATTGCTTCCTCAATTTTGCTTTCAATAACTTCATTGTTTACTTGAACCAAGGTCGTCGACTTTCCACCTTCAGTTGTCTTCGTTTCAGTACCAGCACTTACTGGCACACCATTAACAATCACTATAGTGTTTCCTAGTTGTTGTTGTGAGGTTGAAGGGGTCGAACCTCCACCACCGCTACTGCCGCCAGAAGACCCGCCACCGCCGGTAGACAATGTAGTAATCGTCTTATTTACGCTAATCGTGTTACTTGCACTATTCAGTGTCAGGTTCAATGTTCCTGTGATAAAACCTGCTGATGAGCTTGTGGCATCTGTCTTGCTAAAGCCGTTTGTGCTATCCCATGCTACGCTTACTCCGTGAAGGGTCGCACCCTGTACTACATCAAGCACGTTTTGCGCTGTGGTTGCGTTGCTTACAGCCAAATTGGCAAGGGCTATTTCAATGGCTGTCTTTGCTGCTGCTACCTTTTGGGCATCGCTCAGTTCTACTTTTGTCCATGTTCCTTCTTGTGTACCAATGTAGGTTCCTATACCTCCTGCAACGTAAGTCTCTCTGAAATTTTCATTATCCGTTAGCAGGTTATTACCAATACTTGTATCTCCCCTTTCCATAATGATTGAGGTTATTTGATTAACATAAAACGCTATGGGTCCAATACTTGTTACACTGTTTGGTATTGTGATTGAGGTTAGTGGATTAATAAAAAATGCCCCAGTACCTATCGTTGCTACACCATTTCCTAGAGTAAGTGAAGTAATTTCATTATTGCGAAATGCCTCCTGACCAATACTAGTTACACTATTTGGTATATTGAGTGTTTGTATTTTATTGCTACCAAAGGCATTCCTACCAATGATTTCAACGCTATTCCCTAAAGTAAGTGAAGTGATTTGGTTATTTTGAAACGCAAAGTCCGCTATGGTGATCACACTATTTGGTATAATGACTGATGTTATTCCTTTGCCTTGGAATGCACCAGGAACACCACCTATATGTTCTACCGCTACCCCATTAATCTCAGCAGGTATTTCAACTGTAGCAGGACCAGAATAACCAATAATTGTTTTAGTTGTCGGATTGAACCAAAACATTGGCACTAAGGTTGCAATGTTCTTGTTTATTGCAATGGTGCCACTTGCACTGTTCAGTGTAAGATTCAATGTTCCTGTTATCGACCCTGCCGCTGAGCTTGTGGCATTTGTTTTACTAAAGCCATTTGTACCATCCCATGCTACGCTTACTCCGTGAAGGGTTGCACCCTGTGCTGCATCAAGTATATTCTGTGCTGTGGTTGCATTGCTTACGGCTAAATTGCTTAGTTCAGTTTCAATGGCTGTTTTAGCCAGGGCTATCTTTTCGATATCTGTAAGTGCTGGTGAGTCTGGATTAACAAGTGTAATGGTCACAACCTCATTTGAAGTAGCAGCTGCGTTGTAATCTGTGGCAGCGTACTCGGCAGCCAGGGAATATGTCCCGGCACTGTCGGGCATCCAGGTATAAGTTGCCACACCGCCGGCATTCAGGGCTGCTGTGCCTAGCGTTGTGCCTCCATTCTTAAAGGTGATGGTCTGACCTGATAGACCGGGCCCAGCTAAAAAGCCTGTGAGGGTTGCGGTCAGGGTGATGGGCGTTCCCGTATTCTGTGGGCTTGCAGGAGATGCCGACAGCACAAGGGTGGTTGTATTTCCGACCACATTCAGGGTCACCTCGTTGGAGGTGATCGTTGTGCCATCGTAGGTCACATAATAGCGCAGCTTATAGGTGAGTGTAGTAACGGGTACAAGCTCACCGTCCGTCGGCCAAATTGACCAGTTGTCACTGCCACCGTTGGTGACAGAACTTTGCCATCCCTGCGCCGTTATAGAAGCACCGTTTGTCGTAATTGTGGGGACATATGTTGTAAGGTCACTCAGCGCTATATGATGCCCCGCTGTAAAGATGCCGATAATGTTCAGCGTACCGATGGTGGGGGCTATAGGACTATCCGTCGCAAACACGATGTCTGCACCACTTTTCGTAAGCGTTTTGCCTGCTACATTTGTAAGCACGAACTTGGACGTATCTGCGTGGTTAGCATCTGTCGCTGTTGCAACAACAGTGCCCGCCTCTGTGTTTACAAGCCCTTGACCATTGAGAGTGATGCTGCCGTCCGCCCCTGTAATCTCCCCTGTAATCGATACCTTCTTGCTTGTCAAGGCACTTAAGCTAACTGTGAGCGTCGGGTTGCCTGAAATGTTTAACACACTCGTATTTACTCTAGCAAGTGTTCCACCAACTATGTTTGAAGTCCCCGAAGAAAGAATAGAAATCCCTGATGATGATGATGATGATATTGTGCCTCCGTAAACATTAACTATGCCACCGGTACTCATGATTGCATAGCCAGCAGGATTCGTTACAGACACGGCACCACTGGAAACGTTGACTGTTCCTGCGCTGGTGGTGTTCCAGATTGCAGTGGTAGTGCCAGACACCGTCCCGCCGGAAACGGTAACACTACCGCTGCTACTAATCGTATAGCCGTTTGAAGTCACCGTCCCGCCGGAAATGGTAACACTGCCACTACTGCTGTTGGTGATTGCATTGCTACTATCACTCGTTGTAGTCACCGTCCCGCCAGAAACAGTGACCGAACCCGTGCTCTGGTTGTTGATTGTATTGACGTCTGACGTCACCTTCCCTCCGGAAACAGTGACCGAACCGGTGCCTTTGTTCCAGATTGCTCGGACGTTTCCAGACAATTCTCCCGCTGCGCCTGTGCTTGTGTCTTTGACTTCCAAGCTTGCAGTGCCGGTTAATTCAATGGCAAAAGCATGGTACGTTACTACAAAATTTTGTCCGTTTAGATCGAGGACTATATTTTTGTCAGCGATACTAACACCACTGGCAACCAGGTTAATATCTGTTGTTAACTTAATCGTGTCACCACTTTCAGCCTTACTAATGGCACCGCCAAGAGTTTTGTACGTCGCATTCTCTCCACGATCTGCACTGTCATCTGCAACAGCAGAGGATACAATCAATGTCACTGGTCCAACAATACCTGCGCCTGGGGTGATATTCACATACTTGTAGGTGTTAGATGCGCTGGTAGCGTCTTCGATTGTAACGGTTGATGCACCAGTGCCTGTTTTATCCATCGACGCAGTCACCACAGAACCTTCAGCACTTATAGTTTGTACACGATAGACCGCCCTTGTATCACCTGTAGCTATCACCGTTGAGTTTATTATAGTAATTGGTTTCTCTGCTAAGATGCCAAAGCTGGCTGCAAAAGGCGCGGAACCTCCATTGGCAATAACAGTGGAATCTTCAATATAAAGCGAACCAGAAACACTAATGCCTATGGAGCTTGCGTTAGTACTCTCCGTGGTCGTTCCTCCGTTTACTGTTAATGCGCACCCAATGATTCTAGTGGTACTATTAAACCCATAAGTGTTAATTCCGACACCAAACTGTGAGGATGTGCCAAGGTTTACAGTAAGATGACCTGTACCACTCAGGTTAACGCCACCATTCTGGCTCATAATCCCACTAGCTCTTATAGGTGGAGCGATGTCTATAGTACTGTTGCCTTGCAGAACTATATTTAGGTCACCCGATGAATAGATCCCCGCACCATGACTAAATGAATCCGTATAAAAATTCGTAATTACCGCGTTGTTTAGCGTAAGGGTGTTGGTGCCTTCGTCGTAGGTGACGGTGCCGTCGATGCCTGAGCCGGTCACGTTGCTTGCATTGTCGCTGGTGACTTGTGTACCGCCCACCCAAATATCGTAGTATGTTGCCGCAAACGCCACGGCGGGTAACAATGCCAATACCATGCACATCGAAATCAAAATACTTAAATATCTTTTTATCATCTTATATTTATCCTCCTTTTTTCGAACAAATAATTTACCTTCATATTCTATCAAAATTAACAACTCAAAACCGTTTTTGGGGTAATTGCCATGTTTTTAGGGGTAATTGCCTATTTTTGGCGAAAAAAGCAGCTATCAGAGGTGCTTGACAGCTGCTTAAGTCTTCTTTAATTGTAAATTATTTCAATTCCCATTATTAAGATGCCACGCAATTGCGACCATTGTCCTTAGCCCGATAGCAAGCTTGATCCGCCTTGGCTAACAAGTCTTCGAAGCTGCCATCATTCTCTGATGTATACGTTGCTACGCCGACACTGATAGTACAACGAATCTGCTCATCACTTACCGGACAGGCGTGTACATCAAAATATGCTCTCAATTTTTCAGTCAGTTGGATTGCTGCAACTAAATGCGTATTTGGTAATAATACACAAAATTCCTCTCCGCCCAAGCGCGCCGCTAAATCCGTGCTACGCACACTGCTTCTAAGCATCTTCGCGACACATCTTAATACTTCATCGCCGGCCATATGGCCATAAGTGTCGTTGACGCGTTTAAAATAATCCAAATCGATGAAAAGTAAGGATAAGGGCAACCCTGTTCGGCCTTGGACCCCGACCTCTACCACGCCGCGCTCTAGAAAATAGCGACGGTTCCAAAGCCCTGTCAATTCATCTGTTGTGGCTAATTTCTTGAGGTTTTCTTCTGCTCGTACTCGGTCAGTCACATCGCGATAACGCCACAATTGACCGATTAATTCTCCATTTTCAAGCACTGGACAGGTGTATTGTTCCAACACTTGCCCATCTTCTAAATAGACCATGTCCAAAATCTCTTTTCGAGAAAAGAGTCGATCGCTCATTGGACCATCACCTTCTAACGCTCTAGACAAATCCGCCTGTATATCAGCATATTTTTCATTCATATGAATAACTTGCGCCCCAACACTTAACACGAGAATTGCATCGCTTGTTGCATCCAAAATCAGCTTTAGGTCATCTGTTTTCTTCTTCAGAGATTTTGTCGCCATCTCTACAATACGACTGGCAATCTCTGCGAGTTCACTATTGGAATAGGAGTACTGAGTACTCAGTTGCCTAATATCTTTACCTAATGTAAGCTCATCGATGTGATCTCTTAATAAATTAATGGGTTTTACAAATCGTTTCTCGTAAAGCTTCACTTGGCCAATAGCCAACACCACACTTAAGAAAACTAACCCTATAACACTATAAATCAGCATGACTATAATCGGAACTGTTACCTCGGAGACATCGATGGCTGAGACGATCATCCAGTCCGAAGATTTCAAGTTTTTATAATAAGCAAGCTTCTTAGTCCCCTGTAAGTTATAGTGTATAAATCCCGCATCTGCAGAAAACTGCTGTGATAAGCCAGGGACAAAGGTATCTGCGGATTGATGCAAAAAGCCCCTGTTCTTATGTACAAGAACTTGTCTATTTTTATCCAGTACATAATTGGTCTGGGAGTCAAAATAGGTCGCTTGCAACATAAGGGATTTAACATACTCAAGGGTACAATCCACCGCCATAACGCCTATTAACTGACCCTCGTCATCGACCATCGCTAGAGAAACAGAAACCAACCACTCCTCGGTTTTTGCATCTTGATAAGGTAGACCCACCGAAATATCAGGATACCGCTCCACAGCTGATGTATACCAAGGGCGCAAGCGCGCATCATAGCCCACGGGCGGTACATAGCCTTCAATCAACAGCGAACCATCTTCATATCCTGCAAAGGAATATTTGATATTAGGATTAGCTCGAGTCGTCGCTGCAAATAGCTGCAATAGACCACTTTGCGCTAGGTAGTTATCCGAATCGTAGTCCATCGCCCCAGGAAAAGCCGCATTTGTTTTAGTCGACATCACTAAACTCTCTAAAACACCATCAGTGTATGTTGCTATATGCAAATTCGCTGTTTTAAGTGTCTGACGGGCATTTTCAAGCCTCAGCATGTAAACACTCCCCAGAGTTAGTGCAATAAAAATCATAGAAATAATCAGAACACTGGTTAATCCCGTCACAAAAAACTCGCCTTTAATGGTCTTTTTATTGAATTTTAGCATGCAAATCTCCTTTCAAACTGCTTCTACCAGTATCTGCATCAAATATGGATTTTTTTAATTCCCATTGAGAACGATTTGTGTGATGAACTTTCCGTCCATTACTGAAAAGCCTGCCGTACCGTCGTAACGTTCGGCGGTGTAGAGGATGCTTTTTATGCCCGTTCCGCCGCCTTGTTTTTGGGTTATTGGCAACTCGCCTTCAAATACGATGTCAGTTCGGCAGGTGTTCTCCACCTGCACACGCAAACGGTTATCAATAAATTTAACAGTAACTATGATTTCCTTTTCCTCGTCCCTTGGCAGCCGCAAACAGCCTTCCACCGCATTTTCTAAAGCGTTTCCCAGTACACAGGTGAGGTCGATGTTATCAATGCCGATGACCTTTGGCAAGCTTACACGAAACGTCGTCTTGATCCCCTCCACCTCTGCCGTGCGGGCGTAAACATTAAAAATGCTATTGGCAATTGGGTTTGTGCAAAAGGAGTTGGCGTTGTGTTCATGAAGTGCTTCGTCAAAGCTTTTCATATAAGTCTTCAGTTGATCCGTATCACCGTTTTGCAACATCTCTATAATGACTGCGTTGTGATGATGCATATCGTGCCGCTGCTGAAATACCAAAGTTGCTGTCGCCTTCTGGCGGGCAAGTTCTGATTCCCACAGTTTCTCCTGCTGTGCCATCAGTAGCTGCCGCTTTTCAAGTGCATATTTTTCAACAATAGCATTGGCCTGAATATACAAGAGGTAATAAACCGCCAAAAACAAAAGGTAGACCGTGATAATAATGAATCTGTACCAATTATCATGAGTCCAATACCAATAGGGCGCCGGATAGTATAGCACCATGATTTGCATGATTAAAAACATCAACGGCACCAACACGGCTGCCCGCCATTCCTGGTCTAAAGCATCCACCAGTCTTCGAAAGCGTGGGCGCACATATTTAAACAGCAGTGGCAGAATGATAATGTATATGACCAAGCGAATAACGATACGTCCAATGACAAAAGCGATACCCTCCGCATGCATCGCTAAGGTATCACTGATATAGCTAATCGACACATAAATATTCACAAAGGTTAAAAAACTAAAAAACGACACAAAAAAATGATCACCTGAACAAATCAAAAACCACGAAAGCTCTATGACTAAAATGATCAAGATTGCAAATCGATTTACTGAGTCAACGCCCTGTGTATATAATTGATAACTCAGGAGGCTTATCCCAAAAAGCATGACAAACAATCCTGTTATGACGCGTTTTTTTATAGGCTCCCGAAAGCGCATAACAGCAGATGACATCAGCGTAAAGCCGATCACAGATTGCAAAAATGAGAAAAATACTGACACGTAGTATATCATTTGCCACCTCCCTTCTTAGCCTTATCCTAGCACAAAACTACCAAAAAAAATTTTTTTGGGGTAATTGCCATCATTTTAGGGGCAATTGACACGTTTTATTCCTCTGTGAACATTTGAAAGCGCAAAAACGCCTCTTTGAGTTTTTGATAGGCGCGGTAAGGATAAGCTAGGTGTTCACCCGTATCAAAGGTTATGTTATCCTTAGAAATCTGGCGGATGTATTTGAGATTCAAGTTTATAGAAGCACCACACCTAACGAAAAGTTTATTCTGTGAGAGCAACTCAAAAAGTTCCGTGGCTGTCATGCGCACCTCGATCTTCTTTCCTTGAATGGTATGAACAATCTGGTAGTTGTTTCGTCCGGTTTCCGTAAACACCACATCCCGAATCGCAAGGCGAGTCATCCCCTCTGATGTCTTAAGGGTGACAATAACGCGCCTATCTCTATTTACACGTTGCATAACCCTATCCAATGCGGCTAAAATTCTCGCTTCATCATAGGGTTTGATCAAATATTGCGCAGCTTCTACTTCAAAAGCTTCAATAGCGTGATCCCTGGATGTGGTAATAAATATAATTTCTCCGTTATCTCCTAGCTGCCGCAACTCTCTTGCTGCATCGGTTCCCAGCATACCAGCCATATAGATATCTAAAAGCAGTATGTCAAACCCTCCATGCTCCGCCACATAAGATAACAGTTCTAAAGGGGCTGAAAAGGATTGTATTGTTATTTCATATTGTGGGTGCTCCTGTATGTACTTTGTAAGAAAGCTATGCGCGCGCTCAAGTTCTTGCAATTCGTCATCGCAGATTGCAATACTAATCATTGATCCGCCTCCCTTTATCTTTATCCTAAGGCCAAGTTACAATTTAATCTCTTCATTCTACTTTCATACATCTCGATACTCATAATAACCATTCTTCGTTATATAAATTGGTTCTTCTGCTACATGGCACATTTTTGAAATCCCTGATGTATTCTTTAAATCTTTAATTGGAATAACCTGTGGCATAATATGGACCTCCTTAAATTACGTCTTAATTATACCATTATTACCCCATAATAGTAACTTCATATTCGCGAAATGCAAAGGTTGTTATCCTTTACGATAACCCTTTATTATCAACAACTTTAAGTGTATCTCTTATAGTATCTATCTGTGGCAATTTCATCTTTTTTGAAATGACATTTTAAAAATCCTTGCTTTTCAATCTAAATTTAAACTCATTAAAACTTTGTATTCTTATCAGCAAACCAAAAAGCACTGGGAGGATGGCCTCAGCAGTGCTATATTTTGGATTTGTTCTTCGATCTTTTAGATGTTTTATAGCATTTTCTATATGATAAACTTCTTTCATATATTTCAGCAATTTCTTTAAGTAGATTTTACTCATTTTGTTCTCTTGTAAGATATTTTTATGTAAGAAATGATTATATGGTGTTTTTTGACATAAATCAATATTTTAGAGATAAAAACGTAGATTTTACATTATATGTAAAACGTGTCTAAACCCTTTGAGTTTATTAAAAAAAGTTGCAAGTGCCCCGAAAGTCCTACCACAAATCTTTATTCAAAGGTTTGTGGGGCTTTGTTCAACAGTTTTTATACTAAGAAGAATAGAGAATTTCAAAATTAAAACGATTTTATCAACTTATATTCAAATATTATATCTGTATACAGCTCTTCTAGCTTATCCTCATTGATAAATCCGGTTGCTGCACCATTGAAGCCTATCTTATAGGAAGCAAATATCTGTGCTCTTTTAAGTGATTCAAGAGGTACATACCCCTTACTATAGTAATTGATAAAAGCACTGAATAAAGCATCACCTGCACCAACGGTATTCACTACTTTTCCTACCGTTACTGCCTTCATCTTATATATAGCGCCTTCCTCTCGGTGATAGAGCATGGCTCCCTTACTTCCTCTTCCCAAAACTATAATCTTTATTTGAAACGCATCTGCTAACGAAGTAATAAACTCTACATGATCCGTCTTAATATTTTCGTCACTGAGAAAAAGAATATCTGCTGCACGTAGAAAATCCTGATTATATTCGTCTTTAATATCACTTAATACATGCACATCGGTAGCGATTATTTTCCCTTTTTCCTTTGCTGCTTTTAGTAGCCTCCGATTAAAATTAGAATTACAAATCACAGCAATATCACATAGAGCCAAAGCCATTTCTGCATCCTCTAGAGCGTAAGACTTTTCCTGTACGTCCTTTAGATCACAATAAATCTGTCTCTTACCTTCATTATCATAAAGAACAACAGAGGCTGGAGTTTTTTCTAATACATGCTGAATATAATCTGTCTTAATTCTATCCTGCTTAAGACTTTGAAGGACCTGGTCCCCCTCCATGTCCTCACCTATAAAAGATAAGACTGTTACCTCATTACCTAACGCTTTCTGAGCCTTAGCAATATTTACTGCAACGCCGGAAACAGAAGATTGAATTCCAAAAAAGGGATAGTCAATCGGAAAATATTCAATGGGGAAGCCTTTGATTTTCAAAGTGGTCTCTATATTAAGCAAACCAGATATTAATATATTTTTCATTCTACTTGTTCTCCATTCTAGCTTTATGTTCAAACGTACTATTGATATAAAGCTCATCATTATATATTTTAGAACCATATCTGTTTTTAAATTTCAGTAAATAAATATCATTATGTATATGCTCACTAACAATTGATACCATCAAAGCATTATTTGTCACCGTACCAAGCCAGGTACCCCTTTCTTTATAGCAATCTGCAAGGAGGGCTTTTGTCTTATCTACAGCGATCATCAACCTCGAAGGTTTATGATCCAGCATAGGCTTTCTGTCATGACTATAAAACTCCATATCCACCTCCTCTAACTTCATCTCCTGAAAGGAAAATCCTATGACTTTAATTCCTTTTGATCTGAGTATGGTAATCTCCTCTTTAAATATAGACAAATCAAAGTCTGCATTCATATAAACTTCCTGATCTGCAGATTGAATTAATTCCTTCGCCTTAAATATCGTTGTATCATATCCTTTAAAGTTAACGTACCTCTCTTCATGGCGAGTTTCTAAAAATTCATTCAGGCCCTCAGATAATAGATCCGTATTCCTTGAAAATTCCCAATTCAACTTTTTCAATAAAACTTTTGGATCCTGCGCCACATAAAGTGCCGTATTTTCCGGTATCAGCTCTACGTTGCCCTTTTCATACATATGCTCTAAGGTATTATAAATCGATGGTCGTGATATATCTATCTTCTTAGCCAGTTGATAGGCGGACATCGCACCACCTTCTAGCAAAGCCAGATATATCTGTGCTTCTAACTTCGTAAAATTAATTCTTTTAAGATAGCTAATCAATTCTTCTTGGTTCATTGTTACCACCTTTGCATTGGTTGTATATTTTATACAACTACTATATCCCTTTAGAAACGAACTGTCAACCACTATTTTCCACCTTTAATACAAATGGATAGTTAATTTACATTAACTTAACTCCTAAAATATCCATCGTTTTTACCATAGCCACCCCTTCAGAATTTTGAACTCTTTAAGGTTATGAAAGCTACAATTATCACTTCTATGGATGTTATATAAAAAACAAGAGCATTACCACCCATTCAGCAATCCGATATTTTTCCTGAATTTATCAGTGCTTTATGCACATTTCATTTTTATACCCTTGACATCAAGACAACACCCTCTACATGCGTTGTGATAATAAAAGGATATAATTTGGCGTTAATAGAAGGGGGTGGATTATCTTTAAGCCTAACACTAAAATAATAACTATTAGGTAAGTAGTATTGAAAATATATTTTATATCGTATTTCAATAAGTAGAGCTGTTTAGTATGCTTTTTGCATCGTCTATATGACAATATTTTAGAGATAAAAACGTAAATTTTACATTATATGTAAAACCGGTCTAAAACCTTTGAGTTTATTAAAGAAAGTTGTAAGTGTCCCGAAAGTCCTCGTTATTTTGTGTTAGATACCTACTGGGCACAGGCGCGGAATCAGTTTCCGCGCACAGCATTCCTTCTCTACTTTTATATTAGCTGTTCTCGTCCCTATTGATGCTAAGCCAGACAGAGTGTGGCTTCTTGCCAGAAACAGCGCTGGCGTACTTGGTAAAAAGCTCCTCCATGTCTTTTTGGAGTAGTTTGGCATCCTCTCCAGACAAGTACAGCTTAAAGTCAAGTACCAGGTGTAGCCTGTTCTCCCCTATGTCTCCAGTCTGCTCTTGCTGCATGGTCTGATGCAAAGATCTAACAAGCATTGCAACTTTTCGATTGCCCACTAATTGTCGGCAAACGCCCAATGTAAAAAACACTTTGGTTGTCCTCAAAAAAATATTAATCTGTCATCATACATCCAAAGAAATCAAGTTGTTATTTCTTGTTTTATGAAGTATTATAGGTTATGATGCATTAAAATAGTACTATCAAAGTCAAACAAATTTATAAAAAGTAGGTGCTCTATGCAAATAAAGAAATCTAATATTACACTCTTCATGCTGCTACTGCTATTTTGGTATCTTTTTACCTGTGATTTAAGTCTTACAAATATAATTATAGGTGTGATTGCTTGCATCATTATAACTTTAATATCTTCAAAGACTTTTTCAGAGTACAAAGCCCATGTTATTGAAATTCCAAATATTTTAATAATATTAAAATATTTTTTTAAATTGATTTATGAAATCTATCTTTCTTCATTTATAACGATGGTTAGAATCATTAAAAAAGATCAGGATTTGATTTTGGTTGAAGTTGAACTGGAAGTTACCGCTCCTTTAATAATTACGATTATTGCAAATTCCATAACACTCACCCCTGGTACCATGACGGTAGATAGTGATGAGAATGTTCTTCATGTTATAGCTATTAAGGATGACGGTATGGGCGGGGATGGACTACGTAAGGACATCAAAGAAAAGTTTGAAAAACATTTTATATCGAAAGGATGAACCGAATGTTTTTATTGATTACAATGGTTTTTGTAATTGTAGGTATCATGATAACGTTAATAAGGTTACTCAAAGGACCAACCATATGGGACAGTCTTATGGCCCTTAATCTAATATCTTCAAAGATGATTATGTTATTAACTATATATGCAATTTTCAGTGAAAGTAATTTTCTTTTGGATATCTCAATTGCGTATTCGATTATGGGCTTTCTTGTTATTGTATTATTATGTAAGTTTATAGCACAGGGAGGACGCCTGAAATGATTACGAATTTATTACTACTATTATCCTGCATCTATATTATATTTGGTTTAGTCGGCATCTTTCGGTTTTCACACATCTATGAACGTTTATTGGTCAGTTCGAAAATTGATACTGCCGCTTCCTTAACGATCCTTATCGCTCTTATTATACGGTCTGGTTTTTCAGCTAATTCTATGAAACTAGTCATTATACTAATGTTTTTAATGATTACTGGTCCTATTGCTACTCATGTAATCGCAAGATCTGCCCTTAAAAATGGTATTGAAATTGAGAAGGATGTGAAAAAATGATTACAATCTATATTTTATTAATACTTATTATCTTTATATCGGTATTAATGGTTATTGAAAAAAATAATCTAAATCTTATCATATATTCCTCTGTATTTTCTTTGATTGCTGCCAGCTTATATTATCGGTACAAATCTCCGGATTTAGCCTTGGCTGAAGTTGCGATAGGAAGTGCTATCCTTCCACTCATTTTCATTATAGCGATCAGTAAGCAAAGGACTTTTTTAGTTGTTAGCGAGGTGGATGATGCCTTTTTTCATACTGTTAAGGGAGTAGAAAAAGGAAGAGGCTTTAAACTTATAAATGCTTTTTGTAAAGACCATGATTTAAAATTAAAGATTATTCATACGAAAAATAAAGAAGAATTAAATTTCTTTGATAAAAAGAATATAGATGTCATTGTCCGGCGCTGTCCCAGTGCCAACAAATATATTTTAAGAGGTAATCTAAGCAGCATATTAATTCAAGCGCTAAAAAAACTTACAGAAAATATGAATGATGTTGAGGTGATTGAAATTGAGGAACTGGAGAGAGAAATACCTGAAAATTATTACGATATTTCTGCTTAGTTGTATCTTTGCTCTTTTTACATATGCATATTTTGATATCAATACTTATAAAAATGAGAAAGCAAAAGATTATTATACAGAAAATACGAATAAAGAAACAGGCTCTTTAAATTATGTAACTGGCATTTATCTGGATTATCGTTTGTTTGACTCCTTATTTGAGGCAGCAATACTTTTGATTACAGCCACCGGAATAGTTTTTATGTCAAAAAAGGAATCTGTATAAGATGGGAGGCAAATTATGGTAACGTCACAACTTGTAACTTATGTAGCAAAGTTTTTATATCCCTTTGCTCTATTATTCGGTACTTATATCATAATGAACGGTGATCTTTCTCCAGGAGGAGGTTTTCAAGGTGGTGCTATTATAGCAACTGCTCATCTACTCATTCAGTTTATAAAACCCAAAACTACTACCAATATTAAGAAGTTGATTACCATCGAGAAGTACCTGTTTTTTATGCTATTGTTCGTTGCCACCTTAAGTTATATTACAAAAGGTGAATTTTTCACAAACTTTATTCCAATAGATTATTCAAATGAACCGAAAAGAATATTTTTAGTAGCATTAAATGCCATCATTGGATTAAAAGTTGCCTTAGGACTTATTATAATATTTACTGTCTTCATAAAGGAGGAAAGGTCATGAGATTTGATATTATACTATCCTTTATTATCTTGTTGATAGGTCTTTATGGACTTGCCACTGGAAAAACAGTAATTAAGTCAATTATTTGTCTGAGTATCATTCAGACTGCAATCGTATTTTTGCTATTAGGGCTCTCTTATTCATCGGAAGCTTCTGTTCCTATCTTAGCAGAAGATACCCTAGTAATGGTAGATCCACTTCCTCAGGCACTTATGATAACTACTATTGTAATTGGAGCTGCCATTACTGCTTTGGCTTTGAGCTTTAGTATTAAAATTTTTCAAAAATTTGGTACCTTGAACTGGCATGAATTGATGAGAAAAGACTAATATGATGTTCAATTTCTTAAGCTCCTAATAAATCACCACGAAACTGGTAGATAAAATTTTATCTATTTATACGAAAGGTCGATGTATAACCAATGAATCATATACCAATTTTTTTAATTTTAATATCGATTATATTTTCTCTGATTATATATTTATTTCATAATAAATACGCAAATTACTTAGCTTTTATTTGCCAAACTATTTTAATTGTTTCAACAATATATTACTATCAAAACTTAAAAATACTTGGTACTCATGATATAACTATAGGAGGATGGAGTAAAACAGCTGGTATTGCCTTACACAATGATTGGCTTTCTATATCTCTTATTTTTCTTACCTTGTTTTTATTTACAGCTATCCTTATCTATATTTGGGATAAAAACATCAGTACTACCTTTCTTTTCTTCCTATTATTTTTAGAAGGAATTTTTTTAGGATTATTGCAGACTTCTGATTTATTTAGCTTTTTTATTTTTATGGAATTAATTACGATTATATCCTCAATTTTAATAGTTTTTAAAAAGGAAGGCCACTCGTTAAAGATTGTCCTCTATTATCTGCTTTTTAACAGTGCGGGGATGATGTTTTATTTACTTGGTATCTCTTTTTTATATGTGCTAGTTGGAACTTTAAATATGGAATTAGCTACCACTGCCTTAGCTACACTCGGAACACCCATTTCAGTGAAGGCAACCTATATGTTAATTATGAGTGCGCTTGCAGTAAAATCAGCATTTTTCCCTGTCTATAATTGGCTACCGAAAGCCCATGGAGCTGCTCCCCCGGCAGTATCTGCATTATTATCCGGTTTACTTGTTAAAAGTGGTTTATACGGCTTTATTCGTATCAACCAAGTTTTCGGTATTATGTATCAGGAAATTTTTATGATTCTGGGTTTTACAACAGCTATTGTAGGGGTTATATTTGCCCTCAGCCAAAAAGATATCAAACAAATTTTAGCATACCATACCATTTCTCAAGTAGGCATTATGTTAATTGGTATAAGCCAAATGGAGGGTAATCTTTTTTATGGAGGCATTTTGCATTTAATTAATCATGCCATGTTTAAATCCTTATTATTCTTAGGAGCCGGTATTATCATCAGTGAGTACGGAACAAAAAATGTGTATGATATTAAAGGTGTTTTTAAGCGATTGCCCTTTACTTCAATATTAATGATTATAGGTATGTTGTCAATAACTGGCTCTCCTTTTTTCAATGGTTTTGTAAGTAAGAGTATCATCACTTACTCTCTCGGAACTGGCGGAAACTATCTTTTTAATGTAATTAATCTCGGGACAGCCATTTCCTTTGTAAAAATGTCTCATATTTTTGTAGGCGAAGGCACCCTTAGTAAAAAAAGTTATCTATGCAGTAACATAGCTATGTCATTTTTGGCAATCATGTGCATTGTACTCGGAAGCTTTGCTATGCCTATTGTAACTAGTCTCTGGAGTGTAGAGCTAATGAAGATAAAGACCTTAAGCCCTGAAAAATGGTTTCAATATATTGCAACTGTAGCTTGTGCGGCTATTATATACCGTAAAATTATCAAAAAAGATATCTTTATCATAAGAAAAATTAGAGAAACTGATATGGCCTTTGATACAGCCAACATTGCTCTGATTTTTCTGGTATTCGTTTTGATGGGAATTGGAGTTTTTGCGTAAAAGGGGCAATTTTTATATACGATACGGCAGAATTCACTTTATGTTACAGTCTGATTTAATCAAAAATCTTTTTCTATCTCTCTTACAAATGATCTGGGCTAAATTTCTTCCACTTTGAAATACATTAGGTACTCCACCACCAGGCTCAACCCATTGACCAATCATAAAGAAGTTTTTTAATCCTGGCAATTCTTTTTTAAAGGGATTTGACTTAAATATATTTTCATTAGCCCATCCTTGTACAGAACCCCTCCAGTTGCCAGTGTATCTTATGTAGGTTGCTGGTGTGGCCACATCTGTCATATCAATATTACCCTCTATACCACCCATTCTTCTTTCAAGTATTCTTATTAATTCTTCTGATATCTTTTTCTTTTCAAATTTATATTTATTATAATCTGCGTCTCTTAAAGCTGACCAATATTCTCCGTTCTTGGTATCTAGTTGAGCAATCAGTAAAGTCTTGTTATATGGCGCTAATCCCTCATCAACGTTATATATCATAATATCTAGGGAGTTATACTGGCTTCCATCACAGATGGTATAGGGGGATGATAAAATAATCTTTACCATACGGGGCCATTCTTTAAATGTTTTGTTAACACCTAAAGAAATCTGAATCTTTGAAGGATTTAAATCTGCACTATTATATTCTTTTTTTACAGCTTCACTTATGTACTTTCCTTCAAGCAAATCATATATTGCAGTTTTACCATCAGCTGCACAAACAACAATATCTGCATAGTGCTTATCTCCATTCTCTAGAAGAACGCCAACAGCCTTATTGTCTACTATCATAGCTCTACTAACTCTTGTTTTATAATGTATTTTCCCACCACAGCTAAGATATTTTTTCTCGAAAAGCTTTGAAAATTCAAAGGAACCGATAGTTGGATACCCACAACGTTTCAAGTCCATCTCGGACAATACAAACATTTCAAATAGTAATGGTGATGCAAAGTGTTTAACTACATCCTGCATGAGTAGATTTTTAAAAGACTTCGAGAAATCCTGTGATGACAGACTAATCCATTTTTTCATGACAAAAAGCAGCGGAAATGCCTTTAGCATTTTAATTTTACCAGGAAGGTTAAAAAACTCCTTAGGCTTATCATAGGATATTTGAACAGATTGTAATCGCCTTATATCCCCAATAAATTCATCAATTATAGCCTTGTCCTCTGGAGCTAGTTTGATCATGCTTTTATGTAGCCTGTCTAAATTAGCATATTGTGTGAATCTTTTACCATCTTCAAAAATATATAAATGTTTAATATCTGCATCTACAAATTTCAACTTATCCATTTCTATTAATTCATTCCAAAGATTGTACAGTAGGTGTGAGGGCTCTGAACCTAAAAGTCCATGAATACATCCTTCTATCAAGTAACCCTTTCTATTCCAAGCAGTACATAAACCTCCAGAAATATTATGAGCCTCAAATATTTCTGTATCATATCCATTCATTTGAAGATAACAGCCTGCTGATAGTCCAGCAATCCCTGCCCCAATAATAATGACCTTTTTCTTATTCACATTAAACCTCCCCAGTTAACAGCATTTAAATTTCTATCCTCAAATATAGTCATAATCCATAGGACTAATACTAAGAATGATAAGGCCCCAAAAACGAAATTAAACAAGCCAGCTACTCATAAATATTTTTTCATTTTTCCCCTTAATTGATTAGTTTTATAAAATCTATTATCCTTTATTGATAAATTGATATAGGGTATTTAATCATATACAAAACGCCTTTCCTTTCTATAATAAATAGTCGATAATTTTATTCAGTTCATTATATACTCTTTCTTCCGTAATACCTCCATTGCCAGAAAAGTACAAAGTTAATATACCGTGTACCGAATAGATTAGGGTTTTCCCTACAACTTCTAAATCTTTATCCTTCAACGTTCCATCTAGTACAAAACCATTTAATACAGCTCTCATCATTGCTTCATAGTCAGGTTCAATTTTATGATTATCACTATTTATAATGGGTTGAGTTACCTTGTAAAAATAGAAGAACTTATATACATTTGGGAACTCTAGAAAATATCTTATATAGGTTCCGAACAAACTCTTTAAACCCTCCTTGATGCTTTTATTTTCTTCTATGGTTTGCTTTAATTCCACTAGTTCACTAATCATTATTAATTTAACTTCCCATAATAGCTCATTTATATCTTCAAAATAATTATATAAAGTTGCATAGGAGTATCCGGCTTTATCAGCTACTTTTCTAACAGACACGCTCTCAACCCCATCAATTATTATCATATCCTTTGTTGCCTCATAGAAATAGGTCTTTACTCTTTCCTTTTTTAGTATCTGCTTATTATCGCTAGCTGTTTCTTTCACTATATCCCCCATTAACATTAATATAAATTACGTAACACTATATATAAATATTAACACTGTTATAAATTATACGCAAGTACTAAATTTTTATATGCAGTTACAAAAGTCTCTTCTAGAAGGTTTTCATGTAAAAACATTCTAGGGCTTTTTTTAATGACCATGTTTCGCTTATTTTTTCTGTACAATAAAGAAACCTTCTCAGGTCTATTTGAGAAGGTAGGATATTATTTGCAAATATACTTATTTTGTATTTGAAATACGTATATTTGTAAAAATCTCTTGGTCTGGTATTTAACTCGCCTCTTTTTAGAATTGTTTCCACCTTTTCCGCTTATAATAGTACCGCCATATAATTCTTAACAGCTGTATCAACTTTTAGTTTTTTCGCATATTCCATAAGCAGTGAATAATCCACAGATTTTAGCTTTACAAATCGTTTTAACGCTTCATTAAAAACTTGAATATCAATTCGATTTTTACTTCTAAATAAATCACATATGGTTCTTTGAATGCTATATACTCTAATCGAATTACCAAATGTGTTCATGGCGGTTACAACTCCTAGATCATGGAGTTCTTTTTTTATATAGTAAATTTTAAATTTATCCGCGATACTTGTTACGACTTTATATCCACTAGGAACAGAAGCTGAATACTCAAATGGGGTTCTATCCGTAAGATTATTAATGTAAAGAGCAGTTTCATGAAAATAAACCAATTTCGAGTATTTGGTTTGCATTGCATACATTTCATCTTCAACAGAATCAACAGAAACGTAAATTCCACGGTCTACTCTTTCAAGAGTCCCTTCAGCTACCATCATCTGAAGATATGTTCTCGGGATTTCGTATTTGTCCAAATCTGCGCTTAATACAGTGCCATTCTGGTTTTTAATGATTTCTTCTAATTTTTTTAGGTAGTTCAAGGTCGTCACCTCACTTTACAAATATACTTATATTATATCTAAATTAAGTATATTTATAAAGCATGTTGCTACTCCAGTGCATTTAAAGAAAAGTATTTTTCATAGTTTAGGCAAAAATAAGGATTTAACCATAACCCGAATAATTAAATCTAAGTAGGGAGACCTTGAATTTTATGAGGATCACCAGGCTTGTTAGAGTTATAAAACTTTTGACTGTCTAGTATACGTAAAAGCAATGTTTTTTAACACGGATCAAAATCTCTTTCCCCTAAATAAGCTCCGCTTCGCCCCCTATCCCATTAGCGAAGCGTTCCATGCTCTTTATCCTGCATTGCTCCTTGCGCCTCTTTCACGCTCTATCCCCTTTTTATCTCTCCTTATCTCCCAGCCCTACCTCTTACCTCTATCCTTGCTTCTTTTCTTCACTCTATCCCCCTTATCTCCCTATTGGTTCTGTTAGTTGCAACTCTCTGGGGTTTGGAGCTTGAGTTCAACCCTACGTGTTGTGCTGGATTTGGCGTTGCCTGGTGGGAGGTGGAAAAACTTAGTTTGAAGGACACATTTATTTAGATAGCTTAACTACAGCTCCACGTGCATTATGACAATAAAAGTATATAAATACGCGTTAAAAGAAGGAGGTGCAAAAGAATTGAACCTCCTTGCACCCCCAACATATGTTCGGGCGTTCTTATTAATTGCCTTCTTTATGTAGATTAAATTTATTCGTTTTACCTTTAATAATGCTTTTTTATATAAGAAATGATTATAAGCTACTCCTTGACATAGGCAATATTTTAGAGGCAAAAACACGGAATTTACATCATATGTAAAATAAGCCTGAAACCTTTGATTTTATTAAAGGAAGTTGGAAGTGACCCGAAAGTCTTGATATGATATAACCTTTACAACTCTTTTAAAAATTTGTTAACATCTATTTTAATTGAGTATCAGTAACATGTTTTTCCTTATATGGAAATTGTTTTTCAAAAACATTCAGTTCGTCCTTATCAATTTCAAAAACAGAGTCCTCGTAATACTTGCCTGAAATTCCTTCAAGTGAACCTCCATATAATTCTAATACCATAAACTCTTCAAAATTAGCTCCCCATGATGTTTGAATATTATACTTCATAGCATTTTCAAAACCAAAGCGATGATAAAAGTTTGGATTACCAAAAATAACAATTGCATTATAACCTAATGTTTTAGCAACATTAATAGAATGTTTCATAAGTAGAGTTCCAATCCCTTTACCTTGATAAGAAGGTAATATGCCAAGAGGGCCCATACACAGAACTCCAAATTCCTCATTATCTTCATTAATCACTTTTGCATGTGAGTAAATTATACTACCAACAATTATTTCTTCTTCACATGCAACAAAGTCCAATTCTCGGATAAATACATTTAACTTTCTGATTTTATGAATAATTAAGTGTTCATCACAACCAGGTTTATATACATCCCAAAATGCCTCTCTGGTAATATTTTCTACACTTCTAAAATCATTTTCATTTTCTAATCTAATTGATATATTCATTTTTATACCCTCCATCGTTATCTTATATTACTCAATAGAGGACTTATTACTTTATAAGCTAAATAATTCCTCCCCTATTTGTGAAAATCCTAAAAAACAGTTTACAATGCTCACATAAATCACTCCTTTTCTATTTATAGAAGTATTATACGATTTTATCTAATAATTGTAAATTAAAAATACAAAACAAATCCATATTCTATACTTATTTATTACATTTTAGAATACTAATACGAAGTAACTATCTTTTCTAATTAATGGTTAGTGATTATTTACTAAGCATTAATTAGAATTATATTTACTCCCTTGGCTTTTCTGTATTCACCATCTTTAAATTTACCATTTATTACTTGCCCTCTTAATGTACTATCATTAAAATTAAGCATTTCAGAAGTCTTTTGATTTGTAATTACTTCATTAATCAACTGATTATCTGGAATAAATCGAACCTGTTCTGATACTGTATTTTTCAAGGATTTCAACACTCCTCGCTCTATCCCCCTATCTCCCTATCTCCCTATCTCCCTATCTCCCTTCCTGCCTCTCTTATTCCTGCTTACTCCCTTGTGTCTATTCTTTCCCCCTATTTTCCTACCCTATCCCTTCTCCATTCCTGTCTCTCTTATCTCTCTGCCCTATCCCTTGAACCTTGATTCCTAAATTCCTGTAGGAAAAATTTTCGGTGTAAAACCTAAACTTTCTTCCTACTATGTACCGCTGGAAGAAAGTTGGGCAATCCCCACCCCAAAAACCTTAATCACTCGTTGCCCCATAAAACAAAGTCTTTCCCACTTTCCCCCCATTTTTTCTCTCACAAAACGCAAAAATCGAGAATAACTTTATTTTCATTAAAACAAAGTCGTTCCCGATTTGGTATTTTTATTCTGTTATTATTCCTGCTTTTTATCCTATCTTTCCCCTTGTTCCTTAACCCTTATCTCTGCCCTATCCTTTGCTCCCCAATGGTTCTGTTAGGGGCAACTCTCTGGTGTTTTTCTCTTACCTTGATTCTTGCCCCTGGCTCCTGCACTTAGCGTTGCCTGGGTGGGGTGGAAAAGAGTTTGTTTTAGGGGGAAAGGGTTTTTATTGGGGGGGACATTTATTTACACAGCTTCACTACAGTCTCAACGTGCATTTGCACCGTATGTTAATACTATTTCGCAATTAATTTAAGGGGGATGCTAATTCGCAGAATTAAACCTTTTCGCGGAATTTTATATTAAAGAAGAAGTTAGGAATTGTTCTGACTTGCCCTAAAAAAAGTAGCACTTTTCTATTAAATATAAAAAGGTAGAATGAGTGAAATTTTAATACTTTAAATCATTCTATCTTTTTATTAAAACCTATTGTAGTGTAGTTACATTACATTGTAAAATTCTTGATTACTTCCATGCTCCAATAATCATACTCATAACAATAAATGATATTATTAAATATCCTGCATTTATAAAGAAAAGTTTCTTTGATCTGTTTTCAAATAAGTATATGATACCTAATGAAGTAGCTACCCAACCTGCACCTGTTAATAATCCGTATACAATACTCATAGTAAAATTTACATTAGCTAATAGAGCTGCAAGGTTGTAAGCCTGTACTACTATTAAAATAGAAGCTAAAGTATATGTTACTCCAAGGTTCATATTTTTAATTTTTTCTTCTGATAATCCAGCTTCTTTCATCCATACCTTTCCTAATATCGGTCCATACCATAAAAATCCGATAAAGAATGATGCAAAAGTCGCCGCAAAAACAGCTAAATGATTAATTGACATAAAAATCTCCCCCTAATTTTTTATAGTTAAAATAATATTATATGATTTCTTTTTTGTAGACTATATTGTCGATACGTGTTTTTTTCTCTATAGAAATCTATACAAGTTCATTGCAGTGTAAATGCCCTACTTCATACTCTGAACCCCTATTCTATTTCCCTCTGAATCAATAAACATTCCTATGTATCCAGCAATATCTGAAAGTAATGTTTTTGGCATAATTACGTTTCCACCAGCTGCACCTACTTTAGAAAGGATATATTCTAAATCTTCTCTACCATTTAAATAAATTAGTACTCCGTCAGTACTTGGTTTGTAGAATGGTCCTTGTGCTAAAGCCCCTGCATTGTACTTATCTTCTGAACTAAATAAAGCATATTTTATATCTCCTATTGCCATGTCGTGAAAACCTGTATCAAGAATTGTACCATAGAATTTTTTTGCTCTTTCAATGTCTGTTACCGGAATTTCGATCCAATTTAATAAATGTTTCATATACAACACTCCTTTAAAATTATTATAGTTTTACTATACTCATTAACTGAATTTCAGTATTGTAAAAATGGGACATAATTATATATTATAAAAAATACTTCCAAATTTATTACTTTGACTAAGGTATTCACCAGGCGTAAGCCCGGTATATTTCTTGAATTCTTTTATAAAATGAGATTGATCGTAGTATAAATCATATAAATCCTCTTCAGAATATTTATTAATATTAAACTTTTTGTAAATTTCATGAAAACGAATGATACATGAAAATTCTTTTGGACTTAAACCTATGCTCTCTATAAATTTTCTTACAAGTTGGCGTCTCGAATAACACATATCTTTGCTTAGTTCACTTATATTAACTAAACCATTACTTGAAATGATTTTATTCACTGCATATTCTGTTATGTAATCATATTTATTTAACTCAATCATCTGTCTATATAAGAACTCTTCAACAAAAATTACTTTTTTATTAATATCCGTAATTTCTGATATTTTTTCCTGTAATTCGTCTCCTAATTTATTAAATATGTCAGGGGCATGATAAACCTGATTTGTAATTTCATGCAATGAAAAAGGGAAAAACTTATACGCACCAAGTGGCTTGAAATCTACTCCTATTGATCCAAAATTAATTTCCGATTCTATAATAGCTGATTTTGTCATTTGACCAATGATTATAAAGGATGATTCCTTATGTTCTCGAGTTTGGTTCTCAATTGTACTTCTCATATTATTTTTATACGGAATAATCAGTTTCATTTCACCGTTTGGAGCTATAAGCTTTAAGTCAGTCTTTGGTATACCATATTTACTCTCAAAAACCCATATTTTGTTTATATATGGCTGAAGAAATTTATTTGGCGTAAATACTTTTATCATCATATCTTGCATAAGTAATCCCCTTATATCATTAATTTAAATAAAAAGTTTCGTTGTAATATTTCAGCAAATTTTGTTAAAATCCTCTAAAATGTCAGCTTTAATTATAACACCTGAAGTATGGTTCGGAACTTTATACACTTTTCCAGTTAAGTTTTTGTCAATTTCCTTGATTTTAATAATACTTATTTCTATTTTATAACAATATAAAAAATTTTAAAGAAGTTTAATGTCAATGACTGCCCCCAATATCCTACCACATTCACCAAATTTATACAGGACCATTTTTACATATGATTGGGATACTGATTCGCAAAGTTAGTATCCTAAAGTCATAGCGGATCAAAATCAAAAGAAAGCAGTTTTTCTTTGTGTGTGATAACATAAAATACACATTGAAAAACTGCCTATAACTCTACAAAACCTTTAAAATAAGGCTATTAATAATGAACGTATTTCTTCGCTTTAGTTCCGAAATGCGGGCTTAACCTCTAAATTCACAACGTTCATTAAGAGCTTAATGCCTCTATCAACGCCACGCACTCCACATGCACTGTATGCGGAAACATATCCACTGGCTGCACCCCATCTACCCTATAGCCATTTTGAGTTAAATAGGCAAGATCTCGGGCTAAGGTCGCTGGGTCGCAGGATACATAGACTATTTTCTCTGGACTCATCGCCACAAGCGTTTCTAAGAGTTTGGGGTCACAGCCCTTTCTTGGAGGATCTACGACGATGGTATCTGCTGCAATACCTTCTTCATACATCTTTGGGATAATTTCTTCAGCTTTTCCCACATAGAACGCTGCATTAGTAATGCCATTAAGTTCGGCATTCGCTTTGGCATTTGCTATTGCTTCTGGGACAATTTCTACACCGTAGACCTTTTTGGCTTTTTGAGCTAAGAAAAGAGAGATGGTTCCGATACCGCAGTAAGCATCCCAGACAGTCTCTGTGCCTGTTAGAGCTGCAAACTCTAAGGCTTTGTCATAAAGTACTTTTGTTTGGAGCGGATTGACTTGAAAAAATGATAAAGGCGATATTTTAAATTGTAGATCTCCTATATTATCAATAATATAATCTTGTCCATCAATCACTGTAATGTGAGAACTTAAAATCACATTGGTTTGTCCTGTATTATGATTTAAAACAATACTTTTAATACCTTCTACAGCCTTTAGCTGCTGGATGAGCTTATCTTGATGTGGTAACTCCTTGCCATTAATAACAAGACATACCATCATTTCTTGGGTATGATAAGCTGTCTTAATAAGGAGATGTCTAACTAACCCTTGATGGGTTTCTTCGTTATAAATAGTGATATTGTACTGAGTAAGAAAATCTTTAATAACTTGTATAATCCGCTCATTTCTAATATCTTGAATAACACAGCTTTCTGAGGGTACGATGCGGTGGCTTCTGCTTGCAAAAAAACCTATCTTAATTTCTCCATTTTCTTTGCGGATAGGATATTGTGCTTTGTTACGATAGTTAAAAGGATTCTCCATACCTAGCGTGTCTTCTACTTTTATATGTTGGAGGCCACCAATACGTCTTAGTGCTTCTTTAACCTTTTTTGTTTTCCATTGAAGCTGTTCACTATAGGCAATGTGCTGCAGCTGACAGCCTCCGCATTGGCTGGCCGTGTTACATCTAGGATCGTTTCGAAAAGGAGAGGGTTTAATAATACGTAGGAGCTTGCCATAAGCAAAACTTTTTTTGGCCTTTATAATATGAACTTCTGCTACGTCTCCTGTCACTGTACTTGGTACAAAGACTATAAAATCATTGATCTTGCCGATGCCTTCTCCAGCTGCTCCTATATCTATGATTTCTACCTCATAGCGGTCATTTTTCTTAAGTGGTGTTTCCATACTTTACTCCTAATTTAAGTTTTTCGGATCGTCTTTTCCTTGTAGTAAAAGAGACTTAATTGCTTGTGCAAGAGCCTCATCATCAAGTTGCTGCATTTTATCCATTGTACTTCTTTGAAGGTATCTCTCCAAAAGTGGTGATCCTTTTTTAGGCTGATCTTCTTTTTTCATATTAATTATCCCCCTTGTTAAATTCACACACTGTATGCTGACATACACAATGCTTACATTTGATAAAAGAAGGCTCTGCCTGTACAGTGATACTGCCTTCTAACATTTTTCGCATTTGATCTAGTGTGTTTTTAAGTTGTTTTCTGACTTTATAAGTATTTTTAATAATAAAAGTTTTATTGGCATAAACAAGCTTGCCGTAGGGTGGCCTTTGGCCATAAACTTCTTCAATAATTAAAAAATAAGCTGCTAACTGATAGACATCTCCTAAATGGGGTATATCTTCTTTTAACGTAGCACTTTTAATCTCAAGCGGAATATACTTTTTTAAAAACCATGTTTGAAAAATATAATCTGGTTTTCCTTGAAGCTGAAGTTTGGGTGCCACAAGGAGCTTGGTTCCTTTTTGATCTGCATAAATAGGCGATGCAAATCTTACGCCTAAGTCTTTTTTATGTTTGATACGGTACTGTGGCTTTATACATAATCCTAGTATCAAGACGATAACTATAAGTATGCCTATTTGTAAAGCTACATCCATCTTATCACCACCCAAGCAGCAATACCTATAAGTAGAATAATGAATATGCTCTGCAAAATTCTTTTCAAACGATAACTTCTATAGTACCTATTATGAAATCTTTGTCCTTTTACAAAATGTGACTCGTGCCCACTTGACCTTATTTCTAAAGCTTTATAGCTCTCCTGAAGGGCTTTACTCCCATAGTACCTTGTATAATACCATTGATAAGGGCAGTATGCAAAACGGTTGATTTCATTAGCTGATATTTTTTGACTATTATTTTTCATAGTGTAACTTTTCTAATATTCCTATTTAAAATTTTATGATATCCCACATAAAGATCATCGCCTTGGGATGCTTGTAATGCCTCATCAAGCATCTTAATCTTGGCATCTGCATGGTCTGCTAAATGTACTATCATTGCTTCTATGCACTTAGGTCGCTTTGGAGAGGCATATTCATATTCTCCATGATGTGAAAGTATTATATGCTTAAGTATGGTTTCTAGTTCTTTTGGAAAACCTTCTATTTGACCTGCCCTATCATGGATAATTTCTGCTCCCATTACAATATGACCTATAAGTTGTCCTTCATCTGAATAATCATTTTTAGGAAAATTGGATAATTCGTAAAGCTTTCCTAAATCATGAAGCAAACATCCTGCAATCACTAAATCTTTGTTGGCTGCCTCATAAAGTTCTGACATCTGGATGCCTAACCTTGTAACAGCCACTGTGTGTTCTAATAGACCACTTAAATAAGCATGATGAACACTTTTGGCAGCGCTGTGCACCAAAAACTCTTGATAAATGACTTCATCATAAAAAATTGCCTCAAGTAACTGTTTGATAAAGGGATGCTGCACTTGTTCGATGAATGTAAAAAGTGCTGTTTCTAGAACTTCTACATCTTTGAGGGTATGAGGAATAAAATTTTTCAGATCATATTCGCCCTCTTCGGATTTTTTTAGTTTATTAATACTAAGCTGAATATTTTCTTGGTATAAAAGTACTTCTGCCTCTATCGTAACGACATCATCTACTTCAAAGGGCATAATGCCACTATGCAGTGACCATATTTTACCGTCTATTGTACCCGTACTATCTTGCAACTTGATACTGCAATAATCTTTTCCATTTTTATTTTTTAAAATTTGTTTAAACTTACATAAATATTGTGCTTTTATATTCTCTTGTGCTTTTAAATCACAAATTAAAGTCATATTCTCTCTCCCTACCTGTATTTCTACAGTAATACTACCAAAACTTCCTTATCTTTTCAATGCTTCATTCTAATTATATGAAAAAGACATAGTACTACTTGATGAGTAACTATGTCTTTTTAGACTATCTATACATTACTTTGGGCATTTCTCTTAACTTAAGTTGAAGCGTGTGTTTGTTCTTATCTCTTATGATTTTAACTTCTACAACGTCTCCAACCTTTTTACTACTTAAAAGCTCTTTAAGCTGATTCATACCTGTAATTTGAATACCATCAAACTGGAACAAAATATCGTTTGCTTTAATACCTGCAAGTTCTGCACTGCTGCCTGATGCTACTTCTACAATATATACACCTATTGGTATCTCATAGAGTGCTGCAGCGTCTTTATCAATATCTTTTCCCACAATACCTAATGCTGGTCTGGAAATTTTACCATGCAGCAATATTTCTGTGATAATCGGTTTGACATCATTGATAGGGATAGCAAACCCCATACCTTCTATGTGGCTATCTACTAATTTAATGGTATTAATCCCTATCACTTCACCTGTAGGCCCTACAAGTGCGCCTCCACTATTACCTGGATTAATTGCAGCATCCGTTTGGATAAGGTTTAACTTTTTATCTACAAGCTGTATTTCTCTATTAAGTGCACTGATAACCCCGACTGTAACTGTATTGTTGTAGGCTTCATCAATAGGATTTCCTATAGCTACTGCAAGTTCTCCTACTTGTAAATAATCACTATCTCCAAGTGGCGCTACTTTAATATCAGCTAGGGCTTCCTTTGGGATATTTGATTTTAGAGCAGATAAAACTGCTATATCCGTTGTTGTATCTACTCCCACAATATCTGCTTCAACCTTAGTATTTCCTAAAAAATTAACCACTAAGCTATTGGCCCCTTCTACAACATGGGCATTACTTACAATGTAGATCTTGTTATCATCTTGTTTAAAAATAACACCTGAGCCTAGACCCGCTTGATTAAATTCGCCATACCAAGTGGCCACAACTTGATTATTCTTAATAGAAACTACTGATGGTCCAATATTATTTGCAATATCTGTAATCGAATTGTTAGTTGTAAGCGGAAGAACTCTATTAGCACCCTCTTGTATATTGCCAGCAAGCTGCCCACCTTGACTATTCTCTATTAAACCACTATTTTTATGGGTACTATTATAATAATCGTTTGCATAAGGCGATAAAAAAGCAAAGCTTGCGCCTATAGATACCCCACCGACTAAACTGACTACAACAAGTCCTGCCATGAATCTTCCAAATGAACCTTTTTTCTTTTTAGTAGGCTGTGAGAAATTTTCTTCTTGCTTATATATAGGCGTCTGCTGCGTAGTAGGGGGTCCTTGATAAATATAGGATGGTCTTTGCTGCATATCTGGTGTAGTCCTTGAGGCAAAAATATCCTCCTCACTGCTCACTTCACTGAATTTTTTAACATCTATATATTCTTTTTCTTTATTATAATTTGGATCTGATTCATGAGATGAATCATCTCTAGGTTGAAATGGATTTAAATTATTTTCTTCGTACATACATATTTCCTCCTTACAATAATGAATTCTTTGTAATGATAAGTATATACCTATTTTATGAATTAATTGTTAAAGTATTGTAAAAATAAACCTCTATTAATATGAATAAATTTTGTCTATTTGCTTGTTATACTGTTATAAATACAAATTTGAAAGTGGTTTTCTTTCAGCCTTAAGGCGTACTAAGTGAAAATGAAAAAGTAACGAGCTCTCCTTCTTTGGAGCTGACCTCAATTGTTTCATCATGTAGTTTGATGATCTCTTTAACAATGACTAATCCCAAACCAAGTCCCTTTTTATGTTTGCCACGAGATGCATCTCCCTTATAAAATCTATTCCAAATATCTTTTTGCTCTTGCTTTGTAATGGGCTGCCCACTATTTCCAATGGCTACAATCATTTTGTCATTTTTAAGACTTGTTGTTATTTTAATAATGCCCTGTTCATTGACAAATTTGAATGCATTATCTAGTAGGTTTTGAATCACGCGAGCGATCATATCTATATCCGCCATCACATACGGCTCTGTATCTTCTAACAAAAACTCAACCTGAATACTTTTTTGCTTTGCAATAGGTTCAAACGAAGAGGCTATGCCCCTTATCATCGTACTGATATTAAAGGAAGCCTTTTGGATAGGCGTTGCACCTTCTTCCATTTTGCTAAGCTCTAAAATCGTATTGGTCATTGTAATCATTCTTTGCGATTCACCAAGTACAATATTTAAATATTTTTCTTGATTATCTTTAGGAATAGTGCCATCTAACAAGGCGGTTATAAACCCTTGTATTGATGTAAGTGGTGATCTTAAATCGTGTGAAACATTTGCAATGAATTTTCTTCTGTTTTCTTCAATCTTATCTAGTTCTGTAGCCATATGATTAAATGATAGTCCAAGTTCTGCAATTTCATCTTGACCTGATACTTCTATCCTTTTACTAAATTGACCACTGGCAATTTGCTTAGCAACCATATTCATTTCCTTAAGGGGTTTTGTCATTTGCTTAGAAATAATATAAGTCCAAATCAAAACAAAAGTGGCTGTAACCCCTACTACTTTTAAAATAATATTTCTAACCTCATCTATCGTCTGCAAAATAAGCGGCATAGGTGTATGAATAAACAGTGCATATTTTATTTGGCCTAGTATCTCTACTGGGTATCCAATAGTAAGAACGGGTGTTGAAAAGTACTCTGTAAATCCATCCTCTATTTTTACAATATTGCCCTCAAATACCTTTTTTATAACAGCTGCATCTGGAATAGTTTTATCCACAAATGGCAGATTACTATTTTCAGAGACTACAATAATTGTATTAGACCTATCAATTAACCACGTTGTAGACTGCAAATAGCTGTCCATCACCTGTATTCTAAAAAGAATCTTTTCAAAAGCCTGTTGTGTTGAACTGCCATAAAATCCTACTTTATTGTATTCTTTTGCAATATTACCTGCTTGTTTAATCATAATGTCTTGTGTATAGGCTACAAAGTAGGATTGAAAAGCATTAGTAAAGGCACTAAATAAAAAAATGAGTGTCACCATTAAAATACTAATATAAACTGTAACTAACCTGCTAAAAAGAGTGGGAAAGACAAACTCTTTTCTTATTTTTCGAATTTGTAACCTACTCCCCAGACGGTTTTTATGCTCCATGTATGATCACCCTCAAACTTATCTCTGAGTCTTTTAATGTGTACATCTACTGTTCTTGTATCTCCCACAAAGTCATACCCCCATATTTTATCAAGCAGCTGTTCTCTTGTAAAAACTTGTCTTGGATGACTTGCTAAAAAGTATAAAACTTCTAATTCTTTAGGAGGAAGCTCTACGACATTACCTTCATAAGTTACAGAGTAATTGTCTTTATCTATAATGAGCTGCTCTAGCATAATTCTATTTTTAGACTTTTCTGGTTCACTCTGCGCAACACAACGTCTTAAAACAGCTTTAACTCTTGCAATAAGCTCTTTGGGATCAAAAGGTTTAACAATATAGTCATCTGCTCCAAGCTCTAGTCCTAATACTTTATCAAAGACTTCTCCTTTTGCCGTCAACATAATAATAGGTGTTCTGTTAATCTTACGAATTTCTTTACATACATCATAACCATCTAACTCTGGCAGCATGATATCTAATAAAATAATATCTGGACTATAGTCTTCAAATGCTTCTAAAGCCTCTTTGCCACTATATACTTCTTTGGTATGATACCCTTCTTTTTTAAGATATAAAGAAATAAGCTCTGAGATATTGGTATCATCATCTACAATCAATACTTTTATCATATGCAACACCCTCCTCCTTATTTAATCGTTACAACTGTTACGCCCATTTCACCCTCACCATATTTTCCTGGTCTATGAGCTTCTATATGCGGATGCTTTTTGAGCATAGTTGTAATCCCGGCTCTTAGTGCCCCTGTTCCTTTACCATGTATAATCGTTACTTGTTTTAAGCCTGATAAATAAGCATCATCCAAATATTTATCCACCACTTGAACGCCTTCATCAACTAACATTCCCCTTATATCAATTTCAGGTGAAATAACGCTTGTTTTTGAGACATTATAGCTCACTGTTCCCTTTTGAGATTTAGTTTTAGTTGTTTTTTTCTCTTGCTGCGTTTTCACTTCTACTTTTTGCAGATTTGAAAGATGTACTTTCATTGGAATAATACCAAGCTGCACCACTACATGACCACTGCCATCTAAAGGCTCTACGACAATACCTTGCTGCATAAGTGAAGTAACTGTCACTTCCTCGCCTACACTTATTGTTTTTAATTTTTTAGCTACAGTACTTTTAATACCTAAACTTTTACTGATTTGACGCTCTTGATCTTTAGTCATCTGACCCATATTGGTTTTAGCTTGCTGAAGATCTTTCTCGTCAATCATGACCTGTGCTTTGCGCGCTGCACCTCTTACTTCTTTTAAAACTTTATCTGTCTCTATTTCGGCTTGCTTAAGGATTTCTTTTGCCTTTAACTCCGTGCGTTCTAGTATTTTTTTGCGTGTTTTCTCTATCTTTTGTCTTTCGTTTTTTATTTCTTCTTTTAATCTTTCGGCCTCTGCTCTAAACTCTTTGGCACGGGCACTTTCTATTTCGGCAATTTTTTTACTTTGCTCAAGATCCACAAGAATATCTTCCATCTTTACATTCTCTTTGTGTAAAAAGACTTTTGCATCTTCAATTAAATGCTCAGCAAGTCCAAGCTTCATAGAAATAGCAAATGCATTACTCTTACCTGGTATCCCAATCAAGAGTCTATAAGTCGGCTCTAAAGATTCAAGGTCAAATTCAAAACTTGCATTTTCAACACCTGGTGTCGATAAGGCATAGAGTTTAAGTTCACTATAGTGTGTCGTCGCTACTGTTCTAATCTGTTGTTTTCTCAGATGCTCAAGAATAGCCATCGCAAGAGCTGCCCCTTCTACCGGATCAGTTCCTGAGCCTACTTCATCCATAAGCACCAATGAATTGGTCCCCATATGCTGTAATATGCTTACAATATTAGTCATATGCGCTGAGAAAGTACTTAAGCTCTGCTCAATGCTTTGTTCATCACCTAAATCTGCATAGATCCCATCAAAAATAGCCACATCACTACCTTCTGAAGCTGGTATTTGAAGACCTATCTCAGCCATCAGCGTAAATAAACCTATTGTTTTTAGCGCAACTGTTTTCCCGCCTGTATTAGGTCCTGTTATAAGTAAGGTGGTAAAGTCTTTACCAATGCTAACATCAATAGGCACTACCGTATCTTTATCTAGAAGAGGATGCCTTGCCCTCTTAAGCTTGGTATACCCCTCGTTGTTTAGTTTAGGTTCTCGGCAGTCATACTTAAGTGAAAACTCCGAGCGCGCAAAGATCACATCCAACTTAATGAGATTATCGTAGTTAATGGCAAGGGCTTCGGTAATGCTTGCAATCTGCTGTGTAAAATCAATCAGAATTTTTTCTATTTCGCCAGTCTCTTTTGTTTCTAGCCCTTTAAGCTCATTGCCAAGTTCTACGACGGCCATGGGCTCAATAAATACCGTAGCGCCTGTTGAGGACTGGTCATGTACAATCCCTTTAAATTGATTTTTATATTCTATTTTAACCGGCACACAGTATCTGTCTCGTCTCATTGTAACAACAGTTTCTTGCAGCATGTCTTGATACTTATTAGAATGAACAATACCATGCAATGCTTCTTTGATTCTACTATTAACTGTTCTCATTTGTCTTCTAACTTGGAAAAGCTCATGGGTTGCTGCATCTGCAAACTGCTCAGGTGCTATAATACACCTATCAATTTCGCGTTCAAGCGTCGTATAAATAAATAGGCTTTCAAAGTATCCATCTAAGTGTTCATAGATATATTCTTTATGCTGATCTTCTTTTTGATAATTTTTCACTTGTCTTGAAACACGCAAAATATCTCTTACATACAGTATTTCAGTACTGTTTAATACAGCTCCAATTTCCACTCTTTTAAGAATGGTCTTAATGCCCTTAAGACTCCCAAGTGGGATTCTTCCTTTTTTAATACTCATCCCAATAGCTTCTGCTGTTTCTTTTTGAAGGATTTGAACACTTTCTATATCTGAGAGTGGTATAACTGTATCTATCGTATCTTTTCCACCCTCTGTTAACGCAAATGCCTTTAACATTTCTCTTATTTTATGAAATTCTAGCTTATATAAAGTTTTATCATTCATTATTTAACCTCTTATAGATATAATTTAACGCTCATGTTTATTATGGCACATCTTAAAGGTTTTGAAAATATATACATTGTTTTTAATAGACTAAAATCCTCAGATTAAATGCTATAACCTGAGGACTTCTAGTATACTTATGCTATTTTGTTGTTATTATTAAGTTTTAATAATACGTGCCCCTGTTACATAATTGCGTGTGTAATAAGGACTACTTAGGCTGCTGATCATAACGCCGCGTGTACCATCAGCATGCAAAAACCTATCTGCCCCTGCATAAATACCGACATGAGAAATCTTGCCCCTGTTTTTACCTGAAGTATCAAAAAAGACTAGGTCTCCTGGGATTAGTTCTGATTTTGCAACTCTTTTACCATCTTTAACCTGCATATAGGAGACTCTGCTGATATCAATATCAAAAGTCTTGTAAACTTCTTGGGTAAGCCCGGAACAGTCTACTCCTCTTTTAAGGTCATTGCCTCCCCATCTATAGGGTGTCCCAATAAATTGCTTGCCATAGTCTACAATCTCTTCTCCGAGGATTTTACTATAAGGAATATGCTCCGCGCGGGCAACTTTTACATACTGCTTATAGATCCATCCCTCCTGCTCACCAATCATCACCTTATACCACTCTTCATTTTGTCCAACAACGCGAATCTCCTTGTTATGAACACGCATAACAACGTGGGCATAAATATTAGGATATCTTCTTATATTAACATTTTTTCCAATAATTTTACCAGCCATGCCCGTATAATTTGGAAAAATTTTATTTGTACTGGTATCACTTGCATAGATCTGCACTATAGATAAAAATATGAAACTTGCTATAAATACACATCTCCTAAAATTTTTCATAATTCCCTCCTAAAATGTACATTCATACCTATAAATGGATGAAAATAATCATTTTATATTATGGAGAGATTTTTCAATTATTATACACTTTAGAATAAACTATTTTTAATTACCACTCATAGCGATGGAGCTGCCCACCTTTTTCTAACGTTAAAAACTCGTTTTGTCTCAGTGCTTCATATAAAACAATAGCTACTGAATTAGAGAGATTAAGTGAACGGGCTTCTTTAATCATCGGAATTCTTATGGCTGTTGCTTTATAATTTAATAAAACTTCTTCTGGAATACCTGCACTTTCCTTACCAAACATGATATAGGCATCTTCTTCATACTGTACCTCAGTATAAGTCTGTTTAGATTTAGTTGTTGCCATATAAATCTTAGGATGATTATTCTGTATTAAAAAATCTTCAAAGTTTTTATACGTTTTAACATCAAGCAGTTCCCAATAATCAAGACCAGCTCTTTTAAGATTTTTTTCGTCTATTGAAAACCCTAAAGGTTCAATAAGATGCAATTTTGCGCCTGTAGCTGCACATGTTCTTGCAATATTACCCGTATTTTGTGGAATTTCTGGTTCATGTAAAATAATATTCATAGTCTATACCTCTATTTCTTTAATCTTTAATTATTTTTTCTTACTCTCTTGAGCTAGTTTATTAAAAGCCTCTGCAAAAGCAAAATTGCCTGTATCTTCATTTTCTTTTTGTATTTGTTTAAGATATTTACCAACGTCTTTTTTGCCTAGCTTTTCATTTGAAGTTCTATACTGCTTATTATAAGCCGCAACTTTTTGTCTGAAAGTACAAGTTGTACAAATATAAATACTTCCCTCTCCTTCTCCTCTTTGCTCTAACTTTTTGTGACACTGCGGACATCTTACATGTGTAAATCTGCTGATTGTCTCTCTATGCCCACAGCTTCTGTCTTGACAAACATACATCATTCCATGCTTTCCTTTTACTTCTAACATAAACTTTGAGCAGTTAGGACATCTCTTACCTGTTACATTATCATGCACATACTTATCACTGCTTGCTTTAACGGCTTTAACTAACTCTCCACTATAGTGTCTGATCTTCTCCATAAACTCATTGGGACTAAGCTTCCCTAGACTAATTTGTTCAAGCTGCATTTCCCACTTGGCTGTAAGAAGTGGTGATTTAAGCTCTTTTGGGACAAGTTCAATAAGCTGCTTACCTTTTGAAGTAGGTACCATTTCTTTGCCATTTTTTTCAATATAGTACATATTATAAAGCTTTTCTATAATATCCGCTCTTGTTGCAACAGTTCCTATCCCTCCTGTTTCTCCAAGTGTCTTAGCCGCCTCTTTATCAACCGCTACATACTGATGCGGCTTTTCCATAGCTGATAAAAGCGTAGCCTCTGTAAACCTTGTTGGAGGCTTTGTCATCAGATTATTTTTAACGACTGCATTAATTTTTATCACATCGCCTCGGCTTAAGGCTGGCAAGTTTTGTTCTTCCTCTTCCTCAGCCTCATCAACTTCTCTTTCGTAGAGTGCTTTCCACCCCTTAGAAATAACTTGTCTGCCTTTTGCCCCAAACATATGCCCCTCTATACTAACTTGCAAAGTAATTGCTGTATATTCAAAAGGAGCCATCATAACACTTAAAAACCTTTTAATGACAAGTTCATAGATTTTCCTTTCATCTACACTTAAATTTGCAAGCCTTACGGGCTCCTCTGTAGGAATAATAGCATGATGGTCAGATACCTTACTATTATCTACAAAACCTTTATGTACTTTAATCCCATTACTTAGGATCTGGGTAATAAAGCTTCTGTAATTGCCTAGTGCAATCCCTTTTAATCTATCTTTAAGCGTTGGCACAATATCTTCTGATAAGTATCTAGAATCAGTACGCGGATAAGTAAGAACTTTATGACTCTCATAAAGCCTTTGCATAATGGATAAAGTTTCTTTAGGGCTAAATCCAAAGTATTTATTCCCATCTCTTTGAAGTTCTGTAAGGTCGTAGAGTGCTGGAGCATATTGTTTTTTAGCGGTAGAGGTAAGTGCTGTTACTTTTCCGGGCTTACCTTGTACTTCTTTAAGAATGCGCTCAACTTCTTGCTCATCAAATAATCTCTTATGATCTTTAGGTTCATAGCTTAAGTTAAAACCTTGGCACTTAGCAGTAATCGTATAATACGGCTTGGGTCTGAAATTTTTAATTTCTTCTTCTCTCGCCGTGATCATCGCAAGGGTGGCTGATTGTACTCTCCCTGCTGAGAGCTGTGCATTATACTTACAAGTAAGTGCCCGCGTTATGTTGAGTCCGACTAGCCAGTCACCTTCTGCACGACACACTGCTGCCTTATAGAGATTTTCATACTGAACACCTGGCTTTAGCTTTCTGAATCCTTCTAAAATGGCCTTATCTGTCACTGAAGAAATCCAAAGTCTTTTCAGGGGCTTTTTGCAGTTTGCTTTTTTTAGAGCCCACCTAGCGACAAGCTCTCCTTCTCTGCCTGCATCAGTTGCTATAATAATCTCTGTAATATCTTTTCTATTTAATAATTCTTTGACAATATGAAACTGCTTACCCGTTTCTTTAAGCACCACAAGCTTCATATCATTTGGAAGCATAGGCAAATTCTCCATACTCCATACTTTATATTTATCATCATAATTTTCTGGATCTGCAAGGCCTACTAAATGACCGAGTGCCCATGTTACAACATAGTCATTACCCTCTAGATACCCATTATGAGCTTTTTGACATTTTAAAACACGTGCTATATCTTTTCCAACACTTGGCTTTTCCGCAAATACTAATTTTTTTGACATCTTGTCATCCTTTCATGATGCAGTCTATTCCATGCTTTACTATAGTAACCACAAGTATTATACCATAAATTTAACACAGAAGATTCAAAAAGAAGGATACCTCTTTTGAGATATCCTATGTTTCATGCTTATAACGTATAATCTTGTTCTTTAAATAAACCTTTCAAAGTCTCTATGTCTCTTGTTTTACCAAGAGCTAACATGAGTTTAAGCCTCGCCTTAAGGCCTTTTATATCTCCGCCCATAATAGCTCCTAAATTTACAAGTTCTTTGCCGCCACCCTCATAGCCATAACTTTCAAAAACTCTTCCTTGGCTGCACCTTGAAACAATGACAACCACAATGCCCCTAGTGAGCGCATACTTGATGCCTTCTAGCATTTTAGGAGGTACATTCCCTCTTCCCATGCCTTCTATAATAAGGCCTTGTACACCTGAATCAACTGAACTTCTAATAAAACGATCATCCATATCAAGTGCGGCTTTAATAAGGTCAACTCTTCTTTCTACCTGCTCAGTATCAATATGTTGTGTATAAGCACTATGTCTATAAAGTATGAGTTCATGCGTATCGAGAATGCCAATAGGTCCATAGTGAGATTTAAACGTATCAAGAGAAGAGGTATCCGTTTTAACCACCTCTGAAGCTAAGTTAATCTCATCATTAAGCACAACCAAAACGCCCTTTTCTTGTACTTTTTCAGAAATAGCGACCTGAATACCTGCAGCTAAGTTACTAGCCCCGTCATAACCTAGTTCTGATACATTTCGCATGGCTCCTACAAAAATAATAGGCTTTGTATTTTTTATAGTTAAGTCAATAAAGTACGCTGTTTCTTCTAGGGTATCTGTCCCTACTGTAACAACAACGCCGCACACATTTTGTTTTTCAAGGGTTTTTTTAATAAATTTTTTAAGCTCCATCAACTTATCAATAGTCATATGTGGTCCTGGGATATTACAGAAGTTAACGACCTCTAGCTCTACCTCTTTATTTTTATTAGAAATCATCGCTAACACTTCTTCTCCTGATAAGGCCGGAACAGCAGCTCCTACCTTCTTATCTAAATGCATAGATATGGTTCCACCTGTAAAAATAATACACACCTTTTTTTTATGCATAGTATGCCTCCCTATATGACTATAATTTGTTACAGTACTTCTACTAGTATATCCTACATAGCAACAATAAATTGACATTTTCTCAAATTTATAAGATTTTATTTTCTCTTTTTAAGCTCACTTTCAACTTCTTGCCATGTGAGTCCCTTCTGCGCCATAAGAACAGTTAAATGATACATAAGGTCTGATATTTCAAAAGCAAGTTCTGAGTTTTTTTCTTCTTTAGCTGCTATAATCACTTCCGTACACTCTTCCCCTACTTTTTTAAGAATTTTATTAACACCCTTTTCAAAGAGATAATTGGTATACGAACCTTCTTTAGGATGTGCTTTACGGTCTGCAATAACATTATAAAGTTCTGTAAGCATATTCTCACTAACGTTGTCTTGCTGTAAACTTGTTTCTTCTTTTATATCTTCTGCCTGTACAATCTCTTCTTTAAGTTCTCTAAAAAAACAACTTGAGTTGCCTGTGTGACAAGATATGCCGTTTTGCTGTTCTATTTGAAGAAGCAGTGCATCTCCATCACAGTCTATACTTATACTTTTAAGGTATTGGTAATTGGAAGAAGTCTCACCTTTAAGCCATAACTCATTTCTGCTTCTGCTAAAATAATGTACTTTGCCTGTCTCTAAAGTTTTTTTGAGGGCTTCTTCGTTCATATAGGCTAACATTCTCACTTTTTTAGAGTGTACATCTTGAGCAATAACTGCGACTAAACCTTGTTTGTCATATTTAACTTCTTTTAAAAATGCTTCTTTGATCATCATGCTGCTCTCTCCTTATAATCTCACAGGAACATTCTGTGCCCTGAGGTACTTTTTAAGTTCTATAATATCTAGTTCTTTGAAGTGGAATAATGATGCGGCAAGGGCAGCGTCTGCTTTACCTTCTTTGAACGCTTCTAAAAAGTGTACCTTGCTTCCTGCGCCTCCTGAGGCAATAACAGGTATTGAAACTGCCTCACTCACAAGCCTTGTCACTTCTAGATCATAGCCCATCTTAGTCCCATCAGCATCCATACTAGTCAGTAAAATCTCACCCGCCCCTCTTTTTTCGGCAAGTTTCGCCCACTCTACAGCATCAAGACCAGTTGGTACACGTCCGCCATGAATATACACCTCAAAACCCTCTGTATTTAATTTTCTCTTAGCATCAATAGCCACTACAATACATTGACTGCCAAAACGTTCTGCCCCTTTATTAATAAGCGTGGGGTCTTTAATAGCTGAGGAATTCATAGATATTTTATCTGCCCCAGCATTTAGGATATTGCGAATATCATCAATACTTCTAATCCCTCCACCTACTGTAAGCGGAATAAAGACTTCACTTGCTGTGCGTTCTACGACATCTAAAATGATATTTCTCTCATCAGATGAAGCAGTGATATCTAGAAATACAACTTCATCAGCTCCCGCATCACTATACGCCTTTGCAATTTTAACCGGGTCTCCTGCATCAATTAAATTGACAAAATTAATACCTTTTACAACTCTTCCGCCTTTAACATCAAGACATGGTATAATTCTTTTACTTAGCACGATTTACCCCCTCCTATTTAAAGAGCTTAGCAGCTTCTTCTAATTGGATCGCCCCTATATAGAGGGCTTTTCCTATAATAGCACCATAGACATTAATCTGCTCAAGATTTTTCAAATCCTCTAAAGTAGATACACCACCAGAAGCTATAATATCAAGTCCAGTAGCTTGTACAAGTTTTTTGGTTTCTTCTACATTAGGACCTTGCATCATACCGTCTTTAGCTATATCTGTATAAATGACTGTCTTAACACCTAATTGTTCTAACTCTTTGCAAAATTCAAGAGCTGATACATCAGTTACTTCAAGCCAGCCTTCTATAGCAACCATTCCAGCTTTTGCATCGACACCTATAACTATTTTGTCTGCTCCAAAAACCTCTATCGCTTCTTTAACAAGCTCTTTATTTTTAATCGCCGCACTGCCAAGTATGACGCGGTCTACTCCCATATCCAGTTTAGCTTTGATATCTTCTAATGTACGAATACCTCCTCCAAGTTCTATAGGAATGTTGATAGCTTTAACAATCTCTCGTATTGCCTCGTCGTTAATCCCCACACCTTCTTTGGCTCCGTCCAAATCTACAATATGCAAATAATCACCACCGAGGCTCTCCCATTTTTTGGCCATCTGGGCTGGATTATTGCCATACACTGTGACTTGATTGTAGTCTCCTTGAATGAGTCTTACACAGTTTCCGTCTTTTAAATCTATTGCTGGATATAATTTCATCATAACATTCCTCCAAAATTTTTAAGCATTTGCAGCCCTATATCTCCACTTTTTTCTGGATGAAATTGGGTAGCAAATATATTATCTTTTTGCACAGATACAGCAATTTCTTTGCCATAGTTTGTCGTACTGCTTATAATATCTTCCTTAGTTTCAAGATAATAAGAATGCACAAAATAAACATAACTATCATCATTAAGTCCTGTAAAGAGAGGTTCTTTTTTAGTAAAGTTTAAAGTATTCCAACCCATGTGAGGCACCTTAAGCGGTACATCTAATTTGACAATTTCTCCTTTTAAGAGCTTAAGCCCTTCTACTTCACCATACTCATAGCTTTTATCAAAAAGCAGCTGCATCCCAAGACATATGCCTAAAAAAGGTTTTCCTTGTCCAACTGTTTCATAAATTGCATCGGTAAGTCCACTTCTTCTAAGCTCATGCATAGCATCTTTAAAAGCTCCAACTCCAGGGAGTACCACTTTATCCGCTCTTAAAATTTCTCTAGGATCGGATGTCACTTGGGCTTCTAGACCTAATGACAAAAATGCCTTATAAACGCTTTTTAAATTACCCATTCCATAATCTATAATTGCTATCTTCATATCACACCTCTAACATTCCTTTAGTAGACGGAACACCTTTAACTCTTGGATTTAAGCTCATAGCATCCAACATAGCTTTTGCAAAAGCCTTACACATACCTTCTATCATATGATGATTATTTTTGCCTTTTAAGACTTGAATATGCATATTCAGTCCTGCATGAATACATACCGCTCTAAAAAACTCTTCTGTCATCTCCGTATCAAAATTCCCCACACGATCATTTGTAAAAACTGCATCCATCTCAAAATAGGGTCTGCCTGATATGTCTATCGCACACAAAATAAGAGCTTCTTCCATAGGCACAATCGTATGACCATACCTTGTAATACCCTCTTTACTACCAAGCGCCTCTTTAATCGCCTGCCCAAGTACAATACCTGTATCTTCAACTGTATGATGACAATCGATATGCAAATCTCCTTTTACATGCACGTTTAAATCACACAAAGAATGCTTACCAATATGCGTTAGCATATGATCAAAAAATCCTACACCCGTCTCAATATCCGTCTTGCCTTCTCCATCAATGTTAATCATAAGACTAATACGCGTCTCAGCCGTTTCTCTTTCTATCCTAGCACTTCGCATCTTCCATCTCCTCCTTAGACTCTAAAATATTCAAAAACTTAATGTAACCCCAATGTTTTTAAGCCTATATGCTCTAATCTTTTCTCTAAGCTTTGTCAATCATTTCTCTAACGCGATCAAGGTTTATAAGAATTTTAAATAGGAGTAGTCTAGCAAGAAAATTTTAGTGTTTGGAAGTTGCCTGTGTAGTATTTCGTTAAGAAAATCTTAATAGTTTATTCAAATGGTTTTTAGTCGCACTGTTTGAGCGCAGCGAGTTTGCGACGTTCATTTGAAGAAACTGCTTAGATTTTTAGAAATACGAAACTGAGCAACTGGAGAACACTAAAATTTTCTTGCGGTCCCTCATCTCAAATACTTACCCAACACCTTTAACAAAGCCATATTCTCCTCTTCATTACCCACTGTAATCCTATAATAAATCTTACCATTATATTGCATCTTACGGATATAAATCTTCGCCTCTTGTAAAGCTAAATAAGCCTTTTCTGGCATTTCAAGCCAAATAAAATTAGTGGCAGATGGATAAACCGTAAGTCCAAACTGTTTTAGTTTTGTATAGAGCACTTCTCTTTGTACCTTAATTTTTTCTATAATAGGCTCAAATACCTCTTTATGCGCTATAGCCCAAGTGGCTATTTCTTGTGAAAAAATATTTAAATTATAAGGCACTTTAACCGTATTAATAAGCTCTATAATCTCTGCACAAGCTATACCATATCCTACTCTCGCTCCAGCAAGTGCATAAGCCTTTGAAAAAGTCTTAAGCACTATGATATTGTTATATTTTCGAATCAGTGGCAGTGCACTGATCTCACAAAATTCACCATAAGCTTCATCCACTACAACAACGCCTTTAGCAAGCTGTGTGATTTCCGTGATCTCTTCTAGAGTAAGTAGACTTCCTGTTGGGTTATTTGGATTACACAGAAAAATAACCTTAGGTTGATGTGTTTTAATGGCTTGGATCATGCCTGCTACATCATATGAGAAATCCTCTTGAAGAGGTATTTGTATAAGCTGCCCCGCATTAAGTAGAGTAAACTGTGGGTACATACTAAAAGAAGGCGTTGGTGCAAGTACGCAGTCTGCTTCTTCTATCGTAGCTCTTAAGATGCAGTCAATCAGCTCATCTGAACCTACTCCACATACCACATTTTGAGATGCTACATTATAGGCTTTAGCAATGGCTCTTATAAGACCCATGCTGTCTGTATCTGGATACCTTGAAACAGACATAGCCTTCACCCAGTTTTGCATATGAGCTATCATTTCCGCTGGAACTGGATAAGGATTTTCATTAGCATCTAGCTTAATGCCCTCTGTAATAAAGTCTGAATGATACGGCATCATCTCTTTAAATCTTTCTCTTAAAAACTTCACTTTTGCCCCTCCTCATCTAGCCTTACCTGAATAGATAAAGCATGTGCAAAAAGTCTCTCACTTTCTGCAAACTTTACAATTTTGTCCCCAAGTGGCATAAGCGCTTCTTTTGTAAAAGAAAGGATACTGCTTTTTTTAACAAAATCATCGACACTAAGAGGTGAAAAAAATCTTGCTGTCCCATTTGTTGGTAGTACATGATTAGGCCCCGCCATATAATCTCCTACTGACTCTGGCGTATAGTGGCCTAAGAAAATAGCCCCTGCATGCGTGATTTTTGTAAGCACTTCAAAAGGTGCTGTAACTGCAAGTTCTAAATGTTCTGGTGCAATGTAATTAGAAAGTGTACAAGCTGCCTCCATACTTTCTTCTATAAGAATAGCACAATAATTTTTCAAAGATTCCTTAAGAATTTCTTGTCTTGGCATGATTTCATACAATCTTGCGACTTCTTCTTGAACCAAAACAGCCAAATCTTTATTTGTGGTGATTAAAACTGCTGAGGCAAGCTCATCATGTTCAGCTTGTGATAAAAGATCTGCTGCCACAAAAGTAGGATTTGCACTCTTATCAGCAATGATAAGAATCTCACTAGGTCCTGCAATAGAATCTATGCTTACATACCCAAATACTTCTCTTTTAGCAAGTGTCACATAAATATTACCAGGTCCTACAATCTTATCCACTTTTGGAATGGTCTCAGTTCCAAAGGCCAGAGCTGCTATTGCCTGTGCTCCCCCTATTTTATAAATTTCATCTACTCCTGCCACATAAGCTGCAGCTAGCACTTCTGTTGGTATTTTTCCATCTCTTGAAGCGGGGGTCACCATCACAATACGTTTAACTCCTGCTACTTTAGCTGGGATTACATTCATGAGCACAGAAGATGGATAAGCTGCTTTGCCTCCTGGTACATAGACACCTGCATTATCAATAGGGGTTATTCTTTGACCTAAAATTTCTCCATTTTCTTTAACATCCATCCACGTGTTTTGTTTTTGCTTTTGATGAAACTGCTGAATTCTGGCTCCTGCTAAGATAACCGCTTCTTGCAAACCTTCTTCTAATGCGTAAAAAGCTTCTTTCATTTCTTCTTTTTTCACTTTAACATTATCTTGATCAATACTCTCACAGTCCCACATCGCTGTATATTTAAATAGTGCCACGTCTCCGTTTATTCTAACATCCTCTACAATTTGTTTAGTAGCAAGAGCATACTTACCTGTATCCATATTCCCTCTTACTTGGAGACTCTCTAAAAATTGATTTTTATCAGCTGTATTATCTATTATTTTAATCATTTTAAGTCCCCCATCCTAGCTTCTATTTGATTTAAAAGCGTTCTTATTTCATCATGTTTGACCTTAAGACTTGCTGTATTGACAATACATCTAGCTGATAAAGGAACAATTTTTTCTAAAACAACAAGGCCATTTTCTTCTAAGGTTTTACCACTTTCTACAATATCAACAATGACATCTGAAAGACCTACTATTGGACCGAGTTCAACTGAACCGTTCAGCTTAATAATTTCTACAGGTCTATTTGTCTTTTCAAAATATTTTTTAGCAATATAAGGATATTTTGTTGCAACTCTTAAAAACCCGCCGCCTTCTAGTAATTCTTTTTTACTTGGCTCTCCAGCTACTGCCATGTGACATTTACCAAACCCTAAATCTAATACTTCATAAACATCTCTATTTTCTTCAAGTATTGTATCTTTACCTACTATCCCAATGTCCGCAACGCCATAATCTACATATGTAGGAACATCTGACGCTTTAGATAGAAAAAATCTAAAATTCCCATCGTCACTTGTAAAAAGGAGTTTGCGGCTCTCTTCTTCCATTTCTGTACACCGAATACCTATTGTCTTTAATATACTCATTGCCTCTTTTGCAAGTCTTCCTTTAGCTAATGCAAACGTAATCTGATTCATGATGCCCTCCTCTTTTATAACTGCTTAATGGTCGTCTCTTCTACAGTATTTTCTTTAAGATTATAAACTATTACTTGATCGTCTTCTTTAAAATACAAAACGCCTCCTATGCCTATCTCTCCCGCATAAACAAGTGCTTCTTCTATCGTTTCATCAAAACTATTTTCAACAATTAAACCTTCTTTTCTAAAACCATCAGCTACTTCTAGTGCTGCTTTTCTTGTGTCATGCGTATAAACAATGAGTGTTCTTGAACGATTTAAATTAGCAAGTGGCTTTTGTTGAATTATTTTTTGAAGAAGAAGATTAATATGCATGCCAAATCCTACAGCGGGTAGGTTATGACCAAACTTACACAGTAGTGTATCATATCGTCCACCTTCTACAATCGCACTGCCAATACCATGTGTAAAAGCTTGAAACATAATACCTGTATAATACTTTCCATAGGACAAAAGGCTAAAATCAAATAAGATAAATTCATGAACGCCATATTCTTCAAGAATTTCATAAATATTTTCTAAATAAGAAAGTGCTTCTTTTGATTTATGGCAAGCAATTTTTTCTTTCACACTTCTTAGTAAATCTATTTTACCGGCACACTGTATAAGTTCTAACAGCATAGCAAGGGTCTCTTTATCAATATTGGATGCTTCTAAAATATTTTTGAGTTTAACAGCATCTTTTTGTTCTATTGCCTGATAAACCTCTTCTTTATCTTGGCTTCTAAGCCCTATATCACTTAGCATATATTCTAAAAATTGACTGCTGCCTATATGCATTGTAAAGGCACTAAGTCCAGCAGCTTTTAGTGCTTCTATAGCTACCTTAATCACCTCTGCATCAGCTTCTGCACTGTTTTTACCAATAAGTTCGATACCCGCTTGTGTAAACTCATGAAGCTTGCCTTGGTAGCGCTCTGGATATCTAAAACTATTCGCCATATAAGCATACCGCTGTGGCGTAGGTATATTACTGTTTTGGGTACATACAACCCTTGCTATCGCCCGTGTCATATCACTTCTTAAGGCTACTAGCTCTCCTTGTCTATTAATCAGGTTATAAAGCTGTGTTTGCTGAAATCCCGTTTCTCCTAGAGTAAAAACATCTAGATATTCAAAAGTTGGTGTTTCTATAAGATTATAGCTATACGTGTAAAACATCTGTTTAATTTGATTTTGAATTTTCTCTTTTACCCTAACTTCTTCACCTATATAATCTTTCACACCTTCTGGGATATGCAATGTATAATTTTTCATTTAATCTCCTCACTTTATCATTGTAAAGTTTTAAACTGATAAATTTATAAATCAATAAAGTCAGTATACCTTTATTGGCTAAAAAAATCAATACTCTTTTTTATATTCATTCTAGTACAATTGTTATAGAGAAACAACCTATAAACCTAAGTTATGCATCATCAGGAATAACTTAAATTTAAGGATATGAAATCTATATTCAATTCATTTTTATAAATTTAAAAAAGTGTAGTTAAGAGGTCTTAAGCCTTAACTACACTTCCTTATTAAAAGTTATTCTGTTACTTCAAAATCTTCTTTTGTAACACCACATACTGGACAAACCCAATCCTCTGGAATATCTTCAAAGGCTGTTCCTGGTGCAATACCACCATCTGGATCTCCCTGTTCTGGATCATAAATATAATCACATACTGTACAAATATACTTTGTCATAATCTTAACCTCCTCATAATAATATTTTATCACTTCTAAAGGCTCTTAAAATTTTTGAATAGCTTAATGAATTTTTAATCTTAAAGCTATTTTTATTTTACTATTTTACATGTTATAGTTACATGATGTCAAGGAAAATTGTCTCTATTTATAAGAAGTTTAGTCTTCGATTTGAGTAATTCTAACAATCTCCTGGTCTGTAAAAGGATCTAAAGCGCATTTTGCAGCACTTGAGAAAGAATACACAACTGCTCCCTCGTCTCCCCCCTGAAACCAGTGTTTAATCCCTGGCTCTAAAGTAATTTGGTCACCTGCTCTCATAACGTACTCTTTTCTTGCAGTATAGCAATGTGTTTTGTTATCTGGTATTACTGCATGGTTAAGTGTATCTTCACCTTCAATGCAAAGATAGAGTGTTCCTTTTGCAACTCTAATCGTTTCTTCTTTACCAATATTATCATCAAAGGCAGTGTGCCAGTGCTCTGGTAGTGTTTGACGTGGAAACATTGCAATGACCTTTGCACTTACTCTATTTGTATTAAAAAATCCAAGCATTTGCCCACCTTCAACATAAAGATGATTTAAACCAAAATCTGCAACATCCATTTCATCCATTTCATTTTGATTCAAGACTATACCGCATTCTCTTATCATTTGTACCGCTTTATGCTTTGCTTCTATGAATTGCTCTCTTTTTATCATATCTCAATCCTCAGTTCTTAACAATTTCCATCATCATTTTCATTTCATTAATCGTCGCCACCTCATTACCCGTTGCATTAATTAGCTCACTTGCTTTTTTAACAAGTTCAACATTGGTAATAGCCATATTACCATCTGATAAGTATGCACTATCTTCAAAACCAACTCTAATAAAGCTTGCCCCCAGTGCGATTGCACTACCGAGTAATGAGAAATTAGATTTTCCATGAACGGCTATGCCAAAAATCGAATTGCTCGGAAGCATCTGCACCAAAACGGGTAATATTCTTGCATCACTAGGCATGGCGCCATTAAACCCCATACAAAATTGAAAAACATAGGGTGGTTTAAAAAATCCTTCTTCTATTAGAATTCTAACATTATTGATCATTCCTATTTCGAAAATTTCAAACTCAGGAATTACCTTTTGATTTTTCATTTCCTCTGCCCAAAATCTTATGTCACTAAAAGAATTGACATAAGCTGCTTCTCCTAAATTTACAGAACCCATATTAAGTGAACCGGTTTGTGTTCTTTTTTCTAAAAGAGAAATACACCTCTCTTTTAGTGTTAAATCTGACACACCACCCGTTGAACCTTGAATGATAATATTACTTTCTTTTCTTATTAAATCTAGTGTTTCTGTAAAGCATTTAAGAGCAAATGTGGGATTGCCCATTTCATCTCTTACATGTAGATGTACAGAACTGGCCCCATATTTTGCACACTCAATAACTTCATTTGCAACATCTATTGGATTTAATGTACTACCCTTTATGTCTAAAGAAACAGGTGCGACAGTTATTCCTATCTTTCTCATATTTTCACCTTCATTCATATTTCCAAACTGGGCTTCTATTTTGCTCTTTTGCATCTAATACTTCGTAAGAATTTTTTGCCGTAAGAAGTGATATAAGTATTTCTAGTCCCTTTTCTATCTTCCCGTTATAATCAAAACCATCAAAATCCCTATATATCTTTTTTGTAAGAGAAACAGATGTAGGATTATTATTTAAAAACTTATTTGCATATGCCATTGTTTTTTCTTCTAATTCTTCTTTGTCTACAATAAGATTTATCATATTGAGGGCAAGTGCTTCTTTTGCACAAATAGATTCTCCTGTCATAGCCATTTCCATTAATTTTTTACCAGTTGTTATTCTGCTAAGACCCGTTAAACACATCATAGGTGCAAGACCTACTGACATTTCCGGAACGCCAAACAATGCTTCATTACTTGCAACAGCAAGATCACATGCTTCTAATAAGCTAATGCCGCCGCCTAGTACATGACCTTGTACCATTGCAATGACTAATTTATTAATACTTTTAATAGCTATATGCAACTTAATAAATGTTCTGCCAAATTTTTCAATATCACTTTGGCTTTGCTTTCTAAAATCTCCCAATTCTCCGCCATTACAAAAATACTCTCCAACACCTGTTAAAATAATAATTCGGCACAGTGAGTTGTTTCCTAAATATGTAAGAGCCTCCATTATTTCATTCATGCAATCAATATGGATTTTATTTGTTATTTCCGGTCTATTAATAACTATTTTTCCTATATTGTCATTAAGTTCACATAAAATATAGTTATACTTATCCATTTTTACCTCCATTGCATATCACCCTATTATAATAGGCTTCTAATATAATCACTTATTGCAAATGTATCTTTTTCATTCATCATCTTTGTTAAGTAGACATCATCAATCTTATCTGTAATATCTAGCAGATAATCAACCCATTCAAATGTTTTATTAAATATTCTAATTGGATCATGACGTTGTGGGAACACATCCGCTGTAATATAGTGATTATAGCCTGATTTTTTTAAGTAATAGAAAAACTCTATGAAATCCCATAAGTTAACTGTTCCTGGCACCATATCCCAATCCCAGTTTCTATAGTTGTCATTGACATGGATATAAAATAATCTATTAGTTATATTTAAAAAGGCAACAGAATCAGCTGGTGTTTCAAGTGCTTGTAATGCATGCCCTGTATCTAGAGTTACACCAACATTAGGAAGTCCAATTTTGTCACAAAATGCAGACATCTTACCTGCATTGTTGAACAAACAATGTACTCTAGGCTCTGATGCTTTATATTCCAAACTAATTCTAACATCTTTTCTGTATTCTGCGCACTCTCTAATCCCCTCAAGTGTGTCTTCATAAGCTCTTGTAAAATCTAGTTCAAATGGATAATCTGCACCATCATTTAATAACGCTGTTTGAACAAGATTACAACCAAGTTCCACTGAAGCATCCATTGCATTTTTTAGCATGGCAACAGCATCTCTTCGTGTTTGTTTATCAGGACTTGAAAAAGTGCCATATCTCCATCTTTCTTCTCCCTTTATATTAAGGTTTACTGCTGCTGTTTCGAGCTTGTATTTATCCATAAGTGTTTTTAGTTTCCCTGCATCATCAAAGTTTTGTGGATAAACAACTTCAAGTCCTCTACATTTATTAACCTTTGCTGCCATTTCAATCATTTCATCCATATCACGTGGTGGTTGATAATCAATAAATCTATCCTTTAATTTTCCTAAAAATCCTGTAATAATTGAGTATTTTCTTTCCATAATATAAATCTCCTTTTTATTTTTATTTTTTAACTAACCCTCTTACTTTTATTTTTAATACCTTCCATGTCTTCGTTTGAGATACTATAGATAATGTAATTAATATAACAAAGAAAATAGCTATAGGCCTTGTGAAAAATGGTTCAAGGCTGCCACCTGAGCTTATAAGCGTTCTTCTAAAGTTAGCATCAGCTATTGGCCCTAAAATAGCGCCTAATATGAGTGGTGCTGGTGGATACCCTAGGCTTATAAGTACATAACCTACCAATCCAAATATATACATAATAGTTAAATCAAACTTATTTAAGCTAATTGCATATGCCCCTATTAGACATAAGGCCCCAACAATAGGCATAAGCTTTTTGGGATCGATCTTTAATATTTTAACCATAACATTTGAAAGCAGTAATCCGCAAACTAACAGTGCAATTGCACATATTATTAATATCGCTGTTATTTCATATATAAAGTTTGGAAATTCAAATGCAAGCATTGGTCCTGGTCTGATACCGTGAAGTAGTAATGCACCAAGTAATACTGCAGCCGGTGGACTTCCGGGAACACCAAGGGTTAAAAGTGGTATGATTGAACCCCCAATACAAGCGTTATTTCCTGTTTCTGCTGCAATTAATCCCTCATACGATCCATTACCAAACTCTTCTGGCGTTTTACTTGATTTTTTAGCGCTATCATAGGACAACCATGCAGCAATATCCTCTCCAACACCAGGTATAGAGCCAACACCTACTCCAATTAAGCCGGATCTTAAAATATTAAACCAATTCTTTTTCAGTATAGGTGTTATACTAGCTGCCTTAACATTTTTATCTAGCTCAACTACTTTTGAAGTTGCATTTTTATCCTTTAAAGTCTCAAATATTTGTGGTATACCAAAAATACCAATCATAGCAGGAATAAATGCAATGCCCCCAATAAGTGCTGGAAGACCAAATGTAAACCTTTGGTAACCATGTATTTCCTCGATACCCACAAATGAAACCATAAGTCCGATAAATCCTGCAATCCAACCTTTAATTGGAATATCCTCTGAGGTAAGTGAACCACATATGATAATACCAAAAATTGCAATCAAGAAAAATTCTGGTGATGCAAAAGATCGCTCCGCAATAACACTGATTGATGGTGCAAAAGAAACTAAGCATATAAGCCCAAATATCGTTCCAATAAATGATCCAACTCTTGTAGTCGTAAGAGCCTTAACAGCCTCACCTCTCTGTGCAAGTGGAAATCCATCCAATGCTGTAGCGGCAGATGCGCCTGTTCCTGGAATATTTATAAGTACCGCCGAGATTGAACCCCCATAAATGGCGCCTACATAAATACCCATTAGAATAGGTATAGCCAAATGAGTAGGCAAATTGTATGTGAGTCCTGTAAGTAATGCTATTCCCATTGTGGCACTAAGACCTGGAAGTGCCCCTATAATGATGCCAAGGGATGTGCTTAGTGCCACTACTAAAAGAACACTCACACTTAGTTGGTTAAAAAACTCTTTAAATAATAGTAATATTCCCATTATTTTTTCTCCTTTCTATGGTAATGGAATATTTACAATACTGCCAAAGGCATATGTAATTATCCCAGAAGTTATAATGGAAATAAGCAAACATTGCCACCAATTCCCGGCCTTAAACAGAAAAAGAAATACATACATATAGATGAACGTTGCAATAGAAAAAGGCATTCTTCCTATTAAAACAAGTGCATATGTTCCTATGATTACTGCCATTACAAATATTCTTTTTGCACTTTCTCCTTTTAAAATATTTATAGCACTTTTTATATCTTCTCTTGTTATCTTGCCACCCTCTTTAATACCTATAATTGTCATACATATCCCAAGAACTACAAGTACTGATGAAATAATTATAGGGAGTAATCCAGGAGCTGCTAAAATACCACCCCCACTAATACCACTCCACGGCATTACATAACATTGATAAACAAAAAATGCTGATACCAACGTGATGACTATACCAAATAGACTATCAAGCTTTCTTAAGACTTTTTTATCCTTTACCAATTTAGAACCTCCTCAAGATAATATTTTCAAGTGCAACAAACAACATTCAAATGTAGAGCTTGTTGCACTTAAAGCAAATTGACTATGGTCTTTCAATTCCAAAATTTTCTGGGGACATTGTCGCTACACCTTTATCAAATAAAACCCATGAGAATACTTTCTCCATTTGTTGCGCATATGCCTTTGCTTCTTCACCATAAAGCCCTCTGATGACAATATGTTTTGTTTTTGCATATTCCTTAATTGCATCAGAATCTACTGCTTTTATAAAGGCATCAGTTAATATTTTAAGCGTTTCTGCTGGAACTCCTGCTGGAACTGCAAGTCCTAAAGCTCCATCAACCGGTAATTTTTCTTTCATTGCTGGAACTGCTTTAACTATTGATGGTACATTATCATATCCTGGTACATTTCCATCTTCAAGCTCGATTAACGCAAGGGGTTTTAACTTTTTAGCAGCTAAAAATTCTGCTTGCTCTCCAATACCTGTTATGATGACGTCTACTTCACCATTTAAGCATGCTAAAATAGAGGGATTACTTCCTTGATACGGTATAAATTTGTAATCAATCCCTGCCGCTTCTTGTAATAGTGCTGCTTTAATGTCCCAAATACAACCTACTTGAGAGTTTGCAAGTGATATTTTACCAGGGTTTGCTTTCATATCTGCAATAACTTCTTCAACTGTATTGTACTTTGAATCTTCTCTAACAGACAGAACTGCTTGTGTACCTCCTAAAAAAAAGTATTCCCAGTCTTTAGAAGTTGTTGCACTTGCATTTAATACTGCTAGTGGAAATAATCCTTCTGAACATCCAAGAATGTTATATCCATCAGGTTCTTTTGCTGAAACGTATGTAGCACCAACGCCCCCTGAGCCTCCTGGCATATTAGAAACATTAAACTTTCCACCCAATTCTTTTTCCATCTCTGCCGAGAGCGCTCTAGCAGTTAAATCTGTTCCTCCACCTGCTGTAGAAAAAACTGTTACATTAATAGCCCTATCTGGAAATTTCTTTTGTGTTTGACAGCCAGCTAGTACTGAAACTGTCAATATTGATGCTACCGCTAGTGATATAATACCCCTTTTTTTCATATACATTCTCCTTATTTTTTATATATTTTCAAATCCAAATTCTAATGATTAGAACTAAAAAATGCAGTCATAATCATTATAATTTAAGATTAGAATTCTTTTTCAGCAAAATGAATTCACTTATTGTCAAAAAAAATAAATTTAAAAGTTATTTCTAAATTTATTTTTTATTCATGTCGATTTCATCAATAGGTATTCTTGATGGATCAAGTCCTAACCATGTCATACGATCTACTAATTTTAAAAGGTTGTTTTTTGTTATTCTAATATGCTCTTTTACTGCTGTTATTGTCTCTTCACTTTCTTTTTTTGATAGCCCTTCAATAATCATAAGATGTTCTTTTAAGGTCTCTGTCGGAGAACGCAAGATACCTGCCACGTAAGTTCTGTTTAATATTTGAAACGAGTAGTTAAGTCTTTTAATTAAATCATTTGAACACATTTCTATAATTCTGTTATGAAATATAATATCTGCCTCTCTGTACTTATCAATTTCAAAATCAGGGCTTTCAACATCAAAATCTTTAAAAAGGCTTCTTAATTCTTCTGTTTGTTCTGGTGTAATCACTCTAAGTAAATCAGAAACAGCAATCGTATCTACCGCTTCTCTTAAAATAAAAAGTTCTGATAACTCCTTAACGCTTGTAATATGTACACTAAAACCTTTATTGTTAGTTGAATCAACAAGCCCATCTGAAACTAAAAGATGCAATGCTTTTATAACTGGCGTTCTGCTAATATTAAACTTTTGAGCCAATTCTCTTTGATTTATTTTGGTACCCTGTGGAATATCACCACTCATTATGTCTTCTTTTAACGATTCATATACTAGAGTCAAAGTTGCTTTATTTTCATCCATGTTTATCACCTTTATTGTATAATATTACTTTAAAGTAAAATAGAAACTAATAATTTGTACTTTATAATTCACAATTTATAGTTGTGAATTCATTTGATTATATGATATCATCTAAAATCTAAAATGTCAATTTAAAATGTCAAGAAATGAATTCATTTTTTGAGTTCTTTATTAATTCTTCTGCTTGTGCAGCTGGTAAGGGCCTACTGAAAAAATAACCTTGAATCTTATCACATTCTTTTTTCTGCAATATCTCCACCTGATACTGATTTTCTACTCCTTCTGCTATTACTTCTAGTTCCATTTTATGGGCTAGTTGAATGATACCATAAGTGATAGCTTGTTCTTTGGAACTTGAACAAATCCCATCAATAAAGGATTTATCTATTTTCAACGTATGAATAGGTAGCCTTCTTAAATAACTAAGAGATGAATACCCTGTTCCAAAATCATCAAGAGCAATTTTAATGCCTAATGCATTTAACTTCTCTAAAATTTCAATGTTTTTTTCTAAAGATTTCATGAGAACAGATTCTGTGATTTCTATCTCTAAAAATTCTGGTTTGAGTCTTGTTTGTTCTAGCACGTCTATAATCAGTTCAACAAAGTTACTCTGTTCAAATTGTACTGTTGATATATTAACAGCTATGGACCCAAATTGATACCCCTTATCTCTCCATTCTTTATTTTTTAAACAAGCACGTTTTAAGCACCATAACCCCAGTTCTTTTATGAGACCACACTCTTCTGCTATAGGAATAAATTCTCCTGGTGATATAAAACCCATTTCTTTAGAATTTAATCTTAAAAGTGCTTCAAATCCAGTAATTTTGTTATGTTTAACATCCATTTGCGGCTGATAATAAAGTTCAAATTGATCCTCTGCAAGAGCTTGTCTTAAAATAGCTTCTATTCTAATCTTTCTTTCTAACCCTTCTCTCATCATAGAATTGAAAAATAAGAAGGTGTTCTTACCTGACGTTTTGGCTGTATACATAGCTACATCCGCATTTTTTAAAAGTTGGCTAGTATGCTCGCCATCTTGTGGATAAATAGCTATGCCTATACTGGCTGTAATATAAGTAAGTTTATCAAATATAATAAATGGACTATCAAAAATACTAAGTATTTTTTGTGCAAAAATTATTATTTCATTTTTATCTTTCACCTCAGAATTTAAAACAAGAAATTCATCTCCTCCAAATCTACAGACAGTATTATTGTCTGTAATAATCATTTTAAGTTTCTCTGCTATGAATTCCAATAATTTATCTCCATAATCATGACCAAGTGTGTCATTAATATTTTTAAAGTTGTCAAGATCTATGAGCATGATCGCTCCTGCTACTGCTTCTTCTTTTTTAGATCTCTCAAGTTCTACTTCTAATTCTTTCATAAATAACACTCTATTTGGTAATCTTGTAAGTGCGTCATGATAAGCCATATGTTTTATTTCATATTCTGCAGCTTTTCTATGAGAAATATCTGTTATAGATCCTGCTATTTTAAGCACTTTACCACTAACATCACGCAATGCTTTTCCTCTAATGAGTATCCATTTAAACTGTCCTTCTCTTAAATGCATTCTAAATTCACTTCTATAAACTGTTGTACGACCTTCTAAATGATCTTTTATATTTTTGATCACTGTTTTAATATCATCTTTATGAATAAACTTCATAAAATTCTTAACTGATAGTACTTTAATGGGTAAATCTCCTACTATATCATGCCACTTATTTGAAATACTGAAAGACTTTATTTCATTATCCCACTCCCACATAACATCATTAACTCCATCTAGGGCTAATTTATATTTTTCTTCACTCTTTCTTAATTGCTCTTCACTCACTTGAAGGTCTTCATACTGTGAACGAAGTTCTTCCTCCGTTGCACTAAGTTGTTCATAAACGAACGATAATTCATGGTAGCTTAAATTTAACTTGCTTAGCATCTCATTAAAATACCCTGCAAGTGTCCCAAATTCATTTTCAGATTTAAACTCACATTGTGAACTTAGATCTCCCTCCCCCGTTTTTTCCATAACCTGCACCAACTGGTTAATAGGTTCTGTAATAGATTTTGAAAATTCTATGCTTGCTATTACTGATAAACTGATCACTCCTAATGTTATAACTATAATGATGATAAGGGTTATTGTTGCCGGTTCGCTCATCTGTGTTTGATCTTGTGCAACAACAATGAGCCAGTTAATGTGTGGAATAATGCTATAAGCCATATGTTTCTTCTTGCCTTGATAAGTATAGACACCTTCTCCTGTTAAAACAGCCTCTTGATTCTTAATCTTCTGCACAATAGTATTAATAACATCATTTTGCACCTGTGTCCCTATTCGGCTTTCATCTGGATGCGCAACTATAAGTCCCTCTGAATCTACGATATACACATAACCTTGCTCTTCCATTTTTGTAGTTGTGATTTTATTCTTAAAATATTCTAGTTTTATACTACTGCCAAGTACGCCCACGACTTCCTGGTTATAATTTCTAATAGGAGTCGTCATAATAATAACTTGTTCATTGTTTAAATCTGATACTACAATATTACTTATAACTGTTTTTTCACCTAAAGCATCCATAAAATACTGCTCATTTTTAATACTAGCACCTTTAAATTCTTCTTTTGCACTTAGTATAATCTCGCCTTTAGGATTTGCTGCAAATATATTATCCATTTCCAAAGATTCTTTTAAAAGATCTTCTAATATGTAGTTGGGATCCTTTCTAAACTTCCACGTTGTATTATTGAAATTATAATCAATGTTTTGAATTAATGGGTCTATAATTTCACCAGCTTTTGCTGTAAGCTGAAGCTCTTTCGCATGTGAATCAAGAATATTATATAAATGCTCACTTTGTATCTCAGAAATATTTTTCATTCTATTTTTATTAGCCGTTATTAATGCACTAGATGTATAGGTATAAACAATAACACTTAAGATAATAAGTGGAATAGATACTAAAGATATTATTGTAATAGGAATTTTCTTTCTTAATAACATATATCTCACTCCTTTATTGATGAGCGCTTCACACTTATTTAATATTCTTCTACTTCCCACTCATCTTCCCATTTCATAATTTCTTTAATTTGCTGAGAATAATTATCCATAAAGTCTGTTGCAAAGCAATCCGCATCTTCTTCTGTCATTACTTGATTAGTTTTATATTGAAATCTATGTCTTAATTCATGACACAGCGCATGCAGTGCATAAAGTTGAAAGCTTTGTTTATCATCTCCATCATCATTTTCTGAAAATACAAAAACGCATACTGTATCTGTACTCGGATTATAAGTACCTTCTGTTCTTCCAAAAAGCACTCCAAGCAGTGATAATCCAATAGGCCTTAAATTTTTAAATAAATCCCCTCTTTTTTCATAGATAATAAGTCTTTCTGGAATATAATTTTTATCAAATAATTTTAAAAAGTGTTGTATTTGCTTTCTTGTAAAATAAAATTCTCTATGATTAATAATTATCATCCTGATCTCCTTATCCAGTGTTAAATAGTCAGTTAAACTTGTATACTCATATATACTTATATTACAATATATCTATCATTTTTCATATGATATTTTATAAAAACATAAATTATTTAATCTATAGAGAAACAACATATCAACCTAGGTTATTCATCTATCATCAGGAATAACTTAATTTAACTTAGTTACTAAAAAAAGCCAACATTTGCTGGCTTTTTTAATGTTAATATTCTCTTCTATATTCTTTCTCTCTCTTCATAATGGGTATGAAGAAGTTCATGCGCAAGCTCACCAAAAGGTTCTCCTAAATATTCTTTATAGAGCTGTAAAATCTCATTGTTTTCATGAGACTTACGAACCTTCTTATTTCTATCTTCTTGATAAATAGCTTCTTGACGCTTTTTAACAATTTCATCATTTCCATGATGGTATGGCTGACCTCCACCAGCAATACATCCTCCTGGACAAGCCATAATCTCTATGGCATGGTATTTTGATTTGCCCTCTCGTATACTTTCTAAGAGTGTACGGGCATTTCCAAGACCATGAGCAATCCCTATATTCAACTGCTTACCTCCAACATCAACTGTTGCCTCACGCACACCTTCAAGGCCTCTAAGCTGCTGAAACTCTACATCCTTTAATTCTTCTCCCGTCATCCATTCATAAGCGGTTCTAAGTGCTGCTTCTATAACGCCTCCCGTTGTTCCAAATATAACTGATGCTCCTGTTGTCTCTCCAAGAGGTTTATCGTATTCACTATCTGGAAGACTTGTAAAATCGAGTCCTGCTTCTTTGATCATCTTCCCAAGTTCACGGGTTGTAACAACAATATCTACATTGTTATGTTCGTCTTTTGTTAGTTCAGCACGCTTAGCCTCAGCTTTCTTTGCAATACATGGCATGATTGAAACAACTACGATATTATCTGGATCTATATTATTCTTTTTAGCATAATAGGTTTTAGCAATTGTTCCAAACATAATATGGGGGGATTTACAAGTTGATGGTACCTCTAGTAATTCTGGAAATTGATGTTCAATAAATTTTACCCACGCTGGACAACAGCTAGTTAGTATAGGCAAGGTTTTATTATTTTTAATACGGTAGATAAGCTCTGCTGCTTCTTCCATAACTGTAAGATCTGCTCCAAAATCAGTATCAAAAACAGCGTCAAAGCCCATACGCTTTAGTGCTGTAACCATCTTACCAGTTACGATCGTACCCGCCTCCATACCAAAAAGCTCTCCAAGTGCAACACGGATAGCCGGTGCTGTCTGCACAATAACATACTTATCAGGGTCATTAAGTGCTTCCCAAACTTTATCCATATGGTACACTTCTGTAAGAGCTGCTGTAGGGCATACTTGAACGCATTGCCCGCAATAGGTACAAGAAGACTCTACCATAGGTATATTTCCAAATGGTCCTACAAATGCCTCAAAACCTCTGCCTATACCAGATAATATCCCACAAGTTTGTACTTCATTACATGCTGTTTCACATCGTCTGCAATAGATACACTTGTTTGAATCCTTTACAATAGCATCACTCGATAAGTCTTTAGGATAATCCATCCTATCTCCTTCCCATCTAATCTCTCTTACATTTAATTCTGCTGCGAGCGCCTGCAACTCACATTCGAGATTTTTGGGACAAGTAAAACATTCATTAGGGTGATTTGATAACAGAAGTTCTACTGCCATTCTGCGGGCAGTAATCGCACGAATAGTATTTGTTTTTATTTCAAGACCCTCTGAAACCTTTGTAACACACGCAGGTACAAGTGTATTTCTGCCAGGTGCTTCAACCATACAAACTCTGCATGAAGCCGTTTGATTAACCATTTTAAGATCATGCAAATCCAAATGACATAATGTAGGTATTTTAACACCTGCTTTGTGACTAGCTTCTAAAATAGTTATACCCTCAGGAACCATTAATTCTTTATCATTTATTATAACTTTAACCATCTTATTATCAGACAAGTTTCTGCCTCCTTTTTAGGACTTCATTCCTATTTTATTTTTTGGAACGTATTTGCCTTCTCCCCTGGGATGATCTACATCTTTTACTAATTCTACATACTCATTCCAAAAGTGCTTCATTGTACTAATAACTGGATTAGGAGCAGTTTGTCCAAGGCCACACAGTGAACCATCTTTTATCATATAAGATAACTGTTTTAACGCATCTAAATCAGCCATAGTTCCTTTTTTACTGGTGATTTTACTTAGAATTTCATACATCCTCTTTGTTCCAATACGGCATGGTGTACATCTTCCACACGATTCATCCATCGAAAATTCTAAATAAAATTTGGCTATATCTACCATATTGTCTGTCTCATCCATGACAATCATTCCCCCAGAACCCATCATAGAGCCAATGGCAACAAGACTGTCATAATCAATTTGAGTATCAAGGTCTTTTTCCGTTAAGACTCCGCCTGATGGGCCACCTGTCTGTACTGCTTTAAACTTACGACCTCCTTGTATGCCGCCTCCTATATTGTAAATGATTTCGCGAAGTGTAACTCCCATAGGAATTTCAACAAGTCCAACATTATTTATTTTTCCTGCTAAGGCAAATACTTTTGTTCCTTTACTCTTTTCGGTTCCAATAGAAGAAAACCAGTCAGCTCCTCTATTGATAATAACAGCAATATTAGCAAATGTTTCAACATTGTTAACACAGGTTGGATGACCCCAGTATCCTTCTTGTGCTGGATAAGGCGGTTTATAATTAGGTTCTCCTCTTTTGCCTTCACACGAATTGATAAGTGCTGTTTCCTCACCGCAAACAAAGGCACCTGCACCATACTTAATGTCGATATCAAAGTTAAAATCTGTACCAAAAATATTCTTTCCAAGCAGCCCTGCTTCTCGCGCTTGTTTTAACGCTATATTAAGCCTTTCTATAGCAAGCGGATATTCTGCACGAATATAAATAATACCCTTATCTGCCCCAATAGCATAGCCTCCAATTGCCATAGCCTCGAGTACACTATGTGGATCTCCTTCTAATATACTTCTGTCCATAAAGGCTCCTGGGTCCCCTTCATCCGCATTACAAATGATAAACTTAACTTCACTTTCTTGTTTTTTTGTAATCTCCCATTTAAGCCCTGTTGGAAATCCGCCGCCGCCTCGGCCTCTGAGACCTGACGTTTTAACTTCATCTATCACTTCATCTGGGCTCATTTGTGTGAGTGCTTTCCCTAATGCTTCATATCCTCCAGCTGCTATGTATTCATAGATATCCTCGGGATTAATAAAGCCACAATTTCTAAGAGCTACTCGCAGCTGCTTCTTATAAAATTGTATGTCTTCTTGCTTGCTGATACGTTTGTTTTCTTTTGGATCCTTGTATAAAAGTCTTTCTACCGTTCTTCCTTTTATAATGTGCTCATCAACGATTTCTTTGGCATCTTTAGCACCTACTCTTACATAAAAAATATTATCTGGTTCTATCTTTAAAATAGGGCCTTGCTCACAAAAACCAAAGCAACCTGTTTTTATAACCTTTACTTCATCTTGATAGCCCCTAGCTTTTACAATAAGTTGTAAGTTTTTAATTACTTTTTCACTATCGCTTGCAATGCAGCCTGTACCACTGCAAACTAAAATATTCATACGTGTGTTTTCCATATTTCTACTCGTCTCCTTTAGATGCTCTACACTATTTCAAAATCTGTACTAAGAATGAGTCTCTCTACAGGTTGTCCTCCTTTAATATGTTTCTCTATTATTTGATGTACATTTTCTTTTTTGACATTGCCATACAACACAGGTTTTTGTCCTTTTATATTAATACTTACAGTTGGCTCAGAGTGGCAGTATCCCACACATCCTACAGTTATTACTTTGATATCATCTAACCCTTCCTTATTTAATTCCTCTACAAATGCATTAAATGTTTCCCTTGCCCCTGATGAAATGCCACAAGTAGCCATGCCAACTAGAATTTCTGTTTGTCCTCCTGGGGTTTCCGTTTGACTTCTAAGCTTTACGCTGTCTTTATACTCTTCTTTTATTTTTCTAAGCTCATCCAAAGATTTAATTTGCATATGTCTGTCTCCTACTTTTTGACTTATAGTATAGCTTTACTTACGATATTGATTAATAATATCATCAAGATCTTCTTCCTTTACCCTTCCGTATACTTTATCATCTACCATGACAACTGGAGCGAGTCCACAAGCGCCTATACACCTTACATCTTTTAAAGTAAAAAGCCCGTCTTCTGTGATCTCATTGGAGTCAATCCCTAACTTTTCTTTTAGACTTTCTAAAATTTTTTGTGCTCCTCTTACATAGCATGCAGTCCCCATACAACAACTGATTGTATGCTTGCCTCTAGGTTTAGTTGTAAAATAAGAATAAAAACTTACTACTCCAAAAACTTCTGCTCCTGGTATCCCTAGTTTTCTAGCTACAAATAGCTGTACGTCTCTTGGAATATAACCAAATATATTCTGAGCTTTATGAAGTATTTCTATTAATGCCCCTTTTGTCGTTTCCATGCCATCAATAAACTTTTCAAGTTCATCAAATTTCTCTTTGGGAAGCTCTTCATCTGTTGGTTTTGTTACACTTATTGTTTGCGGTTTAGTCATATGTCTCACATCTTTTCTATTTATGATCTTATACTCAGTTACATTATTACCCAAAACAACTCTTTTCATGAGTACAGTTCATTATTTTTTTTAGAGTCTCAAGAAAACATTGTATTTCGGGAATCTAGCCAGGTTGGTAAAACTCATTTTCTGAGTGGCATAGAATCCTAAAGCCTGGTGGAAAACTTATTATTATCGATGGGGAATGGTTCTCAAACAAACCTTGCAAGCTCTTCCTATACTGAAAAATAAGTTAACAAAGCATGTCTTAAAATCTGCAGAAGATTCACGCTTTAAAAAGGTTATAGTTTATAGACTATACAACATAGAAAAAGCTGAAAAACATAACATGCCACTAAAAAATCGTCTTATGAGTCCTTACTCAAAATTTGCAATAACCGCTATCAAATGATAAAGCAAAACAGATGATGCCTCAAATAGTTAAGGCATCATCTGTTTTTTAATTGAAGACTTCTTAGCTTTTCCCAGCAAGCAAATCTTCCCACTTCACATAAAGTGCTTTACTCTGCTCAGCCAGCTGTTGTTTTTCTGATAAGAGAGCATTTAAGATAATATAGTCTGATTGATTCTTTTCAATCTCCGCTAAAATAGCCTCTTGTTTTTCTTCTACTGCTTCTATTTCTTTTTCAATTTCCTCTAAGTTAGTTAAAATCATAGTGTTGGCTTGTTGATTTTTGGTTTTTACCATTTTTCTTTGACTCTTTTCAGCATTCTTTTGGCAAAAGCGTTTATTTTCTTCGCTTCTTCTTTGTCTTTTTTCTATAAAGTCTTTATATCCAAAAGGATATGATTGGAGCATCCCTTCTTCAATCCAAAGGATTTGATCTGCTGTCTTTTCAACGAAATAGCGATCATGGGAAACAAAAAACAAAGTTCCTTCAAAAGACATTAGGGCTTCTTCTAGTTCCTCTCTGGATTCTATATCTAAATGATTGGTCGGTTCATCTAATACTAAAAGATTCACTTTCTCATAAGTGAGCGAACACAGCTTAAGACGGCTTTTTTCTCCTCCTGATAAACTTTTTATTCGTTTATGCACCTCTTCCTGCACAAAAAGCATTTTTGCTAAAGCGCCTCTTGCGGCTCCTAGAGAAATGTCGTGCTCATAAGCAAAGTATTCTGCTAAGGTTTTTTCTTCATCCTCGAATACAATATGCTGTGGCAGATATCCAATCTTTACGCCTTCTCCTATTTTGATAACCCCTCTATCCGGCTGCAATTCTCCTAATATAAGCTTTAAAAGCGTTGTTTTTCCGCTTCCATTAGCTCCCATTAAACAGATACTGTCTCCATAAAAGACTGTAAAGTCTCTCTCTTTAATAAGGTGTTTTTCTCCAAAAGATTTTTGAACTCTTTCTGCTGTAATCACCAGCTTGCCCGACCTTCTGCCCGCAGATGCATCCATTCTCATCTTGCGATTTTCTAGGACTGGCCGATCTAGTACACTGATTTTTTCTAAACGTTTTTCTAGCTCCTTAGCTCTTTTGTACATTACTTCACTGTCACGGGCTGCTCCCCATACGCGATAGCGATGAATTTGCTCGTTCATACGATCTAGTTGCTTTTGCTGGTTTTGATACCTTTTGAAATCTTCCAAAAACCTTCTCTCTTTTTCTATCACATAAACACTGTAGTTCCCATGATAAGCCACCATCTGATTAGGCTCAAGTTCGTAGATCTTAGTAGTAATCCGATCTAAAAAATAGCGATCATGAGAAATAACCACCACCGTCCCCTTATACTCCTTTAAGAAATTTTCAAGCCATTCTATAGAAGAAATATCCAGGTGGTTAGAAGGTTCATCCAACAGGAGAATGTCCGGAGATTCTAACAGCAGTCTTCCTAAAATCACTCTTGTCTTTTCCCCACCACTTAAGGCTTCAAAAGGCATGCTTCGAAGGCTGGATGTTATTTCCAATCCCTCACATACGCGGTTAATCTTTGTTTCCAATTGGTAACCATCAAGCCGCTCATATTCCTCCAAATACTTACTATACTTAGTCATTGCTTGTTCTAAAGGCTTACCCTTTAGATTTGCAAAGGTTTTTTCAAGATCTTGCATCCCTCTTTTTAGCACCGTAACTTTTTCGAAGGCCTGCCATAAAACTTCTTCAACGTCTGCGAACTTATCTATATGATGAACCTGCTCTAAATAGCCAAGCCGTGCTCCTTTTCTCATATGAATGACTCCGCCTTCATATTCTTCCAGTCCCATCAAGATTTTCATAAGAGTAGTTTTTCCACATCCGTTTTGTCCAATCACCCCTATTCTCTCTCCTGATTTAATCTCAAAGGATATATTTTCAAACACCTTATAGGCTCCATAAGATTTACTTAATTCACATACACTGCATTCTATCATTGTCTTTCCCTCACTTTATTTATTATGATAGCTGCAACGCGTCCTTCCTCACCCTGATCCAGACTAGAGCAAGACATAAAAAACCCAAGGCCAATTAGCCTTGGGTTTTTAGAGTCAGTTTTATATATTACTGAACGAATATGCCCTGGTCACTAATAGGATCTTTTGCAGCTTGAATCTTATAAATGGACGCACCTCTCCCGTAAACGGGTAAAATTGCTATCATTATAGATTCAAATTTGATCCATCTTAGTGAAACACTCATGATAAATTCACCATTCGCAGTTTATTAACTGTCTCCCTTTCATAATTATTTAATTTCATTATAGAAAGCCTTTGAACATTTGTCAATATTCTGATACAAATAAAAAATTTTTCAACATACTCTTGCATAAGCCATCTTTTCATAATAATTACATCTCCATTTTCTAATCTACGCAAAATAAACATATCATATGCGCTCTTCATCACTCATTCATTAAAATCTTATCAGCTCTTTATGCATCAGGTACCACAAAATGTTTGGTAAGAACATGTTGATGGTGCAGGAGGTGCAGTGTATTGAGTTTGATTAGATGAGTGTGCATAAGGGGTTGAAAGAACCTCTAAAAGCTTCTCCATTACGCTATAATCCTCTTGCTTCACTGCGGCTTCTAGTGCAGCTTCTACCTGGTGATTACGAGGAATTACTGAGGGGTTGGAAGATCTCATCAAGTGATGTGATGCTGTTTCAGATTCTTGCTGCCTACTGAGTCTTGCCTGCCACATTTGATACCACTTAGCAAAATCTGTACTTTTAAACAAATCCGTATCCTTTGGTGTATCATAAGTTAATGTACGGAACGTATTGGTATAGTCCGCATGATACTTTTGCATCATTTCAAGCAAGTCATTAATCAGAGATTCATCTTGCAGTTCTTCATTAAATATCCCAAGTTTTGCCCTCATTCCCATTAACCAATTACGATGATACAACTTAGTAAAGTCTGAAAGTTCATCCTGCGCTAACTTGAGGGCCTGTTCTGGCTCGTCATGCAGCAGCGGCAATAGCGCTTCAGCAAGTCGTGCAAGGTCCCACCCAGCAATATGCGGCTGATTATCATAGGCATAGCGGCCTTGGCGGTCAATGGAACTAAATACTGTTGCCGGATCATAAGTATCCATAAAAGCGCAAGGACCATAATCAATCGTTTCTCCACTAATGGTCATATTGTCAGTGTTCATTACCCCATGGATAAAACCAACCATCTGCCATTTCGCAATCAAATCAGCCTGACGCTTGATTACTTCCTTAAGTAGTGAAAGATAACGATTATCATCCTTCTGGGCATCTGGGAAATGATGCTTTAGCGTATAATTAGCCAGTATCTTAAGTTCTTCTATTGTACCCCATTTTGCAACATATTGAAAAGTCCCCACACGCAGATGACTCTCAGCTACACGCGTCAAAATTGCGCCTGGCAGGTAGGTTTCCCTAATAACTGTCTCTCCAGTTGTCACCACCGCTAGGCTGCGGGTAGTCGCAATACCAAGCGCATACATTGCTTCGCTTATAATATATTCACGTAGCATCGGTCCAAGTGTTGCTCGGCCATCTCCACCACGTGAATAGGGTGTTCTGCCTGAACCCTTAAGTTGAATATCAAACCGTTCACCTGAAGGCGTAATTTGTTCGCCAATTAGTACAGCACGACCATCCCCAAGCATTGTAAAATGTCCGAACTGATGTCCTGCATAAGCTTGAGCTAGTGGCAAAGCACCGTCTGGAACTTGGTTGCCAGCAAGTATCGCTACCCCTTCTTGGCTTTGCAGTCCCTCAGTGTTTAATCCTAGAGACGCTGCAAGCGTATGATTAAAAATGATCAACTTGGGTAAACGTACAGGGGTTGGATTCTGATTAGTAAAAAATGATTTTGGCAGATGCCGATAGCTGTTATCTAACTTCCATCCTATCTCTTTTATTGCTTTTAGATCTGTCATCTTATCTCCTTTTCTTTTTTTATATTTATATCCATTGCATACTACAAGCCTTTATATCCTAATCTTTACTTTTATAATATCCTTGATTAATAGCTTGATAAATAAGATCTTCACTGAATTAGTATATCCATTTTTTTATAAATTACTTTGCCTTTAACATCCTGTAGCTAGGAATAATCTTGCACATTTTGAAATTAAAAAAATGATTCCTGTTCAATACAGAAATCATCTCTTCATTTAAACTGAAATCCAGATCTAAAAAATTATAAAAATACTTAATTATTGCTTTGCTAGGCTGCAAATGACCTCTACACAAGCATCAATTCCGATTTTGGATGTATTAAAACTAATATCATAATAATCAGCAACACCAAATTCTGTATTGGTATAATAAGTACAATATTTTCTTCTCATTTTATCTATATGACGAATATGTTCACTGATTTTAGCCTCAGTTGCATCAGGCATTTTTGCCTTCATGCGTTCTTGACGCCAATAAGGATCTGCATGTACAAATACATGTAACGCATAATCATATTCTTTTAAAATTGTATTTGCATTGCGACCAACGATCACACAATTTCCTTTTTCACCAACTGCTTTAATGACCTCGTGTTGGGCACTAAAAAGTTTTTCACTTAACGGCTTATTGTAAAAGTCAAAAAGACTTTGGGAAAATCCGAAGTTCATCGGGACCTTCTCATCCCATTTCAACAAGCTATCTACATCAATGTTAGATTCTCTTGCAGTTTTTAGGATTAACTCTTTATCATAATACTCATACTTCAGAGCCTCAGCTACTTTTCTTCCAATTTCTCCTCCACCAGCTCCAAACTCACGACTAATTGTAATAATCTTTTTCATAGTTTTCCTCCAAAACAGACTATAAAACTTTATTTAAGAAATCAATGGTTCTGGGTTCTCTTGGATGCATAATAACTTCTTGTGGTGGTCCCTGCTCTACAATAGCACCATCATCCATAAATACGATTCTATCTGCAACTTCTTTTGCAAAGCCTATTTCATGTGTTACAACAACCATCGTCATACCGTCTGCTGCAAGCTTCTGCATAACAGAGAGAACTTCTCCCACCATTTCAGGATCTAGTGCTGATGTCGGCTCATCAAAAAGCATAATATTAGGATTCATAGCCAGTGATCTTGCAATGGCTACACGCTGTTTTTGTCCACCTGAGAGTTGGGATGGATACGCATCCGCTTTAGCATCTAGCCCAACACGTCTTAATAACTGCATACCTTTTTCCTTAGCCTCTGCCTTGGTCATGATCTTTAGCTCCACCGGAGCAAGCATGATATTCTCTAAAACAGTTTTGTGTGGGAAAAGATTGAAATGCTGAAACACCATACCAATATTTTCACGTACTTTATTGATATCTGTATGTTTATCTGTAATATTCTTTCCATCAATGATTATACTGCCGGCTGTTGCTGCCTCAAGTTGATTAAGACAGCGAAGGAAAGTAGATTTACCGCTTCCGGAAGGGCCTAGTAAAACGACAACTTCTCCTTCAAAAATATCAATACTCATGCCATTTAAAACTTCTAATTTACCAAAACTTTTCTTTAAATTTTCGACATGGATTTTAATCTTTCTATCTGCCACGGTTAACCCTCCTTTCAACTCTCTTAGCCACCTTACTAAGCGTAATAATAACAACCATATACATAATACCAACGATTGTCCAGGTTTCTAAAATCTTAAATGTGTTACCGCTGATAGTTTTACCCATATTAGTAAGTTCTGGAAACCCAATAACTGAAAGAATGGATGTATCTTTTAATGTAATGATAAACTGGTTAATAATAGAAGGAATCATTGTACGGATAGCCTGTGGCAGCACCACCAATCGCATACTTTTACTATAATTTAACCCCAGACTCCTACTAGCTTCCATTTGTCCTTTATCAACACTTTCAATACCTGCACGAATAATCTCAGCCATATAGGCACCGCAGTTCATAGCAAGTGCAATCGTTCCAGCCTGAAGAGCTGTCAGTCTGAAATCCTGTATTCCCAACATTTTAATACCATATGGTACACCAAAATATATAAAATAAGCCAATACAATCAGTGGAACACCACGCACCCCATCAACATATGCAGTACCTATAAAGTTAAAAAGTCGATTTTTTCCAACGTTCATCAATGAAAAAATCAGGCCAATTACCATGGCAAAAACCAATGATAACAACGTGAGCAGTAGAGTTTTACCCAGCGCCTGGAGCAGCATTGAACCATATGTCTCAATGATCGCAATCATAACTACACCTCCATATTCTTATTGCATAAAAGCTGACAACAAGAACGTGAGATACCTGTAACAGTTTCTCACGTCCGTAGCTAACTTTAATATACTATTATTTTAAGTATGTATTAAGTATTTCATCGTATTTTCCACTTGCTTTAACATTTGCAAGTCCCGCATTGAACATATCTAGTAATTCTTGGTTATCTTTATTCATAATAGCGAAACCGTAAGGAGCCCCTTCACTTTCCATTCCCGCTGGAATTGTAAGCTTTAGGCCACCTTCTTTAATAGAAACTGCCATAATAGGTGTATCTTCTACACATGCCGCACTATTTCCAAGTATTGCGTCCTGATACATAGTCGGTGAATCTTCAAACACAGTTACTGTAAATCCATACTGATCTTTTAAGCTGTTTGCAAAGTCAGCACCTGCTGTACCGTTTTTAACTGCAACATTTTTACCTTTAAGATCCTCAAAGCTCTTAATGTTACTTCCCTCAGCTACTACAAATGTCTGTGTTGCATTGTAATATCCATCTGAGAAGATCCAGCCTGAATCAATACGTTCTTGTTTGATTGTTGCCCCTGCAATAAGACCATCTGCTTGACCTGCTTGAACTGCTGCAACTGCTGCATCCCATCCAAGGCTCTCTAATTTATATTTAAATCCTTGATCTTCTGCAACTGCTGCAAGTAAATCAACATCAATACCTACAAATTCATTCTTTTCATTAGTATATTCAAATGGTTTGAATACAGTATCTGTAGCGATGATCCATGTTTTGTCACTTGTTGTACTCGCAGAAGCTTTTGATGTTTCTGCGGCCTTTGAAGATGATTCCTCAGTTTTTTTGGAAGCACATCCTGTTAATGATAGACCTGCGATTAGTGCTGTGCATAAAGTTAAAGCTAAAAATTTTTTCATAATTATTCTCCTCAGTTTAAAATTTATTAATTTAAAAAGCAAAACCTATGTGTTAATCAAAAGGTTTCAACATTTTTTAACATAATACTACAAGCAATATTATATACAATCCTATATATATTGTCAATTTGTATACCTATAAACTTGGGTTAGTAAGATAGCACCACTTAGATGACAGATCATGCTTTTATAGCCCAACGTAATTTAGCAGAACGCGCACGACTGTTGGTATTACATTCTTCTACTGATGGTCGTATAGAATCGGGTGCTATTTCTCGGTAAACCCCTTCACGAAAAAAGCGCTGAAAAGACTTTTTAACGAGACGATCTTCTCCTGAATGAAATGAAAGTATAGCAACGCGTCCTCCCTCGGCAAGGACAGCCGGAAGTTTTTCCAAAAATTCATATAATACTTCAAATTCATTATTAACATCAATTCGCAGCGCTTGAAAGCATCTCTGACAGGCTTTTTTAATCTCCTTGTCCCTACTATTTTCAGGAATAAATTGCAGCGTATCTTTGATAATTTGTTGGAGCTGAGTTGTTGTTGCTATGTCTCTTCCTTTTTTAATTTCAGAAATAATAGCGCGCGCAATGACTGCGGCATTAGGCTCGTCCGCATTTTCTAATAACATACCTTGTAATTCATCTTGTGAAATAGTTTTTAAACGAGCTGCTGCTGATATACCCTTTTTAGGGTTTAGTCGTAAGTCTAGTGGCCCTTCACTCTTAAATGAAAATCCTCTTTCTGGATTATCTATTTGCATGGAAGAGACACCTAGGTCTGCCAATACAAAATTCAATGGTCCTGATTCGGATACAATTTGATCTATATTAGAAAAGTTCATTTGCTTGATTGTTAAAATTTCTGAACCATAACCTAAGCACTCTAAACGCTCTCGGGTGCGTGGTAATTCAATAGCATCTACATCCATTGCATACATGTGCCCCTTTGAATTTAAACATTTTAACATCTCTAAAGTATGCCCTCCATAACCTAGTGTTGCATCTAATCCAGTTTGTCCAGACGTAATTTGTAAGAACTCTAATATTTCTTTAACGCAAATTGAGCGATGCATGCCAGCAGGCGTACTGCCCTTTTGAATAACCTTTGCCACGGCATCAGCATATTTCTCTGGTTGCAGTTCCTTATATTTTTCATTAAAAGCTTTAGGATGAGTGCCTTTATAGCGAACACGTCGCTGACGTTCTTGACCTTGGTTATCCATGTATCAATTTGAAATGTGCCATTAATTTTTTATAAAATCCTAAGCTCATTTCTTCCTCCACTTTTTTAATATATTCTTGTAATATTATTACAAATCATATGATACCAAATACAAATCATAAAAGCAAATAGTGCTTTTAGTTTCAAGCTATAATCTTCTCATTTATAGCTTATCACTTTCTTTTTTAAGCAGTTCTTCCATCTGCTGTTTAGCTTCTAGAGACAATGAATCTATTAAATAATTACGGCCTGCTGTCTGTACTTCCTGATAGGCCTTCTGTATTGCTTCATTGGCTCTTTCTATCTCAGCCTTTAGTTCTCTTGCTGATAATAAGGAACCTCCAGCTCCCCTAATAATGATCTGCTGCAATCCGTCTGACGTTGCAACTACTATATTATATTTTTTCTGATTATCATGGGCAAATCTTTCAATATACTGATCTGCTGTTTGTGCCTCTTTGGTATAGACCATATGGATATTATGATAGTCGATAACTTCTGTGACATGTCCCTGAACACGATAGGCGTCAAATACAACGATGATATGACACTTTCGAATCCCTTGGTAATTACTTAGGATATGGAGCAATTTCATTCTAGCACCGTCCATATTATCTTCTACAAGCTCTTTTAACTCAGGCCATGCAAAGATAATATTATAACCATCCACAAGGAGATACTCTTCTTTGTTTTCTATCTCTCTCTTTACATAGACAGTAGGCTCATAATAGCTTTCCCTGGCTGTTTTGTGCTTTTTCCAAACAGTCTTCTTACCTTTGTTGGCATAGAAAGTTTCATTGATAATATGGTCGATCTCATCTAAATCGATCCACCGCTCTTCTTTATATGGTGCCTGGTTGTAGGCTGCTGCTTCCCCTAAATTATCTTTTTTCTCTAAGCAACTTTCAATATGCATATAATTCTTTACTTTATCCCACGCCACTAAAAAGCCAGTGCCACGGGCGCAAAATACAGAACTTGTTGGATTTTCTATGTCTCTTTCAGAATCATATCCGATACTTTTTATGATCTCTTCCGCATTATGACATGGTGCGTACCCTTGTAAACTACAAAACAGTCTCCCATAGCCTTTAGTATAAGCAACTACCTCTTGCTGATAATTTCTCATATTAACAACTGGCGCACTCCCCACAAGCATTGCCATCTCACCATTTGTCTGAGAAATTTCACATGTACCATGCATTTTTTCAATGTCAGTCATAGCTCTTCCTACCATTTTCTCAGGCAGTTCCAATTGAAAAGCATAATAAGGCTCCAGCACCATGGACTCTGCCGACTTTAATCCTTGACGCACTGCACGGTAGGTAGCCTCTCTGAAATCTCCTCCCTCTGTATGCTTATTATGTGCTCGGCCAGAAACTAAAGTAATCTTCATATCTGTAATCGCTGAACCAGTCAAAACCCCTTTATGGGCTTTTTCTTCTAGATGCGATAAAACGAGTCTCTGCCAGTTTTTTCCCAGCACATCCTCACTGCATGCTACTTTAAATTGTAAGCCACTTCCTGGTTCACCCGGCTCTAATAATAGGTGTACCTCTGCATAATGCCTTAGCGGCTCAAAGTGCCCTACCCCTTCTACTTTACTAACGATAGTCTCTTTATAGACAATCCTTCCTGCACCCATTATCACTTTAACACCAAAACGGCTTTGTATAAGGCTCTGTAAAATTTCAATTTGCACCTCTCCCATGATCTGTGCTTGAATTTCTTGCAGCTCTTCATCCCATACAATATGAAGTTCCGGCTCCTCCTCCTCAATCTGACGCAGCTTAGGCAGCATCACTTTTGGGTCACAGTCTTCTGGAAGTATAATCTGATAGGACAGTACAGGTTCTAATAGAGGCGTGTCTGAAGCTTCCTCTATCCCTAAGCCTTCTCCTGGTCTAGTTTGGCTAAGCCCTATGACTGCACATACAGACCCTGCCTCTATCTCATTTACTGCATCGTATTTCTGTCCAGAATAGATACGAATCTGGTTAACTTTCTCTTCCCACATGCCATTAGCTAAGACATCTTTCACCTTAAGTCTGCCACCTGTAAGCTTCATATGCGTCAAGCGGTTCCCTTGTTCATCTCTTGCTATTTTGAATATTTTAGCTCCAAACGCATTGGGATAAGAAGGTATACTGGCATACCTCACAATGCCCTGTATCAATTCCTCAATACCTTCTAACTTTAAAGCGGAGCCGAAAAAACATGGAAATACCTTACGTTCCATAACAGCTTTTTTAATCTGTAACGTTTCAATATGTCCTGCTGTTAGATAGGCGTCCATCATTGTTTCATCACACATCGCCAATTGGTCGTAAAAGTCATCTACCTTGCCTTGTCCAAATTCAATACAGCTCTCATCTAGCTGCTTTTTCAATGCTTTGATTAACTTTTTCTTGTCTGCCCCATTCTGATCCATCTTATTGACGAATAAAAAAACAGGTATGTGATATATGTTAAGTAGCCGCCATAATATTTTAGTATGCCCCTGCACACCATCTGTGCCACTTATGACTAAAATAGCATAATCCAGCACCTGAAGTGTACGCTCCATTTCAGCTGAAAAGTCCACATGTCCTGGAGTATCTAATAAGGTAATCGTAGTGTCTTCTACTTCAAATATGGCCTGCTTGGAAAAAATGGTGATTCCTCTTGCTCTTTCTAGATCATAGGTATCTAAATAGGCATCCTTATTATCAACTCTTCCAAGCTTTCGAATTTTACCGCTCAGATAAAGCATACTCTCTGATAGTGTTGTCTTGCCCGCATCCACATGTGCTAATATTCCAATAACTAATTTTTTCATAATCTATTTCAAATCCTCTATTTTTTGTCTATTTCTAAAAATCACAGCCCATTTAGGGCTATATGTCACTTCTTCTATTATTATGATACCAGTAAGTTTGGAATATGACAAATTTAATTATGGATGTACTCTCATATTTATACCCATTGCATATCGCAAGCTTTACTTGTGATATTGCAATGGGTATAGGCATTAGATGAATAATGGCTTATAAAGTTTAAATTCTTTTTAGCATAGAATACTGTATGGTATCTGTCCCTGGAATAACATCTTGAGAAACTACTTCAAACCCATATCTTTTATAAATTTCTACGTTCTTTTCATTATGCGTCTCCAAATAACAGGATTGCTTTTTTTCTTCTGCTATTTTTAATACTGGAAGCAGCAGTTTACTTCCAAATCCTTGCCCTTGTTTTTGGGGATCAACACCAAGTAGTATGATATATTGATGTGGTTCTTTTATGCTTTCTTCATGAACTTTGAGACAAAATGTATTAAAGTCATTGAATCTTTTACCCACTTCTATTCCTAATTTAGCAAGGGATAGTACACCACATCTTAAACTTCTAAATAAACTAAAGTTATAATCTCTTGAATCTGAAAATAATATTATCCCTTCAATTTCAGGTGAAGTTGCGTAGGCCTCTCCAAAAAGAACTGCATATTTAATTATAAAGCGCCCTACCACTTTTAAGGTTTCATCACTCAGTTTCCTTCCTAAAATATAAGTAAACATAGGATAATGATAAAATGCTTTTGCAGCTATTTCACTACTTTTTCCAATATCTTTTTGTTTTAATTTGTAGAGTTTCCCGATATTCATTTCTACCCCCTTTGTATATCGCAAGCTTTGCTTGTGATGCTACCACAAATAAAAAGTTGAAAGCTTTTTTCCTTCAACCTTTCACCTCTTTTTAAAATATTTTCCTACTATTCTCTGATTTTAACATACCATAGGTCTTGAATCTACTAAAAGCTCTTATTTCTCTAAGTATTATAATATCAAAACTACAGTTTATTTAAGCACATACATAGCACGCGTTGACCGAATCGGTTAATTGTATTATAATACTATTAACCGGATCGGTTAACATGTTTAATAGGAGTGGCTTATGGATAAATTTATAAACTTAGACAGTTATAAACAAGATAACATTATTAACGCTGCACTTGTCTCCTTTGGAAATAGCGGCTATAAAAAGACCTCTGTAAATGATATTGCTGTAGCGTCAAACATATCTAAAGCCTTGGTTTTCCATTACTTTGGCAATAAGAAAAACTTGTATTTATTTTTGTTCGATTTTTGTTCCTCTAATATTACAAATGCAATCAAAAACAAGTTTGATACTCGTGAAACGGATTTCTTTAAAAAAATTAAGCTTATACAAGACATTAAACTTAGTACAATCAAAAAATATCCTTCTCTATTAGACTTTTTAAAATGTGCTTACTTTGAAAGCGATGAAGCAGTAGTTAGGGACATTAAAACCATTCATCAAAAATATGTTAGCATGGGATTTGACACATTTTTTATAAACACCGATTTTTCAAAATTCAAAGATGATATTGACCCCAAGATAGTAATGAAAGTAATTACTTGGTGTACTGAGGGGTACGTAAGAGATTTATCAAAAACAAAAGAACTTGATGTACAAGGCGCAAGTCAGGCATTTGATCTATACCTTACACTACTAAAAAATAGCTTTTATAAGGAGGAATATTTATGAAAAATTGTATTATAACAGGTGGGAATTCAGGAATAGGCAAAAGTGCTGCCTTTCAAATTGCAAGTAAAGGGTTTTCTGTTATCCTTGCTTGTCGAAACATTGAACAAGCTCAAGAGGTTTGTAAAGAAATTACGCTTACTACAGGGAATCCTCATGTTTTTGCAATGAAGGTAGATTTATCACTTGTTTGTGATGTTAAAAATTTTATTAAAGCGTATACACAAAGATTTGATACGTTAGATGTTCTCATTAATAACGCTGCTGATTTTGATTTAAGCCGTAAAACACCTCTTATAACTTCTGAGGGTCATGAAGCACAATTTGCTACTAATCATTTAGCACCCTTTGCTTTAGTACAAGGGTTATTGCCCCTCATGCAAAAAACAAATGATGGCAGAGTAATTAATATTTCTTCTCAAGGATTAATGCTTTACCCAAACCTCACCTTTGATTTTGATAACATCAAGGGCGACAAGTACTACTCACCCGCAAAAACCTATTATCAAACGAAATTAGCGCAACTTATGTTTTCCTTAATGCTTAAAGACAAACTTGCTGAATCTAATATTTCTGTATACTCCGTAAGAGTAACAAATGTTAAGATTGATATGAATAGATATCAAAACATCTCTCCTCTTTTGAAATATATGTATAAAGTAAAAAGTCAGTTTTCGATTTCTCCAGATGAAATGGCTAAGGTTTATACAGAGCTTGCGACTGGATCTAAAAGAAGTGGATTTTATTATGATGAAAAAATGAGAGAGGTTAAAGCCAATAAGTTTGCTTATAATAAAGAGGCCCAACAAAAACTTTGGGCCTTAAGTGAGGGTTTTATTATAAATATTATTTACACCATAGGTTAACATGATTTAAATATCTAATTTCTACACTTTTAGGATCTAGTGCTTTGATGAATTTCTCAGCAGCAGGCTCTTTCATCATTATTTTCGATGCTTCCTTTGCTTGTTCAATAGATTCCCAGTGTTGTATCATAATCCACCTAGATTGCTCATTATCTTTAATAAGTTCGGTATCAATAAATCCTGCCTGTTTCGCATGAAAGTTAAGTTCAAGGGATTCTATAATCCTAAAAAAATCTTCATCTGTAACTCCAAAACCAACTTGAAACTCAGCAATCTCAGTACACTTATTCTTATTCATAAAATTTTCCTCTCCACAAACATAGTATTTTAACATCATTCTACCTGCCCTATGCTTTAATGAATAGTAAAAATGCGACATTTAACAATATTTAGTTATTTGTTTTATAGAACTCTTCTCGTTTAAAAACTCTACTGGCGTACAACCAGAAAAAGACTTAAAGTCTTTTATGAAATGAGTTTGGTCATAATACTCATTATCGTATGCCAGCAGCGTAAAATCTTGATAACGCTTCTTTTCTAATTGATGTAATACCCCACGAAATCGATTGATACGCTGAAATTGCTTAGGGCTTATTCCAACATATTGATTAAAAATACGCTCAAGTTTACGTTGGTTTATGCCCACCTGCTCACACATTAGACTAATACTAAGTTCATTTATATTTGAATGAACGAGTCTAAGCAATTCATATATTTCTTTTCTTGGAATAAGCATAATATCAACTAGTTTCACAAGCTCTATTTCAATTGTTCTTATTGCTTCTGGTATAGAAGGGGCTAAAATAATTTGTTCCCCTATGTTTGTTGTAAAACCTTTTATAATTAAATCTATTTCTATTGTATCATTTTTAAATTCAGACAATGGTATTTTTAGAAGTGGAAAAAGTCCAGCCTCAAAAAATGCAATGCCAAATACAAGCAACACGCCTTTTTGATTAATTTTATAATATCTATTTCTAATGCCATTAAAATGAAAACCTTTCGGCGTTATATCACTTTTTTCATCCATAGTATATTTAATAGGAGACGATAAATTAAGAATGAAATCTATATTACTTACAGGCAAAAGTTTGTGATTAACTTCAAATGATGATTGCGTTTCAATAACCCAGAAGTACTTTATTAACGTTTTTAGCAAAGGATGACTTACTGGATATCTTACAGTTTGCAACAAAGTTAATCACCTCCATTTATCAAAAAAGCAAACTCCTATCAAAAAATCTTATTCCTTGTAACCTAATATTTAATTCCCCTCTACAGTTAAACATCCGTTTATGTATGCAATTGGTACATCCATGCGCATAGCTGTTTCTTCAATAGAAAGACCGCTATTTAAAAATCGTTTTACGACCATTACCATATTTTCACCAACCTCAATAATATGTTTATCCAAATCATAAAAACGTATAACTCTTTGACCCCAAGAGTGTTCTTTAAGCGGATGAACATAAACAATATCCTCCAAACTATTCAACTTATCAATAAAACTATCCATATCATCATCTTCAAAATATAATTCTGTTACGTTGTTTCCGAAAATAATTTCACTTTCCTTCTTCATAACTTCATTGCAAGTACTGTGGTGTCATATAGTAGATAGCTCTTTACAACCATTCAAAAACTTTATTTATCATAGCCTTGCTATACCTTTTTGACGAAACATCATCCTATCTCAATATTATTTTATCTATTAACATAGCTGGAATACCTAAATAAATCAACAATAAGAAGAGACTCCCAAAGATCATGATACTTTCATCACCGTAATCTTCCTTTCTGAACTTATCCTATATAGAATTATATATTTTTACTTTTTAGTATACAATACTAAAACAAAATACTTATGCTAAATAGTACATAAAAAATGCTCTCTCATGCTACCCCAGTAGCATAAGAAAACATTCGTATTTTTCCATTGTAACCATAGGGTTCTTCCTTTTCCTTACTTTGCAACATATCTTGTTTGTCTTCCATTACCAAGTTTTGTAATAAGTCCTTTTTCTAACATTTCTTTTAGCAAATTGATTGCATGAGTGGTACCTATGTTGAGAGCATTTTCAACATCAGAGCGTGTAATTTCAATTTTAGTTTCAAAAAGGCTTAAGATAGGGAAAAACTTTTCATTTTCTGTTGTCAGTGCTTGTGCATGGATCTTGGGCAAAGTAACACAAAATGCACCTTCTACATTTTCAAATTTGGGTTGTATTGGTAAACCTTTATAACAGCTTATGATTTTACTTATACCTGTTCCGTATGCCTCAATTAACTTCATTCGGTAAAAGAGGTTTGCAAGTTTTTCGTTTCTTGATTGAGATGCTCCAAGCATAACTGCCTCTAAAGATAAACCTGAAACCAACCCACCTAAAGAAATAATTTCCAAACGGTCAGAATAAAGATTGATAAATGTGCTTCCACTAAAAGAATAATCTCTGTGTACGATAGCGTTTAATAATGCCTCACGAACAGCATCTTCAGGATAATCACGCTCATCTGTGCGTAATAATTCATGAAAAGTCGCTTTTGTTCCATTGTAGAAATCTATTGCTTTATAGGCATCTGTAAGCTGTTTGAATAAAGAATCGGTAAATTCTTTTCTATCTTTAAATACCAATTTATCTGTTCCTTGAAAGATGGCAACTTTTATGGAATGTTTGCATTGGTCTGAGACCAATAACCCCATATTGGTATATATATTATCGGAAGAAATAATGCCAATATTTTGCATTTGAACTTCCGTAAATTCTAAGTTTCTTTTTGCCATTTCATCCTTTAAGCTATTAAAGGTTACATCTTGAATTAAAGAACGGTTTGCTTCAAAAGAATCACCATCAGTCATTTTTATCATCATACGAATAGCATCTTCAGAAGCAGGCGCAGATGTTGTACCACTTCGAACATATACCCCAGTAGGTTTGAGCCCTTTATCTGATAGATAGTAAGGCTTTTTAGTTCCTTGATTAACCGTTAGCTTAATAAAGAAATTACTGTTTTCTTGTAGTAATTCAATATTGGTAAATATAGAAACATCAGGTCTAATACTATCTCGTATGGAATTTGTTATCTGTTGCATCACAAAATCTGCATTGTTAAGTCCTATAACTTCTCCGTTATCTTTGACACCAATATATATAGTTCCGCCATTTGTATTTGCAAAAGCAATAATCTCTTTCTTTAAATCCGTAACATAGACTTCCTTCAATTCCACAGTTTCGCTCTCAAATAAATCCATACTATCACTCCTTATAACAGTTTATATCACTTCTAACACTGATAGTAACATATTTTGTGATAGAAATCAACGGAAACTATGTCACAAAACCATAAGCTACTGTTTTGAGTTTTCAAATCATATGAACTCCACATCAATTTGTTTTTTTTATTATTGACAAATATAATCTCAAAGTATACCTTTCTTCCAATACCCGTAAAGGTCTGCATAATAAGCATACCTGATTAAATTTGAATGAATATATTCTTCATTAAAACAATAGGAAAAATTGAAGCCAAAACACTCAAGATCAAAAATATGCCAGAAAATATAATTTTAGTTTTATTTCTTTTTCCAAATTAGTCATCTCTATAAATAACTTTATAAGAATCGGTTTATTATAATAACCACCTTGTAACTTCCTGCAAATTTGTTCGCGCTCTTTTCTGTGAATCATCCTGTACATATCCTAGAGCTAATCTTGTATCAATACCTCTGTCCCCCTGACATTAATTCGGTATCCTACCGTTAAGGTTTTTAAACCTTTCTTAATTGAAAAACTCCATTTTCCTTTTTTACTTGAATAAAGTCCACATGTTTTAAGGCTTGGGCGGGCCTCCAAAACGGCACCATGGTCCATATGGCATATGTGCCACCAGGCTTTAAAACCCGGTATATTTCTTTTGATATATCCTTCATTGATATTACTGGTGCTGGCACAACTCCATATAGAATAACCAAATCAAACATGGCATCTGTAAAAGATAAATCCATGGCATCTTCTCTTTTAATAAACACATTCCTAAGACCAAGCTCACTAACTTTCGTTTGTGTCTGCTCAACAGCGACAGGCTGAAAATCGATGGCATAAAGTATTCCTTCATCTTCTACTAGTTGGGAGGCTGCCTCTGTAAAAAATCCAGATCCACAACCAATTTCCAATACCGTTTGTCCCGGCTGAATCCCGGAAGCCTTGATTAGTTTTATCGGATCATTATATTTTTTTCTATTAGGATGATCCAACAGACCTATAAGTTTTTTAAACCCTGCATTGGCTAGTGGGGACTTACCACTGAATATTATTTCTTTAATTCTCATATATTCCCTCCATAATTTCATCAGGTAGTGTCAAGTTTGACACTACTTCTTTTATTTAATTACTATATATATCAAGGGTTTAGATGCTTTTTTGCAATAAAAATAGCAACTCCCCCTATTTTGAGTTATAATTGAGTCTCTCACAACACCAATTAAACCCAAAA
>CAKZUB010000028.1 GCA_937921505.1 uncultured Clostridia bacterium | reverse complement strand
TACATCTAATGTAGGTTTGTTTGCTATACTCATTTTTAGGTATACATTGAGTATAGATATCCCTAATGTACAAATCTTATGACTTACAGATGCTATGCATCCCATATTTATTTTTATACATTAGTTTCCGTCCCTACTCATAGTTATAAATAATTTTTTAGTTTTGTTAGCACTCACTCTAGTAGAGTGCTAATCGTATTTATAATATTATGGTATAATTTGCTTTTATGCAAATGTAATTTTTAACGTTTTTAATATTTTTTAATCACTTTTTATTAAATTACTTCTATTTTCTTTTGTTTTTATCGATTTTCTCTTGTTTTCACTTTTTATTTAAAAAGTTTGTTTTCTCTTCCATAAAAAAATAAATACTGCTGTGCATACCCAGCTAAATCACCAAAGTACTCTTTTGCAAAAATTTGTATTTCACTTAACTTCATTTCTTTTCCTTTAAAGTATACCCCTTCTATAACTCTTTTAATCCATACATCTGTAGGAAATACTTCAAATTTTGAATAGGCAAATAATAAAATGCAATCTGCAATCTTAGGTCCAACCCCTTTAATCTTCATAAGACTTTCTTTAGCTTCTTCTGCTGAAAGAAGATAAAGGTCGTTTAAGATAATCTCTCCATTTAAATTTTTTTGGCAAGCATCTATAATATAAGGCGCCCTAAATCCAACCTTACATGCTCTTAAATCTTCTTCTGTTGCATAAGATAGCTGTTTAGGTGTTGGAAAGGTATAGTAAGTTTTACCATTTTCATCATATTCATCAATTGGGAAGCCAAATTGCTGCGCTATATTTCCTATGCATTGTTTAATATGAGGAATAGATTTATTTTGAGATATAATAAACGATATGAGCATCTCCCATGGATCTTGTTTTAAAATCCTAACGCCTTCTCCAAAGGCTACTGCTTGTGCCATGTAATTATCTTTGTAAGAAAGTGTTTGAGTAATAGTTTGATAATCCGTATGAACATCTAAGTATCTACTCCATATTTCATCTAATTCTCCAAGCGTTGCATTATAAATAAGTAAACTGCTGCTTCCTTGCTTTTGTGTTATTTTTATAAGTTTGTTTTTTGCATTTAGAAGATAACTGCTATCTGAAATTTTTTCAAAACGAAATACTTGTCCACTTTCTAGGATTTGACCTATGTTAAAATGATCTAAATTTTCTAGCATTACAACATTTTTCATGTTTACACGCCCTTTTCGTTTGATTTTTAGATATCATTTTCATTATACCCATTCATAACTCTATTTCATAGACCTAAAAACTACAAATTGACCTAACGTCTATAAATTATAAAGTTTTTCTTAAAGTGTCTTTATATGCTATAATATGATAAGAAAAGCCGAAGGGAGTTTTACATGAAAGATACAATTTATACCATTCCTTTAACAGATGCTTTTAAGGCCGAAGACGAATGTCCTTTTTGCTTTATAAAGCGTAAATTAGAACAAGACGCTATTTCTTTTACATTAGGGTGCGCCTATATGCAAGACGATATGAGAGAAATAACAGATACGATGGGATTTTGTAAAGAACATTATAAAAAGATGTATGAATACGGTAATCGCCTTGGTATGGCACTTATACTTCATACTCACTATATTAAACTTCAAAAAGAGCTTAAAAAGAAAATGGATAAATTCACGCCAACTTCTACTCACTTTCTATCTAAATTTAAAAAAGCATCAGTATCAGATGTAGCTTCTCATAATACAATCAGCCATTGGGTGAGTGCTCAAGATAAAAGTTGCTATATATGTGACTCTATCGAGAAGAACTTCAAAAGGTATATGGATACTTTCTTTTACCTTATAACACATAATGATGACTTTAAACAGTTATTTGTGAATTGTAAAGGTTTTTGTGTTTCTCACTTTGGAGATATTTTATCACTCTCAGATACCTCTCTCTCAAATAAGCAAAAAGAGGAATTGTATCCTATTTTATTTAATATGATGGAAGAAAATTTAAAAAGAATAGAAGCGGATATTTCTTGGTTTATTGACAAGTATGACTATAAGAATACTGATGCCGATTGGAAAACTTCTAAAGATGCTATTCCCCGAGGTATTCAAAAACTCGCAGGTATTTATGTACAAGATCCACCTTTTAAAGAAAAATAAAAGTGTATGTCTTTCTCCCTACTCTAGGGAAAAAAGACATACACTTTTTATTTACTACCACTCTTTTTAGTTTCAACAAGCATAAGTCTTAACATACCCGCTATTTCCATTTCTCTTTTTCCAAGACCATAACCTATTGCCTGTACTTCCACTTCTTCAAGTGGTCTAAATTCCTCTATCAATGTCGCAGCAATCGCTGCTCCTGTGGGTGTTACTAATTCATTTCTTATCCCAGTGCTATAAAAAGGTACTTTATTCTGTCTTAGTATCTCTAAAGTCGCAGGACATGGCACTGGAATGATACCATGTGCACACCGAATAGTTCCTGTACCTGTATGAAGGGGCCCTCCTACTACTTTATCAACTTTTAATTCATAAAAACATATAGCAGCTCCAACCATATCTAATATGGAGTCTATAGCTCCCACCTCATGGAAATGCACTTCATCAATAGGTTTTCCATGGATTATTGCCTCTGCAGCAGCTACTTTAAAAAACATCTTTTGGCTAAGTTTTTTAACCTTATCACTAAGACTGCTATTTTTAATAATTTCTATGATATCTTGATAACTTCGATGCTGCTGATGATTGTGATTATGTATATGCTGATGTGTCCTCTCATGCTCATGTGTGTGCGTGTGAGGCTGGGTGTGGTCATGTGGCTCCTTTGTTTGATGATGAGATTCTTCATTATGTTCTTGATGGCTACAACTTCTCTTGTTATCTAATACAATATTAACATCTGTTCCTACTAATCCTTTTTTAATTTTTTTAGTAACTTCTATTGTGTATCCCTCAAGATTTAACTTTTTGAGTTCCTTTATTAAAACTTCCGATTTAACTCCCAAATCAATAAAAGCACCTAGTGTCATATCTCCGCTAATCCCCGAAAAACAATCAAAATATAATATCTTCATAGTATTATTCCCCTTTATTAATTCTATATGAGTATGATTATAGATAAAACATCTTAATCCCTATTAAAATAATTGCAATATCTGCGAATATATGAACAACCCATGAATTAATAATATTCTTATTTTTAACATTTATAGCGTTAAAAATAAGTCCTCCTATAAATAGACCTATAAGTGAAAGACCTATAATCATTGGGCTAAACCATGTTTTAAAAATAGCAACATGATAGATAGCAAAAAGAAGCGCTGAAAAAATATATGCTAATTTCTTATACTCTTTTTTACAAAGCGTTAAAAAGATAAACCCTCTAAAAAAGTATTCTTCTAGAAAAGAGTTGCCAAAAATAATATAAATCGCAATGAATGGAAAGGTACTGGCATTAATACTTGATGTTGCCATTAGTTCACTCGCAATTAAATCTAGGTCTATATGTGCTTTCAAGGTAGCGTATGCTATTAATATGACAGCCGATACGCATACGCCTAATACGATGGCTCTTTTAATCTCTCTTACATTCCCTTTAAGATAAAGCGTCTCTTTTAAAGACATATGTTCTATAAATATACAATAAGCAATTGGTAAAGTACCAAAAAAAATGATTTTAGTTATTGCGCTCACTAGATAATTCATAGCTATAAATTGCTGTAAGGTATAAACCATACTGCCACCTATACACGCTATACATGCTATGAAACATAATCCTAATATATTTACTCTCTTACTTTTCATTATCTTCTCCTCATACTTTTTAATTATTGAAAAATTCTAAAACAAGCTATACTATTAGACTTAATAGTATAGCTTGTTTCTATTATGAGTTTATCTTTTTAGAACGTTCTTTATAAATGGACCCTCGGGGACTCGAACCCAGGACCGTCCGGTTATGAGCCGGATGCTCTAACCAACTGAGCTAAGGGTCCAAAAAACGTGCGCAAAAGGATTCGAACCCTCGGCCTTCTGATCCGTAGTCAGACGCTCTATCCAGCTGAGCTATGCGCACACAGTAATACTATTATACTTAAAAGCAAAAAAAATATGCCCGAGACCGGAATCGAACCGGTACGGGAGGTAAGTCCCGCAGGATTTTAAGTCCTGTGCGTCTGCCAGTTCCGCCACTCGGGCATATCATGGTCGCTATAGGGCTCGAACCTATGACCCTCTGCTTGTAAGGCAGATGCTCTCCCAGCTGAGCTAAGCGACCTCATTTACAGTGAATAGACCTAATAATATAATAGAAAATTATTATTTATTCACTAACGACCCAGAAGGGACTCGAACCCTCGACCTCCGCCGTGACAGGGCGGCGTGCTAACCAACTGTACCACTGGGCCAAACAACTTTTGAAAGTATTATACTTTCAAAACTAAACACAATCATTATTACTATCTAACCGCTACTTGTGATTTAATCACTTATATTAGGTCAAACCCTCGAACCGTTAGTATTGGTCACCTACATGTATTACTACACTTACAGCTCCAACCTATCAACCTCATAGTCTCTAAGGGGTCTTACTCCATTTCTGGATGGGAAGTCTT
>CAKZUB010000027.1 GCA_937921505.1 uncultured Clostridia bacterium | reverse complement strand
CCAAAGAATAGCTATGAAGTTTTGCGGTTACTGAAGTTGTTCTACTCATAAATATCATCTCCTAATGTCTTTTTCTTAGGATATGAAAAACCAATTAAAATATACAGGTATATTAAGCTATTTAAAACGGTTTATCTATATACATTATAAAAGTGGTGAATTAGAGGTGAACACAGAGGAATCATATGATACAATATAATTTTAGTGAAAGACTGCCATGAGTGAATGTTGTGTATTTGGGGCTACATAGTCTATATAAGGAGGCAAAAAGAATTTTATGAGATTTAAAAAAATATATGTAGAAATAACAAATATCTGCAATTTGAGTTGCAATTTTTGTCCTAAAACAAAACGAGCCTTGAAACACATGGATAAGGTCTCCTTTTTATATATTCTACAGGCTATAAAGCCTTATACAGAATATATCTATTTTCATTTAATGGGAGAACCAGTTTTAAATCCAGAACTCAAAACTTTTTTAGAATTAAGTGCTGGGGAAGGTTTTAAAGTAAATTTAACGACTAATGGGACTTTGCTTAAAGAAGTTAAAGATATTTTAATCTCTTCTAAGGCTCTGCGACAGATCAATATTTCACTTCATAGTTTTGAGGCCAATGAAAGTAATTTAAACTTTTATGAGTATTTAGACAGCATCTTATGTTTTGTAAAAGAAGTTAACAGGCAAAGTAATATCATATGTAGTTTAAGACTCTGGAACTTAGATAATAAAGAGCAAGGAGCAAGTAATGAGCTCAATCAGTACATCTTAAAAAAGATAGAAGAGAGCTTTAGATTAGAAGATGATCTCATTCTCAAGCTACAAACACAAAAGCAGCTCAAGTTATGTAATAGAGTGTATTTGAATATGGCAGAAAAGTTTGAATGGGGAAAAATGGCTAGGGAGCCTAGTTATACAAAGCGGTTTTGCCTAGGACTACGGGATCAGATCGGCATATTAGTAGATGGGACAGTAGTACCATGTTGTCTGGATAATGATGGGAACATACCACTTGGAAATATATTTGAGGAGCCATTAGAAACCATTTTGAAGTGTAAAAGAGCAGAGGACATCTACGAGGGCTTTTCAAGAAGAGAGGCAGTAGAAGACTTATGCAAGAGATGTGGCTATGGACATTTTTAGAGTGAGTTTATGTGTAGTTAAGATTAAAACAACTATTTTGGGATATACTAACAAAATAGAACAACGAGGTTATTTATGATAAAGTTTTAATTTAAATGGTTTTGGAAATTTATTAAAATTAAGCTTATAAAAATTGTATAATTTGGATAACTAGTAATATTAAGGTGATGGAAGGACGTATAATAGAGTATACAAAAAGAGTTAGAGAATAGAAATGATGTATTTAATGGAGTCGGAAGGGGTAAAAATAATGAGAGATAATATGTACCAAAAAATTCAAAAAATACTTAAAGAAATAGAAGAAAAAAAAGATATTATAATACTTTATGCAGCAGAAGCTGGAACGAGGGGATGGGGGTTTCCTTCAAAGGATTCTGATTATCATTGTAGATTCATTTATGTGCGACCACAAGAATTTTACTTAGCAATTAATGAGGTAAAAGATTATATAGAGATTTCAGTAGATCCAGTCTACGATATAGAAGGCTGGGATTTAAAAAAGGCACTTAAATCAATTCAAAAGTTTAATCCGGAAGTATCAGAATGGCTTCAGTCGCCTATCATATACATGGAAAAAGAAGGATTTAAGGAAACACTTCTAAATGTTAACTTAAAGTATTTTGATGAAAAAGTTGCACTCCAACACTATAGAAGTATAGCAGTTAATAAGTTCGAAGATATAAAAAATCATGATGAGGAAAGACTAAAAAGATATTTTTATGTTTTAAGATCACTACTTGCAGCAGACTATATTATGAAAAATCATAGTATTCCACCTATGTCATTTAAAGCTTTATATGAAAGCACATCTATGCAGCAAGACTTATGTAATGAAATTGAAAAGCTTATACAAACAAAAGCAGCTAATAATGATTGGCTTAAAATTAGCACTCATACTGCACTCGTAAACTGTTTTCAAGAGTTACTAGCTAAGTGTGATAACTATTTGCTAACGGCCCATAAAGTACAAAGGCCAGAAGATGGAGAACTTAATAGATTTTTTAGAGAGTGGATAAGGTAAAAGTATAAAAAATAGAGATCGCTTGGTTAAGCGATCTCTATTTTTTATACTTTTACCTTATGGCCATTAGCCAAGAGCATTAATGCTTTAAGTAAGTTTCTCTTAGAAGAGCCTTAGGATTACGTTCTGCAATCTGTCTAATTGCCCATTCGTATTGACAAAGTAAAACAGGGTCACCATTTTCTGTCTGAGCTAGCATAGAGTCCATTGTAAGGAAAAAGGTTGAAGGATTAAAGTTTTCCATTTCAATCCATCTGATAAAACGGTAAGGTAGCATTTGATTTTTAATTTCAACACCATACTCATTATTAAGGCGGTATTCAAGAACTTCAAATTGAAGTACACCTACTGCTCCTACAATGAGTTCTTCAATGCCAGTGAAATGACGTTTATAAACTTGTATAGAGCCTTCTTCGGCAAGTTGGGTAATCCCTTTTAGGAATTGCTTGCGTTTTAGTGCACTTACAGTAGAAATTTTCATAAAGTGCTCAGGGGCAAACTGTGGAATGCCTGCATACATGAGATTTAAGTCACTGCTGCACAAAGAATCACCAATGTTAAATATACCAGGATCGTGGATTCCGATAATATCACCTGGATAAGCAGTTTCTACGCTAACGCGGTCTTGTGCTAAAAACTGCTGAGGCTGTGCAAGTTTTACTTTTTTGCCCTTTTGTACGTGGTTAACCACCATGCCTTTTTCAAATTTACCAGAGCAAATTCTAAGAAAAGCAATACGGTCACGGTGAGCTGGATTCATATTAGCCTGTATTTTAAAGATGAATCCTGAAAAGTAATCTTCTTCAGGAGCAATATCACCTAGATTACTAGATCTAGGTTGAGGAGGTCTGCTGATTTCTAAAAATGCTTCCAGAAAAGGCTCAACTCCAAAATTAGTTAACGCACTTCCAAAAAAGACAGGGGTAAGATTACCGCTTAAGATTTGTTCGATGTCATATTCATCACCTGCTATATCAAGCAGTTCAATGTCCTCAAGAAGTTTTTGATGAAGATCTTCACCAAGAAGTGTCTTGAATTTTTCATCAGTAATGTCACCTTTTATAGACGTGGCTATAGCTTGTCCATGTTTACCGTCATTAAAAAGTTCCACTTGTTTTTTTTGACGATTGTAGACACCTCTGAAGTTTTTACCCCCGCCAATGGGCCAGTCCATAGCAAAAGAGCGAATACCAAGGGCATTTTCAAGGTCTTCCATAAGCTCAAAAGGATCCTTACCCTCAGTATCTAGTTTGTTTATAAATGTAAAGATAGGGATACCACGCATTTTACAGACTTTAAAAAGTTTCTTTGTTTGTTCTTCAACACCTTTTGAAGAATCAATTACCATGATAGCACTGTCCGTTGCTACTAACGTTCTATAAGTATCTTCACTAAAATCTTGATGTCCCGGAGTATCCAATATATTGATGCAAAAGCCATTATAGTCAAATTGGAGGACACTTGAGGTTACAGAGATTCCTCTTTGTTTTTCTATTTCCATCCAGTCAGAAACTGCATGTTTTTGAGATCTTCTAGATTTAACAGAACCCGCCGAGCGAATGGCTCCTCCGTATAAGAGAAACTTTTCAGTAAGAGTAGTCTTACCAGCATCAGGATGTGAAATGAGAGCGAATGTTCTGCGTCGTTTGATTTCGTTATTATAATTTTGAGTTTCTATTGGCATCTTAACCGTCCTTATCTTTATTAATCATGAGATTTATGATATAAAGTCTACAACTAATAAATGTTATTCTAATATTATTAAAATGTCAAGTCTAAAATAGAGCTTTTTCAGTCTAAAATAGAGTTTTTTCAGTTAGATATGACTTTTTCACTTAGAAATTGATTAAGTACAGCTGTAAAAACAGTAGATAGCTAGTAAAAGATACTTTTGAATATTAAAAAATGCTTAAAAATATTTAAGAATATGCTATAATGTTGTTATTATATATAAAATTTTAATAAAATTTCATTTGTTAGGGGAGTAATTTTAATAAAGTCTTAAGGTTACATATAAAAATAGAGACATCATTTACAAAATGTTAAAAAGGTGGTTGCTATGATACTTGTTCAAAATGAATACTTCGCGATTACACAAGCAAGTCAAATATTATTTATACAAGTTGCAAAACAGGGATTTTCAATTAGAGAATTTCAAATTATTATGGAAAAATATCCAGCTATTGTTATCACAAAGTTTCTTGTATTAAGAGAATCTCTAGAATGTGCCACTAATGAAAAAATAGAGTTTGGGAGACTTAAGCCGCCTATTGAAATTTATATTTCACCAGATAATTTGGAAGCTAAAATTACTATTAATTTAGATAGGGAGACATATGCGGCTACAAAAGAAGCAGTTAAACAAGACGTACTACAACTCCTAAAAGAAAATAAAGTAGTTCATGGTATTTTATATGATGTGATTAATAAAGAATTACAAGCACAAAAGCAGATTGTTGTAGCTAAAGGGTTACTGCCAAAGGAAGGGACAGATGCAAGTGTTTCTTATTTAGAATTATCAGAGGCGAAGCCTACACTTCATGATGATGGAAGAACCAACTATTATGATATGAATTTATTTACCTATATACATAAAGGTGATTGGTTAGGAGAGAAAAATTTTGCAAAGACCGGAGCAAATGGTATGAATATTAAAGGTGAGGTATTACCTGGAAAGCCTGGTAAAGATAAGATCTTGCGCTTTGATCAACATAGTGTAGACGCTATTGAAAAGAGCAATAAGACGCTCCTAATAGCTAAATTTGATGGTGCTTTGCAAATGAAAGAAGGAAAAATAGGTGTTGTCAATCACTTGGTTATTGATAAAAATGTGGGAAATGAAACTGGCAATATTGATTTTGATGGTTATGTTACAGTTAATGGTACAGTTGAAAATGGATTTTCTATTACAGCAAAGCAAGATATTTCGATACTTAGCAATATAGGAGTTGGAGCTGCTGAAAGAATTTGTTCTAGGTTTGGAAATGTTTATATAAAGGGTGGTATTTCAGGCAAAGGGAAGTGTATTGTCGAAGCTGGAGGAAGTGTATTTATAAAATATGCTAATGCATGTACAATTAAAGCTCAAGATACAATTGATATTGGTTATTATTCATTAGACAGTGATCTAGAAGCAGATAATATTTTAGTACAGGCTAAAAATGGCAGAACAATTGGCGGAACAATCAGAGCAAAAACCAAAGTATCTTTACGTATGGTAGGCAATATTTATGAAAAGGAAACTTATATTAATGTAGAGGGTTTTGATAGGAAAGCCATTAAAAAGCAATTAGATCAATTATTACTTACTTATAAGGAATTATTAGTTAAGGCGGAACAAAATGAAAGAGAATTAAAAGTGTACGAAATGACACTCGTGCAGTTTGGAAGAACAAAAAGTGATGAAGATTATATGAGTTATCAAAATATACATCAAGATTTAATTAATGAAATTTATAAATTAGAAGAAGAGAGACAGGGATTCTTAAAAACTTTATCATCTAAGGGAGAAGGAGAAGTTACTATATACGATAAAGCTTATCCAAGAACGTTATTACAAATTAAAAATCTTCAAAAACGACTTAATAAAGTCACAACGGGCACATTTTATGCACAAGATAATAAGCTAATGTTTGATTAAAAGGGGAGATTTAATTGCTAGATAGTAAAACAACGAGCAATGGGTACCGTTATGAGGTATTATTACAAGCGATAGATTTTTTTACGCAAAGATTTGGGTTAGAACAGATCAGTGAATATGCATTTGAGTTTGCAAATGAAATTTTAACATTAAACGCATCGGCACTATTTATACGCAAAGAGGAAAATTACGTTTTAAAAAATAATAGATTATACGATATAGCGTGTTATGAAATACCATGTACTAAAGTTCTTGAGGATATACCTACTCTTCATGGAGATATTATTGTTAATCATATTGATTTGTTTTTTAATGAAAATATTATCAAAGAATTTAATATAAAAATAGTTATCCCACTTATTATTGATGACTTTCTTTATGGATTTATAGTTTCAAATGGCAAAATACTGAGTCAATTTGATGAAGATGATTACATTATTGCAAGAACGCTTACTAAACTTTTTGCTAACTCTTTAGGAAACAGCAGACAATTAACTGAACTTGGACAAAAAAATAAAGAGCTAGACCAAAAGATATTTAATCTCTTTGCAATTAATCAAAGTGCTAAGTCACTTCTTTCACAAGTAGATCTAGAGAACCTTTATGTTTTAGCCACTGATATATTTAGTGAAATTACTTGCAGTAAAGTCACTTCTTTTGGTATTTATGATGCTATTTCACAAACGATTAAGGTGTTGGGATATAGAAATGTATGCAATTATTCAACAGTTTCCACAGAACTTCGCTTAACTTCTAGGGAATATCAAAATAGGCGTGTTGTCCTAGATTTTGAAAAAGACTTAGGGCTCATTCAATCACTGTTTGAAAACTGGGAAGAATTTAAACTTCTAGAGACCCGGTATATTATTTTACTAGTTAAGGATGAAATTTTAGGAGTTGTCACCTTAAGTGGGCCAGTAAATGATCGCATTTATGACGAAGCGACCTTTGAGCTTGTTGAAACACTAGCTTCATTTACACATATAGCTATCTCCAATGCATTATTGTTTAAAAAACTCTCTGTACAAAGTGATAGAGTTAAGAAGAAGTTTCATACTTTAGATACACTCAATAAAATTATTCAAAATATCAATAGTGGCATTAATATTGATGAGTTATCAAGGCTTGCATTAAAAGTTTTGGCTATCAACTTTGGTATTAAAAAAGCATTTTTTGCCTATGGAGATGAAAAAGGTTATAAAGTTATGCACACAGAAGGTCTAAAAATCTTAGATACTGAGTTTTCACTTAATGAAAGATGGAAAACGGCTATTGTAGGTGAGATGATTTTAGATTTTAATGAAAACGCTTTATATGATTTTTTTGATAAAGATGTAGCGAGACAAATAGGAGGGTCAAATTGTATTGTTATTGCACCTATTTGTAGGGGTATAGCTTATGATACTGAAACTTCTTATCCTAAAGGACTTCTTGTAGTACTCGAGACTGAGGATAGCCTTAAGGAAGAAGAGGCAGTGCTGATTGATACCATTACTAAAAATATCTCACCAGTGATCTATCAAATGGATCTTAATGATCGTATGCAACAAGAGTACCAAATAGATCCTTTGCGTCAGTTTACAAGTGCAGTAGAACTAAAGTTAACTGAAAGAAGTGAATATGATTTAGACTTTTATCTTTTTTATAAAATTTTAGAACTGACCCCTTTTCAAAAATCAGAAGATTTACTTGTACAAGATGAAGAGTGTTACCTAGTTGATCAATTTATTTTTCTTCTAAGTTATGAGAGTGAAATAGCAGATAGCAGTTTTTGTTTAGTTCCATATTTTGAATCCATAGAAGAAATGCAACACTTTGATTATATAGAAGCTTATCAGAAAAATATGAATAAAAAAGCTTAAGTATTTCATTATTATCACAAACTTATTACAAATATTTACAAAAACTCCCTTTTCAAGTATAATAGGATTAAATAAGACATTTTAAAACTATCAATTTATGACGAAAGAGGAGGCAAATTAAGTGAAGAAAGTACTTACTTTAGTGACCATAGTTTTTTTAGCCATGAGTATAGTATCACCCCATGTTTTAGCAGCTACGCCCCCACAAGATATGAGAGCGGTGTGGATAGCAACAGTTTTTAACATAGATTTTCCAAGTACTAAAAATAATCCAGCTGATCAAAAAGAAGAATACATAAAGAAGCTGGAAGAATTACAAGCTATAGGAATAAATACAATAGTACTCCAGGTAAGACCTAAGGCAGATGCTTTATATCAGTCAAGTATTAATCCTTGGTCAGATGTTTTGACAGGAACACAAGGAAAGTATCCAGGATATGATCCAATGGCTTTTATGATAGATGAAGCGCATAAGCGAGGTATGACTTTTCATGCATGGCTTAATCCTTATCGGGTAACTACAGCGGGAACGGATCTTAATGTACTAAGTATAGATCATCCAGCAAGAAAAAATCCAAGCTGGGTTTTAAGTTATAATAATGCATTATACTATAATCCAGAATTACAAGAAGTTAAAAATCATATTGTTGCAACAGTAGAAGAAATTATTAACAACTATAATGTAGATGGTATTCACTTTGATGATTATTTCTATCCTTCGCATTATCCTCTTCCAGCTGGAGAAGGAAAAGATGGCGTTGTAGCTAATAGCAGAAGATATCATATTAACGATATGGTTAAGCAAGTAAGTGCAGCTATTAGGCGTCAGAATAAAAGTATACAATTTGGGATAAGCCCTATTGGAATTTGGAAAAATAATACTTCAGATATCACAGGATCTAGTACCGGTGGGAATGAATCTTACTACTCTGTAGCAGCAGACACAAGGACTTGGATCAAAAATGAATGGATTGATTATGTCGTTCCACAAATTTATTGGGAGACAGGACATAGATTAGCAGATTATGAAACCTTAGTTAAATGGTGGTCCAATGAAGTGAGGGGCACTAGTGTAAAATTATACATAGGACAAGGCATCTATCGTGATGTTGTTGCCACACAAATTGATACACAGCTTAAAATCAATCAAAAGTATGAAGAAGTAAAGGGAAGTTTTTATTTTAGCATCAAGAATTTATTAGCTAATTTAGGTGGTTCCAAAGATAAAGTTAGAGCATTTAATGAGTCAGCACCGTTGCAGCCAACCTTAACAAAGCAGACAAATACAGCTAATCTAGCAACTCAGACTCAAACTTCTATAGCAAAAACAGCAACTGTTACAGCTAACCCTTTGAATATGAGAAGCGGCCCTGGTCCTACACATGCTATTATAGCTAAAATAGCTAAAGGCACAAAAGTTACATTATTAAATAGTCAAACAGGATGGCATCAAGTACGTCTCTCAAGTGGACAAACGGGGTGGGTAAGTACAGACTTTGTTCAGTTAGACACACCTACAAGTAAAATTGCTGCAGCGTCTCATACACCAGCTGCAACAAAATCAGCAATAGTTACAGCAAATTCTTTAAATGTTAGGAATGGAGCCGCTACAAGTCATTTAGTTGTAGCTAAAGCAACTAAAGGAACAAAAGTCACAGTATTAGAAAGCAAAGCTAAGTGGTCCAAAGTGAAATTGCCAAATGGAAAAATAGGATGGGTTAACCAAGCTTTTATCAAATAAAGTGGGGACGGTTCTCCAATTTTGCTGTTAAAGGAGATTATAAATTAAAATTAATTATTAAAATTATTAAAAAGTGAATAAAATAAGTAAAAGTGTGTATACTCCTAAAAAATGTTAGGAGGTCTCTATGAATCAAGTTAATTTAGTAGGCAATATAACCCATGACCTAGAGCTTAAAGAGTCACAACAAGATGTTAAATATACGCAGTTTAGATTAGCAGTAGATGAACGAGGGATAAAGGAAAAAAGAACTCATTTTATTGATATAGTGGCATTTGGTCGTCAAGCTGAAATACTCACGCAGCATGTTAGCAAAGGTGAGAAATTATTTGTATCAGGACGATTAACAAATAGCAACTTTATTAATACAGAAGGTAATAAAGTAAGAAAAATAAAGGTTATTTTAGAAGAATTTGAGTTTGCAGGGAATACTAAGACACGTTTAGCTCAGTCACATACTCTTGCTCAAAATGCATAATCAATCTACACCCCATAAAAAGCATTAATGGTATATTGAGAATTTAAATATACTATTAATGCTTTTTATGTATTTAATTGATGAAAGCTCTTTCATTTTTCTACAGTAAGTTGCATAATATAGGTGAAAGAAAATGTATATTAGCGAAGAGAAAAGGGGAAGTTTATGTTTAAAGTAACTAGAAAAGATAAAGATGCCAATAATTCGGCGATTAAGGAAAAGAATAATAGAATTCAGGAACTTTTAGATCAAATGACTGGAATTATTGTAGAGGTTAATCAAATAGTAAGTTCTAGTAAAGAGTCAACTATGCAAATGAATCTAACAACCGAAGCACAGTCTACAGCATTAAATGAACTAATCACTACAATAAAAGATTTTACAAAAGGAACAGAAGAAATAACAGAAAGTATTATGAAACTTTCAGACTCTATCAGTAGGACCTCTGAAAGAGGTGAAGATATTAGAAATAAAACAAATCATATTGTTAACATCTCACATAGCGGTAAGGAATCAATGCAAAACACGGAGGCAGATGTTAATAAAGTTATTCATTCTATTGCAGAACTTTCAAGTACAATGGCAGAAGTAGGGAAGGTAACATCAGAAATTAAAAATATCATTCACGTTATCGTAAATATCTCAAGTCAAACTAATTTGCTTGCATTAAATGCTTCTATTGAAGCAGCAAGGGCTGGAGAAAATGGAAAAGGTTTTGCAGTTGTAGCACAAGAAATAAGAAAACTTGCTGAAGATGTAGCGGGCGCAACAAAAGATATAGAAAGACTTATAGTAAATATAGAAACAACAGTTAAGCAAGCGATAGGGCAGACTGATATTAATCAACAAAGCATCAATCAAGTTAAAACTTCGGTTAAGGGCACAGATCAAATTTTCGAAGAAATGCTCTTAGCTATTGAAGGGGTCGAAGAACAGTTGAATGTTATTGTTAGCGAGGTTAAGTCAGCAAGTGAATTTACGCATGATATAGCAAGCGTTACTCAAGAGCAGTTAGCAAGTAGTGAGGAACTCTTAGGAACTTCAGAGAATGTGGGAGAAATGGCAGTTGAAAATTTTAATAATATCAAGATTGTATCTAATAATACAGAAAAATTACTTCAGACTTCACTTAGGGCAGTAGAAAACATGACTATCCAAATGAAAGATATAGCCGATACGAGTGGAGAGTACGGTTATATTTTTTACAGACATAATGCAGAAGGTGTTTTTGAATATGTAACACAATCTGTTTTTGAGCTATTGGGATATACGGTAGAAGAATTTATGAAGAATTTTGAAGCATTTCTTACTGAAAATCCTATTAATAGTCAAGCTATAGTCCATACAGAAGGATCTTTAAAAGGTATGCAACAACCCAAATACTCATTAGAAATAATAAAGAAGAATGCTTCGAAATGCATAGTAGATATCACAGAATTTCCTATTTTTAATGACCATAAGGAAGTTATTGCAGTAGAGGGACTCGTCAAAGTTAATAAATAATAGGAGAGTGTATAATAATTATTAAAAGGAGGTCGCGTATATGAAAATAGCTTTTTTTGATACAAAACCCTATGATCAGCAATCATTTGATACACTTAATAAAGTATATGGTTTTGAGATAGATTATTTTGAATCTAGATTAAAAAAATCTAGTGTCTCAGTCACAGTAGGATACGACGCAGTTTGTGTTTTTGTAAGAGATGATATCAATAGTGATGTAGTAAATAAGCTGATAGAAAATGGTGTAAAACTTATTGCTCTAAGATGTGCAGGATACAATAATGTAGATTTTGAAGCAGCACAAGATAAAATCAAAGTGGTTAGAGTACCAGCGTATTCACCTTATGCAGTGGCAGAGTTTTGTGTAGGGCTTATGATGACGCTTAATCGCAAATTGCATAAAGCTTATACAAGAACAAGAGAAGCTAATTTTGCCCTTGAAGGGTTAACTGGTTTTGATATACATGAGAAGACAATAGGGGTTATTGGAACCGGCAAGATTGCAAAGATTTTTATGCGAATACTTAAAGGTTTTGGCGCAAAAATCATAGCCTATGATATTTACCCTGACATAGAGGCGAGTGATGAACTAGGGTATGAGTATGTGGATTTAGATACACTTTATAAATGCTCAGATATCATTTCACTGCATTGTCCGCTAACTCAAGATACTTATCATATGATTAATCATCAAAGTATTGAAAAAATGAAAAAAGGTGTTATGCTCCTTAATACAGGAAGAGGTAAACTGATTGATACAAGTGCACTGATTGATGGTCTTAAAAGTAGGAAGATAGGATCAGCGGGATTAGATGTATATGAAGAGGAAGAAGGGTATTTTTATGAAGACTTCTCAGCTAAGGTTATTGATGATGATACACTGTCACGACTTATTATGTTTCCCAATGTTTTAGTGACTTCTCATCAAGCCTTTCTTACAAAAGAAGCACTGCATAATATTGCGGAAACAACCTTAGAAAGTATTAAACAGTTAAATGAAGGACAGAAATTAATCCATGAAATAGCTTACATTTGCGATGAAGATGGATGTGAAGTTAAAGATATAAAATAAAGAAGTTAAAATAAGCGAGCATTAGGCTCGCTTATTTTAATACATTAAAAAGAAATGTATAGATATCAAGCCTTTGGCAGATGATAATTTTAAAGATATAAATTTCTTTGAATATCTAGTTGAATTTATATTAATAAAGCGTATAATCAATTAGGGTGGAAGCAGGTCGAATGCTTCTATTTGAAAATTATTTATAATAGTGAGGATGTCAATGGAATCAATCAGGTATTACTTATATTTTTTACTAGGAAAACTTAGACAACAATATTTTATGCAAATTCCTGAAAACGATCAGGAATATAAGAAGAGTCGTAAGTGGTTTATAGTAGACGGCGCTACAGCTGTAACGATTGGGCTTTTATCAGGAGGAGCGTTCTTAGCAGCTATTTTAAGGGCACTGGGAATTAGTGACTCATTAAATGGCATTATATCAGCTATACCATCACTTGCCTGTGTCATACAACTTGCAGGAATGGAGCTCGCCAAAAGAATGCAGAAGATTAAGCTTTTTGTATGTATTTTTGCAATTATACATAGATTGATGTTTGCTTTTCTTTACTTTATACCTTTTTTAAAAATTAGTACAAGTTGGAAAGTTATTTTATGTATTTTTGTTTTTTCAACAGGACATATTTTAGGACAACTTATTGCACCAATTGGTGGGAACTGGATTTCAAGTTTAGTTCCAGAAAATGCAAGAGGAAAATATTTTTCAAATAGAGATTGTATCATGGTGTTAGTATCAGTCACTATTTCACTAGGTACTGGTCAATTTTTTGATAAATTTAAAGCTTGGGATAATCCCGATGCCAAATTTTTATTTATAAGTTTACTTATTCTAACAATGGCTGCTATTAATTTTATTGCACTAAGCATGATCAAAGAGCCGAGATTTTCTTATTTTTCTTCTGATAATAAAGAGATGCACGGGAACTTAGTTAAAAAAAGGGTGCATAGAGATAAAAATAAGGATTGTGAAAAGTTTAGAGTTACTTTTAAGAAAGTTGTTTTGGATAAGTCATTTAGACGCTCGATTATACTTACGATACTCTGGCAATCAGCTTTTTTCTTTTCTACTCCGTACTTTGGTATCTATCAAATCTCAGATCTTAAATTAAGTTACACCTATATTATGATTATGAGTTTTTTAGGAAGTCTTGTAAGAATTATGCTTACACCTATAGGCGGTAAGATTGCAGACAAAAAGTCATGGGCGCTTGTTCTTAAAGTGGCACTTTCAATTATGGCACTTGCTTTTATTATTAATGCCTTTACAGTGCCGTCAAATTCACAGATTATGTTTGCCATCTATGCTGTTTTAACAGGAATAGCATGGGCGGGTGTTGCCCCAGGAATTTTTTCAATTCAGCTAGATTTAGCACCGGATGGAGATAAAACAGCTTATTTAGGAATTAATGCAGCTATTATGGGGGCTTGTGGATTTTTGAGTTCACTAGTCGGGGGCTATATATTGCAGCTTGTAATAGATAGAGGCAATCAGATACTAGGCTATCAAGTATACGGGCAACAATTACTTTCGCTCGGCTCAGGAATTTTACTTTTAGTGCTTGTAGTATATATAAAATATAGAGTGGAAAAAGTTTGTATAGAAACAGAACACTAATTATTTAAAAATAATACTATAAAGAATAGAGAATAATTTTTATAAGATATTATGAAATATTAAAAAAGAAAAATAGGTCATAAGAAGGAGGGGAAGGGATGAGTGGGAGTGCAGCATTCTTTGATATAGATGGCACCATTTATAGAGAAGGACTTATTACAGAGGTCTTTAAAAAAATGGTTAGATACGACTTAATAGATAATAGTAAGTGGCACAGTGAAGTACGACCGGCTTTTATAAATTGGGATAGAAGAATGGGCAATTATGATACGTACTTACTTAAAATGGTAGATGTCTATTCAGAGGCAGTAAGAGGTATAAGTCCCTTTCATATGGCATATGTGGCCAAAAGAGTTATTGAACAAAAAGGTGATAGAGTTTATACGTTTTCTAGAGAAAGAATTAAATGGCATCAAGAGGAGGGGCATAAGGTTATTGCTATTTCAGGCTCACCCATTGAACTTGTGCGGGAGATGTCCAAGAAATATAACATGGATGATTATAGAGGAACTATTTATGAGGTAGATCAAGACGGAAAGTATAGCGGAGAGATTATGCCAATGTGGGACGCGGCAAGTAAGAAAAAGGCTATTTTAGAAATAGTTAACCACTATAAGCTTGATTTGCAAAAATGTTATGCCTATGGAGATACATCAGGAGATTTTACCATGTTAAAAATGGTAGGAAACCCTTTTGCTATTAATCCAACAAAAGAACTTATTACACGTATTAGCGAAGATGAGGAACTTAGAAAAAAGGCTAAAATAATTGTAGAGAGAAAAGATGTAACCTACAGGTTGAATATTGAAGGATTAGACTGTTTTAGGTAAAATTAACCTTAGTAAAACTATAAAAAAACTAGGGATTAAGTATTGACATTTAAAAAAAATGAAAGTATACTAAATATCAATAAGCAACTCAATAATTAAATCTTATCAAGAGAGATGGAGGGACTCGGCCCGACGATATCTCAGCAACCTCATTTTATGTAAGGTGCTAATTCCAGCAGAATGTAAATTCTGAAAGATAAGTGGCAACGTGATCAGTGCGTATAAGCCTCTTTTTATCTTTTAGAAGATAAGAAGAGGCTTAAAAAATGGTTATTTATAGATACATAGTACAAGTTTCTAAGAGAGGGTTGATAAAAGTGAGCAAACAGCTAGAAAGACCTATTATTGAAATCAAAGCTTTAAGTAAAACCTTTTCTTCTGCAAATGGAGAGGTTATAGCTTTAAAAGATATAGATATGAAAATCTATAAAGGAGATATTTTTGGTATTATTGGCATGAGTGGAGCTGGTAAAAGTACCTTAGTAAGATGTATTAATTATTTAGAAAAGCCAACAGAGGGAGAAATATGGTTTGGTGATAAAGAGCTTGGGTCCTTAGATCAAAAAAGCTTAAGAAACGTAAGACAATCAATGGGGATGATTTTTCAACAGTTTAATTTGTGTATGCAAAGAACAGTTGAAAGTAATATTCGTTTTCCACTTGAGATTACAGGTGTTAGTAAATCAGACGCTAAATTACGTGCAAAAGAATTATTAGAACTTGTTGGACTTGAAAATAAAGCCGGAGCCTACCCAGCTCAGCTTTCAGGAGGTCAAAAACAACGTGTTGCGATAGCCAGAGCATTAGCCACTAGTCCCAAAGTGCTTTTGTGCGATGAAGCAACCTCAGCACTTGATCCTACAACTACAGAATCGATACTTACGTTGCTTAAAGACATTAATCAAAGATTAGGTATTACGATTATTATTATTACACATGAAATGAGTGTCGTTGAGAAAATATGCTCTCATGTTGCAATTATTGATAAAAGTCAAATTGCAGAATCAGGAAGGGTACATGATATTTTTACACATCCTAAAACTCTAGCAGCACAGAAGCTTGTATATCCAAATGAAAGTCGTATTAATAACTTGATAGGTAAGAGATGCTGCCGCATTATTTTTGATGGCAGTTCATCTTATGACCCAGTGGTAGCCAGTATGATTTTAGAATGCAAAGTACTTGTAAATATCCTTTATGCAGATATGAAAAATATAGAGGGGAGGGCAGTTGGGGAGCTCATTATTCAGCTGCCAGAGGATGAAGTGACAGCTGATAAAGTAATTCACTATCTAAACTCAAAGAATTTGCAGGTGGAGGAGGTAAGCGGTTATGTGGAGTAGTACCATTATACAGATGATTATAAAAGGCATATTTGAAACTTTATATATGACTTTATTATCAACATTGCTAGCTTATATAATAGGATTGCCACTAGGTGTTATATTAGTTATCACTGAAAAGGGAGGGATACTTCCACGCGTAGGGCTAAATAAAACACTCAATATTATTGTCAATTTGGCAAGATCAGTACCATTTCTTATTTTACTTATTGCAGTACTACCCCTGACACGTCTAATTACAGGCACAACTATAGGCTCAACTGCGACAGTCGTCCCATTAGTTATAGCAGCAGCACCTTTTATTGCAAGGCTTGTAGAAGGATCGATTAAAGAAATTGACAAAGGTGTTATTGAGGCGGCACTTTCAATGGGCGCAAGTACGTTTCAGATTATCTATAAGGTTATGATTCCAGAAGCCATTCCTTCACTCATTGTAGGTGCAGCTATTGCGACAACAACTATATTAGGTTATTCAGCAATGGCGGGGATAGTAGGAGGAGGAGGACTTGGAACTATAGCTATTAATTATGGTTACTATAGGTATGAAAAGGATATTATGATTGTAACAGTGATATTACTTATTATTATTGTTCAGATATTACAAGAAATAGGTATGAAAATTGCTGATAAAACAGATAAGAGAAAATAAAAATAATTATTTTACGGAGGGAATATACATGAAAAAAATTATAGCAGGAATTATCATTTCAACACTTACACTTTCACTTCTTATAGGCTGTGGGGCAGCAAAACCAAACAATAAAATTGTAATAGGGGCGTCAGTAACTCCTCACGCAGAGATATTAGGAGTAGCTAAAGATGTTCTTAAGGAAAAGGGCTATGAACTAGAGATTAAAGAATTTACAGAGTATATACAACCAAATCTTACACTGGAAAGTAAAGAACTAGATGCTAATTATTTTCAACATCAACCTTATTTAGATAACTTTAACGAAGAAAATAAAACAGATCTTGTATCAGTGGCCTCTATTCATTATGAACCACTTGGTATTTATGCTGGGAAAACCAAAACACTTGAATTGATTGCAGATGGAGCTACAATTGCCGTACCAAATGACACAACAAATGAAGCAAGAGCTTTACTTTTACTTGAAACAATCGGACTTATTAAAGTAAGCCCAAATGCAGGACTTAAAGCAACAATTAATGATATTACTGAAAATCCAAGAAATATTAAAATAATAGAGCTAGAATCAGCACAACTTACTCGTGCCTTACAAGATGTTGATTTTGCAGTTATAAACGGCAACAATGCCCTTCAAGCAGGACTCAATGCCGCGACTGACGCTCTTGCAAAAGAAGAACAAGATTCACTTGCCGCTACGACTTTTGCTAATATTTTAGTTGTACGTAGGGGAGATGAAAACCGCGAGGATATTAAGGCATTGATTGAAGTGTTAAAAAGTGAGAAGGTTAAAGCCTTTATTCAAGAAAAGTACCAAGGAGCAGTAGTTGCTATATTTGAATAGATTTCATTTTATAGGGAGGCGTAGGCCTTCTTTTTTTGCAAAGAAATGGGATAGGTTTTTAGGTGAGAAAGTTAAGTAAATAGTAATTATTCTCAAATAATTATTGACATCAACAAGCAGTACTGTTAAAATATTAATTAGAAGAAATGATTTGATAGTGATTATCAATACTATATAATTTCAATACATAAGGAGTGGTTTAAATGCCTTTAACTATGTTAACACCAGGAAAAGAAGCTATTATTAATGTTTGTAAGGCAAAAGACTCTACCAAAAAATTTTTAGAAGGGCTTGGAATTATTCCAGGTGTATCTATATCCGTTGTATCTGAGATGAGCGGTAATTTGATAGTCTCTGTAAAAGGATCTAGATTAGCTCTTAATAAAGCGGTAGCTGGCCAATTACTTGTAAAAATGTGTTAAACTTTAAAGTTTTAAAAGAGAGAAAGGAGGAGATTGTTTTGGAAAAATCTCTAAAGGAATTAAAACCCGGTGAAAAGGCTATTATTAAAAAAATTTCCGGTGAGGGTGCGGTAAAAAGAAGACTAATGGATATGGGTGTGACCCGTGGAGCAGAAGTTTTAATGAGAAAGATAGCGCCACTTGGCGATCCAATAGAAATTAATATTAGAGGCTATGAATTGACACTTAGAAAAGCGGAAGCGGACAATATACAAGTAGAAATATAACAGAAAACCATACAGAGTATGGAGATATTTTTGCTTAAATTATGATAATAATTATCAATATCAAGGAGGCTGTAAAATGCATTACAAGTTTGCGTTAGTTGGTAATCCTAACTGTGGGAAGACTACAATGTTTAATGAAATCACGGGTAGTACTCAGTATGTTGGAAACTGGCCAGGGGTTACAGTTGAGAAAAAAGAAGGCAAGGCTAAGAAATTTAAAGAAGACATTAAAATTATTGATTTACCTGGGATCTATTCTTTGTCCCCTTACTCAATGGAAGAGATTATTGCAAGGGATTACATTTTAGATGAAAAGCCCGATGTACTGATTAATATTGTAGATGCTACAAATATTGAAAGAAATCTTTATTTAACAACACAGGCTATTGAACTTGGTATTCCTGTTGTTGTTGCTCTTAATATGATGGATGCAGTTGAGGTAAAAGGTGACCTAATAGATATTAAAGCATTGGAGAAACGTCTTGGAGTACCAATAATAGGGACATCAGCGAATAAAGGAAAAGGCGTTAATGAGCTTTTACATAAAGCAATAGAAGTTGCTGAGAGTGCAGCACTTACATCTGCTTCATCAGCGGTTAAAATATATGATGAGGCTATAGAAAAGTGTGTGGGAGAGATAGAAAAAACGATTATACCGCTACTTAGTCAAAAGGTTCAAAATCCAAGATGGACAGCTCTTAAGCTTTTAGAAGGAGATGAAAAGGCACAAGAGAAATTAAAAGTTGATGCTGATATTCTTGAAAAGATAAAAGTTTATCAAGATAAGCTAGAAAAAGAATATGATAATGATATGGAAACTATTATTGCGGATAATAGATATAGGTTTATCTCAAGTTGTATCAGTAAAACGGTTAAAAAGAAAATAAGTGGTACACATCTTACTGTTTCAGATAAAATTGATAAAATTGTTACGCATAGAATTTTAGCTATTCCACTTTTTTTACTTGTTATGCTAGGTGTATTCCAAATTACTTTTGGTGTAATTGGATCTTTTACGATTGACTGGGTAGATGTTTTGATTAATGAGACGATTGCAGGGGCAGTAAGTGGATGGCTTGAAGTAGGAGGCGCCGCTGATTGGCTTCATGGTCTTGTGGTAGATGGGATCATTGGTGGTATGGGAAGTATGTTGGTATTCGTACCTCAAATTATGATATTATTCTTCTTTCTTGCTATTTTGGAAGACAGTGGTTATATGGCAAGAGCGGCTTTTGTCATGGATAGATTACTTAGAAAATTAGGACTTAGTGGTAAATCTTTCATCCCTATGCTTATGGGATTTGGTTGCAGCGTGCCCGCTATGATGTGTGCAAGAACACTTGAAAATGAAAAAGATAGACGACTAACTATTATACTTACTCTTTTTATGTCTTGTGGCGCAAAGCTTCCAGTATATGCTTTATTTGCATCAGCCTTTTTTGCCTCAAATCAAGCTTGGGTCGTATTTTCAATTTATGTTTTAGGAATTGTTGTAGCTGTTCTCTCTGGAATACTTCTCAAAAAGACCATATTAAAAGGAGAAACAGCACCTTTTGTTATGGAACTTCCAACTTATAGGATTCCTACAGCTAAGGGACTTATGATTCATATGTTAGACCGTGGAAAAGATTTTGCTAAAAAAGCAGGGACAATTATTTTTGCAGCAGCTGTTGTTATTTGGTTTGCACAATCTTTCAACTTTTCACTTCAAATGGTGGAGGATCCAGGAAACAGTGTTATGGGGATACTTGGTAAAGTTATAGCACCTTTCTTTGCACCACTTGGTTTTGGAGATTGGCAATCATCAGTAGCACTTTTATCTGGTTTTGTAGCGAAAGAAGTTGTTGTTGCAACGCTTGGCATATTACATGGCCTTGGAGAAATTGGTGAAGATACAACAAGCCTGGCAGCAACCTTACAGTCAACTTTTACACCTTTAAGAGCTTATGCTTTTATGGCCTTTACGTTACTTTATATGCCATGTATTGCAGCCTTTGGAACGATAAAAAGAGAAATGAATTCCTGGAAATGGACATTGTTTACAGTAGGTTATCAAACTGGTGTCGCATGGATTGTTGCCTTTGCTATTTATCAGGGTGGTAGACTACTAGGATTTAATTAGTTTTCCTAAGATGATAATTATAGTAGATATGGTGCCCAAAGCTTAAAAAAGCAAGGGCATCATAAAATCTATAGTTATTGTATAAAGTGTACACAGAGAAATAAATCAAGTAAAATAAGGCTTAGATTATTAAAATAGGAAAGAAGGTGGCATAATGATTAATTGGATTATAGGTGGCGCTATTATAGCATTAACTATTTATATTATTGTACGAAGAATTATAAGTATGAGAAAAGGTGAAAGTGGTTGTTGTGGTGGGTGTTCATCAAAGAAAGATGGATGTAACTGCGATCACTAATTAAAGACGAGGTAATTTTTTTTACAACTCAATTGATAATGATACTCAATATTAAAGGTTGAAAAACGACTAAAGAATATATTTTAAAAGGAGAGTGAACAAAATGAGTATAGTGCTTGTTGGGGGACATGATAGGATGCATGAGGCTTATAAAGGAATTTGCTCAAAACATGGTCATCGCGTAAAGGTTTATACCCAGCTGCCAGCCAAATTTGATAAGATGATTGGCACACCAGATAGGATTGTACTCTTTACGAGTACAGTATCTCACAAAATGATTCATATTGCTGTCAAAGAGGCTAAAAGAAAAAATATACCGATTGTAAGATGTCATAATAGTAGTGGAAATTCATTAGAAAGTGTATTAGAGCAATTTAAAAAAGAACTAGAGTAAGTAAGTTAATAGGTTGAAAGAAAGACACTTACAACTTTTCATTTGTGGCAGTATCACAAGTGAAGCTTGTGATATGCAATCGGTATAAATATGAGAAAAGTGAGCCTATAAGCTAAAAGTTAGCTATAAGGGCATATTATGATCGAATAGATATAGGAGCTATTCGATTTTTTAGTTTAACATAGATGATGAGGTAAGTATTGACTTGTAGAGAATACTAGGAGTACAATAAATGTACGGACATTATAATGTTATAATATAAAGAGTAATCATTTATTAAAGGGAGAATCAAGTGTCAGTTTTAAATGGAATAGTTAAAAGAGATAGTCCTATACCACTATACTATCAGCTAAAAGAAATTATTTTGAGTGAAATAACAAGCAATAGGTTAATAGCGAAGGAGTGTTTGCCAACTGAAAATGAATTTATGGAAGCTTACCAAGTAAGCCGTGCAACGATTCGTCAAGCCATGGGGGAACTCGTAAATGAAAATTATTTAAAAAGACAAAAAGGAAAGGGGACTTTTGTCTCTAAGCCTAAAATTACTCAAAAGTCTATTAATCGTGTAGCGAGCTACCAAGAACAGATGAAAAAAATAGGTAAAAAGGCAACAACAAAGGTAGTCTCTTGTGAAGTGGTTACACCAAGTATAGCCGTTTGCGAAGCATTAAACATATCTAAAGAGGAGAAAGTGATTCGGCTAGTACGTATTAGATTTGTGGATCTTGAACCTATTGTAGTTGCTAAGACATACATGCCTTATCAGTTCTGTAGTTTTGTTCTTGAGCATAATATGGAGAATGAATCTTTGTATGAAGTTTTATCTACCTGTCAACAGACACGTATTATGCAAGCGAAAAGAACTATAGAAGCAGTACTCGCAAATGCGAGTGTAGCAAATATGTTAGAGATTGAACGAGGCGATGCACTCCAAGTTATTAAAACGACAGCTTCAAATACAGAAGATACGATTATTGAATATACGATAGCAAAATATAGAGGAGATAGAAATTTATTTATTGTTGAGACACAAATAGATTTATAAAATTGTAATAATAAAAAGGAGAAGATGATGAGAATTTATATTGACACAGCAAATATAGCAGATATTGAGAGGATTATTACTAAGTTTCCAGTCGATGGGGTGACAACTAATCCTTCACTTTTAGCAAGAGAAAAGATTAATCCGATGGAGCAGCTTAAAAAGATAAGAAATTTATTAGATGAAGATATGGAACTTCATGCACAAGTTCTTTCAGATAATGCCAGTGACATGATTGCTGAAGCGGATTATATGAGGAAACATCTTGGAGAACAAACCTTTATTAAAATACCGGTTACCCATGAAGGTATAAGAGCGATGAAAGAACTTAATAAAACAGGAGTTAATATGACCGCTACTGCTATTTATACCCCTATGCAAGCAGTGATGGCTGCAAAAGCAGGCGCCAAGTGGACAGCACCTTACGTGAATAGACTAGATATGATCGGGGCAAATGGCGTACAAGTAGCTATTGATATTCACACTATCCTAACTCGTATGAAGGAGAAAACAGATTTATTAGCAGCGAGTTTTAAAAATGTAGAGCAAATCTTAAAACTTGCAGAGGCAGGAGTAGGAGCAGTTACAGTCGCACCAGAACTTTTAGAGCAGCTTTTATATCACCCACTTACAAATCAAGCGGTAATAGACTTTAAAAATGATTTTGAAAGTATTACAGCTAAAGGAGCAACAATGAAGGATTTATAATCAAAAGGCATTAACAGTATTTATGTTAATGCCTTTTTAATGAGTAAAATAAAGAATAATAGCCATTTATGAAGGGATTTGGATTATTGAAAGACCGAGGTAGCATCAGACTACTGGGAAAAAGAAGATAATTTATGTTAAGTATTTGAAAAATTATGATTAAGTGTTATAATAACACTTGATATATTTTTAATATAAATTATTACATAAGGAGACAAATAATGAATAACAGAAGCGAATTTTCTAGCAAGCTTGGATTTGTGCTTGCAGCAGCAGGTTCAGCGGTAGGACTTGGGAATATTTGGAGATTTCCATATCTTGCAGCAAGATATGGTGGAGGACTATTTCTACTGATTTATATTTTCTTTGTAGCAACTTTTGGTTTTGCCATCATGATGGTAGAGATTGCAATCGGAAGAAAAACAAAGTTAAGCCCAATTGGAGCTTATAAAGCACTCCATAAAAAATATAGCTTTATAGGGATTATTGCTTCGCTTGTAGCATTTTTGATTTTACCATATTATAGTGTAATTGGTGGATGGGTTATTAAGTACTTTGTAACTTTTCTAACAGGTGGACAGGCAGCTACAGCGGATGATACATTTTTCACGACGTTTATTGCTTCACCAGTACAACCTGTTTTATGGCAAATTGTATTTGTTTTGGCAACTTTAGCAGTTGTGTGGAGAGGTGTAAAAGATGGTATTGAGAAGGCGAGCAAGATACTTATGCCAATGCTCATTATCCTTTCACTAGGTGTAGCGCTTTATTCATTAAGTCTGCCAGGAGCTATAGAGGGCGTAAAATACTTCCTCATACCAGATTTCTCAAGATTTTCAGTACAAGCTGTTTTAGCAGCATTAGGTCAGATGTTTTATTCACTATCTCTTGCTATGGGGGTTATGATCACTTATGGATCTTACCTTAATAAAGAAGATGATCTTGAAAAATCTGTTAAGCAAATTGAAATTTTTGATGCGGGAATTGCAATACTCGCAGGATTTATGGTTATTCCAGCAGTATTTGCCTTTTCAGGAGGAAATGAAGCAGCGTTAAATGCTGGTCCAGGACTTATGTTTGTAACCTTGCCAAAGGTATTTGACAGTATGGGAATGAGTGCGTTAGTTGGAGGTATATTCTTTTTACTTGTACTTTTTGCAGCACTTACATCAGCTATATCTCTTATGGAAGCAGTCGTTTCAACAATATGTGATCAGTGTAAATTTTCAAGAAAAAAATCGGCTATTATTGTTGCTGTAACAGCTATTGTTTTAGGCATTCCATCTTCACTTGGAAATGGTATTTGGAGTCACTTTAAAATAATGGATATGGCATTCTTAGATTTAATGGATTTTATTACAAACGCAGTACTTATGCCTATTGGAGCATTGCTAACTTGTATTTTTATAGGATACGTTATAGGGGTAGATGTTATATCAGATGAAATAAAAGTCTCTTCTAAGTTTAAAAGAGAAAAAGCTTTTAGAATAATGATCAAGTATATAGCGCCTATTTGTATTGTCGCAATACTTATTAGTTCTGTCTTATCGGCATTTGGAATAATAGTATTATAAAAACAAAATAAAAGTCTTAAATCGTAGTGCTTACAGCGCTGCGATTTTTTATTACAATAGCAGCTATAAAAGATAATAAGCCTATTTGACAGAATAATGAAAAGAAGATATAATTACTTCTAGGTAGATATAAAAAATAGAAGAGGTGTTTGATGAGCGTCGTAGTATCTCAATAGATTAAGTGAATAGGTAAATGAGTCCAATAAACAGGGGAGAGATGACCCTTTATTTGTTGTGGATGATTTTACAATCTATAAAGATACAAAACCGCAAACAAACTAAGGACATAATAAGTGTCCATTCTCATAATGAGCTAAGCTCTATTTATAAGAAAAGTGTTAAGTAAAAGTTGCGTGCTAATGTATGCGGCTTTTTTTAATGCGAAAAATTGTGAAATGTATATCTGCCTATGTGGCATGTATCTCTTATAGTACGTTATTTAAAATTAATATTTCCAATTTATATCGTGCAAAGGAGTTATTATAAAAATGCAAACACAAACTTTTGAGAAGTTACAATACAATGAACTTAAAGCTATTGTAAAAGATTATTGCGTAAGCAGTTTAGGTAAGAAATTAATCGATAATCTCATGCCAAGTGGCAATAAAGCTACTGTAGAAAATAGATTAGTAGAAACGAGTGAGGCAAGGGCACTTATTGATTATTCAGGAACCATTCCGCTTCAAGGTATTACACATATAGAGAATATTATAGAGAAAGTTCAAAAAGATATTATACTTGATGCAGAATTATTAACTTATGTGGCAGCATTTTTAAGAGGCTGCAGGAAAATTAAGAGTTATATGAAAGATAAAACATTTTATGCACCTACTCTATGCAGTTATAGCTTAGGGATAGAAGAATTAAAAGTATTAGAAGATGAAATAGAGGAAACTATTAGAAATAATAGAGTAGATGATAGTGCAAGCGGTACGCTAAAGAAAATACGTCGGCACATTGCACTCACAGAAGGGAAAATAGAAGAGCGATTAGATAAATTTCTTAAAAGTAGTCAAAATAAGATGTATATACAAGAATTTTTTATTAGTAAAAGGCAGGGGAGACTTACAGTTCCTATTAAAGCAGCTTATAAAAACCAAGTATTAGGGACTGTAGTAGAAGCTTCTTCAAAGGGGAGCACTGTTTTTATTGAACCAAGCGCTGTAAGTAAGTATACACAAGAACTTTTAGTCCTCAAATCTGAAGAGGCAATTGAAGAGTATAAAGTGCTTTCGTATTTAACAGGTTTTATACTAGAAAATGTAGAACAAATTAAACGTAATATTGAGGTGATGGGACAATATGATATGATCTTTGCTAAAGCTAAGTACAGTAAAGCAATAGATGGTATCATGCCTAAAGTAAATGATTGTGGGAAGATTAGCATTATTGGAGGAAGGCACCCTCTTTTAAAAGGCAATGTAACGCCTTTAGATTTTAAAATTGGGGAAGGGTTTAGAGGTCTTATTATTACAGGACCTAATGCGGGGGGGAAGACAATTGTACTTAAGACAGTAGGGCTTCTCACTTTAGCGATGCAATCAGGCTTCCAGGTGCCAGCGTTAGAAGGAACTGAGCTTTCTGTATTTGATAAGGTCTTTGTTGATATTGGAGATGACCAAAGCTTAGAAAATGCACTGAGTACTTTTTCGTCTCATGTTAAAAATTTAGCAAGTATAATTAATCAAACCAATCATTCTACGTTACTACTTTTTGATGAAATAGGAAGCGGCACGGAACCCAGCGAAGGGGCAGCACTGGCTATAGCCATTTTAGAAGAAGTTTATCAAAAAGGAGCCATTACACTTGCAACAACACATTACGGAGAAATCAAAAACTTTTCAGCCAATCATCCAGATTTTGAAAATGCTGCCATGAAGTTTAATAATGAAACACTTGAACCACTTTATAAACTTATTATAGGAAAGTCAGGAGAGAGTAATGCACTTTGGATTTCAAAAAAGATGGGCATACAAGAAAATGTTCTAAAGCGAGCAAGAGCATACATGTCTCATAAAAATTATGATTTAGAGTATGTGAATCAATCAAAGATAAGAATGCCCAGAGAAGTATATAATAAGCCTATAGAGGGTGATCAGATATTTAGTACTGGAGACAAGGTGTTTCTTACACAATACAATGATTATGGCATTATCTACACGCCAAAAGATAAATATAATAACCTTGTTGTTTTCTATGATGAAAAATTTATAGAAGTGAATGAAAAACAGCTTAAGCTAGAAATTAAAGCTAAAGAGCTTTATCCAGAAGACTATGATCTTAATACACTTTTTATAAGTTATGCAGAAAGAAAGTTAGAAAAAGATATCAGCAGAGGTTCTAAAAAAACATTAAAGCGCATTAAAAAATATGGCATAGAATCTTTGAAAAAGTACAAATAGCTATGATTATTTATGAAGAAAAGATTTATATAATGTAGAAGAGTACGCCAAAAGAGATAGTTCGTTAAATACGAACTATCTCTTTTAGTATATGCAAAACATTATTTATTAAAGATTGTTTTCATAAGATCCTCAAATTCATAAGTAGTCATAGGATAATTGTCTCTTTCCATATAAGTAGCTCTGAAACTATCAAGAGAAGCATTTACAATAAATTGAACAAGTAGTGAAGTCTCTTTATGGTTAGTGATGTAGGTTCCGGTAAATTCAATAACATGTTCTTCTTGCTGAGAGCGAAAATAGGTCCACATTGAATTTTTGAAAAAAGTATTAAATGAAGAGCCTATTTTTTGATTAGGAAATTGATTGAAGCTGCCTTCTCGCACAGTATCAATAAGTGCTGTAGGATCATCAGCAAATGTGGTAGCACTGACTGTTTGACTAACGGGAGATTCAGCGCCATTTTTAACAGCAGTTACTTTATAATAGATAGTTGTTTTAGCGGGCAAATCATAATTACTCATACTATAAGATTCAATCCAGTCGAATTTCTTTTTATAATCATAGTCATCTAAAAAGGGAATAAATTCTCCACCTGGAGTATCACAAAAATAAACATAGTAGTAATCAATGATTGGGTTATAGTCCCACTGAAGGGCAATCTCACTTGATGATAGTGGAAAAGCTCTCACATTTTGAGGGGCGCTTAACTTATTTTCTGCTTGACTTAGTTGCGCTAGTGTTAAAGGATTATTAAGGGCAATAGTATGTACTTCATTAATGGGGATACAAAAGCCAAGGTTTTGTCCATCTGAAATAGTTTCAGAAGTAATACCTATAACTTCACCATACATGTTAAATAAAGCACCTCCACTACTGCCGGGGCTTATTGGAGCAGTGATTTGTATAAAATCTTTTTGTTTTAAAGAACTAATGATCCCAGTAGATAATGTATTTCTAAGTCCCATAGGATTACCGATTACAACAATACTATCACCTAAAACCACTTTGTCTGAGTTTCCAAGCTTACAAAAGGGAAATTTATCCTTAGTATTGATTTTAAGAATAGCAATATCCTTAAGAACATCATAACCAAGCACTGAGATATCCGTATATTCTTTGTTAGTATCTGTAGAAATAGATAGTTTTTTTGAATGAGCGATGACGTGATAGTTTGTAACAATTGTGCCATCATCAGAAATAAAAAAGCCACTGCCAAAAACATCATTGCCATCTATAGCATGATTATAGATAAAAACAATAGCTTTCTCCATTTTACCGATCTCTTGAATAGAAAGTTGTTTGGGGAGAGAATGATTAGCACTTGAATGTATAAAAACAGCTTGTTGTTTTTCATCCCATGTAACAGTTGCACCAAGGCTTTCACTTATAAATCTTAAAGGAACATAAGTAGTTCCATTTTTAAGCATAGGCGGTAAGATCAAGTCTTTTTTATAAACATCTATAAATGCTATTTTTTTACCTAGTGTTAAAGTAATGCTTGTAGAATCTTTTTTGGCTATAATGGTTTGTGTTTCAGGAGCCCAACCAACATTAGCACCAAGTGCTTCAAATATTAAACGCATAGGAACCAATGTTACGCCTTTTTCGATAAAAGGGGGCGTTGAGCTCATTAGAGGTTTATTATTGAGGTAAATAGTAATATTTGAAGAAGATGCGTTTACAGTAGAACACTTTAGGAGTCCTATTATCAAAAAACAACTTAAACAAACAAAAATAAAAAACTTATTTTTTTGCATTAAATATTCCTCCTTAATTTAAATGGTAAGGCTCTATAAATATAACATAAAATGGAAAAAAGTTAAAGAATTAATAATGCTTAATTTGTTCTATGAAAATTTATTATGCCAATCTATGACTTTTGTCATAGGTCAATCTATCATTATACACTTACAAAACAAGAGAGGAAGGCGTATGATAGCAATATGGAGGGGATTTAAATGAAACCAACAATTTTAAGATTAGAAGGCGTAACTAAGAAATACGACCAAAAAACGGTAGTGGATTACATCACACTAGAAGTAAAACAGGGAGAAGTATTTGGACTTTTAGGGCCTAATGGAGCCGGTAAAAGTACAACAATTAATATGATCTGTTCTATGACAAAACCTACAGTGGGTGAAATTACAGTGTTTGATTATAATACAAAAAAGGAAATGTCAAAGATAAAACAAAATTTAGGACTCGTTCCACAAGAAATTGCTATTCATGGTGATTTAAAAGCCTGGGAAAATATCGAACTTTTTGCAGGACTATATGGATTAAAAGGTAAGCCGCTTAAAAAGGCAATAGAAAATGCACTGGATTTTGTAGGCCTTACGGAGAATAGAAATGGACTTGCTAAAACTTTTTCAGGAGGTATGAAAAGAAGGCTTAATATAGCTTGTGCAATTGCACATCAGCCAGAACTTATGATTTTTGATGAACCTACAGTAGCTATTGATCCGCAGTCCCGAAATTTTATTTTAGAAAAGATTAAAGCTATGAATAAGATAGGGACAACTATTATTTATACCAGTCACTATATGGAAGAAGTTGAGGCGCTGTGCGATAGAATTGCTATAATGGATAAAGGGAAAATCATAGCACTTGGCACAAAAGAAGAGCTTATAAGTCTTGTAGCTGCACAAGGTACGGATATGTCTTTAGAACAAGTTTTCTTAAAGCTTACAGGTAAAAACTTAAGAGATTATGGTGAGGAGGCTCTATAAGATGTTACTTATCTTAATCAAAAATAATGCAAAACTTTTAATAAGAAATAAAATATCCTTTATGTTTATGTGCCTTTTGCCTATTGTGCTTATTCTTATTTTATCAAGTGCGTTGGCTAATGATTTCGGAAAAAAAGTTGAGATGCAGCCTTTTACAGTTGGTTACAAAATTGAAAGTGGCAGCAATATTGCAAGTTATTTTCCTGTTTTTAAAGAACAATATGAGGCAAATGGTATGATTCTAAAGCCTATGAACCAAAAAGAGGGGATGCAGGCACTTTCAAATAGTGAGATAGTCAGTTACCTTACGCTGAACGATGAACGGTATACGATTTATAATCAAGAAGATATTAATATCAATGCCATGATTTTTGAAAGTAGTTTTAAGGGCAGTATGCATTTCTATGATGGACTTAAAACCATGATAGCTTACAGTGTACAAAATCGAGTGATCGCTGCAAGTGAAGGTATGATACAGATGCAGCCTTTTAGTAATAGGGAAGGACAAGAAGATTGGGTTAAGAAGGAGCATCTTGAGGTAGATCCTATCCCAAGATCTCAAGATTATTATGGTATTGTTCAAATCGTCTTTATTATATGGATGGGCATTTCATGTGTGGTTGCACTAACAGAGGCTGAACGTAAAAATAATGTTTCTAATAGAATAAAACTTGCAAATGTAAAGCCTGCCATACTTTTCATGGGAAGATTTATACCTAATGTGGTTGCTCTGTGTGTGCAAGTAGGTATAGCGATCGTGGTGTCTACACTGCTTTTAAATGTAAACTGGGGAGATAAGCTCTTTTTATCAGGAATGGTATTGCTATTTGAGGTTATAGCAGTCAGTGCTTTTGGAACAATGCTTACTTTACTCATTAAAAGCAGCACAATTATTAATATGTTTATGTATATAGGCGCATTCGTATTTGGCTTTACAGGAGGCAGTTTTCAAACGTATATGTATAATTTTATAAGTGAAGATATTGTACATTTATCACCTCTCTACTACCTGAACCGTACTTTGGTTGAATTATCAACTAAAGGAAGCAGTCAGTATCTAGGGACAACTTTAGTTATACTGACTATGACTACCCTTTTATCTATTACAGTTGGTCTAACCTATATGTACACAAGGAGGGAAGCATAATGCATGGACTTTGGATAATGCTAAAGGCAAATGTTAAATTAGTCCTTAGAAGTAAGCAAACACTTTTTTTGATTATACTTATTCCAATTTTAAGTACGCTAATACTCAACTTAACAAGTGTAGAAGAAGGCGAAGATCAAGGATATGAGTTTAAAATGAATGTTCTAGTAGTAGATGAATCTAAGACAATGCTATCTAGGGAGCTCATTAATGATTTACAAAAAGATAATTCAATGATAGTTGAAGTAGCTAAGGAAGAAGGAATGAGTAGTGAAGAAATAAAAGCCTTTTTTATAAAAACAGCTAACAAATCGATTATGAGCAGTTTTATCTACATTCCAAGTGACTTTGAGGCAAATATTTTACAAGGAGACGTTAAGGAAATACTAATACTTTTTGATACAGGTACAGATGAGAGGGTAAAATTATTAGACGCCCATCTAAACAGCATCACAGGCAAATTTTTAGTCTTTTCAAAAATAGCGCAAGGAAAACAAGAAACACTTAATGATTTAATAGAACAATCAAAAAAGAATGAAACAAAGAGCGAAGTCGTAATATTAGGTAAAGAGGGAGAATTAGCAGCTCAAGATAAAAAAGACTATTCTTTTTCATTAAGCTTATTTGTTGCAGCAATAACAATGACCTTAATATTTAGTAATAACTTTATTGTAGGCCTCTTTATTAAAGAAAAGCATAACCGCGTATTAAAAAGAATACAGCTTACAAATACAAGCATGCTAAGCTATATAGCAGTAAAAGTAATTCTTGCAATAGGGTCACTTGCCTTTCAGACAGGGCTTATTATGATGGGCGTTAAAGTGATAGTCCAAAGTGATTTAGGTATAAGCATATGGATTATGGGATTTCTTGTATTTGGGCTTGGATCAGTGCTTACTTGTGTAAGTATTTGCAGTATGAGTTTCTTTGATGATATAGCTACAGCTAACTATGTAGGATTTGCACTTATCCTTATAGCAAATATGCTCTCAGGACTTTATTTTCCATTTGAGGCAGCACCGACATGGATGCAAAATGTAGCGATGCTTTTACCACAAAGGTGGTTTGTTATTGCAGCGGGAGGAGCCTTGCGAGGCAATGAGGAGGTGCTTTACCAATATGGTTGGGTTATAGGAGCACTTGCATTATTTTTCTTATCTGTATCTTTGTTAGGGTTTAAATCTAGAAGAAATTATAATTGAAATAAGATTTTAAATGTTGTCACTATGTATTAAAGTTGATACAATAGAATAAGAATGGATTTTAACTCAAATAGAAGGAGCTTCTTTGGCATGGAGAATAAGGTAAATGACTTTTATTTTGGGATTATCAAGTTGATTATCTTGACGATGGCAACTATTTATTTCATTTTTTCAAAAGAAGACATTCTAAGTGGAGAACAATTTGCTCAGATTCCTTTATTATTTGTATTAATAAGTGTACTTATAGCTTATGAGTTAACTCATAAGCTTAAATGCATTTTACTAGGTATTGCCGTAGGATTAATGCTCGTTCTCATTTTTGGGTTTGGAGAGACCTATTATTTACTTTTGCCTATTATTGTACTAGATGCAATCGTCTTACTAAGCAGTGACTCAAAAATGTATTTTGTTTCACTGCTAGGAGTAGTAGGATCTCAAAATAAACTAATCTATCTTATAGTTTGCTTATTTATAATTGGATTATATTATCAACACTATGTTATTATAAAAAGTTATAAAAACTACTTAAACACCCTTTTAAATACAGAGGCCTCACTTCAAAAGATGATTAATAAGCAAGACTTAAGGCATAGAGGAGATATTGAAAAATTTGCTTTAGTTTACGAAAATGAAAGATTGGAAGAGAAAAGCAGACTCTCACAATCATTACATGATAAAATAGGACACAGCATTAATGGGTCTATTTTTCAGCTTGAAGCTTGTAAACTTCTTATAGATAAAAAACCAGAACAAACCAAAGAGAAACTTCAGGATGTCATTGAAAATCTTAGACAAAGTATGGATGAAATAAGGGCTATCTTAAGAAGAGAAAAACCACAGGTTGGTGAAATGAAATATGTGCAGTTTAAAAAGTTATGTACAGATTTTAAAGCAAAATATAATATAAATGTGGATTTTAAGTATGAAGGAGAGAAGAATAGTCTATCAGAAGCTATATGGGGACTTTTGTTAGATAATACAATAGAAGCTTTTTCAAATGCTCTTAAATATGCGCACTGCGATACAATTGCTATCTACATTTGTGTATTTAATAAACTTATAAGATGCACTATTAAAGATAATGGAAAGGGATGTAAAAGTATAAAAGAAGGAATGGGACTTTCCGGTATGAAGGAACGTGTTAGAGCCATGGGAGGAACATTAGACATTGCTTCAGAGGTAGGTTTTCAAATAAATATGTTGCTGCCGCTAGGGGAGAGTGAAAAGCGTGGATAGAATTAGACTTATTATTGCTGATGATAGTGATTTTGTAAGAGATGGGCTTAAAATTATATTTGAATTAGATGAAGCATTTGAAGTGATTGGAACCGCTGCAAATGGCAAAGAAGCCATTGAGCTTGCCAAGTGTTACAAGACAGATATTATTCTTATGGATCTTGAAATGCCTATTATGAACGGCATAACTGCTACAAAAGAGATAACAACTAATGAACTAGGGAAAGTACTTGTTCTAACAACTTTTGATGATGATGAAAGGATACAAAAAGCACTTGCAAATGGGGCAAGAGGATATCTTATAAAAAATCATACACCAGATAAAATTAAACAAATGATAAAAGCACTTTATAATGGAATCAATGTATTAGATGATTGTATATTTGACAAAATAACTGGGCAGGGGCATCTTAAAAATTCAGGATTTAATGAGAGTCTATTTACACAACGAGAAGGAGAAGTTATTGGCGCAGTGGCCGAAGGGTTATCCAATAAAGAAATTGCCAGCAAGCTATTTATCAGTGAAGGTACAGTTAAAAATCATATTAGTGCTATACTAGATAAAGCTTCTCTAAGCCATAGAACACAGATAGCCGTTTACTATTTAACAGGCAAAAAATAATAAAGTATAAACAGCTAGATTTTAAGAACGTAATATATTAATGAGTTTGTAAAGGAGCATATAAATGAAGGTTGAATTATTAAGAGAGTATATGTCTAAAATGTGTGATTTAAATCACGCTGTTCAACTTATGCAGTGGGATCTTAAGACAAAGGCACCCAAAAATGCAGTAGATACACATATAGCTGCTATTAGCACATTATCAACTGAAAGTTTTAAAATGAGTATATCAGATCAGGTGAAAGACTTTATTGAGACTTTTGAACACGATGAAAAACTCGATGATATCATGAAAAAGAGTTTAAAGGATTTAAAAAGAACTTATGAAAGATCTAAAAATATTCCAGAGAAGCTCTATAATGAGTATACTTCACATACAGCAAAGTCAGAAATGGTTTGGGAAGAGGCAAAACGTAATAATGATTTTGAAAGTTTCAGACCTTATCTTGAAAAAATTGTAGTCTATAATAAAGAAATGGCAGCACATATAGACTCAAACCAAAATGTTTATGATGTGATGTTAGATAATTTTGAAACAGGTTTATCTAGTGATAAAATAAATAATCTCTTTGAAGAATTGAAAAAAGGAATTGTTCCTTTAGTAGAAAGTATTAGTCATAAAGAAAGAGTAGATGATTCTAAATTACTTGGTAATTTTGAGGAGTATAAGCAAAAAGAATTATCAGAGTATATTCTTAAATATATTGGCTATGATTTTGATTGTGGCAGGCTTGATAAAAGCGAGCACCCCTTTACAACAGGTACAGCGCCCTATGACGTAAGAGTAACAACGCGTTATGATAAGAAAGATATTAAAAGTTGTTTATTTGGTGTTATTCACGAGGGAGGACATGGTATTTATGAACAAAACATTTCTCCATCACTTATCAAAACACCTCTGGCAGTAGGTACTTGTATGGGTATACATGAGAGTCAATCAAGACTTTATGAAAATATTTTAGGTAAGAACATTCGTTTTTGGGAGCCTATTTATAGTAAAGTTGGAGAAATATTTCCGGAGTTTAAGGCTATTGAGTTAGAATTATTTCATAAGGCAATTAACATTGTTGAACCTTCACTTATTCGGGTAGAAGCAGATGAACTCACTTATAATCTTCATATTATACTTAGGTTTGAGCTTGAAAAAGATTTATTTACAGGAGACTTGCAAGTTAAAGACTTACCACAAGCCTGGAGAGAAAAGATGAAAAAGTACTTAGGGATTGTTCCAAAAACAGATACTGATGGCGTACTGCAAGATTGCCATTGGGCGGATGGCTCCTTTGGTTATTTTCCTTCCTATGCACTTGGCAACATATATGGCGGACAGTTTGCAGCACAGATGGAAAAAGAAGTAGGTACTATTGATTATTTATTAAAAGAGCAAAGGTTAGACATTATAAAGGATTGGTTAAGGAATAATATACATCGTTTTGGAAAAATGAAAACATCTGCTGAGCTTATAAAAGATGTTTGTAAGAGTGATATTGATGTCAAACCAATTATTGATTACTATCAAAATAAATATAGTCGTCTTTATCATCTTTGATAAAGATGACCTAAAAAGACGGTTTTATTTCTAGTGAAAAAGGTAAAGAAGGGTAAAGGATTAAAATGAATCAAAATACAATAAAAAGTCTCACATGCTTAAAAGAAACAAAGTTCTTAAGTCTCTATGATGCAGCGTATGAGAATAAGAAGGGTAAGATCAAGCACTGGATGATTGCTTCAAGAAAAAATGATATAACACTAAAAGAGCAATATTTTGATAAAAAAGAAGATGAAATAGATGCAGTTGTGGTAGCCGCGCTGCATCAACCCAGTCAATGCTTGGTGCTTATTAGACAGTTTAGAGTGCCTCTTAATGATTATGTTTATGAACTTCCAGCAGGACTTATTGACTCCGGGGAAGAAATAAAAGTGGCATTAAAGAGAGAGTTACAAGAAGAAACAGGGCTCACAGTACTCGAGATTAATGAAAACTTGAGTAACCATAAGGTTTATATGTCAGCAGGAATGACCGAGGAATCAGCAGCACTCATTTATTGTACCTGTACAGGGACACTTACAGATGAGTATCTTGAGGAAGATGAAGATATAGAAGCTTTTTTGATCTCTAGGGAAGAAGCTAAAGCCCTTTTGATGAGTAATGTTAAAATAGATGTTAAAGCATTTATGACATTGCAAAGTTTTGTAATGCTAGGACAAAAGTTATTTATATAGCTTGGTAATAGAGTGTAAAGATAAAAATACTAACATAAGGAATAATTCAATTTCAGATTTTACATTTCTTGAGCAATATACAAATGCTATTGTATTAGGCAAATAACTAGAGATGCCAAATATCATATTGACAAATAATTAAAAACAGGTAATATATTACTTGTATAGGCAATTTATTACCTATTTGAGTAATACTTTAGATAACTTAAATTACAATGTTAAAGAAGAGGTACTCAAACAATGGAAGAAGTCAATAAAAAACAGTTTATATTTGGTAGTATATTTTTGCTAGCTAATAGGTTGCAAATGATAGGTGATAGAGACAATCAAGATATCACCATGAAGCAATGGTTTTTAATAGTAATGATATCACAATTTGGAGAAACGTCACCTAGGCTGAATGAGGTAGCAGAATTTATGGGAAGTTCAAGGCAAAATATTAAGCAACTTGCACTCAAACTTGAACAAAGAGGCTTCTTACATATAGAAAAAGATAAGCATGATAGTAGAGCTATTAGGCTTAAGGTGACGGCTGTATGCAAAGTATTCTTCAAAGAGAGACAAGATAGAGAAATCGCTTTCCTTAAAGAACTTTATAAAGATCTTAGTGAGGAGGAAATAGATCATCTATATAAAGGAATGTATCAATTAGGTGAAAATGTTTTTAAAATGGATGAATTATTAAAAGGAGGTTTTAAAGTATGAAAACACTCATAGCGTATGCTACTAATCATGGGGCGGCAGAAAAGTGTGCTAAAATGTTAAAGGGAAAAATGAAGAAAGAAGTTGAACTTATTAACTTAAAGAAAGTAAAAAATGTGGATTTAAATGAATATGATAAGGTTATTATAGGCGGATCTATTTACGCGGGAACCATTCAAAAATCAGTAACAGAGTTTTGCACTAAAAATATAGATATATTGAAACAAAAAAAGATAGGTTTATTTATAAGTTGTATGACAGAAGACAATGCTGATATGCAGCTTAATACGGTATTTCCACAAGAACTTTTAAATAGTGCAGCAGCTAAAGAGGCATGTGGAGGAGAATATAACTTTAAAGATATGAACTTTATGGAAAAATTGATTATTAAAATGATTGCTAAACCTAGTAATACACGAGAAAATATATCGACAATTTCAGAAGAAAAAATTGATAAGATAGTGCATGCAATGGGTTAAATATAATAAATAACAGCATAAGGTCTATCCAATATATAAAGGGGAACGAATATGAAAAAAGTACTAAAAATTATTAGAGTGGTAGTTATTATTATAGGGATTCTAGTAGCAGTGGGAATGTTCTTTATAACCCGTGGACTTAAAGAAGGAGCTGCAATGGTTATTCAGAACGTTAATCCTGCTATTCTTGAAAATGGTAATTATAAAGGTATCTATAAACAAGAAAGATGGCTAAGTGAAGTTGATGTAACGATTAAAGATCAGCAAATTATTCATATTGAATTACTTTCAGAGCCAATACTTCATCCAGGAAGGCCAGATTTTTCACAAGATCTATTTAATAGAGTTATTACTGAGCAAAATACAAATGTAGATGTCATTTCAGGGGCGACAGTAACCTCAAAAGTTTATTTGAAGTCAATAGAAAATGCCTTAACGAAGCGAGAATAGTATTACATAAAAATAGTAATGAGTAGATGATAAAAGTCTCCGAGTATTGAAGAAGTATGCACTTCAATACTCGGAGACTTTAGCTATTAAAAAAAGAGTCTACACATGGGTTAAATTGTTATAGATAATTAAAGCTAAATGTTAGGGAGCCTCTAGACTCCAAATGGGCTTAAGAAGGAATAGATTTGATAAGTTGCAAATTCATTTAAATAGGAGTTGCTCCAATTATTAATTATACACTGTAATTAAAAGAGAAAGTGAGACATATGATAGGTTATGGGTGTTTTTTAGCAGTTAAGATAAAAAGAAAATTTTCATCTGTATATGACAAAAAGATTTTTTTAAAAAAATAATTGCAATTGGAAATAAATTTTAAGTATATATTATGTTAAATTATATTGAATTATTTTAGAAGTTATATTATAATACAACTATTATTACAATATTAATAATAAAGTATTTTTAAATAGCCTAAAAGTTAATAGCAGAAAGCAAAGGAGCTTTCCTAAAGTACGACTACTTAGGAAGCTCTTTTATTGTAAGAAGGGCTGTTGCGAAATAACTAGTTTATTTATACACTACAAATAGTTACAACATATTACATAATTTTAAAGAAATTTAAAACAAGTGAAGGGCGCTTGATGTAGTGTATAGTGAAGCACACAAATATTAAGGAGGAGAATTATGAGATTAAAGAAAGTAATAGCATTAGGATTAGGTACGGTTATGGCTTTAGGACTTGCGGGTTGTGGAGCAAAGGCGTCAGAAACAATTAAGATTGGACTTATTACACCTAAAACAGGGCAAGTAGCTCAATATGGTATTGCGGTTGAAAACGCAGTTAAACTTGCTATTGAAGAAGTTAATGCAGCAGGTGGTATTGGTGGTAAACAAGTAGAACTGAAGTCGTATGATAATAAAGCAGATGCAACAGAAAGCATCAATGTTTTTAACAGATTAGTAGAGAATGATAAAATTGTTGCATTAGTAGGTCCGGTTATTTCATCTACTTCATTGGCAGTTGCCCCTCTTGCAGAGGAAAAACAAATTCCAATGATTTCACCAACAGCAACTAATCTCGCAGTAACACCAGATTACAAATATGTATTTAGAGCTTGCTATACAGACCCTTATCAAGGAGGAACTGTAGCAAAATTTGCAAGTGAATCGCTTGGAGCTAAAACAGCGGCTATTTTATATAATGCAGGTGATGACTATTCAGCAGGTCTTGCAGAAGCATTTAAACAAGTTTTTGAAGCAGCAGGCGGTACAATCACTAACTATGAAGGATATACTGCAGACAATAAAGACTTTAAATCAGTACTAACAACTATTAAAGAAAAACAACCAGATGTTTTATTTAATCCAGACTACTATAATACAGTAGGTTTAATCGCAGGTCAGGTAAAAGAAGTTGGTCTTCAAACAGTTATGCTTGGTGGAGATGGCTGGGATGATGTTCAAAAAGATTACGCAAGTGTTGTAGACGGTTACTACTTTGCAAATCACTATGCAACAGATGATGAAGACCCAATTGTTAAAGGCTTTATCCAAGCTTATCAAGATAAGTATGAAGGGAATACACCAAACGCATTAGGAGCACTCGGTTATGACGCTGCAAAAATTATGTTAGCAGCTATTGAAAAAGCAGGAAGTACCGAAGGACCTAAAATACTTGCAGCACTTCAAGCTACAAATATAAGTGGTGTAACAGGACAAATTACTTTTGATGAGAATGGCGATCCTATGAAAAGTGTTGCGATGATCAAAGTACAGGATGGTGTTTTAAAACTTGAGACTAAAGTTGGACAGTAAAAGATATATCTTCATATTTCAAGTTAATCATTTAAGTATATAGATTTATTATGATGAATTGGATGGGAGAGAAGTGACTTTTATTTCTCTCTCATTTTTGTGACTTGTTATAATGTAAATATAAATCATAAGGAGAAAAGAGGTGGGACAATGAATGTATTTATTCAACAATTAATTAATGGTCTTCATATAGGGAGTATTTATGCATTAATTGCTCTTGGGTACACAATGGTTTATGGTATTGTAAGACTTATTAACTTTGCCCATGGAGACATTTTGATGATGGGGGCTTATTTTGGCCTATTTAGTATTATTGCTTTGAATTTACCTTTTGCACTAGCTATTGTTGTCGCAATGATTCTTTGTGCGCTTGTAGGGATGTTTATTGATGTAATAGCTTATAAGCCTTTAAGAAATGCACCTAGAATATCAGCTTTAATTACGGCGCTTGGGGTTAGTTTGTTTTTAGAAAATTTCTTCAGAGTTATTTTTGGAGCAGAACCAAAAAAGATGCCAGATATTCCATCATTACAAGGGATGAGGACTTTGGGAGGTATTCAAATTTCGGATGTAACCCTACTAACAGTTCTTTTATCTGTCGTTTTTATGGTAGCCTTACAATTTGTTGTCAAAAAAACAAAAGTCGGGAAAGCAATGCGTGCTGTTTCAGAAGATAAGGAAGCTGCTAGGTTGATGGGGGTTAATGTCAATAAGACTATATCTCTCACCTTTGCATTAGGTTCAGCATTAGGTGCATTAGGTGGCGTTTTATACAGCGTTGCTTATTATCAAGTAGAACCTTATATGGGTATTATGCCAGGACTCAAAGCCTTTGTAGCAGCAGTTCTAGGAGGTATAGGGATTATACCAGGGGCGATGCTTGGAGGATTTGTAATGGGACTTATTGAAAGTCTTTCTATAGGCTATATTTCATCGAGATGGTCTAATGCTATTGTTTTTGGTATATTAATATTGGTGCTTCTATTTAAACCAGCAGGCATTTTAGGTAAAAATGTCAGAGAGAAAGTGTAGGTGAAACAGATGAAAAAGTGGCAAGAATATGGGATTACACTGATAGGAGTTATTCTATTATACTCTATTTTGTTGGTACTGATGGCTACAGGAGTGATTAATGGTTATCTTAAAGGAGTACTTGTTTTAATTGGGATTAATATTGTTGCAGCTACCAGTCTGAACTTGGCAACAGGGTACCTTGGACAACTAGCTCTTGGACATGCAGGGTTTATGGCAATTGGTGCTTATACAGCAGGATTACTCATGCAAATGATTAAGGTGCTTAATATGCCAACTGATTTGGCACTCATGATTGCATTAATTATGGGAGGCGTCATGGCAGCATTTTTTGGAGTACTTATTGGTATTCCTGCACTACGCCTAAGAGGAGATTATTTAGGCATCGTGACTCTTGGATTTGGTGAAATTATAAGAATATCTATATTTAATTTAGAATTCACAGGTGGTGCGCGTGGTTTTAGAGGATATCCGGGCTCCATTGACTTTACAAGAATGTATATTATTGTAGCGGTTGTCTTAACTGTATTATTTCTGCTTATTCGCTCTAGACACGGCAGAGCTATTGTGTCTATAAGAGAAGATGAGATTGCAGCAGAAGCTGTAGGGGTTCCTACAACTTTTTATAAGATTTTTGGATTTGCAACATCAGCATTTTTTGCAGGAATAGCAGGAGGTGCACTTGCTTTTTATCAACGCATGATTGACCCTAAGAAGTTTACTTTTATGTATTCAGTTGAAATATTTATTATTGTTGTACTAGGTGGTATGGGAAGTTTAACAGGAACTGTTGTTGCTGCAGTAGTTCTTGGGATATTAAATGAGTTTTTACATGTTATTGATCAATGGAGACTTGTTATTTATTCTGTTTTACTAGTTATTATGATGATTTTTAGACCAGAAGGATTACTGGGAAATAAAGAGTTTTCATTTGTAGGACTTATCAAGTGGCTTGTAAAACGTTATAAAAACCCTGAAAATGATAATAGAAATAATCAAGAAAACTCATCATTGGAGGTGAAATAATGGCGCTATTAGAAACAAGAAATCTAGGTATTACATTTGGAGGACTAAGAGCAGTTGGAGAATTTGAAATAAGTATTGAAAAAAATGAGCTAGTAGGCCTTATTGGACCAAATGGTGCAGGGAAAACAACTATTTTCAACCTTTTAACAGGCGTATATCTTCCGACAGAGGGAGACATTTTATTAAATGGGGAAAGTATTGTAGGACTTAAGCCTTATCAAATTGTAAAAAAAGGTTTGACTAGAACTTTTCAAAATATACGTCTTTTTAAAGAACTAACAGTTCTTGATAATGTCAAAATCGCTTTCCATCATAAGATGGAATATAGTGTAGCAAATAGTATTTTTCGTTTTCCAGGAACTCGTTTTTGGAAAGAAGAAAAAGAAATAGATAAGAAAGCTAGAGAGCTTCTAGCACTATTTAAAATGGAAGGAACAGCGGATCAACTTGCTAAAAATCTGCCTTATGGAGAACAAAGGAAGCTTGAAATTGCAAGAGGGTTAGCCGCTGAGCCAAAACTTTTATTATTAGATGAACCAGCAGCAGGGATGAATCCTCAGGAAACAAGAGAACTTATGGAAACAATTCATTTCATAAGAAATAACTTTGATGTATCTATTCTTCTTATTGAACATGACATGCATTTAGTTATGGGCATTTGCGAAAGAATTATTGTTATTGACTATGGTATGATTATCGCAAAGGGACTTCCTGATGAAATTAAAGCCAATGAAAAAGTTATTGGCGCATATCTAGGAAATTAGGAGGTGAGTACATGTTAAAAGTAGATAATATACAAGTTTATTACGGAGCAATTCATGCGATTAAGGGTGTTAGCTTTCAGGTTGAAGAAGGTAAGATCGTTACTTTAATAGGTGCGAATGGTGCTGGTAAAACAACTATTATGCATACTGTATCTGGGCTTATTAAGGCTCAAAGTGGAAGTGTATCTTTTTCAAATACAGATATTTCAAATACAAGAGCTCATACGATCGTAGAAATGGGTATGGCTCATGTCCCAGAAGGCAGGCGTGTATTTGCTAAAATGACTGTGCGTGAGAATCTAGAAATGGGAGCTTATTCCAGAAAGGACAAAGGCGAGTTAGATGCAGATTTTGATATGGTCTATGGCAGATTTCCAAGGCTTAAAGAAAGAAGAAAGCAGCTAGCTGGGACGATGAGCGGTGGCGAGCAACAAATGCTAGCTATAGCAAGAGCACTCATGTCTAAACCTAAGCTTATGTTGTTAGATGAGCCATCTATGGGACTCGCACCCATTTTAGTAGATGAAGTTTTTAGTATTATAAAGGACATCAATAAGAATGGCACAACAATACTGCTTGTAGAACAAAATGCGCATAAGGCTTTAAGTATTGCAGATCATGCGTATGTTTTAGAAACAGGAAATGTTGTTCTCTCAGGAAATGCAAAAGAAATGTTAACTCACGATGCTGTTAGAAAAGCTTATTTAGGGTAATAGGCTTTGAAAGCTAAATAGTTTATTAATAAAGAAGTTTCAAGCTTTTTAAATCTAAAAGCCTGGAACTTTCTTTTTTTAAAGCCCCCTTGCATGTTAAGTCAGGAAATTGTAAACTAATTGATATCGTTTATAACCTATGACTAGTATAATAGCTTATTAAATAATAAAAGTTGTAATATTGTATAAATATTTGTAAATTTATAGGATTGACTATCACTCAAACAGGAATAATGTTATAATGAAGGGCAAACTTATAGTAGAGAGAGAGTAAGCTTATCATAAACCATAAGCAGGTGAATAGAGTATGGAAAAAGATTTTTTGCCAATTAGTCAAGAAGATATAAAAAAAAGAGGCTGGGAACAGTTAGATTTTATTATTGTTACAGCAGATGCATATGTAGACCATCATAGCTTTGGAACAGCGATTATTTCTAGAGTGTTAGAGTCTAAAGGGTATAAAGTAGGCATTATTGCACAGCCTGGCTGGAAAGATACTACAGATTTTATGAAGCTTGGCAGACCAAGACTTGCGTTTTTGGTAAATGGGGGCAATATGGATTCTATGGTTAACCATTATACGGTAAGCAAGAAGCCAAGAGAGAAAGATTTTTACTCACTAGGTGGTAAGATAGGTCTTAGACCAGACCGAGCAACGATTGTCTATTGTAATCGTATTCGAGAGGCGTATAAAAATATAGATATTGTTATAGGTGGTATAGAAGCCAGCCTTAGACGATTTGCACATTATGATTACTGGAGTGACCGTGTAAGAAAGTCCATTCTTATAGATAGTGGGGCTGATCTTTTAGTCTATGGTATGAGTGAAAAACAAATTGTAGAGATAGCAGCTGCCTTAAACGATGGTCTTGCTGCAAAATACATTAGATATATCGATGGAACGTGCTATATAGCAGATCATATCGAAGAGGTGTATGATGCTATTGTGATACCATCCTATAAGCAAGTTTGTGAAGACAAAATGAAATATGCACAGGCTTTTAAAGTGCAGTATGAAGAACAAGATCCTGTTCGTGGAAGAGCCATTATGCAAGAACACAGTGGTAAGTATCTTGTACAAAATAAACCAGAAATGCCTCTTACAAGAGAGGCATTAGATAAAGTCTATGCGCTTCCTTATATGAAAAATTATCATCCTATTTATGAAAAGGATGGAGGCGTACCAGCGATAGAGGAAGTTAAATTTAGCTTAGTCAGTGCACGTGGCTGTTTTGGAAGCTGTTCGTTTTGTGCGCTTACTTTTCATCAGGGCAGAATTGTTCAAAGCAGAAGTGAAGCATCTATTTTAAAAGAAGCAGAAGAAATAACAACCTTACCAGGCTTTAAAGGTTATATACATGATGTAGGAGGTCCAACAGCTAATTTTAGACACCCAGCTTGTAAAAAGCAGTTAAAGTATGGAGCATGTAAAAACAAACAATGCCTCTCGCCTAAGCCATGTAAGGACCTTGAAATAGATCATCATGAATACCTGGGGATACTTCGGAAACTTAGAGAAATACCTAAAGTAAAAAAGGTATTTGTCCGCTCAGGGTTAAGATATGACTATATTATGGTTGATAAAAATGATATCTTCCTTAAAGAGCTTCTAGAGCATCATGTAAGTGGACAATTGAAAGTAGCACCTGAGCATATAGCACAAGAAGTGCTTAAGTATATGGGCAAACCAGCAGGAGATACTTTTAATAAGTTTTGTGATAAATTTAATAATATTAACGAAAATTTAGGTAAAAAGCAGTATATTATTCCTTATTTAATGTCCAGTCACCCAGGAAGTACCATCCAGTCTGCTATAAAGCTTGCAGAGTATTTAAGAGACATGCATTATCAACCAGAACAAGTACAGGATTTCTATCCTACACCTGGAACACTTTCAACAACGATGTATTATACAGGTCTTGATCCTTTGACTATGCAGTCTGTATATATCCCTAAAAATAAAAGCGAAAAAGCAATGCAAAGGGCACTTTTGCAATATCGTAATCCTAAAAAATATGATTTGATATATGAAGCATTAGTACTAGCCGGGCGAGAGGATCTTATTGGATATGGCGCTAAGTGTTTAATTAAGCCTAAAGAATATAAAGGATCAGACAAAAATAAGTCTAGAATTAGAAATACAAGCAAACAAAGATAAATAATCTGACTAGATTTATAGAGACAATCTGCCTCTATAAGTTTTAACAAAATATAAGTATAAGAACTTGTAATAAAATAAGACTATGCAGCGAAAAGAGTTGATATGATGAGATTAATTAATGTAAATGCAATAAAAGAAGGAGCTGTTATTGCAAGAGATATTATAAGTTATGAAGGAGGTATCCTTCTTACGCGTTCAAGTAAATTTAAAGATGCTTTTAGACAAAAATTACTAGAACGAAATATCTATGAGGTATACATAGAAGATGAAATATCAAAAGGTATAGCTCCACAAGACATTATTAATCCCAAAATAAGACGTCAGATCAGTCAAGATATAAAAACTGAGTTTGAAAAGTTAAAAAATACTTTGGAGATTAATATAGCATGTATTTCAGAAATTACAACAACTTTATTTGAGGAGCTTTCTAAAAAAGATATTGTATGTGATGTTATGGATCTCAAAATGAATGATGATTATACTTATCAGCATTGCATAGGCGTAGCTATCTTAACAACAATTGTATGTAATAAAATGTCTATACGTAAGGATCATTCCCATAAAATTGTTATGGGTGCACTCATGCATGATATTGGCAAAATTATTATCCCTAAAAATGTTTTAAATAAGCCAGAAAAGCTTACACAAGAAGAGTATGAACTTCTTAAGACTCATGCAGAAATAGGGTACAGGATAGTAGAAAAAAATGGTTTTATAAGTCCTATTACAAAGCTTGCTGTACTTTGTCATCATGAAAGAGAAGATAGCTCAGGTTATCCTCTAGGCAAAGGGGAAGAACTGCATATAGGAGCAAAAATAGTAGGAGCATGTGATGTGTTTCATGCATTAATGTCAAACAGGCCCTATAGGCAAGCATTATCTGTCAAGGAAGTCATTGCCATAGCTCAAATGGAAAAAATAAATGTCCCTATTAGACAAACGATAGAAAGCATTTTGGCTTTTTATCCAGTTGGATGCAATGTTCTTTTAAGTAATGGAGATATGGGTATTGTGGAAAAAAACTTTGCACAAGATGTTACGAGACCTTTAGTAAAAGTTATTTGTAATATGCATACCCATAAAAGGAAAGAATATAAACTTAATTTACAGCAACAACTTAATATTCATGTTATAGAAAAAATATCAGATATACCCCTATAAGAGCATAAAATAAGTTTAATATACTCACAACAATAAAGGCTCTCTACCTGAAAAAATCTCAAGTAGAGAGCCTTTTATATACTTAATTTAGCGTTTGCCAGGGTCGAAAGGTTCTCCAGAAGCTTTAGGAGCCTGAGATGATTTTGAAAATATGACTAAAGCAATAAGCGTTACAACATAAGGGAAAATCTTAAGGAATACTAAAGGAATATTTGAAAATTGGGGAATAACTTGAGACACATTAGACACAGTACTTGCGAAGCCGAAAAATAAAGTCGTAGCTAATATGCCAAGAGGTTTCCATTGCCCAAATATAAGAGCAGCAAGTGCTAAAAAGCCAAAGCCAGCTACACTGCCGTTAAATTCACCTGAAAAAGTAACCAGATAAATACCACCGCCAAGTCCAGCAAATGCTCCTGAGATCATAACGCCAATATAACGCATACGCGTAACATTAATTCCAGCGGCATCAGCAGCATGAGGATGCTCACCACATGCTCTAAGGCGTAAACCAAAAGAAGTTTTATAAAGTATAAAAGTAAATGTTGCAAGAATAACTAATACTAACCAAGTTGTTGAATAGGTATTTCTAAAAAATAATGGTCCGATAAAAGGAATATCTTTAAAAAATGCAATGCTTTGTTTACTAAGGCTAGCCGGCAAACGAATGTTACCACTTCCAGTTATATTTCTTGCTAAAAAGATAGTCAGTGAACCTGCCATCATATTAATAGCTGTACCACTTATAACCTGATTAGCTTGCAGACTAATACTTGCAAAGGCATGTAGGAGTGAAAAGAGTGCGCCTATAAGTGTAGCCATTATAAGACCAATAGCTATAGTCCATGGGTTATTGCCAAAGGCATGTTGAAGAGAAAAAATAGTTAGTGCACTTGAAAAAGCACCTACTATCATAAGTCCATCAAGACCAATATTAACAATCCCGCTGCGTTCGCAGTAAAGTGCACCAAGAGCTGTAATAAGCAGTGGGATAGTATAAGCAACTGCATATGGGAATATCTGTTCAATAATCTGCCACATGATTATTCATCTCCCTTCTTATTTTTATCTTTTTCAGATTCTTGAGGGGGCATAAACCCATACTCTGTATTTAAATTATCTGTGTTTTTAACAGCAGTATCAATGAGCGGTGCTTGCTCTGCTCGCTTATCTTTACGAGATTTAGAAAACTTATCTAAGAAGCGTTCAACAAGTATACTTGTTGCAGCAAAATAAATAATGGTAGCAATAATAGTATCTGCTATTTCTGGAGGCACATCTGTCATTGCATTCATAAACCCACGTCCAGAATAAAGAAGTCCAAAAAACAAAGCGGCAAGTAATGAACCAACAGGGGTATTAGCTCCAAGAAGGGATACAGCAATACCATCAAGTCCTTGAGACGGCATCACACCAATTTGAATATTATTGGCATTTCCAGCATATTGGACAACGCCTGCAAGTCCAGCAAGACCACCAGCAATCATCATAGAAAGCACAATATTTTTGTTAACAGAGATACCACCATATTCAGCAGCATATCTGTTAAATCCAACAGATTTTAATTGATAGCCAAAAGTTGTTTTATTTAATATAAAAGCAATGATAAGGGTAGCTACGATAGCTACAAAAAGTCCTAAGTTGATATAAGAATCTCCAAACAGACTAGAGAGCCATGGAGCTCTAAGGGTAGCGCTATTGGGAAGAAGTCTTGATTCAGTTTCCATATTTCCTTTAAAATAAGCTTTAATGGTATAATAAACAAGCCAATAGCTTATCCAATTCATCATAATACAAGAAACAACTTCATTTACATTAAATAAAGCTTTTAAGATGCCTGGAACAAAGGCAAATAAAGCGCCACCCAAAAAGCCCACCAGTATCATAAGGGGTACTAAAATAGCACTAGGTAAGTTACTGCTAAGTCCGACTACAGTTGCACAAAATCCTCCAAACAGCATCTGTCCAGGTGTACCAATGTTAAAAAGACCTGTCCTAAAAGCAAACGCAACAGATAATCCTGTTAGAATAAGAGGAGTTGAAGTTGCTAATGTATTTCCAAGACGCTCTAAAGTTAAAGTGCCTCCCTGGATAAGATACATAAAACCTATTAAAGGATTATGACCTGTCAGCAGCATAAGAATAGCTCCTGCAATTAAACCTAAAAATATAGCTATAAGAGAAATAAGTATTTTTTTATTCATGAGTTGCTCCTCCTTTCACCCCAGCCATCATAAGACCTATTTCATTTTCATTCGTTGTCTCAGCACTTACAAGACCTATAAGTTCACCATTATTGACAATAGCGATTCTATCAGAAATATTCATGACTTCATCAAGTTCAAGTGAAATAAGAAGCACGGCTTTTCCGTTATCGCGCTGTTCAATGAGTCTTTTATGAATATACTCAATAGAGCCTACATCAAGACCACGAGTGGGCTGAACGGCTATAAGGAGCTCAGGATTCAATTCTATTTCGCGGCCTATAATAGCTTTTTGTTGATTGCCACCAGATAAAGACCGGGCTATAGAATTGCCGCCTTCTCCAGAACGTACATCAAATTCTTCAATGATTTTATCAGCATACTTTTTGATAGCTTGTCTATTTAAAAGCCCATATTTAGAAAAGGGTTCTTTATGATAAATTTCTAAAATCATATTATCTTCTATTGTATAATCAAGAATTAATCCGCGTTTATGACGGTCTTCGGGAATATGTGCAATACCAGAAGCAATACGTTTTTTGACAGAGAGGTCGTTAATAGTACTATCTTTTACGATAATAGAACCACTTTCGATTTTTCTAAGGCCTGTAATGGCTTCAACTAATTCACTCTGCCCATTCCCTTCTACTCCCGCAACCCCTACAATTTCACCTGCTTTTACTTCAAGAGAGAAATTTTTAAGACCTAGTACTTTTTTATTGTTTTGAACACATAGGTTATCAATTTTTAAAATAGTATCACCAGGCGTCCTAGCAGTTTTGGCTACTTTAAATGATACGGGACGACCAACCATCATTTTGGCCATTTCCGCTTCGCTTGTCGATTTAACCTCTACTGTACCTATACACTTGCCACGACGAATGACAGTACATCTATCTGCAGCAGCTTTAATTTCTTTAAGTTTATGTGTAATAAGTATAATAGATTTACCTTCTTTAATAAGATTTTTCATAATTTCAATTAGATCATTGATTTCCTGTGGGGTAAGTACAGCAGTAGGTTCGTCAAAAATAAGAACTTTAGCATCTCTGTAAAGCATTTTCATAATTTCTACTCTTTGTTGCATTCCTACAGAAATATCTTCAATCTTGGCATAAGGATCTATATTTAAACCATAACGTTTAGAGAGTTCAGCCACTTTACCAGCAGCAGATTTGATATCTACCATTAATCCTTTTTTAGGTTCAATACCAAGAATAATATTTTCAGTGGTTGTAAAGTTGTGGACGAGTTTGAAATGTTGATGAACCATTCCAATACCCAAATCATTTGCAACATTTGGATTTGCAATTTTAACTTCTGAACCACTCATTTTAATGACTCCACGGTCTGGATGATACATACCAAAGAGCATCCCCATAAGTGTAGATTTTCCCGCACCGTTTTCCCCAAGAAGTGCATGTATTTCTCCTGTCTTAAGTTGAAGAGTAACATCATCATTTGCAACAATTCCTGGAAATTCTTTCCTGATATTTAACATTTCTACGGCATAATCCATATTTTAGCCTCCTTTACTTTATTATATAACATAAGTCTTAATGATTGGATTTTATATTAAAAAAAGACGGAATTCCGTCTTTTTTTATATGAATGATTTTGTAAAAGAGTAGTACTATTTAAAAAGACTACCATTATTTTCACTAGCTACAGTAATTTCACCAGATTTGATTTTTTCAAAAACAGCATTTGATTTTGAAACAGTATCATCACTTAAGTTAGGATTTGTTTCAGGAATACCAATACCATTATTTTTAGCATCAAATATTAATGTTTGACCACCTGGAAAATTACCTTCTGTTTCAGCTTTAATCATATCATATGCAGCTATATCAATATATTTCATAGCTGATGTAAGAATAATGGATTTAGCCTTTTCACCTTCACCATAAAGTCCCTCAGTATATTGGTCAACGTCTACACCAATAACCCAAACGTCTTGTCCGTTAGCAGCTCTTCCTTTAGCTTCTGTTATTGCGCCTACACCAACACCGCCAGCAGCTGTAAAGATAGCTTTTACACCTCTATCGTACATCTGAGCTGCAAGTTGTTGTCCAGCTGCTACATTATCAAATGAACCTTGATAAACAACATTTTCTTCTTTAATAGAGATAGCAGTACCTAAATTCTCGTTAGCATACTGTATACCTTGTTGGAATCCCCAGTTGAATTTTTGAACAGCAGGAATTTCCATACCACCGATAAATCCAAAATCTCCTTCTTTAATCTGAAGTGCTCCTGCAACCCCAGCTAAAAATCCAGATTCATGTTCAGCAAAGAAGATAGAAACAGTATTATCCTTTACAACAGGATTATAGTCACCATTATGAGGATATCCATCAATAAGTACAAACTTTGCATCAGTATATTTGTCTTGTGCTTGGAAAATAGATGATTCAAATTTAAAACCAGGAGTTATAATAAACTTATAACCGGCATCATAAAGATTTGTTATTTCTTTTAAGTAATCGGCTTCAGTTGTACCTGCTGGTTTTAAGTATTTGGAACTTGCTCCTGAGCCTACAACACCTTCCCAAGTTCCTTGGTTAAATGATTTGTCATCAATAGACCCTGCGTCAGTTACCATCCCTACTTTAAGATCTGTCTTGATTGGTTCAAATTTACTTGCTGCTTTTTGTTTAGGACTTGCACAGCCTGTGAATAAACTCATTACTACAGCGCCACAAAGAACTAAAGCTAAATATTTCTTTTTCATTTTATTCCACCACCATTCAAAGTTTTATAAGTAGTATTTATGTAACATTAAATACTACTTATCTATCATATTAAATTTTTTGATTAATTTCAATCTATAAATAATTTATTTTTCATTTTTAATAGGAAATATTTATTATGTGTAAAAATAAATACTGTGATATATTGAAAAAAAACGTCTTTTATACAAAAAAATGGGAATTTATTTTGTAATAAGAGTTTTTTTCTGATATAATACACATAGAGTGATTAAACAGAATGGTCATAAGGAGGAACTCTATGAGACTTAAATTTAAAAGAGCTCTTGCAGCAGTGTTTATATTTTGTGTGTCATACACTATTGCACATGCAGAGCCTATGAAACTTACATATGATGGAATAACCCATAGCTATGATTTATCACCTATTAGCCTTTATATAAATAATACACCTATCACAACAACGATTATGCCGCCTATACAACTCGGTGAACGTGTTTTAGTACCAGCCAGAGAAGTTTTTGAGCCTATGGGGGCAACTGTTGAGTGGAAGGCTGATGAGTTAAAGGTTTATGTATATGATCAAACCTCATTATTAGTTTTAGAAGTAGGTAAACCAGAAGCTTTTGTAAATGGACAAATAAAATTTTTAGATATGCCACCTAAAATTATCAATGGTAAACTTATGATTCCTATTCGTTTTATAAGCGAACAACTAGGATATAATATTATATGGCAAGGCGATCAGAGAAATATTTTAATAGATAAACCAGTCCCTATTGTGGAAGAGATATTACCAGATAAGCAGGTAGAGCTTGTCCAAGAGCCCCAACTAGAGCTGGTACCAGATTGGGTAAATACACTTAGTAATATTGAGTATCTATATAGTGAAAACACCTTAGTCCTTGAAAAACCAGCACATCTTTCGGTTAGTCAAATAGACGTTATAGATTTATATAGACAAAGAAAATTGATTGTAAATTTGAATGGAGATTACTCTGACTTTTTTTACGGAGGCAGCTTGCTTAGCCAACAAGGGCGCATTAAAAATGTAACACTTGATCATAATGGAGGAACACAGCTCGTTATAGATACTTTTACAATAAGTGCTGTGAATATCTATGAACAAAATAACAAAATACATATACAGGTTGTAAAACCAAGTGAAAAATATAATAAGATTGTTATGATAGACCCAGGACACGGAGGAAGTGATTCAGGGACTAGGTCAGCCACGGGTGTTACAGAAAAAGAGCTGAATATACGCTACGCACTAGATGTGTATCCATTGCTAATTAATGATCCAGATATTAAAGTCTATATCACCAGGGAAACAGATGTGAAGCCTAGTTTGCAAGAAAGAGCAGTATGGGCCAACGAAATAGGAGCACATCTTTTCATAAGCATTCATAATAATTATGTGGATAACAAGGCGATTAATGGCACAGAAACCTTTTATTTTAATAATCCTAATGATCCAAGAGGAGAGGTTTTTGCAAAAATGATTCAATCAAATATTGTACAAGGACTAGGCATGACAGATCGAAAAGCAAAACCTGGTAATGGGTTTTATGTACTTAAAAATACAACGATGCCTGCTGTTTTACTAGAAATAGGCTTTATGTCAAGTGTGCAAGATATGCAAAAACTGATGCAGCCTGATTTTTCACCTCGTTTGGCACAGATCATTTATACCTCTATTGTTGCATACTTTGAAAGTGGCAATCATTTGATCACAGTAGATACCGGTAACGATATAGTAGTTGATATTAATAAGTAATCGCATATAGGGAAATAAAATAAAATGATACTTGATTCAAGTATCATTTTATTTTATTTCCCTATAAATATTGTACCTATATTTTAGTAAAAGAAAGAAAAAGTTATGCAAAATCATAAAAAAGTGAGAACAAGAGAGTATAAACTTGAAAAAAAAAAAAAAATATGATATAGTATGTTTGCGGTAAACAAATGTTCACGAGTAGCGAACAAGGAGAATATTATGAAAGAAAAACATCAGTTTTATGTCATTAATAAAGAAGTATTACCAGAAATTTTTTTGAAAGTTGTAGAAGTGAAAAAAATATTAGAGAAAAATACTCTGTTGACCGTACAAGAGGCTGCAGAACAAATAGGGATTAGCAGAAGTTCCTTTTACAAGTATAAAGACTCTATTTTCCCTTTTTATGATAAAGGTAATGGGCAAGCTATTACGATGCTTATCCATCTGCAAGATGAACCAGGGATACTATCAGATGTTCTTAATCACATTGCCAGTGTAGGGGCTAATGTCTTAACGATTAACCAGATGATTCCCATGAATGACATAGCTATTATAAACTTATGTATGCAAACAGCAAATATGATTATGAATATAGAAGAGTTCATTAATGAAGTAGAAACATTAAACGGTGTACAGCAAATCAAAATATTGGCTAGAGAATAGCATAAACTAAAAGTACACAATGATATTATTGGAGGTAATTGTATGAAAATCGCATTACTAGGACTTGGGACAGTTGGGCAAGGTGTCGTAGAAGTTATTCATGAAAACAAAGAGAGTATAGCCAAAAGAGCAGGTCAATCTATAGAAATAAAATATATATTAGACCTTAGAAGTTTTGAAGGCGAAGCCATTAGTCATCTTATGACCAAAGATTTTGATGTGATTGCAAATGATGAAGAAATAGCAATAGTAGTAGAAGCAATGGGAGGAATAGAACCTGCCTATACATATGCTAAAGCAAGTTTATTAAAAGGAAAGAGCTTTATCACTTCTAATAAAGAACTTGTTGCAATGCATGGCGCAGAACTACTAGAAATAGCTAGAAATAATAAAGTGAACTTTTTATTTGAAGCAAGTGTTGGTGGTGGGATACCAATTATTAGACCACTTAATCAGTCACTTACAGCTGATGAGATTTATGAAATTACTGGCATACTTAATGGCACAACGAACTTCATACTTACTAAGATGCAACAAGAAGGCAGAATTTTTGAAGATGTCTTAAAAGAAGCACAAGCACTTGGTTATGCAGAAAAAAATCCAGAGGCTGATGTAGAAGGTTATGATGCATGTCGTAAAATTGCTATTCTCTCTTCTCTTGCATTTGGAGAACATGTGAGTTTTCAAGATATCCCAACAGATGGTATTACACAAATCACCCAAGAAGATATGGTTTATGCAGACAATATGGGGTATGTTATTAAGCTGCTTGCTACATGTCAAAAACAAGACAACAGTATATTTGCAAGAGTATCCCCTATGCTTATTGCTAAAACACATCCCCTTGCAATGGTAAATGATGTGTTTAATGGTATTTTGGTTAAAGGGAATGTTATTGGAGATGTCATGTTTTATGGAAGAGGTGCAGGTAAGCTGCCTACAGCTAGTGCGATGGTCGCAGATATTGTAGATGCAGCAAAACATACAGGAACAAATATTATATCTTTTTGGAACAGGGAAAAAGTAGAACTTAAAGATAAAGAGCAAGTTAAGGTCAATTATTTTATAAGACTAAAAAAAGATGCAGAGTGTATAGAAAGCATTATAAAAGAAATATTTGGGCAAATAGAAGAAGTAGTATCACCTTATAATGAATATGCGTTTATTACAAATCTGGATACAGAAGCAAGTTTTACAGAAAAAATAAGTCAATTATCCGATTTAGTTATCATCAATAAAATACGTATAGATAAGTAGAGGAAATAAGATGAAATATATAGTAGTACTCATAGATGGGGCAGCAGATGAGCCCATAAAATCATTAGGCAATGTTACCCCACTAGAATATGCAGATACACCGATGATAGATCAGCTTGCTATGTATAGTACGATAGGAATGGTCAAAACTATTCCTAAGGGCTGTGCAAAAGGAAGTGACACAGCTAATCTTTCGGTGCTTGGGTATAATCCAATGAAATATTACTTTGGCAGAAGCCCACTAGAAGCACTTAGTATGGGAGTAAGCTTAAAGGAGACGGATGTCACCTTTAGGACCAATGTAGTTACTTTAAGCGAGGAAGAAGATTATGAAAATAAAATCATTTTAGACCATAGTGCTGATGAGATCACAACAGAAGAAGCAAAAGAATTAATATTAGCAGTAGAAGAGGCATTTGGGGATGAAAAAAGAAAATTTTATCCAGGAGTAAGCTACAGACATTTACTTGTATGGGACCAAGGAAGTACTCAGGTTAATCTGATACCACCTCACGATATTTTAGATCGACTCATTGGAGATTACAAGCCGCAAGGAATAAATAGTGAATTTATTTGGGAAATGATGCAGAAAAGTTACACCGTTCTTAACCGACATCCTATTAATGAAGAAAGAAGAAAAAGAGGATTAAAACCTGCTAATAGTATTTGGATATGGGGAGAAGGGACTAAACCACAGTTGCCACTCTTTGAGGAAAAGTATCATGTCCAAGGGGCTGTCATATCAGCAGTTGATCTTATTAAAGGGATTGGCATTGGAGCTGGTATGACCTCGATTGATGTAGAAGGAGCTACGGGTAATGTACACACCAATTACAAAGGGAAGGCAGACGCAGCGATTAAGTGGCTTGTTGAAGAAGATAAAGATTTCGTCTATGTCCACTTAGAAGGACCTGATGAATGTGGGCATAGAAACGAATTAGATTATAAGATTAAAGCTATTGAATACATAGACCAAAAAATCATTCAGCCTATTATAGAGGCTCTAGATAATAAGTCTATAGCGTATAAGATGTTGGTGGTCCCAGATCATCCAACGCCACTAAGACTCAGAACACATACAGGAGATCCAGTTCCATTTATGATTTATCAAAGTGGCAATGCACTTATTAATAAGGATAATCGCTATACAGAAAACTTTGCAAAAAGCACAGGTTATTTTATTACCGAAGGACACACATTAATGGATGTATTTCTTAAATAATAAATAAGCAGTGAATTTAAAGTAAAGCGGTAGAGGATTACTATTATTATAAATAGTTTGTAAACAACAATTGTTAGAGGAGGAAATGAAGTGTTAATTGTACAAAAATTTGGAGGAAGCTCAGTCGCCAACGCCGAGAGAGTATATAATGTAGCTAAAAGAGTTGCTGAAACTTATAAAAAAGGAAATGATGTTATTGTAGTTCTCTCAGCACAGGGAGATACGACAGACGATCTTATTACAAAAGCAAAAGAAATTAGTAAAAACCCACCTAAACGTGAGATGGATATGCTTCTTGCAACAGGAGAACAGCAATCAGTAGCTTTAATGGCTATGGCACTTGCAGAACTTGGGTATCCTTGCGTTTCTTTAAATGCTTATCAAGTTGGAATGATCACAACTTCAGCCTATAGCAACGCCAGACTTAAAAGAATAAAGCCAGATAGAATAAGAAGAGAACTAGACAGGAAGAATATTGTACTTGTGACTGGTTTTCAAGGCATGAATCGTTTTGATGATATTACGACACTTGGAAGAGGCGGATCAGATACAACAGCTGTGGCAATAGCAGCGGCACTCAATGCAGATAAGTGTGAAATTTATACTGACGTAGACGGTGTTTATACAGCAGATCCAAGAGTCGTAAAAGATGCAAAAAAATTAGAAGAAATTACTTATAATGAAATGTTGGAACTTGCTTCACTAGGAGCTAAAGTACTTCATAATAGATCTGTTGAAGTAGCCAAAAAATACAATGTAGAATTAGTTGTAAGATCAAGTTTAACAAATGCAGAAGGAACAATAGTTAAGGAGGCATGTAAAATGGAAGAAATGTTAATTAGCGGCGTAGCAGGTGATGATGAAATTGCACGTGTATCTTTAATAGGATTACAAGATACACCAGGAAAGGCATTTGATATTTTTGCAACTCTTGCAAAGAAAAATGTTAATGTAGATATCATTTTACAGTCAATTGGACGTGATAAGACAAAAGATATTTCATTTACAATACCAGATACAGCACTTGAAGATGCAAAAGAAGTCATTGCCCAAAATATGCATCGCTGGGGAGCCAAAAGCGTAGATTATAACGAGAACTTAGCAAAAGTATCAGTTGTAGGAGCGGGTATGGTAGCTAATACAGGGGTTGCGTCTAAGATGTTTGAAGCAATGTATGATTGTGGTATTAATATTCACATGATTTCTACTTCAGAAATTAAAATCTCAATACTTATAGATAGAAAAGAAATGCATAGAGCCATGAATGCAATACATGGAAAATTTGATTTAGCTGAGTAATTGAAAAGCATAAAAGGTGAGTGATAAAAACTATCCCTCACCTTTTATAATTCGCTATACATCAAGAAAGGAATAAAGGATACATCATGATTAAAGTAAAAGTACCAGCTACAACGGCAAATATGGGACCAGGGTTTGATAGTATAGGCATGGCACTTAGTATGTATAATATTGTCTATGCAGAAGAAATCAAAAAAGGATTTGAAATTATTATTCAAGAAGGTAATACACAAATACCTACTGATGAAACAAATCTTATTTATAAGACAATACAGTATTTTTATCATAATATAGGAAAACCTCTGCCAGGAATAAGACTCATACAACAAGATAGCATTCCACATACTAGAGGGCTTGGAAGTAGTGCGGCATGCATTGTTGCAGGGCTGCACATTGGTAATGCACTCAGTAAAAGCTTTTTTTCAAAAGAAGAACTCGTACAAATAGCAGCTCAAATTGAAGGGCACCCAGATAATACAACACCAGCTCTGCTTGGAGGAATGACAATTGGAGCGATGAATGCAAAGGATATGAAATATGTAAAAATTAAAGTAGCTGAAAATATGCATTTTGCAGTAATGATTCCAGATTTTACATTATCTACTGAGCTTGCAAGGAGTGTTTTGCCTCAAGAGATATCATTACAAGATGCTATTTTTAATTCATCTAGAGCAGCACTTCTTGCGGCATCTATGATTACGGGAGATATAGATAATTTAAGTCTAGCGATGGATGACCGACTACATGAACCTTATCGTGCAAAACTTATACCTCATATGTATGAAATTATAGATAGGGCCAAGTCATATGGTGCTAAGGGTGCATTTTTAAGTGGCGCAGGTCCTACACTTATTGCAGTTATTAAAAATGTGGTTGCTTTTAGAAAGGAAATGGCACACTATTTAAACACGTTGCCAGACAAGTGGCAAGTTCAGATGCTGCAAGTTGATAACGAAGGTGCTAAGGTTTGGATCAATGAAGAACTCAAATATTAAGTTTGAAAGTTTAAGTGTCATAAAAGATAAATAACATATCTTTTATGACACATTTTTTATAAAAAGTTACTCAGTTTAAGCGATAGTTCATACATAATCATTTGAAGATTTATATAAACCGTAGTATAATTTATTTAGACTAACATAGTAGGAGATTTCTATGGCAATTAAAGAAGTGATTACCAAAGGCTTTAAGCAAATCTTAGAGATGGTTATTATAATAAGTATTGTAACGTTTAATATGGATCCGCTGTTTAAACAATCTATATGGAGTAATCTTTGTACTGCACTGATGATTTTAATGAGTATGGCAGGCTTATTTGTAGTATTTAAACACTTGAATAATAAACAAAATAATAAAGCTAATGTCATTAGCGTTGGGTATGTTGTTATTTCTATTTTGCTTATTTTAAAATTTTATTATGATGAGTTTATTCATTTAGAAATTCAAGGATTCTATTCCAATGGCAAAGGTCAATTTATAATAGACTTATTAGAGATTATTTATATCCTAATAGGTATTAAATGTATCACACAATTTGCAAATATAAAAAAGTATATATTCTTCAGTATTATAATTCTTATTAGTGGTGTACATTTGTAGAATAACTGTCCCAATAATAGAACCGGGATATAGTGAGATAAACAGGGAAAACCGTTGATAACATGGGATATATTCACACTGGCATGTGAATAAGTGGGATGAGAAGTGACAAATATAATGCAAAAATATTGAAAAAGCGTGTAGGCCTTGAAAAATAAAGGTTTATAGGCTTTTTGTTGTTTTTAGCAACAAGTGTCAGCTGTCTCATCAACCTAAAATCATGTTTACTAGTAGTTATTCGTTATAGGCTCGTTATAGGACTGTTATTCTGCATGTGTACAAATCATTTAAAGTGTTGAGTAACAAGCGTTATAAAATAGTATCAATGATATAACAATGCTGTTATACGGGTGCTTAAAAGCTATGTTTTAAGGTGCTAATAGGTGTTTTGCAATTCTTCATATTTGCAAAAAGGCATGATCTATGAAGAATTGACGTTAAATCAAGGGTTAAGCGCAGTTAGTTATAAAAAATAGCAGTAAAATCAATTCTTCATAGTATGTATGAGTTACTTCCTTATAAATGTATTTTTTATAATGATATGAAATCATACCATAAAAGGCATAAAAAATTAAGCCAACTGCTCAAGAGTGGCTGCCTCTTCTCCGCTTCCAGTCTTGCAGGTTGATGAGTTCTGCACTTTGTTCTTAGGTACCTCAGCTTCAGCTATTTTTGCTTCAACAATGCCTTCAAGTTTTATGCGATCACGAGCAGGTAATTGTCTAATTAAACTAATAAGATATTCTTCTTCGCTACTTAAAAGCACAAGATTACCTTTTGTTTCAATTGATTCAACATGTGTTGAACTTATAGTGCTGGAATCTTTTCCAGTTAAAAACCATTCAATGGAAACATTACATTTTAAAGCTAATTGATACAGTATAACAGTATCAGGAATACGACCTTGAACATAATTATTAATAGCAGTTTTAGATACACCAATATTTTGAGCAAGATCTTTTTGAGTGATGTTACTATTTTTCAATGCTTCTTTAAGTCTTTTACCAAAAGCAATTGGATCAACGTCATTCATACTACAGCCTCCTCTATTCAACTTTTGTTGAACTTAAAATCTTATAATTCAACAAAAGTTGTATTTATTACTTGACAGTTCAACGATTGTTGAATTATAATTGTGATATGATATGAAAACCTACCAAGATAGTAACACACCCAACCGGATATTTAAATCTATTTTCTGAAAATATCCAAAAAATTCCTGTTTATTTATTTTGAACTATAATCTTATCAAAAAACCTATCTTAAAAAAAGGGAGAGTGCGTACATATCCAAAAGGCACTGGAAGGAGTAAAAAACTAAATAAGGGAGGAAGTTATAAATGGTATTAACAAAAGAAATGCAGATGATCATTAAAAATATTTATCTTGATAGTACTCTACCATGTTCGACTCAAGAGCTTTATAAAAAGTTTTTAGAAAAAGTGCAAAAAGAAGAGATTGAAGGTCCGTCTTATAGCACTGTGCGAAGATATATATTTCAAATACAGGAAGAAATTTATCCTATTACCATGCGTATGCGTATGACAGAAGAAGAATTGAAAACATTTAAGGCAGAAAATATATTTAGCGAAGAGGATAAAGAAGAACTAGAGGATTTAGTGAATAGAATTGTAAATACTGTAACTGAATATAGCAAGGGAAAACTTCCTGGGGTACAAGAATCACAACTCAAGTTAGGAATTGAAGTTAAAATAAAAAAGTTTATACGTGAGTATATCAAAAAAAGTGATGTCTCAATAAAAGACACCACTTCGCGGAATTATAAATCATTGATTACATCTGTAAAGGAAACCCGTAACTGACTTTTTAGTATAGGGGGAATAAAACCTTCACAGTTATCAGGAAGTATTTCACAAACAATCAATTGCATATCAGCAATATGAGCATATAGTTGGTTATATATTTCTTTTGAATTAAAGGGAGAATCTATAATCCAGACTGACCCAAGTATATGGTTGCATCTTCCTAAAGATACAGCTGATATAGCAGTTTCTAGAGTAGGATAATCTCTGTCTCCAGATAAATCATAGGAGATTAAGTATTTCATAAACATCACCACCTTTCGCTTTAGTATGAATAGGATGTTCTGGTACAACACGCTATTAAATCAAGTATAAGGTAATAGTTAAAAAGATTCAATCAATATAGACATTTGAGTAGGCAAGGAGGAGGCATATGACAAAATCAAGAGATCCCAAGGTTCTTTTTGGAATCGAGGTAAGAAAGAAACTTATCGAAGTAGGAATGACTCAAAAGCAGCTTGCAGATGAAGTAGGAGCTACAGAGGAGTATATCTGGCATATAACACATGGCAGAAGACGAGGGACTAAGTACATCCCTAATATAATTAGAGTTTTAAAAATGGAGTATGAAATGCAGGAGGTGATATAGGATGACAATCAATCATGTTGGAACAGATAAGGTTAATGAGTTATTGAGCAAGGTTACATCAGACACTGCAACAAGTAAGATACTAGATCAACAAACGATGGAGGAATTTTATAAGAATAGAATCATGTTTTTAGAAGGACAGTCAGAGGAGCTGGAGAAAAGACAACAGCAGCTTGAAGGACAGATCAAGAAAGAGATACAACAGATTATGGCTACAAAAGGAGCAGAACTACTTTCAGCAAAACAACTTTGGGAGCTTGTAATGAAGGAAATGGGAGCTTGTGAATATAAGCTTAAAGAGCTGCAAGATGAAAGGAAATGAATTGATACGCAGCAATTACATTAGACGAAGGAGCATGAGATGATATATGTAAAAATAGAAAAAGCGCCCTCCTATAAAGAAAAGGCACTTTCAAAAAAATTCAATTACAGTATACCACTTTATTCGCTTCTTTGTAAAGGAGGGACTCAATGGATAATATTTATGTGACACTAGATGATGCGGCAATACTAGAAGGAATTACCTATAAAGGACTTACCTCACGAATAACACGGAGTCCAAATAAATTTAAGACAAAGACAGAAGAAAATACGAATGGTGGGAAGGAAAGAGTGTTAATATGTATTACTTCTCTAAGTACACAGGCTAGAAGAAAGTATAAGGCACAGGTAGCTGCTGAACAGAAAGTAGATGGAGAAGTGCCTTGGTATGTTTATTGCCCACTGAACTGGTACAAGCAGAAATATGAAGAACACTTTTTTGAGGCAGTAGCACTATGCAAGGATATAGAGAAGTATATGAATAAAGAGATAGACATGAAGACAGAAGCTTTTAAAAAGCATTTAGCAGCTAAATATGGAGTATCAACTAAAACGATTCAGCGTAAGATGAGCAGCTATACTGAGGCGTGTGCATGGGCTACAAGGCATGAACTAGAAACAGGTGAAAACTATGGTCACTATAAATTAATG
>CAKZUB010000026.1 GCA_937921505.1 uncultured Clostridia bacterium | reverse complement strand
AGAATAGCTATGAAGTTTTGCGGTTACTGAAGTTGTTCTACTCATAAATATCATCTCCTAATGTCTTTTTCTTAGGATATGAAAAACCAATTAAAATATACAGGTATATTAAGCTATTTAAAACGGTTTATCTATAGTTTAACTAGCTTATATAATAGAGGTTATTTTGAAGAACTGTTTGAAAATTTGAGAGAAAAAGCTGCAAGATATAAAGAAAAATTTAATATTGTAATTTTTGATTTAAATGATCTTAAACGTATCAATGACAATTTTGGACATCTAGCAGGAGACATTATGATACAAAAGTTTGCCAAAGACTGCACCAACATCATAAGAAGAAGTGATATCTTAGCAAGGTATGGCGGAGATGAGTTTATAGGATTATTTTTTAATTCTAGTAAAGATAAGCTTATTAAAAGATTTGATCAATATCTTAAAAGCTTAGAAAAAGATCCAGTAATAATAAAAGAAATACCGATCAGAATATCTTTTAGTTATGGAATAGCTACATTCGATGAAGATGGCGTTTTACTTGATGATTTAGTAAAGGTTGCAGATGAGAGAATGTATAAGTTTAAAACTATCTATAAGATGAAACCACATGAGTATTAAGTAGTATGCTGGTCAAGGTCTGATTTCGATATTCTATCGGAGTCAGACCTTTCGATTTATAATGAAGTATATCAAAACTCAAGTATGTTGCAATGTATAAAATTATTCGTAAAATCTATGGAAAGGTTGTATTGTAAGTGGTACAATATAGGAAATATTAACTAAATTATTCATAAGTTAATTTCAAGTAAATAATATTTCCCAAAATTTCCTTAAGGGTGTATATGATGATCAAAACGAGTGTTAAAACTAAAATTATTTTGCTAATTGTCTTTGCTATACTTGCCTCAAATATTTTTTTAGGCCATTTAAGCTATAAAGATTCTGAAACTCTTGCCATTGACATCATCAAGAAGAAAAATGAAGAAGAGCTCATGAACATCAGTGAATATTACTTTAATAAACTAATATTTGACATGGAGTATGTTGTCAATTACTGGTCAGAGTTACCGGAGATTATCAGATACAAAAAGTCCTCGTACACTCCCAAAATAGTAAATTATATTCCGGAAGATTTTAATTTTATTTATAAACAATGGATGGGGCTGACGCAGTCCATGCATGACATTACATGGCTTTACTATGCACTAGAATCAGATGGATCCATTTACATAGCACCTATTGATGAAACTATGCCACAAGATTATGACGCAAGAACGAGGGAGTGGTATCAAGGAACTGTTCAGCAAGCGGGCAAAGTTTTCTGGACTGAGCCATATATCGATGCAGGAGACTCTGGTAAAATCCTACAAACCGTTTCCAAAGCTGTTTACGAGGGAGGAATATTAAAAGGTGTTATCGGTCTAGATATTGAGCTTGATAAATTTACAGAAATCATCAGTAATCTAAGCTTTGCAAAAAATGCTAACATTTTTTTAGTCAATCAGAGCAATGAAGTTATTGCTCACAATGCTGATAACATTCAATTTTTTACTCTGAACTTTATTGAAAATATAAGTCAAAGCTCAATCACTGAGATTAAAGAAATCACTGGAGATAAATACATTGTTTCATGGACACCACTAAGTATTAATCATTGGAAGCTCATAGCCATTACAAAAACGGGCTTTGAAGCAGATTTGATTGTTATGAAAACTAGAATTATCCTAATTGTACTAGGGACAAGCTTACTAAGTGTTTTATTTGCCTTTTTAGGGTCTAAGAACTTACTTAAGCCACTAAATAGATTGATTACCATTACTGAAGAAGTCGGGAATGGGAACTTAAACATTCGCTCAGAGGTGAATTCTAATGACGAGTTTGCATCCTTGTCTAAGAGCTTTAACAATATGTTGGAGCAGATTCGTGAGCTGATGGTGGAGAGAGATGGAAACTATATCAAAACTGTAAAGGTACTTGCAAACGCTATTGAAGCATCTGATGAATATACCAGAGGTCATTGCGACCGAGTAGGCATAATCTCCAAAAAGCTAGTGGATAAGCTAAATTTACCAGAAAAGCAAAGAACACATCTAGAATTTGCTTGTATACTACATGATATTGGTAAGATTGGTATTCCAGAATCGGTTTTAAACAAGATTGATAGATTAACTACAGAGGAATATGAGATCATTAAAAGGCACCCTATGATTGGGTATGACATGATCAAAGAAATTGAGTTTTTAAAGGAATCTTCAGAAATTTTACTGCAGCATCATGAGCGTATTGATGGAAAGGGCTATCCATATCATTTAACGGATCATCAAATTCGTATTGAGGCGAAGATATTGGCGGTGGCAGATGCTTATGATGCCATGTCTAGTTTCCGCATTTACAGGCCAGATGTATTGCGTAATGAAGAAATTGTAAAAGAACTCATAGACAGTAAGGGCAAACAATTAGATGCACATATTGTGGAGGCTTTACTTGAGCTGATACATAATAATGAGTTAGAATCATAATATAAAAAAAGGGGTGTCTCATAATTTGAGATACCCCCTTTTTAGGTTAATTATTTTCCGATAAACATTTGTGTCCAGTAGCTGCCAGTTGCAACATAACCTACACCAATATGCGTAAAGTCTGCTTTTAAAATATTAGCTTTATGTCCTGGACTATTCATCCAAGCTTTAACAACTTCTTCAGGTGTTCTTTGACCCATAGCGATATTCTCGCCGGCTGTTCTATAACTAATACCAAATTGTTTCATCATATCAAATGGTGAGCCATAAGTTGGACTCGTATGAGAGAAATAATTCTTAGCTTGCATATCCCCGGATTTCATGCGTGCTACATTACGCACTGACTCATCCATTTGAAGAGGTTTAAGACCAACTCGTTGACGTTCAACATTAACAAGCTCTAATACTTTATTTTCATAGGCAACAACAGAGTTAGTAGTAGTAGTAGTAGTAGTAGTAGGTGTTGTCAGAGCTGGAGCTGGTGTAGGTGTAGTTGGTGCTTTAACTGAAGTTGGTGCTTTAGCAACAGTTGGTACTTTAACCGAATTTGATGCTTTACAAGCATTTGAAGTTTTACATTTGGTTGAAGTTTTACATGAATCAGATGTTTTGCACGCTGCTTGTGTTTTGCAAGTGCCACGAGCATTACAACTAGCATGATTCATTCTGAAATTCGCACTGTTCATTCTCGCATAGGGTGTGCAAGTAGGAATAGAGTTCGCAAAGATATTAGATGAACCTATTAAAACTACGCATGAAGCAAGTAATGATAAGTTAAGTTTAGATAATTTTTTATTTATTTTCATGTGAAGTATCCTCCTAGTATTTGTTTTGAGTAGATGCTTTATTTGTTGCATAAATGTTAACTGTTTGTTACAAACTTATTATATAATATTACAATATATAATGCAACCTATAAAGGATAATTACCAAAAGATACCTCATCAGGGGATAAACAAAAAGGTAGTCTCTCTGCAAAAATAGAGAGACTACCTTTTGTTATGCTAATTATTAATACTACTTACTGTTTCGTATTGCCAATCAATGATCCCGCCCATATCATAAACATTGTTATAACCCATATTAATAAGCTTCATAGCAGCTTCATGGCTGCGTGCGCCGCTTCGGCAGTATAAATAGATTAGCGCTTCCTTATCGGGAAGTAGATCAGGCGCCAGCGTATCGATATCATAGTCAGGCAGAAGCACACTATTAGGAATTCGCTTTTCTTCAAATTCAGCAGGTGTTCTCACATCAATCAGCAAAATATCTTTACGAGTCTTTAGATCTTCATAAGCCATACTTTGGTCAAGCTTCTGATAAGAGCCTCTTGTTGTCTCTTCTAGAACTTTGGGAGAGGCCTCTAAGGAGAGGCTCTTAGAGGAATTAATATTTTCAGGGGTATAAGCACTACAACCGATTAGTATAAAGGTGGTTGAAAGTATTAAAAGTTTATAGTAGGGTATCAATTGAGTCACATCCTTTTTTTATAGTGTATCATTTTTAGCTCTAGTTTGCTATAAATGAGATGAATACTTTATACAAGTTAGGATAGTTTTTTTTATTGTTAGCAGAAATGTCTAAAAGTATAGAAAATAAGATACATACAAGCTATAATTGTAATAAAACAGTATGAGCTTAATAGCCAACAAACTATAAAGCATTATAGCAAGGGGCTCTACAAAATGATAATTCATTAAGATAAAAAGGAGAATATATGAAAAAGATTATAAAAAAGCTTCTAATAATAATAGCCTTTACGCCAGTAGCTTTGATAATATTAGCGATAATACCATTTTTGATAGCTCCTATAATTAATGAAGTGACATTAAATGGGTTTGCTAAACAGCTCTATAACAGTTCTTTACCAGCAAATACAAAATTAATTGAAAAAGAAGCGGTTTGTGGAAAACTAAATGGTAACGGAAATGGTATGGACTTTTTTGCATGTATTCTTATTCAATCAGAGATGTCCTTAGAGGAACTAGCGGATTATTATCAAAATATGCAAATGAAAGCAGCACAAAAGACTAAAGGTCATTTGATTATTCCAAAAGTTGTACCAGCCGATGGCTATCAACTAAAGACAGATTATCTAGAACATGCAGATATCTATTTTGATAAATTAAAAGGTATCAATGATTATGCTGGGTACTATGTTGTTATGATTTATGATGGAGGCTATTTTGGAAACTTTGATATAAGAGCACATTGAAAATGAGTTAATGATCAGAAATTATTTAGAAAGTTATATTAAAATATTGCGAAAATTAATGTATACTTATTTTAGAAGGGGGATTGCTTATGTCTTTAGACAACATGAAAAAATATTATTATGAAATTTATGGGGATAATGGTATCACGGACAAGCGCTATAAAGAATTGGAAACCATTATTAAAATTGGGAAAAAAGAAAGAAGTGCTGAGCTTAAGAAACAAGATAGTTTGGGAAAAGAGTGGTATCTTTCAGAAAAAATGATTGGAGTCATGCTATATATTGATAAGTTCAGTGATAATCTTAAGCATTTTGAGGAAAAAATAGATTACTTAGCAGATTTAGGAATTACTTATGTTCATTTTATGCCTTTCCTTCAGTCAAGAGAGGGCAATAATGATGGGGGATATGCTGTTTCTGATTATTTAGAAGTAGATAAAAGATTTGGCACGACCAAACAGTTCCAAAATATTGTTACTAAACTCAAACAGAGAAATATTAAAACATGTATGGATTTTGTGTTAAACCATACAGCAAAAGAACATGAGTGGGCAGAAAAATGTAGAGTTGGTGATCCGGAATATTTGGACATGTATCATATGTTTGACTTAGAGGATATACCTAAACAATATGAAAAAACACTTACAGAGATTTTTCCAGGAGTAGCACCAAAGAACTTTACCTATTATCCTGATATTAATAAATATGTCATGACACGCTTTTATGAATTCCAGTGGGATTTAAATTATTCCAATCCTCAGGTATTCAATAAAATAATGGAAGCATTATTAAATTTAGCTAATAGAGGCATTGATATATTCCGTTTAGATGCTATCCCCTATATGTGGAAAGCTCTTGGTACAAAAAGTATGAATTTGCCACAAGTGCATGTACTTTTAAAAATGATGGAAATGATAGTAGAAGAAGTATGTCCTTCAGTTATTTTCTTAGGAGAAGCAATTGTTGAACCGCATGAAATTGTTAAATACTTTGGCAGCGCAGATGAAAAAGAATGTCAGGTTATGTACAACGCTTCTATGATGGTTCTTCTGTGGAATTCACTAGCGACAAAAGATACGAGACTTATGGAAAAATCCATGAATATTGACTATGGTACACCTGATGATGGTGTATGGATTAATTATGCAAGGTGTCATGATGATATTGGATGGGGATTTGAAACAGGTATCATTAGAGAACTCGGGATGGATCCTGAAGCACATAAGCAATTTATTATTCGTTATATGGAAGGTAAATTTCCTGGTAGTTTTGCTAGAGGAGAGTTATATGAATTTAATCCTATAACTTTGGATGCCAGAAACAGTGGAACGATGGCATCTATGTGTGGTCTTGAAGAAGCTTTATATGAAAAACACCCCTATAAGATTGAAGTGGCAATTAAGAGAATTTTATTATTAAATGCTATCATTATTTCTTATACAGGCATTCCACTTTTATATAGCGGGGATGAACTTGGACAACTCAACTACTGGGACTACAAGAAAAACCCCGATGAGGCACATGATTCAAGGTGGCTGCACAGAGGTCCTATGGATTGGGAAAAAGCGCAGAAGCGTAAAGACATTAGCAGCATAGAAGGCAAGATATTCCAAGGTATCAAGCAAATGATTGAAATACGCAAAAAAAGTCCATTATTTGCTTCTACTTTAAAAAGCTTTCCGATTGACACTTGGAATAAAGGCGTATTCGGTTTCCATAAAGATAACAAGATGTTAGTACTTGCAAACTTTACTGATGAATGTCAGTGGGTAGATGCGTATAGTGTTAATTGGTTTGGACTCCCTTATGAAATGACAGATATGATCTGTGGCAGAACCATTCGTTTAGACGGTAAGATTTTGCTTGGACCTTATGAGTTTTTGTGGTTATCCTAAGAACAATTTATTATTTAAACACACAAAGTAAAAAGTCGATTCTCTTTAAAAGCAAAGAAATCGACTTTTTTATCTGCTGTTGAAGGCATTCAAACATTTGTCTATTTAATATTAAAGACAAGACACTATTCATAAAGAAGAGGCTTTATCTTAAGCGTATCACTTGTTTTACCGAAATGTAATATATATTATTTAATCTATATAAATTTAAGAGGGAAGAGAATGATGAAAGCTGTGAATCAAAGAAAAATCTGTAGAAAAATCAGTTCGAATTGGAGAATAGTATTCATTCTAGTATTTATTACTTTAATGGTTTTGACGATTGGCAAGATGTATTCATCAAGGTCAGAAAGAGTTTATAATGGTAGGGCTGATTTAAGGGGTATTCATTTTAATCAAAACGAATTAGTACAATTAAATGGTAATTGGGAATTCTATTGGAATAGATTATTGACGCCACAGGATTTTGTTGCTAAGCAGTTACCACAAATGGATTCGTTCATGAAGGTGCCAGATACTTGGGATGTCCAAGTAAGCGGGAGAAAGGCTTATCCTTATTTAGGTGTTGCTACCTACCGTTTGCAACTCAATTATCCATCGACTCTTAAAGACCCTGCTCTTCGTATTCAAAATGTTGCTACTGCCTATAAGCTTTATGCCAATGGAAGACTTATTGCAGAAGTCGGAAAGGTATCAGATAAACCATCAAGCTCCAAGGATGGTGATAGATTGCTCATTGTGGAATTGCCAAATGATACCCAAAAGCAAGAGTTGATTTTTCAAGTGACCAATCTAAATTACGCCAGAGGGGGAATTCGTGAAAGTCCAGTGTTTGGGTCAAAACAGGCCTTAGAAAGCCAGAGAATGATACGCTTAGCGATACAGCTATTCTTTATTGGCAGTGTTTCTATATTTAGTGTCTATTATTTTTTACTGTTTGTTTTGCAAAAAAGTAATAAGACTGCCCTGCTTTTTAGCATACTTTGTTTTATCGTAGCTTTACGCTCCTTAATGTGGGGGGAATCACCGCTATATATCTACTTCCCTAATATAACATACGATGGTAGTGCCTATATTAATTATTTTACGGGGTATAATTTGATGCCCGTCATAATATTGTTTGTGCTTAGTATTTATCCTCTGGAATACAAAAAAACTATATTTGTTATAGCTTTATTACCCTCTCTGTTTTTTAATGTACTACTGCTGCTGGCTTCACCAGCAGTTATGTCGCTATTCACTAATTACTTATACAGAGTAGTTATATTGCAAATGATTTACATCATAAGTATCCTTATAAAAGCAGTGCTCCGCAAAAGGGAAAATGCGACATTGATGTTTAGTGCTGTTTGCATCTTTATTTTGACTATTATTCTAGATATATTGTACTATAAAGGGATTGTCGGTACAAACGTAGCTTATATGTTCTTATATGGGAGTTTTTTTCTTATTGCTGCTATGTCTTTTGTACAAGCAATACTACAATCCAATACTCATAAAAAACTTATCTTGTATAATGAAAATTTAGTGGAGGCAGATAGGCTCAAAAATAAAATAATGGCAACAGAAATGTCGTTTTTACAAGCACAGATTAAGCCTCATTTTTTATATAATGCTTTAAATGCTATTGCCAATATCTGTGAAAAAGATGGGAAAAAGGCTGCTAATCTCATACTAGACTTAGCCATCTATTTAAGAGGAAATCTGGAGTTTAATCACCTGGATAAAATGTCTACAATAGAAAAAGAGCTAGAATTTATAAGTACATATTTCAACATAGAACAAGCGCGTTTTGGTCAAAAGATACAGCTTCTTAAAGAGATCGAAAGCCCTTTAGATTATCGCATTCCTGTGCTCATCCTTCAACCATTAGTAGAAAATGCAGTTAGGCATGGTATTTCTAAAAAACTAGGGGGAGGAACAGTTTGGGTAAGAATAAAACAGACAAATGAAGGCTGTTTTTTTGAAATCGAAGACAATGGTGTGGGGATAGAGAGAGAAAAACTTGAAAGGCTTTTAAGTGAAACGGAAATAGACCCAAGCGTTGGTCTTAAAAATATACACTATAGGCTCCTAAGATTGTATGGCAGAGGGATTGATATAAGTAGTGAGGTAGGGCGTGGTACCTGTGTAAGACTTGTAATACCGGAAGGGAGAAAACAATTATGATACGTATTGCAGCAGCAGATGACGAGACACATGTGCTTGAAAGATTTGAGAGAATGGTGCTGAACGTGAAAGAGCTAGAGTTATGTGGGCTGTTTGAAACAGGAGAACAGTTATTAGACTATTTAAAAAAGAACCCGCTAGATGCCGTCTTCTTAGATATTGAAATGCCAGGGATTAATGGTCTGAAGCTCTCAGAACTGATATTAGATATTAATGAAAATATAGATATTATTTTTGTGACCGCATTTAACCAATATGCAGTAGAGGCCTTTGAATTATATGCGATGGATTATATTATGAAGCCTTTGACAGAAGAAAGACTGGGTAAAACGCTTAGACGATTACTTAAGAAGAACAATATAGCCTTGAAGCCTATTAAACCGTTTATTCAATGTTTTGGAGACTTTGAAGTGTTTTTGGGTAGTGAAGTATTGACTTGGAAGAATTCTAAAGCCAAGGAAATACTGGCTTTTTTGGTGCATAAGAAGGGCGTACCAGTAAATTGGGAAAAGATAGCAGATGCAGTTTGGCCTTACTATGACGGAGAAAAAGCCCAAACCAACTTTCATGCAACAACCTATTTATTGCGAAAAAAGTTGTCAGAGGCAGGCATCTCTCAGATATTAGAAAGCGGACGAGGGAAGTATAGGGTGGTGCGAGATCAGATAGATTGTGATATCTATCAGTTAGAAGATCTCATTAAGAATAAGCAGATAAAAAGAAAGGAAGCTATTCGTCTATTTGATCAGTTAAGTCAAAAAGGTTATATGGAAGAGAATGGATACGCATGGGCCTATCCAAGAGCTGCTGAACTTGATGAAATATGTAAAAGTATAAAGAGGAATTTGAAAATAAGTAGTAAATAAAAATATTTTTAGACATTATTTTCATTTGTATAAAATGAAAACTCGAAAGCCGTTGTCATATAAGCTTTCATATTAAGTGACCTGTAGGAAGAACTAATCCTATAGGTCACATTTTATTTAGGGTTCATTTAGGGTTCATGTTTTATAATAGTAAAACAAAGCAAATAGGAGGTGGAGTGATGCATGGAATATATCATTGCTAATCCAGAGGCACAATGTGTTATTGATTTAAGGAAAAAATTGAATGGTTATAAAATACTGCATTTACCAAAATGGAGAAAGTGGAATGAAATATCTCAGAAGATGAAGGAGGAAAAATACAGTGATAAATAAAACAAAGAAAAGATTAAGTGTTTTCTTAGTACTTTCGCTGCTACTGACAATGCTACAAACGACGGTACTTGCAACTGACGCAAATATTAAGGTAGTTGATTTAAGTGCGGACAGCACTGGGGGAATTAATACCGGACAGATTATCTGTTTGGGTGAGAATATGAACGATGGCAGCGCCCCCATAAGATGGCGTGTAGTGAGAAACAATGCCGGTAAAGTAACGCTATTTAGCGATGCTATATTAGAAAATAAGGCATATGACAGTAGTTTACATCGCAATTGGTCAGGATCAGAGATATGTAGTTATCTCAATGGTACCTTCTTAACGTCATCCTTTACAGAAACAGAACGCGGGTATATTTCTACATATAGCGAAGCACAGGAAAGTGGTCATAACGCAGGTGATACATTCACTCCAAATCAGAAAATAGTATTGCCTTCTTTTAACGAAGTGAAGAATGGGGGAATATGGGGTATGAATGCTAATAGCCAACGCGCTAGTACTTATGCCTGGTGGCTGCGATCCCCGGGCTTTCTCAATTACGGTGCGGCATGTGTGGGGGAGGACGGTTACGCGGACAGCAGCTTTGGTATCCAAGTCGACCATGTTTATGGTATTCGTCCTACTTTAAAACTAGATCTGCCCACCGTGCTCTTTACATCAGATGCATCTGGATCAGGTGGTAAATCAAATACTGCAAGTCCTACATTAATGTCGGCAAAATCAATAAATAATGACAAAAAATTGACTTTTTTACATAGTTCACAAACATTGGCAAGTGCAACTGTAACAGGAAAATATATTCCTGGAAGTGCGACGAATATCCGGATTACTTATAGTGGTGCAAACACAGGTGCAAATCAGTATCTATCCGCAATGATAACAGATGCAACAGGTGCTCTTAAATATTATGGTTCACTTAAAGCATTATCAAATGTGGGTGATGCAAGCGGGACGTCAATAATGACTATTCCAGCTGGCTTTGATAGTACGATGACACTTAAAATCTTTACTGAGCAATTAAACGGTGACTATAAAACGGACTATGCAAGTACACCTATAACAGTAGCAGTAAACCCTACTACTAGTAGTGCAGCCTTAGAATTAAATAAAGGTGATCGCGTCTATTTTGGTGAATATAATAATAATCCTATTATTTGGAGCGTTATGGATAAGGATATGATTAATGAAACAATAGCGCTATTTAGTGATGCAATATTGGAAAATAACACATATGACAGTAATTCTCATGATAACTGGTCAAGTTCAGATCTATGTAGTTATCTCAATAATACGTTCCTAACATCATCTTTTACAGTAGCAGAACAGGAGTATATTTCTACATATAGCGGAGTACAGGAACAGGGTTATAACGCAGGGGATACATTCACTCCAAATCAAAAAATAGTATTACCATCTGTTAGTGAAGTAAAGGATGGTGGGACATGGGAGATGGATAACAGTAGTCGCTCTAGCGCTTATAACTGGTGGCTGAGGTCTCCGGGGGCCAATGTTAGCGTTGCGGCGAGTGTGTATTCTGGTGGCGCTGTGAACGATAATGGTCTCCCAGTTAGCAATTCTTTTGGTGTTCGCCCCACATTGAAACTAAATCTGTCCACTGTGCTCTTTGCATCTGTAACGCATATTACAGCGCCCACAGCCATAACAAATGTTGTGAACGGTGCAGCTAAAGAGGCGACAGCACTTGGACTGCCTACAACAGTAGGTATCCAAAGGGCGGGAGCTAGTGACACCACGCTTAATGTGACCTGGGATGTTGCAAGCTGTTCCTATGATCCAAACGTGACTAACGCTCAAACTTTTACTGTAAATGGAAAAGTGAGGCCAAATGGTGTAATGAAGTTGGCAAGTGGATTAAGTCTTAATACAAGTATCAGTGTCACCGTGAACGCTAAACCACCAAGCATTACAACAGATTCCTTAGCGAGTGGCATGGTAGGAACAGCATATTCCCAAACTCTTGTAGCAACAGGCGGTACGCCTATTGCCTGGTCGGTTACAGCAGGTTCTTTGCCAAATGGATTAAGCCTTAATATTACATCTGGAGAGATAAGTGGGACACCTGCAACAGTAGGAACTTTTAACTTCACAGTAAAGGCAGACAATGTAGCGGGTAGTGACACAAAGGCTCTTAGCATTGAGATCAGTACAGCCCCCCTAGCACAAGTAACTGGAGTAGCTTTATCAAATACAGGAGTAGCTACATGGGATAATGTAGATCATGAATCAAACTTTGAAGTACAGCTTTATAAAGATGGCAGCGCACAAGGTAGTGTAGTTACAGTTGCAGCAGATACTTTAAGCTACAACTTCCTATCAGATATGAGAACAGCAGGTGTAGGCGTGTACACCGTAAAGGTAACAGCAAAAGGAAATGGCAGTACATACACAGACGGAGCGCAGTCGGCAGCTTCATTAGGTCAGAATGTTGTACAGTTAGGAGCAGTAAGTTCAGGACTAATCTGGGTGGGAAATATAGCACACTGGGACGCAGGAGAAGTAGCAAATGCGATAAGTTATGATGTGCAGCTGTACAAAGGGGGCATAGTCCAGGGGGGATTAACCAATGTGCTTGCAACAGATGCAGAGAGTGGGGTCGACTTTGGATTAGCAATAACAACAGCCGGCGGTGGTACCTATACCTACAAGGTAACTGCAAAAGGTAATGCAGCATTAGTGTTAGATGGCACAGAGTCAGCAGTTTCTAACTCAAACGTAGTTGCATCATTAAGCGGTGTAACAGCAACAAATGGCACAGTAAATATCGTGTTAGATGAAGTACCAACAGTAGCCCCAGTATCAGAAGACTTTACAGCAACAACTAAGATAGATGGCGGAGCATCAAGTAGTTTAAACCTTACAGACTTTGTATGGAATGAAGGAGCTCAGACAGTAAGCTATACTTTTGCACCTGTTGCAAGTACAGAAGTAGACCAGAGTGTGGCAATTGGATTATGTTATAAAGGTGGAGCTACAACATGGGCAAATGCCTTCACAGTAACTGGAGTACCGATAGTTGCATCAGTAAGCAGTGTAACAGTAACAAATGGTACAGGAAGTATTATATTAGATCAAGTACCAACAGTAGTCCCAGTAGTCGGAGACTTTACAGCAACAACTAAGATAGATGGCGGAACTGAAAATAGCCTAATGCTTACCAATTTTATATGGAATGAAGGAGCTAAGACAGTAAGTTTCGCTTTTACACCGATTGAAAAGACAGCAGTAAGTCAAAGCGTAGTAATAGGAGTAACCTATAGAGGCACTACTACACAAGCACCAGCTTTTATGGTAGAAAGTATAGCCGCACCAGTAACAGTGCCAGGAGTACCAACAAATGTTACAGCAACGGCAGGAGATGGGCGGGCGATAGTAAGCTTTACACCACCAGCATCAGATGGCGGAAGCCCCATTACTTTATATACAGTAACGGCAAATCCAGGAGGCATCACAGCAACAGGACCTGCAAGTCCAATTATAGTAACAGGACTTACAACGGATTCAGTTTATACATTTACAGTAACAGCAGCCAATGAGGCAGGAGAAAGTACTACGTCATCTCCATCAAATAGTGTAACTCCAGTGCAAATACTGACAGATGCAGAGTGTGTAGATTTAGATGCAGCATCACTTGCAATAAGTTTTGCATCAGGTGAACAGGTAACAAATGTTACACAAAACATAACACTTCCACTACTTGGAAGTAACGGAACAAAGATTACGTGGAGTACAAGTCAACCGTCGATTATTAGCCATTTAGGAGGCGTCACCAGACCATCTGGAATAGATACAGAGGTTACGCTAACAGCAACCATCACTAAAGGTACAGAAGTACGTAATAGAACTTTTATTGTAACAGTTCTTAAACAACCTGTAACTAATAACAATAGCGGAGGCGGTGGTGGTGGCAGTACGACACCACCTGCAGTTGTACCTACAAACAATGCCTTTGACATAGAAATAAATGGTCAAAAAGCAACGGCGGGAACTACGGATACAAGCACCGTAGGTAATCAGACAGTAACGAAGGTTATATTAGATGATTAGCACCCAAAAACTCCAATTTTTAAAATGCTATTTAATCTCTAATTTGTAAAAATGACTACTAGTCTTCTTGAATTACCAGTAAATGTATATTTTATATGGTTTAATAAGAAAGTTAAAGGTGAAACACCTTTCTT
>CAKZUB010000025.1 GCA_937921505.1 uncultured Clostridia bacterium | reverse complement strand
TCTTGCCACGTCGCAGTCCTCAACCCCAAAGTACAAGTACTTTGGTTTGGCCTGTTTCCCTTTCGCTCGCCACTACTTAGGAAATCGATGTTTCTTTCTCCTCCTGCAGGTACTTAGATGTTTCAGTTCCCTGCGTTCCCCTCATACAGTTATGTATTGGCTGTATGATAACTGAGGTTTGCTCAGTTAGGTTTCCCCATTCGGATATCTCGGGATCAAAGCTTATTTGCAGCTCCCCCAAGCTTTTCGCAGCTTATCGCGTCCTTCATCGGCTCTCGGTGCCAAGGCATCCACTCTACGCTCTTAGTAGCTTGACCTATTTAGATCAATTGTTCCTATATAAATATAGAAACTAGTGCCTTGTATTCTAGAATAAACTTGCGTTTATAAAAGAACATTATTATTATATCGGTTAAATTGTAGATTTTAAATGTTAAAGTTTAAAATCTTATTTGATTGTGTTTAGTTTTCAAAGTACAAAGTTATTTTTTTTCAGCTGTATATCTGCCGACTTAAAAGATTATACTAAATTTCCACATTATTTGTCAACTATTTTTCACAGTAATAATTTCTCTTTATTTCTGTCTAGCCATGCCTTATCTGTTTCATACTCTGGTAATATTTCTTTAAGTTTCTTAATATTTTCTTGGTATTTGGTAGAGTAGTTTAGATTGCAAAGTACACTAGTCACTATATAGTCCATGATGTGAAGTGGAAGTACTCCTACTATACTTTTTACAAATAACTTATTATTTTTGATTTCTAGTAAACTCTCCCCATTATCACCTACTATTATCTCTGTAGGTAAATATTTAAAGTACTTAGCATATATCTTTAATCTTTCTCCTATTTTCATAGTTACTTTATCCTTATACCATTTTAACAATGCTTCTCTTATCCTTTTTGGATTATCTGTATAAGTTTCTATAACAAATTTTCCTCTGACAAGTTTGACTGTTATTTTATCAGTATCCTCCTTTTGAATAATTTCCACTCTATAATTTTTACCTAAATAAGTATACTGATTTAACAAGCTGCTTTCATTTGTCTTTTGATAATATTTATCTAATTCGCTAATAATCCAAGGCGCATTTCCTTTCACTTTGTCTCTAACAGTTTCTACTGATGTGCCTACCGGTGCTGTGACACTCACTTGTCCATCTACACCAACATTAATTGATATGGCTGTTGTTTTTTTATACATCAAGTCATAATTAATTTTTGTTCCTTTGTATTCAAAACTTAGTTTCATCCGCATTCCTCTCCTTTAAAATATTTTATCATATCGAATCTTCTATTATACCATAGATTTCACATCTTTAAATTTAAGTTATTCCTGGTAATGCGTGATGTGAAATCATTATGAGCCACAACTTTGTACAGATGAATAACTTGAGTTTATAGATTGTTTCTCTATAGTGTGCTAATTATTCTAAGTTTAATGATATTTTAGAAAGTCTTCTGGTTTTATATTTATAGATCTCCTATATTATGGTATAATGAATTAGAATATAGTGAGGAAGGGGATTCTAATGTGTACTAATATCACTGAACTTGAAAATTTCCAAATGTTTATATCTGATATCCTTATAAGAAATAAAAGCATTTTAGATCAAACGACTAAATTACAAGACGCCTGTACTCATCTTTGTAGAACTATTTCTAAAGCTGCTACTTCCTGTGGTTGTATTACTATAGATGCTACAAAACAACAATATACTTTTTCTGAAAATACATCTCTTGATCAAGTCAAAGAGCTTATGAAGACGCATGTAAATGGGAAATTGTGTGAAAATTGTCAAGAGCTACTAGAAAAAGAACTAGGCAGAGTGCTTTTTTATCTTAGTGCAATCGCAAACACTTTTGATGTTTCATTATCTGATGTACTACAAAAGGAAAAATACCGTACAGAACTACTCGGTAAATACTCATTAAAATAATATTTTTTTAAATGCTAATGACGACTTAAAGCGTTATTAGCATTTTTTTAATACTGCCACAAATGAAAAGTTATATGAAATAAAGTTAGTATATCCTAAAAACCTTTATAAAATATAATTATTTTCTTTTAAATATCTTGTTTATGATATAATACCTAGTATATATTAATCATCTCATTATATTTTATATAAAATTCGGAGGACAAAATGAATCTACGACCAAGAGCAGCGGCTATTATTTTAAATGATCAAAATGAACTGCTTGTTTTAAAACAAAAAAACCCACACACTGGCTTTGAATGGTGGACTTTGCCTGGTGGTGGTATGGAAGCAGAAGAAAGTATTATTGATACAATTGTACGTGAAGTGAAGGAAGAATGTCATTTAAATTGCCGCCCTATCCAGCTTATCTATGTGAGTGAACATGTAGATTATACGATTAACACCCATCATCTCGGTATGTTTTTTTTAACACACATAGATAATATAGAAGATTTAAAGGTAGGGTATGATCCAGAAGTTGAAGAACAATATATTAAAGAATGTCTATTTATCTCAAGAAATGAGTTGAAAAAATCAGGTATTCCCATCTATCCCCCTGTATTTAAAAATCAGTTTTGGAAAGATCTTGAAAATAAATTTCTGAATTATGAAGTCTATCAAAAAGGAGAGTTGTTGAAATAACTACATGATAAAGAGCACAGAGATATACTCTACTGTGCTCTTTATCATGTAGCTATTCTTCTATTTAAAACTCAAATTGTTTAATCAATTCTTGAAGATTTGCCGCACTATCTGATAGTGTAATGGCGCTAGAAGTTATTTCCTGAAGGCCTGCACTTTGCTGCTCTATAGATGCAGCTACTTCGTTACAAGAATCTGAGGAGTGTGTTGCAATGTTTAATATCTTAGTGCTCATTTGTTCTACCTTTTTGATTTCATTTACATTGTTTTGTAATTCTACAGTAATTAATTTAACTTGACTTTCCATCTCTGTAGATGTTTTTAAAATCTCTTTAAAAGCCTCGCCCGCTTCATAAGCTCTTTTAATCCCTTCATTAGCCTCTGCTACTCCAATAGTCATACCATCTGCAACATGCTCTGTCCCTGCTTGTATTTCATTTAGCACTTTACTTATTTCACGCGTTGCTGATGTTGAAGCTCCTGCCAAATTACGTATTTCATTAGCAACCACTGCAAATCCTTTACCATTTTCACCTGCTCTTGCAGCTTCAATAGAGGCATTTAATGCTAACAAATTAGTTTGTGTTGCAATTGAAGTGATCATATCTAGAATAACTTTGATATCCCCTGATTTTACTCTTAGCGTTTCTGTAATATCATAAGAAGATTTAATCTTATTTTCTATAATTTCGATTTGTTTAATGAGTAGCTCTAGCTTTTCATTGCCATTTATAGCAGCACCACTTGCATTTTCTGCTGTAGATAAAACACTTTTTGTATTTTTAGCAATTGCCTCATTACCATTATAGACATTATTAATAATCTTAGAAGTTTCATAGGATTGTTCTAGTTGTTCCGATGTCCCACTTGCAACATCATTCATGGAATTGCCTATTTCTTCAAGAGAACTAGCACTTTGCGTTACTATCTCTTTTACTTTCTCACTTAAATCAGTTACATTAACACTACTATCGTTAATGCCTTGAATAATAAGAGCAAGGTTACTACTCATCTTATTAAAAGCATTTCCTAAAAGCCCTATATCATCCTGGGTTGTAACTTTAATTTGAGGCACTTTTAAATTACCTTGTGAAATATTTTGAGCATAAATTGCAAGTTGTGAAATCGTATTACCTATGTATTTTGAAAAATATACTGCTCCGAGCGTACTTATTAAACCAATTAAAACAATGGCTCCTAATGAGACAATACCTAAGACATTTGTTCTCGTATTTAACGCCACTCTTATAGCCTTTTGACTATTAAGTTCATAAGCAATGAATTCACCTATACTATCACTCATAAATCCAGCGACTTTTTTAGCATAATCTTTTTGTTCAATAGCTTGTCCTGTCTGCTTATTATTAACTAACTCAATAGTTCCCATTACATTTTCAGAAAATGCGTTAAACAACCTGGACAAGCCCGTTAAATAAAATTGACTATTAGGATCTTCACTATTATCTAATAAAAACTTTATATTTTCTTGTACATTTTCTAGATTCATTTCTATGCTCGCTTCTTCATTCTCATCTTTGTTGACTATATATTTCGTTAGATCATTTAATACCTCTGTATCTAAATCTAATATACTATTTGCTACTACCGTGACTTGTATCATCTCATCCAATTGTTTCATAGAAGCTTTCATGCTGAAATATGATATCATACTCACAGTACTTAATAGTAAAATTATAGTCAAAAACATAGCTGTCATCTTTATTTTTATAGACATATTGATTATTTTTTTACTTTTCATGTCCTTCCCCCTCTCTTCTTCTGACTATTTTCACTAATTTTATTTAATCTTTTTCTCTAATATATATATATAATAAACTATTCTTTCACATATTTCAATCTAATAAAATAAAGTTATGCTTCAATTCTTTAAATTAATGCAATAGTACACCGAGTGCCTCACTTACATTACTTACTCCAATGACCTTAATTCCGTTTACTTTTGGCATTTTATCTAGGTTTGCTTTTGGCATAATACATACTCTAAAACCCAATTTAGCCGCTTCTATCACTCTTTTTTCTGCCATTGAAACAGCTCTTACTTCTCCTGTGAGTCCTACTTCTCCAAACACAATTGTATGAGGATCTATAGCTATATTTCTAAAACTGGATGCAATCGCTGCTACCATGCCAAGATCAAGTGCTGGCTCATTAACTTTAAGCCCCCCCGCTAAGTTCACATAAGTATCATGCGTACTAAGATCCATCCCTGCCCTTTTATCAAGAACAGCTATTAAAATAACAACACGGTTATAATCTACACCTGTTGCTGTACGTCTAGGCATGCCAAAACTTGTAAAACTTGATAGAGCTTGTACTTCTAAAAGCATTGGCCTTGTACCTTCCATCGTGCAGCTTACTACAGATCCTGATGCGTTAACAGGACGTCCGCTTAACATAATTTCAGAGGGATTTTGTACTTCTTTGAGTCCTACATCTACCATTTCGAATACCCCAATCTCATTGGTAGAACCAAATCTGTTTTTAACGGCTCTTAGTATTCTAAATGAAGCATGTCTTTCTCCCTCAAAATAGAGAACTGTATCCACCATATGCTCAAGTACTCTAGGCCCTGCAAGGGACCCTTCTTTTGTAACATGCCCTACAAGCATAATCGTAACATCATGTCCTTTTGCAATATTCATTAAAATGTGAGTGGCTTCTCTAACTTGACTAACACTTCCAGGCGCTGATGATACCTCTTCACAGTAGACAGTTTGAATAGAGTCAATAATAACAAGGTCAGGGTTCTCCTTCTTAATAAGCCCTCCAATAGTGTTTACATTGGTTTCTGCCAAAATTGAAAGATGAGGTGTTGAAACACCTAGCCTTTCTGCTCTCATTTTAATCTGAGCTACTGATTCTTCTCCTGATACATAAAGAACATTTTTATTTTGCCCTCCTATTGTTTCACAAATTTGAAGAAGCAGCGTAGACTTGCCAATACCTGGATCTCCTCCGACTAATATAAGAGATCCTTTTACAATACCACCACCTAGCACCCTATCTAATTCTTGCATCCCCGTAGTAGTTCTTTGTTCTTGTTCAATAACAATTTGCTTAAGTTTAATAGGGGCATTTCCACTTTTACTTCCTTTAGTAAGCTTCGGCTTTGCTGTATCTACTACTTCCTCTACCAAGCTTCCCCATTCATTACAAGAAGGGCACTTCCCCATCCATTTACTTGCTTCATGGCCACACTGCTGACAAACATATACTTGCTTTAACTTCGCCATATCCTATTCCTTTCTCCACATCTAACTTATTATCTGCGTCACTTGTATCTTTATTTTTATTTTTCTATTATAAACATATATTTCTTATAAAAATCATTAGGTTAAGTAAAAAATACTATTATATTCATTCTAAAGATTAAATAGCTCATTTTATAAAAAAAGGTGTCTCATTAATTTGAGACACCTCCTTTTATAATTATATTAACCTTATGAAATCTTTTTAAGAACTACAGCTTGTGTTTCTTTTGTACAATCTACTGAAAAGTTAACTTTTCCTGAAACTGTTGATTTGATATTACCTACGATCACATCACTAATAATTAGCTTATACTCTGTATTTGATTCAATCTCTAGAGTAATTTGTGAACTGGCATTACCTTCTACTAAAAAGCTAGTTTCTTTATCAGTTATCTTAAAATTATGAACAGCTGTTCCCGGAATGGATTCATAAACTAAAGCGCCATCTCTTTTAAGTTTTGTAACTTCAAAAAAAGTTTTCGCCTTATATAATCTGCCATCTACTTCAAAGTCTATTACTTTTGTCTTTTCTGGAAGCTCGTAGTTACCAAAACTAAGTGCCCCATTATTTTCCACTCTTATAATTTCATTAACAACCGCCATTGCTAAATCCTCCAATGTTTTTATCACTTCATTATGATCTATTTATTATTTTAAAGCCTAGTTTTATTATACATGATTCAGATGAAAAAGTACATGATAATATTATTGTTTAGTAAAGACACAACTCTCATTTTCAGTATTCACAATAACTTTATCACCTTCTTTAAACTTGCCTTCTAGAATTTCATCTGCTAACTTATCTTCTATATGGGTCTGTATCGTTCTTCTAAGCGGCCTTGCCCCATAGGCTTTGTTATAACCTTTGGTCGCTAGAAAATCTAAAGTCTCTTTACTAAGTTCTATTTCTATTCCTATATTTTTACTAATACGTCCAAGTAATTTTTTTATCATAATATCTGCAATATTTCGGATGTGTTCTGTACTTAGTGGATGAAATACAATCATTTCATCTATACGATTTAAAAACTCTGGTCTAAAGATGCGTTTTACTTCTTCGACTACATGTTTTTTCATCTCTTCATATGACTTAGCCACATCTTCATAAGATATAAATCCAAGCTTCTTAGGCTCAATAATATTTCTAGCCCCAATATTAGACGTCATAATAATGATTGTATTTTTAAAGTTAATTCTTCTTCCTCTTGAATCTGTAATATGTCCATCATCAAGAATTTGAAGAAGTATATTAAACACATCTGGATGAGCCTTCTCTATCTCATCAAATAGTACAACTGAATAAGGCTTTCTTCTTACTTTTTCAGTAAGTTGTCCGCCTTCATCATAGCCTACATATCCTGGTGGTGACCCAATAAGTTTAGAAACTGTATGTTTTTCCATATACTCTGACATATCAATTCTAATCATTGCATTTTCATCACCAAAAATAGCCTCTGCCAATGCTTTTGTAAGCTCTGTTTTACCTACACCTGTTGGTCCTAGGAATAAGAAAGAACCTATTGGTCTGCTCGGATCTTTAAGCCCTACACGTCCTCTTCGTACTGCTTTTGAAACAGCATTAATCGCTTCATCTTGACCTATTACTCTCTCATGAAGTGTTTTTTCCATATTTTGAAGTCTTTCAAATTCTTCTTCTGCCAAGCGCTTCACAGGAATATGCGTCCAAATTCTTACGACATCTGCAATTTCATCTTCGGATACAATTTGACTACTTTTAGTATGTTTAGCTTCCCACTCAACCTTTGCATTTGCTATTTTTTCTTTCAGCTGATTTTCTCTTTGCTTAATCTGTCCAGCTTTTTCATATTCTTCATTTACAATAGCTTCTTCTTTTTGCCTACTAAGTTTTGCAAGTTCTTCTTCTAATTCTTTAATGTTAACTGGTGAGGTATACGCTCTTAGCCTTACCTTTGAGGCTGCTTCATCTATAAGGTCTATCGCTTTATCCGGTAAATATCTATCTGCTATATATCTGCTAGAGAGTTTAACTGCTGCAACAATAGCTTCTTTTGTAATTTGTACTTGATGATGCACTTCATATTTGTCTTTGATCCCTTTAAGAATTTCTATAGTCTCTTCTTCACTAGGCTCCTCCACTTGAACAGGTTGGAAACGTCTCTCTAGTGCCGCATCCTTTTCGATATGCTTTCTATATTCATCTAAAGTAGTAGCTCCTACAAGCTGTATCTCACCTCTTGCTAAAGACGGCTTTAAGATATTTGAAGCGTCCATTGCTCCTTCTGCAGCTCCAGCTCCAATAATGGTGTGCAATTCATCAATAAATAAAATGACATCTCCTGAGAGTCTTACTTCTTCTAACACCTTGTTAATACGTTCTTCAAATTCACCTCTATATTTAGTCCCTGAAATCATAGAGGATAAGTCTAAAGAGACAACTCTTCTGTCTTTAAGGAGTTCCGGAATAGTTCCGCCAACTATTTTTTGAGCTAATCCCTCAACTACTGCTGTTTTACCAACTCCAGGTTCTCCAACAAGACATGGATTGTTTTTAGTTCTTCTTGAGAGAATTTGTACAACTCTTTCTATTTCTTCTTCTCTGCCTATAATGGGATCAAACTTTTCTTCTCTTGCAAGTTGTGTGAGATCTCGGCTATATTTATCAAGAGTAGGTGTGGTTGATTTTCCTGGTTTACTCTCTTGTGTGGAAGTTGCAAAACTTGCTTCTGTCTTTTGATTGCCTCCGGTTAACATGTCCCCTAGGGTTGTGAGAAGCTTATTTGTATTAACTCCTACCGATTCTAACAACTTAACAGCTACACATGTTTTTTCTCTTAAAACTGCAATAAGAAGATGCTCTGTGCCTATACCATTTGTTCCTAACTGCTTAGCAAGTTGTGCACTCACTTCAAAAATCCGTTTAACTCTTGGTGTAAAATCTTTTGGATCTACTAAAGCTGTTGTTCCCATACCTATTGCTTCTTTAATTTTATCTAATAAATCTTCTTCTGTAATACCATAGTCTTCAAGAGCTTTTTTAGCTACTGAATCTTTGGCATGAATAAGACCTACTAGTAAGTGTTCTGTTCCTAAATAGCCATGTCTAAACTCAGCCATAATTTGTTCGGCATATTCAATAGCAGCTTGTGCTTGAGAGGTAAATTTTAATTCCATATTCATTCTTCTCCTTTGGTTCTAAATTTCCAGATGCTTTCTTATATGTTCCGCACGTAGTATATTAAGAGGAATGTTTTCTTTTATACTTTGAGACCCAGATAAAACAACTCCTTCTTGACACATTAGCATCATTTCATAAAGATTATGCGAAGGTTTTTTAAAATCATATATTCCCATTTCAAATCCAAGTTTTACATCTGATAAAAGTTCCATAGCTTCTTCTACAGATAATTCTCTGGCATATCTTAAAATACCATAGGATCTGTACAACTTATTTATCAGACCTCTTTTTGTGGTCTCGGATAAATGCGTTCTAATATACTCTTCTTTCTCTACAAGATTTTGAGTAACATTCTTAACAATTGCAATAAGGTCAGTTTCACTTCTTCCTAGCGTAAGTTGGTTAGAAATTTGATAAATATTGCCTAATACCTTTGTACCTTCTCCATACATCCCTCTTATTTGTATCCCTAGTTTCTGTAAGCTTTCAAATATCTTACTAATATGACCTGTTTTACTAAGCATGGGTAAATGAACCATAAAAGATGCTCTAAGTCCTGTTCCTACGTTTGTAATACAAGATGTCATATGTCCATATTCCTTATGAAAAGCATATTCTAATACTTTTCCTATATCATCATCTAACTTAGAAGCTGTTTCCCACGTTTTCTGTATGCTTTGTCCTCCTTGCATACACTGCACACGTATATGATCTTCTTCATTAATCATAATACTGATATCTCTCTCCTTATTACAAATAACCATAGTCGGTAGGTGTATTTGAGATAACAAAGGACTAATAAGGTGTGTTTCAACTAATTTTTGCTTTTCTATATCACTGATTGCTTCAAGTTCTATAAAATCAAAGTCATAGCCTATGAGCTGTGCTAACTCAACTTTTAGATGCCGAATAACCTCATAAGCCTCTTGTTGATTCATTTTAACTGGGAATTTATAATCTACTAAGTTTCTAGCCAGTCTGATCCGATGTGAGATAACTATATGATCAAGTGTTCTTCCCTCATACCACATTAGTTAGCCTCCTCCTTTTTAAGTGCTCTTATCCTATCTCTAAGACTAGCTGCTTCTTCATAGGCTTCTTCCTTGATAGACTTTTGCAGTGCCTCTTGTAACTTATCAAGCTCTTCTTTTTGACTTTGGGCAGGCGTTAAGAAGTTATGCGTATCTTCCTCTAAAGAAATAGTCTTCCCGACATGTTTTGTATTACCATGTACATTGATAAAAGCATTTTTGAGTTCGTTATTAAAAGTAGTATAACACTCTTTACATCCAAATCTTCCTATTTGTAAAAACTCTTTAAGTGATAAGCCACAACAAGAACATGTTTTTTGATGTGAGTTTTCAGGTGACTTTAAATAGCCTTCTTCTAGCGCTATTTTCATAAGTTCTGATATAAAATTATTAAAGAGTACGCCCTGTGGTCCCATGTCTTTTTGGTTTCCTTTAACACACTCATCACATAAATAATGCTCTGTCTTTTGACCATTTACTACTCCGCTCACATAAACTGTTGCTTGGTTTTGTTTGCAACTTTCACAAAGCATTATGATCACCCCTTGTTAAAATTTATGTCCGCAACTAATACAATAAGACGCTTCTACATGGTTTCCTGTATTACACTGATTACAGATTTTCATGACTTCTACACCATCTGGCCCTGGCTGTGGTCTTGCCTCTGCCGCCATATTTTCGTTCCATGTTGTTTTCACTTCTCTTTTATAAGTATCAAAACTATCCTTTTGACTGTTTACGATCTCTTCCACTTTATCTTCTATTAACTCTATTTCTTTTAAAAATGAGCTTATTTTTTTATATAAAGCCTCATATTCTGCACCTTGTTTCTCTTCTTTATAATCTTCATACACAGCTATTCCTAGTTGTTGATACAACTTTTTAAGTTCACCTTTCTTACTGATAAGTTCCGTTCTATATACTGTTTGATCGACTGATTTTTGAGTTTGTTCAGTAGCCTCTTTAAATGTTGTCTTAATACTTTCACCGAGTTTTGTAAATATATCTCCCATATGATAACCTCCTTATTTATTATTAACCTATTTAAAATATATTATAGTAAAGTCTTTATTTTTTTTCTAGTAAATATTCAAAAATTTAATACATCATTCTATAACAGATAAGTGAGAAGGGGTATCGTTATACAGCTAAACAATGTGGATACTAGTATTGTCTGCGATGCGATCTCCGGATTGTTATTATATTCTTTTGCCATCATTGCTGCATTGCTGGCAACTGGCATACCTGCTACAATCACAGGTATTGCAATAAGCCAAATATCTTGTATTCTAAATACATATCTTAGTAATAGCAAAATCAAAACTGGCAGTACAATCAATCTTACAAATGCTAGTTCATAAACCTTTATATTATTAAACATACTCTTAATAGGCATTATACTCAACATTGCCCCTATAGTAATCATCGAGAGTGGTGTACAAAGTCCCCCTACTGAATCAATCGACCTTGTTAAAAATTCCGGGAATGTTAATCCTGTTGCAAATAATACAAGACCTATAATACTTGCTACAACTCCTGGATTAATAAGTAGCTTTAAGCTGAATTTATTGTTTTCATCGTCTGTAGTCTTTAGTAATTTGATACCGAGTGTATACAGCAGCACATTAAAAGTAATATTATATACAGCAGCATAAAATATAGCCTCTTTGCCAAACATAGCTCCTAAAACCGGATACCCCATAAAGCCTGCATTTGAAAAAACTAAAGCAAACTTATACACTCCACTTTGACTTTTATCCTTTATAAATATTTTTGAAAAACCTACAGCAATACAATATGCAAATCCATATGTAGGAATTGATATAAGTAGAATATATAGTGTGTTATACAATTTTTCTGATGTTAAAGGAATCATCATACCAGATATAATAAGTGCTGGTAGAGCTACTTTTACAATAAACTTTGAAAAAGCTTTTATTCCAGAGGATGTAATAATCTTAATTTTACCTAAAACATATCCAAAAAATATTAATAAAAATAGTATCGCTAGCTGTGTATAGACGGCTCTTAGCTCCATAAGTCATATCTCCCTAACTGTCTTATTTTAGATATTTCATTTTGTCTTTCCTATTCTAACACAGTTAATTTTGATTTCAAACTAAAACATAATCTAATCTTTCTCCTTAATTTAAAAAATTGCAAAAAAAGGAAGCCTTTTAAGGCCTCCTGATACATTCTTATGTATTAATTGCAAAACTAATTTTAATACTCCTATCTACTTGATCCATAAGCCGATCATCTAAATGACATATTTTCTCTTTAAGTCTCTTTTTATCGATCGTCCTGATTTGCTCAAGGAGTATTACAGAATTTTTAACAAGCTCATATTCTGCTGCATCTATCTCAACATGAGTCGGAAGTTTTGCTTTATTAATTTTAGAAGTAATGGCCGCACATATTACAGTAGGGCTAAACTTATTGCCAATATCATTTTGTACTACAAGGACAGGTCTAATACCACCTTGTTCTGAACCTATTACAGGACTTAAATCTGCATAAAATATATCTCCACGTTTTACTTGCACTTTTACTCACACTCCGCTATGCGATCGTAATAAGACTCGGCCTCGCTTTCTACCTCAAAATAGAGTTTTGAAATTGATAAATTAATCTCTGCCATTTCTTGATAACCTTTTTTCATTGTATTAAGCTTTTTTTGTTCTGAAATTTCTCTGAGTCTTTCTTCATTGGCCCTTACATCACTTCTTGACTTAGTCATTGCAAACCACTCCCTGCTAACATCGTGATTCACTCCTAACTAGCTAATTTTATTTTTGCCATTTTTTAATAACTCTATACGATGTTATTAATATTTTTTAAATTTATATATACAAACGCGGAACTCTCTTGCCTATCATGCACATTATTTCATAATTAAGGGTGTCTAGCTGTTGTGCAATTTCTTCTACTCGAATACATTTATTGCCTTGTTCTCCAAAAATAACGACCTCGTCTTCTACGCGCACATCTTTAATATGACTTACATCTACCATAAATTGATCCATACAAATATTTCCTACTATCGCCGCATATTCGCCTCTTATAAGTACTCTTCCTTCATTAGATAATCGTCTTGAATAGCCATCTGCATAACCAATGGGGATGGTTGCAATTTTTGTTTTTTGATGAGTATAATACTTTCTGCCATATCCTACATAATGACCTTCCGGCAATTCTTTAACGTGTACAACTTGTGACTTGAGTGTCATTGCTGGTTGTAATGTGATAACCTTATCTTGTAAATAGCCAGATGGGTAATACCCATAAAGTATAATACCTGGCCTTACTACGTTAAGATGTGCATAGTTATGACACATAGTAGCTGCACTATTTGCAGCATGAATAATAGGTAAGTCAATACCCACTTCATTTAATTCTTTTAAAAACCCTTCAAAAATACTCCACTGATTTTTGGTATAAGTCTTATCTTCCTCATCTGCTGTTGAGAAATGAGTAAATATACCCTCCATATTAATGTGTGGAAGTTCTGCTATTTTTCTAATTTCTTCAATACTTTGAGGTGATGAAAAAAAACCTATTCTCCCCATCCCCGTATCTACTTTAATATGAATATTAACTGTTTTATTAAGTATAACAGCCTCATCCGAAATATATTTTGCCATGTCATAAGAAAAAACTGTTTGTGTAAGATCATTTTCAATAAGTGTCTTAATATCCGCTCTTGGTGTATAGCCTAAAACAAGTATAGGCAAAATAATTCCTGAGCGTCTTAGTTCTTCTCCTTCGTGAGCTATTGCAACGGCAAATCTATCAACGCCTTCTTGCTGAAGTATATTCGAAATTTCAATAGCTCCATGTCCATAGCCATCGGCTTTTACAATGGCCATCATTTCTGTATGACTTGGTATAATATTTCGTATCTGCCTGTAATTATGCCTTATCGCACTTGTACTCACTTCTGCTACTACCCGTGGTCTAAGATAGTCCATATTTGCCTCCTTTGTACTCCTCCTAAGTGCTGTTTATGTATTAAAATTAATCTTTGTATTATGTTTAAAATGATTAAATTCTATGTGTATCGTTATATTATTTTCAGTATCATAAATTTCCATTTTGGTTGGCAACAGCTTATTTACATCAAACCATACTTTTTCTTTTGCTATATACTTAAAGTTACCCGGTATGCCAACTTCAACTGTAATAAATTCTTTTCCACCTAGTGTTTGCTTTTCTTGTATAACTTCTTTGGTGTTTAAGTAGTTATACAAGAAACTGCTAAATAATGTTTGATTTCTAGCTTCACTAGCCTGAGATAATCTATTAATCTTTGTACTTGGATTATACTCTGTAATATTTTTTCCATCAAAACTTATCGTATGTCCTTTTAAATAGGTCGGACTCTCTACAACAATCTTGTATTGTCCTCCTACTTCTTCTTGTTGTTTCATCTTGAGAACATTCACTTGGGTATCTTTTAAAAATGTAATTGTCACATCTGCTTCATAATTTTTAAGTGTTTTCAACATAGTAGATAGTTTATCTTGCTGTCTATTATTTTGTATGGATGTGCTGCACCCATATAACACAAAAGTTATCATCAGTAAAAAGACTGCTATTAAAGCCTTTTTCTGCTTATACATACTTCCTCCGTATTAATTAATAAGTATTGGAAGCAAGTCTCCTCTACCTATAATCCCAACTAACTTGCGCTCTTTATCTACAACCGGCACACGATTAATGCGTCTATTGACCATAATAGATGCTATTTCTTCTATTGGTGCATCTAAATAAACAGTATATACCGTTGAAGACATAATCTCCTTAGCCGTCAATGTAATGATTTTTTCGTGGTTTGTATTATACTTTAAATCCCCATCTATAAATAATATACTCGTTACAAACTCAATATATGATGGAATATTTAGTCCTTTTTCTTTTGTAATTAAATCTTTCTCTGTAACAACCCCCACTACATGCTTATTCTTATCTACAACGGGTACTCCACTTATATTATTTTTCATTAAAACTTCAAGCACATCTTTTATACTCTCATCTTCTTGAACAAAAATAACATTTTTTTTCATAATATCTTTTGCGTTCATACCCACATTCCCCCTTGTTTAATTATCCTTCTAACTATCAATCAGTTCTTGAAAAGCTTTTTCAATACCTTGATATAAATCACTTGGTAAAAAGGCATATTCTGTTTTTAAAGTCTTCATAATATCTCCAGCTCTTGCATGTAAATAAACGCCAAGTATCGCTGCATCTTTTGCCTTTACTCCCTCCGCCAAAAGTCCTGTAATTATTCCTGTTAGCACATCTCCGCTTCCGCCTTTAGCCATACCATTATTACCACTTATATTGATATATATGTTGGCCTTAGTGTCTCCTACTACTGTTCTTTCTATTTTTAATACAGTAATAACATTATTTTTCGTTGCAAAACAATTTGTAGTAGCAATTGGATTATTTAGTATCTCTTCTACTGTTAAATCCACCAGTCTTGTCATCTCTCCTGGATGTGGGGTAATAATAGTATCTGCTTCTCTTATTCGTACAACTTCAAGTAATTCTCTAAAAAAGTAAAGAGCATCTGCATCTACTACACATGGTTTATCACTTAAGAGAACTGAGCGTAAAACAGATTTTATATCTTCACTTCTGCCTATTCCTGGCCCGATGGCAATCACATCATATTTCTCTATGAGTTCTTGTACTTGCTTTATCGCATCGGCGCTAATATGCCCTGCTTGATCTTTAAGAGGTATGGTCATAATCTCTGTCACCTTTTGCTCCATAATATCATGGATAGAGTGGGGTACCGCAGCAGTAACACTTCCAGCCCCTACTTTTAAAGCCCCGTAACTCGTTAAGGCAACAGCCCCTGACATTCCTATTTGTCCTCCAATAACAAGTACTTTACCATAAGTCCCTTTATTACTTCTTGTAGTTCTAATAGGTAAAAGCTGCTTCATTTCTTCTTTTTGTATCGTATAATAAAAGGTCTCTGTTTTATCCAAAATGCCCTGTGGTATACCAATATCTGCTATTTTAAGCTCCCCAACATAATCAATCGCAGGATATAGATATAGCCCTAACTTTGCAGCAGTAAATGTAATCGTTTGATCTGCCTTTACACCTATCCCTTGTATTTGACCTGTAGTACCATCAATTCCTGAGGGAATATCTATACTGATTATATCAGCAGCACTTGTGTTAATATGCTCAATAATATCCGCATAAATACCTTCTACTTTTCTTGAAAGACCTGTACCAAAGAGTGCATCTACTATCACATTTGCTTCTCCTAATGCTTTATAGACTATGTCTATGTTTGAAACCGAAGTACACACTATTTCTACGCCAATATGCTCACAAAGATTATAATAAACTCTGCCATCTTCTGATAAATCTTCTGGAGCCACCAACATAACAACTTTAAGTTTATTATGAGACCAAGTTTTAATTTGCCGTGCTAAGGCAAAACCATCTCCTCCGTTATTTCCAGGTCCACATACTATAACAATATTCTGATGTTTATACTTTTCTTTAATATGTCTAAAGATATGGTACGCTGCGTGTTCCATAAGTAAAATACTCGGTATATGATAATCATTAATCGCTTGTTCATCGATCTGCCTCATCTGCTTTGGAGTCATTAGTTTCATAAGCATCCCCCTTTTCAATGAGAACATAAGCTACTGCATAAGTCTGACAGTGTGATATCGTTACATGAATAGCTCCAGCCCCTAATTGCTTAGCTAATTGGATGGCTTCCTCATGTAGAGTGACCTCTGGCTTTCCTAAATCATTTGGGAGAATTTGTATCTCTTTAGGGGTAAAGCTTCTAAACCCAGTTCCTAAAGCTTTACTTACAGCTTCTTTAGCTGCAAATACTCCTGCTATTGTTTCAGCTTTATGCTTTCTATTCTTAAAGTAATTATTTTCACTATCTGTAAACACCTTATTCATAAAAGTTGGTGTGTTTCTCATCACTTTTTCTATTCTAGCTATTTCAATTATATCTGTTCCTATTCCTAGTATCATTTTTCCGTATCCCAGAGCTCCTTATCTATAATCTCTATTTGATTTTGTCCCACTACATGATGCATATAATTATAAATTCCTTTAAGGACTTGCTCATTTTTTTTCTTTTCATTAGTTTTAATCATAACTTGCGCGCGCAGCTCATTGATTTGTCTTTCTAAACTCTCACAGTTATTTTTACAAATAGCAATATATTCATACCCTACAGCTACAATTTCTTCAATAATTTCTCTATTAATTGCTTCAATTTCCTCTTCAACTTTTTCTAATCTTTTTTCTATTGTTTCAAGCTTTTGATTTGCTCCTAAAGTACTTGCATGAAGGTTGCTTAATGCTTCTATCTTCTGCGTATCCTCTTCACCACGCAGTTCTCCGCTTAGCGTAAGAATTTGTTTTAAAAAGTTTTGCTTCACAGTACCATAGTCCTTGTAATCATTTGTAAGCCTTCCTTGTTCTTTTAAAAGCTCTTGCAAAATACCTTGATTTTTATCAATTGATTCACTTACAATCTGTTCTCGAATGGAATGCCAAAGAGGGTCAAGCAGTACAAGCGGCAATTTCCTTTTGTTAAGTATTTCTTTTATATATGTTTTTTTGATATCTACCTCATAATTCGAAATAGCCATCTCTTCTGCTAAATCATTTTGTAATATAATTCTTCTATTTTTCTTTAAAAACCCAAACACTTTATTCCCCCCTATCTCTATAATTTTATTATATATCATTCTTTTTAAAAATAATATGGGCTAAATAAAAACAGTGCATGAAACTTTTAGTCTTCTAAGAGAGTTTCATACACTACTTTAACTTCGTATTCTCTTCTATCATTCCATTAGCTTCAATAAATGATTATAAAGTAAGTAAGCCTCTACTTAAACTTTAATTTTGTGTCCCATTGTTCTATCTTTGAATGCTTAATGATAATAACTACCTTTGCAATGATTTTTATAATATATAGTATACTTATAAGAAAAATACTTAAAACTAGATCTGGCAGCATTCTAAAAGCCTCGATTAAATCAACGCCACGCTCAATATATAAATACACAAGATAGGGCATAATTATCAATAGTATTATAGGAACTAATAAGTCTCGCATAATAGATAAATACATACATTTATTTTTCTGTAATTTTGAATTTGATTTCCATTTTGATATTTCAATAATTGAAAACACAGCGTGTATTATTATGGCTAATACAACAACACCTGTCATTATTAAATATATATTTAATAATGGCATGCTTTCTTCGTGATTATTGCCTAGTGTATTGTTAATAAGAGCCCTGACTAATGAATTATAGACAGATGTTGTATAGAGATAATTATTTTGATTTATCAAGAGAACTATATTAATTCCTTTTTCCGGTATCATTAATACATATGCATGATAACTATCAAGATCCCCACCGTGATGTATTACAGTATATCCTTTTTTACTTTTGGTTATCTCCCATCCCATCCCATAATTTGAGCCTATTGCAGTATTTGGAGTATGCATTTGTTTAAAGCCTTCTGTTGAAAGAAGTGATAAGTTTGAGCCTAAAGCTGTATTGTTATGTGCCCTAAGAAAACTCCCCATATCATTAGCAGTAGAAACTATACTACCATCTGGTAGCGAATATGCTTTAAATGGTTCCTTCATTTTAATGGGGAATGTAAAAAAAGCACTATGTCCATGGGTTATTCTTTTTTCAATTTCTTCTTTATCTAAATATGTACTTTCCATTGATAAAGGTTGTAATATATGTTTTTTAACATATTCTCCATAGCTTAGTCCAGATACTTCTTCAATTATCAGTCCAAGGATTTGATAGTTTTGATTAAAATAATAGTATTTACTTCCTGGCTTTGCTACGGGTTTTGCAGTTGAAATATGTTCAATGGAGGTATTAACTGTTGTATCAGAAGAAAATCTAGCTACGTAGTTAATATCAGTCAATCCACTAGTATGATTTAATAAATTTCTAATTGTTATGTTATTACCAACTTCTAGGTCACCTACTTTAAACCATGGCAAATACTTTATAACAGGCGAATCTAGGTCTACTTTTCCTTGTTCTGCCAGTTGCATAACAGAAAGGGCAGTAAAAGATTTGGTTACTGAACCTATGTACATAGGTGTATCTGCGGTTACTTTATTACCTTCAGGAGTTTTACCAAATCCTTTAGCATATACAATTTCATTATCCTTTGAAACAGACAGTGCTGCTCCTGGTATTCTATAAATTTTCATATATTTTTTAATGGTTTCATCAAGTCTTTGTTCGTTAATCGAACTTTGTGCTACAATCATACTGGAAGAATACAAAATTAAAAAGGTTATAATAGTTGCTAAAATGAATTTGTTTCTCATAAATCACCTCCATACAAATTATTCAAAATAGACCAAGGGACATATCCATTGGTTGTCTCAATATCATCAATTCCCTTGATAAAGATCAAATAAGTAAACTGCTCAATAAACGCGCAAAATGTCCACATACCTTTTAGTTCTTCCCTAAAAAGTCTTGTGAACATTTCATTTTTTAAAAACTCATCTTTATATCCATTGCATAATACAAGCTTTGCTTGTGATACTGGCATACATAAAAAGTTGAAAATATTTTTCTTTGAATCTTGCCATTAAATCATTCATATTATTCTATTTACTGTTCTTCTTTGGAATCCTTAATTTTATACGCGAGAGTCATTAAACTATGTGACAAATGAACATTTTCAACTTGTACTGTTTCTGGCAGCTTCAAATCAACTGCGGAGAAGTTCCAAAGTCCCTTTATTCCCCAACTCGCTAAGTTTTCTGCCACTGGTTTAACTCTTATTCTCGGAAGAGTAAGTATCGCTATATCGATATTATTCTCTTTCACAAAAATTTCCATCTTATCAATATCTTGTACTTCAAGCCCTCTTATACTCATACCAATGAGTCTTGGATTTACATCAAATAACCCCTCTAATTTAAAACCCCTTTTTTCAAATGAATTATAATTCGCAAGTGCTTGTCCTAAATTACCTACACCTACAATAATCATTTTATAATTCTGGTCAAGCCCCAAAATCTTACTTATTTCTTTATGCAGATAGTCTACATTATAACCATAACCCTGCTGCCCAAATCCTCCAAAATTATTAAGATCCTGACGAATTTGAGAGGCTGTTACATTCATTCTTTCGCTCAATTGACTGGATGATATTTTATCAACACCTTTTTCTAGTAACTCACCTAGATATCTGTAATATCGTGGCAACCGCCTTATTACAGCCATAGAGATTTTTCTTTCCTCAGCCACTGTCTCAGCTCCTTAATTTTTCATAACTTTAGTATACATTTTGGTTTTTTTTTTGTCAATCTTCTGCTTATCATTCCTTTCATTTTTACTCATTTTTTGATACTATAGTAGAGTAAGTTATTAGGAGGGTTATAATGATTATTTCATGCAGTAATATCAAAAAGGCATTTCATGATAAAACAATATTAGATGATGTGAGTTTTCATATAGAGGATCATGAAAAGGTCGCTTTAATTGGTAATAATGGTGCTGGCAAAACCACTTTATTTAAAATACTAGCCAAAGAACTTCCAAGTGATGATGGTTTAGTCGCCTATTCTAAAGATTGTACGATAGGTTATTTGAAGCAACATATGGAGCTTAATTCAACACATATCGTATATGAAGAACTCCTTCATGTATTTGATGAAGTCATTGCTTTAGAAGAAAAGCTTCACCACCTTGAAGAAGAAATTGCCAGAACCTCTTCTTTAGAGCTCATTCATACCTATGATCAGCTTCGCATACAATTTGAGAATAATAAAGGTTATGAATATATAAGCTTAGTTAAAGGTGTTCTAAAAGGTCTAGGTTTTGAAGATAGTGTCTACGATAAACCTATTTCTATACTATCTGGTGGACAAAAAAACAGAATCGCGCTCGGTAAACTTTTGCTTGAACAACCTACTTTACTTTTACTTGATGAACCAACTAACCACTTAGATATTGAAGCCATTGAGTGGCTTGAAGGATTTTTGAGATCCTATAAAGGAGCTTTTATCATCATTTCTCATGATAGATACTTTCTCGATAGAGTTGTGAGTAAAGTTATTCACATCTCATTTGCTAAATGTTTTATGTACAGTGGTAACTATACTGATTATATGATTAAAAGTGCAAAAGAGTTCGAAATCACTATGAAGCATTTTGGAAAGCAACAAAGAGAAATTGCTAAGCAGCAAGCTGTTATTGCAAAGCTTAAACAATTTAACCGAGAAAAGTCTCTTAAACGTGCAAGAAGTCGTGAAAAACAATTAGATAAAATAGAAGTTATGGATGCCCCTATGATCGATAATAAACCTATGCAGCTTACTTTAACGCCACGTATTACAAGTGGACAAGATGTGTTGGCTGTCACTGAGCTTAGTAAATCTTTTGATGATCATGTATTATTTAAGCATCTCAATTTTGATATCAAACGCGAAGATAAAGTAGCGCTCGTTGGGCCAAATGGGGTTGGGAAAACTACATTATTTAGGATGATTTTAAATCAAGTCTGCCCCACAAGTGGTACTATTAAGCTAGGTTCTAATGTTATTGTTGGTTACTATGATCAAGAACATATGAATTTAAACACAAATCATACTATTATGGAGGAAATACAACTTTCTTTTCCTGAACTTAAAAACGGTGAAATTCGCAATGTACTCGCCGCCTTTTTATTTACTGATGATGCTATTTTTAAAAATATTGCTACTTTAAGTGGTGGTGAGCGTGGGCGTGTTGCACTTGCTAAAATTATGCTCTCAAAGGCAAATTTTCTAATTTTAGATGAGCCTACCAATCATTTAGATATTCTTTCAAAGGAAATACTCGAAAGTGCTCTTAATAACTATGAAGGTACTGTCCTTTATGTTTCTCATGATAGATATTTTATTAACCAAACAGCCACTAAAGTCGTACATATGAGTGCAACTAGTATGACTGAGTATCTTGGAGATTATGATTATTATGTTGAAAAGAAAAAGGAATTATTACTTGAAATGCCTATTAAAACTGAAACTTCTGCTATTTCTACTACTAAAGAGGATTGGAAACAACAAAAGGAATATCAAGCTCAAGTTAAAAAGCTTCAAAATGATATTTCAAAAACTGAAATACAAATAGAAGAAACAGAAAATGAAGTTGCCAACATAGATCATCAACTTTGTCTAGAAGAAATATATACTGACTTTGTTAAATCCAAAGAATTAATGGCTGAAAAAGAGCGCTTAAATGAGTGTATTAAAAAGTTCTATGAAAAGTGGGATGAGCTCTCTCAAGCGCTAGATAGCCTGTATGAATAACTTAAATTTATATGTTGTCTCTCTATACTCATTTGTTAATAAAATTTTTGATTATAAAAAGAAGATAATGTGTAAAAAGTCTTTAGGCTTTTCACACATTATCTTCTTTTTATAAATGCATATTCGTCGTTACATTACGTACATGTTTATTAACAAGTTCTTCTACCTTTTGAGCTTCTTTGTTTTTTATAGCATGATAAATATCAGTATGCTCCTCTAGCAGCCGTTTTGCACGGCCTGGGGTAGCAATAGATTCTTTTCTGGCCTTTTGTATATAGGAATGAAGATCAGATAACATATGCTTTAAAATCTTGCTTTTTGTTGCTTTATAAATGATATCATGAAATCTGTGGTCTAATTCGTTAATGTGGTTAATATCGTTTTTAACGATATAAAATTCTGTTAATGCTAATACTTCTTCTATTTGTTCTAACTCTTCTTGTGTAATTCTTTCTGCTGCAAGTTTTCCCGCAAGCCCTTCTAACCTATTTCTTATCATAAAAATATCTTGTACATCTTCTGGGGTTACGCCAGATACAACTGTCTCTTTATTAGGAATTGAATGTACAAGTCCCTCTAGTTCCAACTGTCGTATAGCTTCTCTTACAGGTGTGCGACTTACACTTAGTTCCTTCGCTATTACTGTTTCTCGAAGCACATCCCCCTCTTTATATCTTCCTTCTAATATCGACTCACGTACTGCCGCAAACACCTTCCCCCTAAGGGATGATTTATCTGATGAATCAGGCTGGTATATCACAGTTGTCCTCCTTGAAACTTCATAAATACTCTATGTATAATAGTATACAATACATTCTATCAAATTTTGAATAAGATTCAATACTTTTTCTTTAATATTGTACCCAATTTCCATCTTGATCTTTATACGAAACAATACTTTGTTTCATAGTTCTATCAGTAATCAACCATTTCTCTTCTGATATATCAATTATTGTATCCCACTCAAGTATAATTTTATACTGTCTATTGATATAGCCATTTCTATATTCATCAAATTCTTTATTAGTCAGTTCTACTATTTCTAATAAATCTGTATGTAAAAATCCTCGTCTATCTATTTCCATCCTACTTGGTTCAATAACTATTTTAGCGTCTTGAACATCTTTGTCTGCAATAAACCATTGTGTAAAATGATTAATAAAATCTTCACTTGTTTCTTCGTGAATATAAGTACTTATATGCGTACACTTTTGCGCCTTTATATCTTTTAAGTAGTCTTTATAAAATTCTTTGATAAACTCCCCAAGTTGCTCTTTTCCTGTTTGAGATAAAGTTACATCCAATATACTGAATGACCTTTCATCTTTACTTACCCCTATATCAAGTTCTATTGGATTAATAAAATTGTTTTTACTAAAAACCTTCAATGTATAGTTTCCTTCTAAAATATTATTAAATACAGCGACGCCATCCACACTATTTTTTTTAACATCTTGTAATTGTACAATCATATTTTTAACTGTCTCTATTTGAACACTCAGTGTATTATAAGGTAAAAAAACCTCTTTTTCATCTGGAACATTAATAACCTGGTTATGCGTACTATATATTTGATTTGGAAAATCTATCTGTACTCTATATTTTCCAGGTAATACATCTCTTTGAATATACATTTCATTTTCATAAGTATCAATTTTTTTAGCATTTATATAAACACTAGAATCCATAGGCGCATGTATCTTAATATCGGATAATATAAATGGAAATTTAATAACCCATTGATCCTCTCTTTTTGTAAGATGTAGCGGTACTGTTTTTTCCCCGGTTGTACACACATATTGAATGTTACAAAACGCCATTTTGTTTTCTTCATCTGCAGACGAATTATTAAAAATAACGCTACTTTTTTTAGTCATTTCTATTAAACTGTTTTCCCCGTCATAGATACTTGTATAGTATGCAATAATTTGCTCTTTTGAGTATTTATTAAGTACCTCGTCCTGATCAAACATTTCATAAACCTTAGTATATTCTTTCTTTGTTAAATACCCTATATAAGTATCTATTTTAAATACAGGTCCAGTATAATAGCAATATAGACTGATGGTTGTCCATGTCATAGCAACTATGAATAGTATAATTGTAAGCTTTCTTATCAAAAATGTTTTATAACCTTGTTCTGCTAACATGTCCACACCCCCAATATTTTTATACTTTATTCATATGTTCTAAAACTATAATTTATGCCCCTTACTTAACAAAAAAATAAAGCCCGTAAGTTTATCTTACAGGCTTTCATTAGATCTTTCAAAACTTGAACAATCCGTCTCTTGTAGGTTACTGCATACTAAATCAGTATGTTTGGTAACTTTTATCTTATTTAATGTACAATACTTTTCTATATTATTATTATATTTACACTCCGTTACGTAGCATTCAATACTCATATTCATACCATCAACTCCTTATAGCTTTGATAAAAGTATTGTATTCTATTTTTAATAGTTTTATCCTCTTTCTATAGATTAAAATAAGTATTTAAGCCTTTAAACAAATAAGGCGCACCTGCACTAATCCATAAGAATAATAAAGCATATCTTATCATTTCATATGTCTTATAAGACGGAAACACCGTATTTAGTCCTACATAAATAATCGCCATCCCAAGTATCCCTATAACTATTTTAATGATTTGGAAAGTCCTCTTTTGAATAGGCGCAAACTGAATATACTTTTGTTCAATATATATTCCCCATGTCATCCCCCATAAAGAAGCTATCGATTTAGCAAAATCATCTTGAACGGGGAATAAGAGTGCAGCTAAAACTACTAAACTCACCATCATAATATGCCATCTATTTATGATAGCTTTTTCGCATAAAAGATGATTAGCTAGAAAAACAGCTAATATCCCAAACACAATGCCTCCTATCGTATCCAATGGCCAATTTAGGCCTAAATAGATCCTTGAAAGCACTGTAAGTATAATGATAAGTGATCCCATAAAAAAACTTCCTTTAGATTTCAAGACCATCATGCTTCCTACCCAAAAGCTCGTTGCACTTTGAGTATGACTACTTGGAAAAGAATAAAGTGTTGCTCCTTTACTTTTTAGAGGGCTGACTACACCTTTTTCAAAAGGACTAGGCATTTTTATGATGATCTTAAGCATTTTATTTGTAGCATCACTAAAAAGAAGTATCCATGCTAATCTAACGCTTTTTATCTTATCAACACACCAATACAAACATGCAATAAGTGTCATTAAAAATAATTTCTCTGCCATTATAGTAATAACGAGCATGATGGTTGTTAGAAAATCTGTTCTTATAGATTCTAAGTATTGAAGTATTTGTATTTGTAAGTTCATTACTAACTCCTTATTTTTTGGTTGAAATTGGAAATTCTTTATATATATGTATTGTATATGTCTATATTTTGTTTTACAATATATATTATTCTAATTATTCATTTGTTACAAGGGAGGAATTATTATGGATGAAAAAATTGCAACTCCAACTATAGATGTTTCACCCAAGTATTATTTCAAACAAGCTCTAAGATTCATGCAAGAAGAATCTGTGCTTGATACAATACAACACATAGATTGTGCTATTATTTTCAGTTCTCATTCTTCTTTTTATATCTATCAAAAGATTAAGCTACTCTTTCAATTAAACGAATTAGATAGATGTAGTCAGTATATATTAGAACAATTTCATTTTTTATATCAACATGCTTCTTTATATATAGTATGTAGAGTGATAGACTACTATCAAAAAATAAATAGGCTTTCCTCAGATCATTTAAAAAAACTCTTAACAGATAAACATATTCCTTGCTGTTTAGCTGATGAATATCAAAACATTCTTATCTCTAAAGACTCTAATCTCTTTTATTATGCCACTAAAGCTTCAACACAAGATGACTTATTATTATGTATCGACTACTGTACCCTAATGATTAAACAAAATAAATCTCGATTTGAGCCCCTCTATTTAGCTGCCAAGTCTTATCATATGTTAGGGCACTTACATAAAGCATGCGAGTACTACAAAAAATGCATCTTGGTAAATCCTAAATATGATAGAGCTTATAATGATCTTGGACTTGCTTTAATGGAACTTGGCGAGTTTGGTAATGCTCTTGAAGCTCTTAATAAAGCTAAAGAATTACATGTAAATTATGTGGATTATTTATCACATATTGCAGAATGCTATTACGGACTTAAAAAATATGATCTTGCTCAAGAAATACTCGAAAGCATTATAACGCTTTATCCATCTGAATTACAGGTTTATTTTAATTTGTCTTATGTGTGCAAAAAATTAAATAAAAAACATTTATCTAAAAAATATATGAAGCTCGCAAAGAAGCAGCTAAAAAAGTAATTTTTTCATATAAAAAACCAGTTAAGATTATACTTAACTGGTTTTTTATATGGGAGGAGAAGGATTCGAACCTTCGAAACTATCGTAACAGATTTACAGTCTGCCCCCTTTGGCCACTCGGGAATCCTCCCTTATTAAGTTAAACAGCGCGAGACGGGACTCGAACCCGCGACCCTCTCCTTGGCAAGGAGATGCTCTACCACTGAGCCACTCACGCATAATACACACTATTTACTACTCATTTAGCTCACTCAAATACTATATCAAATTTCTTGTTTTATTGCAAGTCCTAATTTTATTTTCTTTCAATACTAAAAATTGCATTTATCAACCTTAGTACTAACTTTAGGAATCTACTTATTAAAAATGTACAAAAAGGATATCTTTTATATTTAAGATACCCTTTTTAAGTATTTATTAATGCGGCGTGTAACAATCTAGTTTAAATTGATTAATACTCCGCTCAAGCTCACTCATATTCCCTAAAAGTTGATCTGAAGAAGCATTCATGTGGCCAGCTGACTCATTTTGTTGATTGCTGTTAGATAGCAGTTCCTCTGTTGAGGCCATAAGATTTTCAACAAGTATATGAATATTATGTGTTGAGCCAATAACTGAATCTTTGTTAGTATGAACATTTGCAATAAACTCATCTAAATATCTCATAAGCTCATGAATCTCTGTTATTGTTATGATTAACCCCTTAAAAGTTTTATTTGTTGCACTTACACTTTGCTTTTGTTCATTAAAAACATTATCTACTTCATTTGCGACTTTTACCGTATCATCTGTTTTAGTTTGTATGGCTTCTATCATATTTCTTATCATGAGCGATGATTTTTTAGACTCAACTGCTAATTTCCTTACTTCCCCTGCAACTACTGCAAATCCTTTTCCTGCTTCTCCCGCTCTTGCTGCTTCAATCGAAGCATTCAGAGATAATAGATTAATCGTATCACTCATCTGATTAATCATAGTGACTACTTCAATAATATGCTGTGACATATCTTTGAGCTCATTAATATTATCGCGAATAGCTTCCATCTTATGGGAAGCGTGTAATGTTTTACCATTAAGGACGTCCATCATCTTCTGAGCAGACTTGCTTTCTTCAGCACTTTGCTGCATGAGATTCTTAGCTTCACCCATTTTATTTAAAATAGTATCTATGCCACTCGCTAAATCTTCCATTTCATGATTAGTACTGGTAACTTCCTCATTTTGCTTAACAGCACCCACTACAATACCTTCTATTGCTAAATTAATTTCTTTTGAACACTCTTTAGTTACATTAGCGCTTTCTTTTACATATTCGGCATTTACTCTTACAGTCTGGATCACTTGCTTATTTTGAATTAATAGTTCACTTATGTTCTTTAACATAAACATTAAAGATTCATTTAGCTTCATGATTTCTTTACTTCCCTTAACTTGAGTAGTGACAGTTAAGTCCCCTCTAGAGGCTACTTCCATTGCATCTGAAATATGACGTATAGGTTTTGAAATACTCGTGGCTATAAAGAGTGATATAATAATAGCTGCACCAATTAATACAAGTGCCATAAAAATAATCTCTGTTGTAATTTGATTAACTTTACCCATCATATTACTCATTGGGTTACTCATTATAAGTCGCCATTCTAAATTATTACATGCATTATAAATAATAAAATTCTGTTTTGTAATTATTGGCTCTTGAAGCTTTGTAAGTTCGTAATCTTCTTGTGTGCTAAATAGTTCTGGATAGCGCTTAATGAGTTCTGTCTCTTCTTGACTATCTGTCGTTGGTAAAATAACTTCTCCTTGCTGTGTTGTTAAAATCATCTGTATTTGAGAATGATCCACTTTGTTCCCAAATATTCTTTTTTCAAGTGCTTCTTTGTTAATTTCAAAGGCTAAAATGCCAAGAGGTTTTTCACCTATTCCTGCATTAATAAGCCTAAAAGCTACTAATTTCTTATCCCCATTAAAGTTGTAGGTCCAAATTGTAGTTCCGCTCTCCTCTTCAATAGTTGCTACTAAGCCTTTTTCTTCTAAAGCTTTCTTATCATAAGCACTTGAATTAGCTCCCTTTAAATCTCCACTAACTATTTTTTTATCATCCATTATAAAGATGGTTGCTTGTATAAACTGAGTACTTATAATACTCTGTTCCAACCGTCTGCTTAGACTATTCATTATATTGGCTGAATCTGAGCTTTTACTAATTGATTTTATGTTTTTAGTAAATTCCTGATCAAGTACATAGCTATCAAATTCTTTGTCTACTTCTATCGCAAAATAATTTGCATTTTCGGTAAGCACACCCATCATTGTTGATGAATAACTTATCATTTCACTTTTTATAGCTTCTTTAGATGAATGAATAGCACTGCTTCCTATGATTAATATAGGAATAATCATAACTACTAGAAAACTTGTCATTAGCTGTACTTTGATAGAATTTATCTTTTTCATGCTGTTTTCACACCCTCTATAATAAGATGTTTTTATCCTTTTAAAGCTCCTGCCATCAGGCTTTCCTGAACTTGATTACTTAGCATAAAATAAATAAGAATCGTCGGAAACGTTGAAATAACCATCCCCGCTCCAATAAGCCCCCATTGTGTAGAAAACTGTCCCACAAAAGACATAATACCAACGGACAGCGGCTTGTAAATGCCATTATCAATCAATGTATTTGCAAATAAGAGCTCATTCCAACTTCCTAGAAAAGCAAAAATAGAAGTCGTTGCAATAGCAGGCTTTATGATTGGTAGGATAATGACACAAAAAGTTTGCATTATGCCGCATCCATCTATGTAGGCCGCTTCCTCAATCTCCCGTGGAATAGATTTATAAAAACTTGATAAAATCATAACACTCATAGGGATTGAAAAGGCAACATAAGGAAGCATAAGTCCTATATACCCTCCTTTTAATCCTAAAAAGTCTAAAACTTGAAAAAGAGGAAGCAAAGCTGCATGAGTCGGAATCATAATTCCTAATGTAAAAATGCCTAAAGCCAAACCACTATACTTCCATTTCATACGTATAATGCCATATGCAGCCATAGCTGCAAGTATCCCTCCCATACAAACGGTTATCCCTGAATAAAGAACAGAGTTCATGAAAAACCTTGGAATCTGACTATTCGTTAATGCAGTTACATAATGGTCCCATCTCCATACTCTTGGAAGACCTAGGACATTTCCGCCTAAATTTTCTACATTATCTTTTAACGAAAATACAACCAACCAGTAAAGGGGAAAAAGTTGTGTTACTGCAATAAGAGATAAAATACTTGTCAGTATTCCTTTTTTTATATTAACTTTCTGTAGACTTATCTTTTGCTTACCTTTATAAGGCTGAGCTTCTATAAAGCTTCCTGATCTTGTAACACGTGTTTTCATTTCGCATGCCTCCTTATATTGCAGATGCATTATTTTCTGATTTTTTAAATAATCTATTAATAACTACGCTAATAATAATACACTCTAATACAATAAAAAAGGCTTGTGCACTACCATACCCATATAATCCTCTTCCAAATAAATTATCATACATCAGTGTAGCTGACACTTCACTTGCACGATTTGGTCCTCCAGATGTCATAATATAAACAAGATCAAAAGCTCTTAACGACCCTACAAGTGCAAACACCACACAGGTCTTAATAACAGGTGCAAGGAGTGGCATTGTAATCTTGATCGCAACCTGAAAGTTATTTGCCCCATCTATTTGAGCTGCTTCATAATAGTCTGTAGATATAGCCTTAATTCCTGCATATAAAATAAGCATATGGTAGCCTATATATTGCCAAACGCTTGGTACAACCGTTGCTAGAAATGCAGTACTTTCATTCGCAAGCCATGCAAATTCAAATTCTTTTGCTCCAAAAAATCTTATAAGCACATTGAGCATACCGTACTGACTATGAAATATTTTCATCCATAATTGACCAATAACCATACTTGATATAACAACTGGAACAAAATATACTGTTCTGAAAAACTTTTCACCCTTAACCCCTTTTGCAAGTATGAGTGCAAGCGTAAGCGATATAGGAATCTGAATAAATATTGAAGCTCCCGCAAGTATAAATGAATTAACGAGCGCCTTTATAAAGTGTTTATCTTTTACAAACAAATCAATATAATTTTGGAATCCAATAAATACCTTTGCTCCTGTTCCATCATATTGAAACAAACTATACACGCCAGTAACTAAGAGCGGTAATATTGCAAAAGCAACAAATAATAATAATCCTGGCAGTACAAAAATTGCGATATATTTTTTAGAACCTAAAACCTTGTCCATAATTGAGCTCCCTCCCTTTCTAGCTAATATTATTTTAAGAAAGGATTATTACTTAAGTGATACTTTCTTAAGTAATAATCCTCTAAAATTATCAGTTAATTGTTTTATTATTTATTGAGTAATTTTTTATTTATTAATTGCGTCTTTATGTGCCTGAACAAACGCTTCTGGATCGCCACTTGCAGTAAAGAGTGATTGAACTTGCTCAAGGTGAATACTTGCTGTATTAGCATCAAGCGCAGTATCCCAAGCAAGCACTGCTGCTTCGCCCTCATTAACCAATTTACTGATTTCTACAAATAATGGACTAAGGTTACTATCATCAACTGGTGTAGTCCAACCTGTAAATCCTGTACCTGTTTCATGTGCGCCTTTACCCATTGCTTCATTAATGTATATTGCAAATTTTGCTGCTTCCTCAACATGGTTTGTATTTTTGTTAACCCAAAATGATTCTATAAATCCACCAGCAAAGTCCGTTTCATTTCCTTTTCCTTCAATAACTGGAATTTTAACTACTTTAACTTTACCTTTTACCATTGATGCTGGATCAGTTTCTATACCATTAGCATACCAGCTTCCCATAAGTCTCATCGCTGCTGTTCCGCCAATAAAAGCTGCATCTGCATCTGGATGAGGTGTTTCAAGTGGGTTTTTACCGAATGCACCTACTTTATATAATTCCATAAGTTTTTCAGCCGCTACTTTATATCCTGGATCATCAAAGTTCGCTTCACCTTTAAGCATTTTATTAATATTCTCTGCACCTACTTCTCTAAGTGCAAGTGCTTCGTAGATAAATCCAGCATTCCAACCATCTTTAGCTCCACCAACAAACGGTGTAATTCCTTCTAGTGTTGAAAGCTTTTCAACTGCTGTTAAAAGTTCAGCATAAGTTGTTGGAACTGTTGCTCCTGCTTTATCAAAAAGTTCTTCATTGCAATATAATGCCATGTACCATGAAAAAGTTGGAAGTGAATAAGTGTTACCACCAAATTCAAAAGCATTTGTTGTTCCTGGTCTAACATTTGCTTTAACTTCTTCTGTTATGTATTCATCTAAAGGTAATAACTTATCAGCGTCAACAAGCTTTTGTGCCGTGCCAGCTCCCCAGTAATAAAAAACGTCTATTCCTGATGCTTTACCTGCAAACTCAGTTGAAATTTTAGTTTTATAAGCTGCTGTATCAAGTGTTTGTGAATTAATTGTGACATTTGGATTTTCTTCCATATATCCTGTAACAGCTGCATCATAAATCGCTTTCAGCTCATTTGTATCATTAGCCCATTGATGCCAAACATTTAAAGTAACCTTTTCTGCACTAGCAGTGTCTGTTTTAGTCTCTGTTTTAGTCTCTGTTTTAGCTGTTGGTGTAGTTTCTCCACCTTTTGGTGCACATCCTGCACTACCTAATACCATCGTTGCAGCCATTAATATTGCCGTCATTGTTTTAAATGTAAGTTTCATTTTCATTCCTCCTAGTTTTGATAGTAACCCAAGTGTGTTACTTCCCCCTTGGTAAACTTATTATATCTCACATACTGTTAAGACTACATAGAATATCTTTATTACAATAGGCAATATTTTTACTCTTAAGTTAACTGTTTAAACTCTTTAATAGTTTTTCCTGTATACTTTTTAAAACATACTCCAAAATAATGAGGATCATTAATACCTACCTGCTCAGCTACTTCATAAGCCTTAAGATCAGTCGTATTAAAAATCTCAATGCTCTTTTCAATGCGTTTTCTCGTGATATACTCTATAACACTTTCTCCTAGTTCTTTTTTAAAAGTACGGCTTAAATAGCTATCATTTACATAAAGATAAGCTGATAAACTTTTCAATGTAAGTGTACTGTCTCCTATACTTTCATCAATTATTTTTTGTGCTTCTTGAATAAGCTTATGTACACGCTTACCTCTAATACTGTTTAAATAAACCATGACGCGCGTTATGGATTCTTTTAAAAATACATTTACCTCATCAATTGTCTCAAGCTGTGAGGCTTGGTCATAAATATATTGTTCTGTTCCAAATACATCTGAAAAGCTTTTTCCTTTTGCATCTAATACATTCAGTGTCACCGCCATAATATTTGCCACTCTAATGTGAATTTGATGTAAATCAACAGAAGCTCTTCTCTTAAGAGAGTTTGTATACTCATCGATATGTATAAACGCTTTATCTTTTAAATTATTTTCAAGACAGAAAGGAAATTCTTTAAGATCTATTCTGGTTTTATTTGAATCTGCTTTACTTAATTTATAAAAGCTCTCATAGCTTATAAGACTATCTTTACCATAAATAATTCTTCCCGCTAGTGCTCTTACTGATTGATTATAGCTTCTGGCTATTCCCTGTATACCTTGCTCAACTTCTCCTATTCCTATTGTTATGCTCCTATTTAGCTTGCAATTAAGAATCCTCTTAAGCTCTGCAATATATTGGTAAAAAGGACTTCCAACTATGATTTTTTCATTTTTACCCACTGCAAATAAAATAATGACATTCCCTATATAATGGATAAATGAGTTCTGCTTATAGCTATTTAATGATTCATTTAAAATAATTTGATGTATAGATTCCCTTTGTTTATTGATATCTGATTTCATATCCTCTAATTGATCATCAATTTTTATATTGACACATACACAACCTTCCAATAAGTACTCTAGTTTATAAAGCTTCATTTTTTGCAGGCTATCACTTTCCTCTATCCTCCCGGCAACTAATCTTTGAAGAAAGCTCTCCATTAAAACAGCTTCACTTGCATCATAGGCTACCTTCAACTTAGAAACTTCTATGTCCCGTGATCTTTCCCTATTAATATCTCCCTTTAATTTTATAATAACTTCCTCAATATCTTTTTTATTAATAGGCTTTAAAAGAAAATCCTCCACTCCAATTTTAATAGCCTTTTGAGCATATTCAAACTCTCTATAGCCTGTAATCATTACAATCTTACAGCTAGGATGGTAGGACTTAACCCAATCCGAAAAAGCTATGCCATCCATAAAAGGCATGTTAATATCTGTTAAAATGATATCTGGCATATAGGTTTTGACACCATACATAGCACTTTCACCTGAATCTGCCTCCGCTACTACCTTAAACCCATGTTCTTCCCACTCAAAGCTTTTTCTAATTAAAATACGTTCCAGCTTTTCATCATCAACAATCATCACACTAAGTTCCATTTAACATTCCTCCATTACCTTCACTCTAATGGTGATTTCTGTGCCACACTCTAGTTCACTAGTTATTGTAATAGGTTTTTCAATATTATAAAAAATAGCTATGCGCTGCATCGCACTATAGATGCCAAATCCTTTTGCTGTATTGTTTACTTCATAGCCTAAGATTTCATCAATTTTTTCCTCACTCATGCCTTTGCCATCATCTGTAACAATAAAAATAACTTCATCTTCATCACGATACCCTTGTATGCTAATTACTCCAGAGTTATGTTTATATCTGATACCATGATAAACTGCATTTTCAATAATGGGTTGTAGCAGAAGTTTTAAAATCTTAAGATTTAGAATAGAATCTTCTATTTTAAGTATTAAATTTATTTTGTTATCATATCTAATATTTAAAATAGCAATATAGCTTTTTATACAGTCTATTTCCTCTTTAATTGTAATCGTATCTCTGCCTCTGCCTAGACTATTACGATAGAAATTACCAAGCTGTTGTACAACCTCATAGGCTCCTGCGTTATCCCCTATAAGATTAAGTGCACTTGCAGCATCCAATGTGTTATATAAGAAATGTGGATTAACTTGAGCATGAATAAGATCAAGCTCATTTTTTCTAATAATCTTTTGCTCTATTTTTATTTCTTCTATGAGCGTTTGTATTGCCCTCACCATCTTATTAAAACCTTTTTTTAATCGTATAATTTCATCTCCAGTATCTTTTTCAATAGGAACATTAATAAATTCTCCTTCTTCAACCCGCTGCATATAATGCTGAAGACCATTTAATGGATTAAAAATAAGTCTCGTCAGATAAACTGCACAAATAAAAATAAAAATAAAATTGATTATCACGATAGGAATATATAATACATTCCTAATATTACTTGTTAGCTGGTTAGAAGTGATAGGGGTTACGCTAATAAGGCTCCAGTCACTTATTGCCGATTTAATTTTTGCTAAGATAAACTTCTTGCCATTTAATTCTAAAATAGTACTTCCTTTACTCTTGACATCTTTTTGTAATAAGTGATCATCTATAACCTCTATGTACTGTCTTGGTTGTACAATATAATCGTTTTTTGAATCTATTATAAAAAACTCCGAGCCATATTCCTTGCCTACTTCAAGAAAATAATCCTGCAGCTTTTTTTCATCTACATTGACTATAAGTGTGCCTATTTTTTTATAAGTATCCACACTCATAATATTTTGAATAACAGAAATGAACATACTTGGATCATTTCTTTTTATCAACACTCCCCCACTGTTTCTGACAAGAAGCGGTTCACCTTGAAGCCCCTCAACCTTTAAATACCAAGGTGCCTTAGTCAAGTCTGTGATCCGTGTACTATAGTTTCCGGCTCTGTACGATTGATAATAATTACTGTATTTATCAAAAAGGTAGACTGATCCAATATATTCTTCTGCTAATAACATGTTGATAATACTTTTTGTAATATTAGCCTGATTTTTATGATTAATATTTTCAGAACTAATATCATCTAACGCCTGCTGCATATTAGGATCATAAAAAATAAGGTTAGACAGATTTTTAATTTGATCAAATATACCTTCTATATTTTTATCCATCGCAGTTAAGGTCTGAAGCGATACCTTTTGTAGCTCTGTCTGCAAAATATAACTATTAATACGATTAAATACAAAAAAAGTAAGGATAGATGATAAGATAAGTACAATACTATATGCCACAATGATTTTAGTACGTATTTTAAGTGGATGCTTAATTTTCTCTTTATTTTTCATAAATACTCCCATCATTATTTTTCACCTCTATCCCAATTATATATTTTTTATAATTTTTCTTCAATATCCACTTGTTTTATTGTGAAACTTCACCTCGTATTATGTCAATAGTCTTTGTTATATGTTAGTTTCCCCTAGTAAATATCCGCTCTAATTTGAGTAACCTTCTTATTTCTTATATCTTGCGCATACTGTCCACTAACCGCATTTCCTTCTACTTTTACTTGCTTGCCATTTGTGTAGTAAAGGATCATATCTTTTATGCTTTTTCCCTCTTTACCAAAAGTATCCGCTCTGTTCTTGTTGCTATAAATCACCTGTATATTTCCAAGAATTGTCGTCTTAACTTGATTATCCTTATCAAAAAAGTCCTTTGTTAAAATAGGTTCAAGCTTAAAACTTAGCAGCTCATTTTCATAGCTAAACAAGGTATGTCCTGTCATCATAATTTTCCACATATTTAAAAATTCTGCTGTTGTACCACTTAACCTTGCTATAAACCCTCTTCCATGAAGTAAACTATCAGGATTTACAGAACTGGCGATAAATGATGAATTCTCAAGTAAACTTCTTCCATATATTTCTGGATTCATAAAAGCAGGAACTGCATATTTCATATCCTCAAAGAATTCTTCATATAATTTATTCTTAACAAGCTCCAAAATATATTTAAAGGACATATGCATAAAAACAGATTCCCGTTCTAACCATCCTGGTGTAAAAACTCTAGATCTCCCAATTTCATAAGATATCTCTTCTAGTGACTCTGAAACCTTATACATTTTTAACTTTTGATCATAAATCCCTGATGCTTTAATATGCTCATAGAGTGTTGTTTTTTCCTCAGGAGGCATTTGTGTCTTGAGATACTTTACAGGCCCTTCTAAAAAACCAGGTAGGACATGTAATTTAAAACCTGTGGGTTTAATCACTTTTTTGTGCGTACTATCTTCTTCAATTTCAAACTTGTCTACTTCATAATATAAAAAGGTTGGTATAATATCTCCGTTTAACGCTTTTAGCTTATCAATGCCTTTTTCAATCTTTTGGAGCATAAATACAACTAATTGCTGTATATGTGAAGTTTCCAGCTTATACTCATCCCCTATAACTGTATATTTCGTTCGTACTCTAAACTCTTCTCTTAAAACAGTTACTGTATCCCAGTAATCAATCTGTGAAATTTCTTGCTGAGAAACCCTCTTTAAAGCTACTTCCATTCCTAATACCAATTCTCTAAACTCAATAGGCATTTCCACATGTCTTACTACTACATCCAGATTTTGCTCTATAAAATGTAGTAACCTTTTAAGTTCGAACATCTCGGCGGTAGAGGAACCTAGGATTCCTGGCATACCATTCATAGCATCATTCCAGCCTGGTTTTCCAGCTTCCATCTCTATTCCTAGCCCATAAGGATCCAAAGTTGAAAATTTAATTAGGGCTAATGTAAGCAGCTTACTCATTAAATGCGTTGTATAAACTTCTCCTCTTGATGTATTTAACCAGTTACTCGTTAATTTTTCTTCTTTTGTCTTAACTCCTTGATATTGCCTAACGCCTTCTGCTTCAAGTACATACTTCTCACTTCTTGGTAATACGTATTTAGGGCTATTAAAATACCTATACTTCTTTTCATCTACTAAAAAGGACTTTCTTTCATCTGGATAAATATCTAGAAATTGCTCTACTAAATCAAGAGTATACGTCCAGTGATCAATCCAGAATCCTTCTCCAAACTCCGCTTTAATTCTTGTTTCACATCTATCAATTATGTAATTCATACTATCATCTACTTGATCGGGCTTTTCACAGTACGCTTCTTTTAAATAGCCATAGAGATCGCCTACTGTAAACTCTTGTGTAAGAAAATTTTCTAGCTTTTCACTCTCTTTTGAACAGATTCTTCCCTTGATTTCTCTGAGTCCTACCTCATCAGTGACTATAAACTTTTTGCCACTAATAACAAGGGGGTTATAGCCATCTATCTGAATAAGATCGTAAAAGAGTTTAATATTTTCATCTTTTATATCCGAGTGAAGATAAGTATCCATCCTTCTATTCTGACATACATCTCTATAATTCGCATTTCCTTGTGAGTAATAATTTGGCTCTATTGCAAAGAAATTATAGTCTCTTTCAAGATCTCCATGTTTTCTTGAGTAAATATAATAGGTATGCTTTGTTTTTTTACCTAACTGTACTGGATACCCACCTCTTTGAACGTTATCAATATAGGATTGTTTAACATACGCATCCCACAAAGGATAAGCTGTTTGTGTTTCTACATGAGAAGTAATCTGATCTATAAGAGCATTTGAAACGTTCATCTGACTTTCGAAATAATCTTTTATGGCTACTTTTTCATTGACTTCTTCTATGTCTATTGGCTTATTGATATAACCCATATAGCTATAAATCATAATCTTTTGATGTGCTATCATACTTCTTTTAGTGTGGCAAAAAGCTGAGGGGACTTTATTGTAACATACTTTTACAGACTGCATTGTTTCACTGCTATTACTGTTAAAAAAACCTATAGGCATCGCATAAGAAGTGTCATAACCAAAAATACTTAGAGGGTCTATAATAGGAGTCAGACTTTTTCCTTCTTCATCTAATGCCTTGTAGTAATACATACTATCTATAACTTTTATCTCCGTCGCATCTTCACTAGATGCTCTTAACTTATATGTTGCTACATCTCCACTCGTAATCTCTGCTTGCATCCAGCTCCTTAAGGTATTGCCAATTTCCTTATAATCTTTTAAGTTGGTACCATATGGCAAAAGAGCAGGCATGCCGTCCAATACTTCAGCTTCTATAGCTTGATCTCCTAGATTTTCTATCTCTACTCTTCTTGCAAGCGCTCCAAAAGATTCATTAGGTACAATATAATAGGTAATTATAATCTTAAGATTAAGTGTATTATTTACCTCTTCTAACTGTAGTTCATTATTTTTAATTTTCATCGTCCTAAAAATAGCCTTATTACTACTTACTGCAAAAGGCTCATAAACCTCACCTTCGCCGAGTTTAACAAAGGTCCTAAATCCATTAGTATAAATCAGTTTATACGCTTCATTTGCAGGATAAAATTCCATCATACAACCATTTTTGTCTCTAATCCCAAAAGCACTTATTCCTTGCCCTCTATTAATAAAAAATGTCCATAATGGTTTGCCTGTAACACCTGCTACCCCCGCAAGAAAACTTGAGAAAGGTGGCATTTTATCATAATCTTTAATAGTGTAATATCCCATTTTATCTATCATTATTTTTTCTCCTTTTAAAAAAGCTATTCTTATGATAAACCCTCTATCTCTGAATAGCTTTTATCTATTTTATTTCCATATTTGCTGCGTAAATTTAATAATACTATCCTTTTGCCCGTTAGCTAGGAAAGCTTCTGGAGAATTTTGGAGCGTGGTATCTTGATTTTCTATAATGAGAACTTCAGCATCTTTACTTAATGTATGCGTATGCCAAACCCCTTTTTTAACATTATATAACTTTAAAGGCTCCATGGGCACTGCTTCTATTTCTTGAGGACACTCTCCCTTACCTGCGCTAAACAATATACATTTACCACTTAGAAGCACAAATACCTCATCCGTCTTATCATGTTTTTGAACCTTGTTTATTGCTTCTGGAAGCAGCTCATCACAATATTTAAGTATCGCAACCCGCCAGCTTTCATAGTCAACCATAGGTTTATATCCCTCTCCCTGGTATGCTGAAATCTCTATATCTTTACTCTGCACTGTGTACTTCCTCCTTTATAATAATCAGTCTATCTATTATTCTAGACACTTTATCTGCCTAAAATTACTTCTATCATAAGCTCTTGCTCAGTATACGCATTTAAAATATTTCTTAAAATGATAACTTCATTTATTTGCGCATCAGTATTTATAGGTATAGCATTTATAAGTACTTGTTCAATTTTATACGTACCATACTCTAAACCTTCTGGATTATGATAGTTAACAGTAATATTTTTGCCTGCAAACAGCGTTTTCACTGCTATATTCTGCTGATTGTCAAATTGCTCTTTTAGAAGTTTAGGTTCTAGTTTAAGATTTCCTAGTTCTCCCTTTACACCAAACATTTCTGTCAGCACTGTGAGGATCAGCCAGCTCGCAGATCCTGTTAAGTAGTGGTACATCCCTCTTCCTTTTTCATTTATGTATTCAGGAATTCCTGGGTAGATTCTGCTTTTTTCAAAGTCTGCACAGTGGGTATAAAGGGTATTTAAAACCTTAAATGCTTCTTTCGCATAGCCCCTTTTATAAAGTGCATTTGCATACATAATAGTCATATGACTAAATACTGCACCGTTCTCCTTATGTCCATATCCAAATCCAAAAAGTCTTCCTAAATCTTTTTTAATCTCTTTAAAAGGTGTATTAAGTCTATATCCGCCTATCTTCTCATCATATAAGTAGTGATCAGCAGCTTTAATAACTGCTTCTATCTGCCTATCTGTAGCTATTCCTCCCATAATGGTAAAAACTTGTCCAGTCAGCATCATTCTTACACCCTTTTCATGATCTCCCTCTACTTGATTGCCACTATTGTCATAATACCCATTAAACCATTCATAGCCTTCCTTAGTTGTCAGCCATTCATTTTTCTGTATATGTCCCATAAGCCAAGCAGCTTTTCGCCTAAGCTCTTCACTGAGTCTATTACAGTCTACCTCCATCTTTTCTCCGCTTATATAATACTTACATTTCTTTAAATACTCTTCTAATAGTCCTCTTTTCTCAATAACACTATCATAATTACAGAGTGTTAAAAGTGTGTTAAGTTCTTTCGCCAAACTCAAAGTGTTCTGCTTCTTTTGTTCTTTGATGACTTCTATAAGATTGGCTAATTCCAAAAGATTTGAGCAATAAAGTGCTGTAAAAGCAACACTTTCCCCTTTTTCTTCTGCCATATCTAGTCCATCATTCCAGTCAGCTCCATTTAGTCTAATGTTATTATGTTCTCCCACATCATAAAAGGCTGTTAAATTTTGTACTAAAAGATGCTCTATAATAGTCCCCTTATAGATTTCACTATCTTCTCCAAGTTGAAAGTTGCCATCTTCTTCTGTCCAAAGTTCATCTTTTTGATCTCCTCTACATACTTGACTATCTTTGAAATAAGTTTGTTTTTCAAGTAAAAATTCTATATCACCACTTTGGTCAATATAGAGCTTAGTTGTTAGAAAAGGCCAAGCACCATGATCCATCCATACCCTTGTAATATGATTCCTGTCTGCTATAAACTCACCTTGCTCTTTACCTATAATTGTCGCATTGGTTCCATCAAAACGTATACCTGCATAGTTGCGATGCAACATTTCCTTAACGCCTTCTGGATCCATAATAAGAAGCGCTAAGCAGTCTTGCCATAAATCTCTCCACCCTCTTCCTCCTCTTCCATAATCATGGTGTGGTAAAAAAGAACATCCATAGATTCTTCTTAAAATAGGCTGAAAGGATACCCATTTCATCCACTTATCGAATTTATTATCATTACTTTTAAAAGAAAGATTAAGCTTTTTATCCCAATAATTGATGGACTCTTCTAAATATGCATTAAAGTACTCTGTGCATAAATATTTTCTTGTTATGTCTTCAAACTTAGAACCTTCTTCATCCACTGCTATCGCAAGAATATAGGCCTTGCTTTCCCCAGGTAAAAGTTCAATCTCTTTAAACCTAAGCGCTCCAATCGCCTCATATGCCTCATAGCATTCCCCACTCTTAGCAATCGGATTTAAATTTTTAATGATACACTCTGGTTGTTCTAAGTTTCCACCTTCACCAATAAACGTTTCTACTACTGGGAAATAGCCAATCGGTTTTTCCCCACTTTCATCTGCACCTAATACACCATAAGTTATATGGTTTTCCTTATGTCCTCTTTCATCAAACGTAAGTGTGGGTTTAATCACAACACCGTTATCCGTGGTATAAATTTGATGCAAGAGTGAAGTTACATGACGGTGATCTCTTAAATTGTCTGCTGATCTTGCATACATGGGAATTGCCGCTGTCGGGGTTATTTTAAGTGTTTTATCAGTTATATTTTTAAGTGTTATTTTAATGAGTTCTACTTGTTCTTTTTCTGTAGGCACAAATGAAATCACTTCTGATCTCAATCCAAACTGCTCGGATACACGGCTTACCTTGTGCCATAAAAGTCCTGCTGTCAGCATTGTTTTTTCTTTTTCTTTTTTAAACATTAATGCTTTTTGTTCTAAGGAATTCCCTGTTACAGACCACGCTCCTTTTTCATTAACATATACCCAAAAGTTTCTGGCCGATCTTGAATTATGCAAATCTTCCGCGCTTGTCGGTGTAAGAATAAATGTGTTTTGACTTGTTTTTGCGTCTCCATTTAAACTAGGCGTTATACTGCTCATCATGCCCGCCTCATTCATAAGCGGAAAATAAAGATAATTACTCATCTCTGGGTTCTCTAACTCGAATACAGCTTGATTATCAGTAAAAGTCCATTGTATATTTTTCTTCATTTTTATTGTCTCCCTATCTTAGTTTCATATATATATACATTCATTATAAAATAACCTCTAATTTTCCTTATATAATTATTTTGACTAGAATAGGTTATATTTTTTACTCTTTTAAGATATAAAAAAACCGTAGGCTACTTATTTCAAATAACCTACAGTTCTTTTTCACCATTTTTTGGCTTATTATTTTCTTTTAACTTTTATTAATATGATTTATATTTATTTATATTTATTGCAATTTACTTAAAACACCTTATATTCTCATATCAATTATTATATAATGATTATATAAGCTATTAATTCTTATAAATTAAAGGAGAAGTTCCTATGAACCCTGAACTCTTTGAAAAATATCAAATGTTTACTGAAAAAACTATTTATGACTTATCCCAGCAAGTCATCATGCTCGAGAAGAAATTAAATATATTTACTAATTTACTTGAAATAAGTAAGTATATTAATCAATATATTAAAGATCAAAATCTATTTCCATTAATTAATGATATGCTCATCGGCGTATTTGGTGCTAAGTACTCAACTATATATATTAAGTTGGATAATGAATATTTGGAAGCTACCCCTCAAATTTTTTCTTACTCCTCTATTGAAGCAGAAAAAAAGCTTATTTTAGAGCATCACGAAGAAGAATTTATTATTAATAGCAATATGCCCATCTATGCAACTCAAAATGATGAAGAAAGCATTTTCTCTTGTCTAGGGGTTCCTATTAAAGTAAATAACCGTTTGTTAGGATTTATACTTATTCAGCATAAAGAAAAAAATTACTTCTCTAAAGACCATGCAACATTTTTATCGTCCTTAGGCAACCACGTAGGTGTAGCTATTGAAAATAACCTCCTCTATAATCAAATTAAGGAAAGTGCTTATAAAGATGGTCTTACTGGTATATTTAACAAACGTTATTTCTTTGAAACACTTGGTACTACCCCTCATTTAATTGATCAGAACTATAGTATTGTCATGGTTGATTTAGATAATTTTAAATTTGTAAATGATACTTATGGTCACCCCTATGGTGATATTGTACTTAAAAAAGTAGCTGCTATTATTAAAAATGCTACACGTCCTAATGACATCGTTGCCCGATATGGTGGTGAAGAAATCATTATATTCTTTTATAATTTTACAGATAAGACTAAAGTATCCCAACGTGTAGAGGCTATTCGAGAAGAAATTGAAAAAACGGTCATTCAAGATGAACATATTTCTTCTTCTGTTACAGCTAGCTTTGGTGTTTATATTAAAATCAATGAGGCTATTTCTCTGGATGAAGTTATCAAAAAAGCTGATCATAATTTATATGTTTGCAAAAGAACAGGTAAAAATAAAGTTACCCTTAGCTAATAATTTAATAAATAAGATGCAAAAAACCTATTATTTTTACTAAATAATAGGTTTTTTAGTGTATTAAAACATACGTTATAAATCCGCTGATTGTACGTATTGCACCGTTTCTAGTTCCGTAACTGGCATCATGATTACCTGAATTTCATAGGTTAATTATAGCGTTTTTTAAGGTAGGTTTCAACGGATAGATTCACTTACTATAGGTCTTCAATTTATAACGCTCTAAAGCATTTGTCTTTGTTTTCCCATAACCATACAAGCATTTTTCTATTTTGCAAGGCAACACTCTTATATATTTCTTTATCAGCTAACCATGCAATAAAAATCATTTGTATCGAATAAATAACATATGGGATTGATTGTTTTTCTATCTTTGTCAGCTCACATTTGGTATTATACCCATTAATTATGCCTCTCAATAATTCATCCCATTTCTCAAAGCCACCATCAATTTGATCTGCCTCTGATAAAATTCCAGTAGCACAGTAACATGGGTCAAAAAGTCTGATATTGCGTTCACTGATAATAAAATCGATAAACCCAGTAACCTCACCGTTACTAAACATAATATTTGATGGATTAGGGTCGCGATGGATGACATGTCGAGGTAGCTTACTATAAAGCTTGCTAAAGCTTTCTATATAATCTTTATAGAATTCATCGGATAAAGGGCAACCCCATTGTTCCATAATCCTCTTTGTTTCGGGAAGCGCCCACTTTATTACCGTATCAAGCAAATTGTTGTCATTGACATCCAAATTGCTATCCTGAACTTTTAGGATTTTGTGAAGACTTCCGATAGCTTCACCATAATTTTTACCTATCGCAAATCTATCTCCTGTATAGCGTTGTTCAGGTGTTAAAAAACCACCTTTGATACGGTTTGTCAGCACGTAATATCTGTCATCTTCTATAAGAAAATCCTCCTCGTTTTTCGTTTGAACAGGACAAGCTGCAACCATACCGCTTTTTTCGAGAGCTCTTGAAATAGCAATGTGTGTCTTAAGTCCCGCAATGTTCTTTCCAGTTTTAAAAACATATTCCTCCCCAATGGTCCATGTATCATTGGACTTTTCTTTACCTCCTGCAATAAAGGTAGTACCTATTTCGTATTTTGCGTCAATATCCCAATGTGTAAGAAGTTGTCTTATTTGTGTTTGTGTTAGCATAATCTTTGCCTCCCTAATCAAATTAACCAATGTTGGTTTTTTTGCACTATTAAGTTTTAAAAACTTTGTTGGAGAACAACCAAATTCACGCTTAAATGCTTTAAAAAAACCTGCATGAGTATTAAAGCCATATATAAGTGCTGTGTCAATTATCTTTCTGCCATTTTGGATGTCATAAATTGCATGGTAGAGTCTCCGCTTTGTTATAAAAGCAGCGACAGGCATACCTACATTATCACAAAATTTATGACAAAAGTGATAAGTTGAAAACCCAGCAATTTCTGCAATCTCTGATAAAGTAAGCTCACATTTAAGATTTTCCTCAATGTGATCAATTGATTTTTGTAGTAATTCAATAGTTGTCATAGTTGTTCTCCTTTTGACTATCTTTCCGTACGGTAATTTAAGTTTAACATAGGGTAAGGACAAAAATATTTCCTCTATTGCGATATTAGCTTGATTAGACTATAAAATGTCTAAATCTATCGCCGAAAAGTTATAATAAACTGCAAAGAAAAAGCGTGTATTTCAAATTCACTGAAATACACGCTTTTTACATTTTAGTGAGCCACCCGGGGTTCGAACCCGGGACCACTTGATTAAAAGTCAAGTGCTCTACCAACTGAGCTAGTGACCCATATGTAACATCATCCATTACTTGCAGAATAAAAGACAGGTACATAAGCCTGCCTTCTTTATAGCTTATAATGTAATCGGGGTGACAGGACTCGAACCTGCGGCCTCCTGAACCCAAATCAGGCGCTCTAGCCAAACTGAGCTACACCCCGTTTTTAGTGTTGGCAACCATCTACTCTCCCAGCTCGTCTCCAAGCAAGTACCATCGACCGACTAGGTCTTAACCTACGTGTTCGGTATGGGAACGGGTGTTTCCCCTAGTCGCATCATCACCAACAAATGACCCATAGGAGAATCGAACTCCTGTTACCGCCGTGAAAGGGCGGTGTCTTGACCGCTTGACCAATGGGCCTGAGAATAAATATCCTACAGATTTATGACTCCGTCTTGCTACAAATCTAACAGCTTTCTTTGAATGAACGTCGAAACTCGCTTTGCTCAAACAGTCTCCCTAAAAACCATTCAAATAAACCTGTAAGATTTGTTACGCAATACTGCGTGATAAATCTTCCGGACATTTATTCTCTCCTGGCTTAAAGACATTTGTCGTTAGGCTTTACGAAGTTCTGACGCGTAAGACATACGAACCACTTCTAAATTTTAAGTTTACTCTGCAAACTTAAAACTTATCACTTGAATAATATAAAGTTAATCTTTATACTCTCAAAAACAAATACTACGATGTATTTTTTTAATAGTTTCTTTTACTATATTTAACCGTTATTTGTGATTTAATCACTTATATTAGGTCAAACCCTCGAACCGTTAGTATTGGTCACCTACATGTATTACTACACTT
>CAKZUB010000024.1 GCA_937921505.1 uncultured Clostridia bacterium | reverse complement strand
TTGAACTGCTTAAAATCTTATGATTTACATTTGACACATTTATTGAAATCTGATGTGGATAAGTGAATTTAGAGCCCTCAAAAAAATCAGCATTTTCACTATAATTATTTTTCAATAGCTATTGAGGGCTGAATAGTAACTTTAAATTCGAATTATATTGATATAAAGTTATGCATGTAGTTATAAAACTATTGAAATCATAATAGCTAGACCAACTACAATCCATGGTATGCTCGTACGAAGAGGCTGAGGAATTTTTTTTATAAGTTTTTGAACCTTTTTACTTTTGATAATAGCAAGAGGCAGAACACCAACTATAATAATAAAAATACATGCCCAGATTATTAATTTTTTATAATTAGTAATGCTCCACTGCTCCCTAAGCCCTTCTCCAAAAATATTCATTCCAAAAAAGCCTGTAACTAGCGCAGGTATAAGAATTAATGTATTTAAGTAAGTAAGTGCATTAATAGCCTTATTTGTTTCCTTATCTGCTCTTAAAGAAACGTATCTAAATAGCTGTCCCATTTCTTCTTTAAGCTCTTTTATATCAATATCAATTCTCATTAAATGTTGCGCCATTGTATAAAGCTCAATGCCTTGATCTTGAGCTGTAACTTCTCTGAAATAAATACCATTAATAAACTGTAAATAGTTTTGATACACTTCTTCTACCGCTTCTATAGGAATATCTTTAGAATGGTTCGATATATCTGTAAGCTCATCTTCAAATCTAAGAATAGAAGCCTTTTGTGCTAAAACAAGACACATCATTTGATAATAAATAGTCGTCATATGCACTGAAATATTTTGAACAGCAAATTCACTGCCATCTGTCAAACATACAAATGAACAATATGACATACCATATAAAGTACCATAATCAAGCCACCTTTCGTAAGTATGCCTTTTTAAAATGTCTTGCATCATCCACTTACTTTGACAGTTCTTTTCTTTCTCCATAAAGATATATTCATACCACTTATCATTTTCAATGTACTTATAATAGCTTCCCTCACCTTTTTTTTCTACTTGCTTAAGTCTATCTGTGAGCTCCTTGTTCACATACCAACAAATAACAAACATACGATCATCAATAAGTGGGCTAATAGCAATCATATCTTGTTTATGCTTATACAATGCCTTTTTTCCTGTTTTAAATCCTTCTCCAAGAAGCCCCATAATAATATTTGAAATACGGTTTCCTTCGCTTTGATAATCACCCGCGTATGTTTCTGTGTAATAATTTGATTGATCTTTCCCAAACTTTAAGACGTGTTGATTAGCTAGAAATGTTTCTTTAGTTTTTTGAGTTGGTGAAACATCTTCTTGTATTTCTATAAACTGAGGGTAGATACGTCTTCCATACTCATTTATTCTATTAACAGCTTCTATAGATCGTTCATCATGATTATCTGCAAAAAAGCTCAAAACACCTACACCTGTATCATAGACCTTAAGTTCAATCTGGGTAATACTTAATGTATATGTCTTTTCTGAATAACTTTCTTTTTTTATATGGGACGTGGTTTGCTCGGATTCACTCTTTAGATCTTTTAGTAATACTTTGATCATATATTGAGCTGCATCACCCTTTGCTATATAATAATGATAAATATTGACCTTTTTATCTTTTATACTATCTGATGCATTGTTGGTATAAATCGCATCTCTTACATTATGATAATAGTACGAATACTCATTATAATCTTTAATGTGCTCGTCTTTATAAGTATTCCGTATCCAATTATTCTTATAACCTATTTTAGTCTTAGTAAGGCTCATAATTTTCTCGTCAAACTTAAGAAGATCAATCTTTTCGCTAAACTTACGATATTGATTGTTTTTACCCTTCGAATGACTATTCATATAGTTCCATTTAAAAGCAAACATAAAAATATGCTTGCTAAATGGCATTTCCACTTGCTCAGGCATGAGTTTCCTCTCCTTAAATCATTATATTATAAATATATAAAAAGGATATCTTCTGTTTTAAGATACCCCTTTTAATCATTTATTAATATAATGTTTAATAATATGATTGCTCTATCCTAGTGTTCTTCTTTATACTATAATTCAAACTGCATATTGTATAAATAAGCATACACACCATCTTTTTCAATAAGATCTTTATGATTACCCTTTTCTTTAATCCCTTCTTCTGTAAGCACAATAATCTCATCTGCATTTTTCACCGTACTCAGCCTATGTGCGATGACTATTGTTGTTCTGTTTTTTGCAAGTTCCTCAAGTGACTTTTGGATAAACTTTTCGCTTTCATTATCAAGTGCTGAGGTTGCTTCATCAAGTATAAGAATAGGTGGATTTTTAAGAAAAACTCTTGCAATAGCTATTCTTTGCTTTTGCCCTCCTGATAATTTAACGCCACGTTCACCAACATATGTATCATAACCTTCTGTCAAAGTCATAATAAAATCATGTATATTGGCTTTCTTAGCTGCCAAAATAATATCTTCATCAGTTGCTTCTGTCCTGCCATAAGCTATATTCTCTTTGATATTTCCATCAAATAAATATACATCTTGCTGCACAATCCCGATTGTATCTCTTAGAGATTTTTGTGTAATTGTCTTGATGTCCTGTTGATCAATCATAATAGATCCAGCACTTACTTCATAAAATCTAGGAATTAGTGAGCAAAATGTTGTTTTACCCCCACCCGATGGACCTACTAATGCAACCGTTTTGCCTGCCTTTATTTTTATATTAATATCTGAAAGGACGTCTTTTTTTTCATTATAGCTAAAAGAAACATTCTGGAATATGATATTACCTTTAACTTTTGCAATAATCTTTGCCTCTGGGTCATCTTCAATTTCAGGAGCCGTATTCATAACTTCTAAGAATCTCTCAAAGCCTGTCATGCCTTTTTGGAACTGCTCAGTAAAGTTAACCAGTTTTTCTATTGGATTTAAAAATGTGTTGATATAAAGAATATAAATCGTAAGATCTACGCTGCTAAGTGTTCCTTTACTAATAAATAATCCCCCAGCAAGTACAACTGATAAGTACAAAACGCCTTGAAAAAATCCATTGCCGCTAAAGAACTTTCCCATAATAAGATAACTTTCACATTTTGTTTCTAAAAAAGCCTTATTACCTTCTTCGAACTTCTTCATCTCTACTTGTTCATTAGCAAAAGACTTGACGACTCTTATCCCACCTAGCGCATCCTGTGCGATGGCATTAACTGCTGCAATCTTCTCTCTGTTTTTTCTAAAAGTGATACGCATCTTCTTGTTATAAAAGTAAGAAAAATAAAGCATTATAATTGTAAATACAATAAGTATAAGTGTCATTTTTATATTAATCATACTTAAAATAATAAAAGTCCCAGCTAATTTAATAATAGAAACAAATAAGTCTTCGGGTCCATGATGCGCAAGCTCAGAAATATCAAAGAGATCATTTACAATACGTGACATCAGCTTGCCCGTATTAGTCTCATCATAATAAGAAAAAGATAGCTTTTCTAAGTGACCAAATAAATCTCTTCTCATATCTGTTTCCATCTTTGCACCCATAATATGTCCCCAAGAGGTAATAAAATATTGACAAAAATATCTGATGATATACATCCCTAGTAATAATAACCCAATAACAACTACATATTTCATGATTTGACCAGCATCAGGTATTACATAAACTTCATTCATTAGAAAACGTACTATTAAAGGAAATATTAAATCTATTCCTGATAAAGTAAATGCACAAAACATATCCGTAAAAAATAGCCTTTTGTAAGGCTTATAGTAATGAATAAATCTTTTTAGTGTGTAAGTCATCTTTCACCTGCTTTCTAAATACCCTTAAATTAAAATAAAGCCTCCCTCTTAAAAGAGGCCTTACTAAAAAATACTAAATGTTTTTATTAGATTTGGTATTTTTACATCACTTGTTTTAACTCTTTACCGCGTTTTTGCACTTCGTCTATGTCTGCTAAAATCTCAACAGTCTTTTGATTTTGATTTTCCATATTCGCAAGTATTTCCTCAGTGGATGCAGAATGCTCCATAGATATACTTGCAATACTTCCTAATCTTTCCTCAATCTCAGCGAAGACCTTATTGATTACGTCAATCATTGTACCTTCTTGTTTGATTTGCTCGTGTACAGTTTTAAAAGATCTCTCCATATTCTGAAAGCGATTTTGAGTAGATTGTAGGATATTATTTCCTGTCTGCACTGCACCGTTCCCTTGCTCTACTTTATCATAAGCAGTTTTTATTTGGATTCTAATGCTTTGAATAATAGCATAAATCTCCTCTGCTGTTTTGGCACTTTGTTCTGCAAGTTTACGTACTTCATCAGCTACTACCGCAAATCCCTTCCCTGATTCACCAGCTCTTGCGGCTTCAATAGCAGCATTTAAAGCTAGCAAATTGGTTTGATTAGCAATCTGAGTGATACTTGATAAAAAAGAATCAATAGAATCCATACTCTGGTGAAGATTTTTTACTGTTGTTAAAGCTGCTCCCACCGCAGTATCTACCGTTTGCATCTGCCCCTGCATTTCTTGTAGTTGCTCAGTACCTTCTGAGAATTCTTCCTCGGTCATGCTTGCAATAGTAGAAATGGATACCGATAGTTGCTTAGTCCCTTCTACTGTATCACTTATCTCATGCATCATATTGCTAATGTCACTCAGATTATGAGATTCTTGTTCCACGCCTAAGGAGATCTCTTGAGTCGCCACTGTAATAGAATGAGCCATAACTTGTGTGCCATCTAAATTGTGATTAATCTTAGCAATACTATCATTTAACTGTGAAGTGTTTTGTTCGATTTGATCCATTGCATACTGCAGCTTGTCTAGTAAAGTGGAACTTTGTTTTTCCTTTTGGATAGCAGACTTAAGAAGCATATTACCCCAATTTGTCATTGTATATAAAGTAATAATACTAATATCCAAAAGAATAAGCCTTGTAAAAAATTCTTGTAAATCTCCGTTTACTCCTAATAAAGATGCAGGTAAGAAAATATATAGTATGATCAATACTACATTTTGTAATACACCATATATTAATAACAATTGTTTGTCAAAATAAAGAGAAACCATTGCTACACAAGCAAAAAGTGCCATAAACACCCTTGGTTGTCCTTGCTTCATATGCAGCAGCCATAAAACTCCGAGCGTTGGAATAAAAGTAATGATTAACCCTTTCCATTTTTCATGAATACGTAGAAAATTTATCGCTGTTGCAAAAATTGCTGATCCAATAGACGCTATCCCAACATAAAGTCCTTGCTGTATTCCTGAGATCATCATTACTTGTAGGGTGATCATAGCAGACACACACCACAAAAATATTAAATTAAACTTATTAGCTTTTTTCTGGTTATATACTACACTATTTGTTTCTTCCATCCCAAAACCTCCCATTGATATCTTTACAAAGCTCACTCTTAACTAAGCTCATTATATCCTACGATAAGGTTCCCTACAAGTTAAGATTGTGTTATATGCTGGTTATTCTTTAAAGCTAAATTATTTAGTTAGCGTTATAAAGCCACGTGGCATGATCACTTGTCCTTCAAATGTATAAGGCGTATCTCCAAAGTTAACTACCGCTCGTTTTCCTGAAGAAAACTGTGTTTCTTGTATCTTACGATCAGTGCTTACGAAACGATGTGATACAAGCTCATCATAACAAATTTGCTGTAACCATGGACATATGTTATTGTAGCTTTCTACAAATGTATGCCCAAATGCTAACCAGCGATCTTGATCGATAGACCAAAGTGGTGCTGTTCCATAAAGTATATTAAATAAATCCTTCTTCCACCATATTTCTGGGCAATGATGGTTACAATCCTCCCATCGCCAAGATGTTACGATAGCATCATGATAAACTAATTCATATAAGGGTACACGCGTATACTCATTGATAGAATACTTAAGGTATGTGTCGGTTGCTGTTCTTGTTCCTAGCATAGTTGAAGGTCTTGGATTGTTATTCCAATCCCCATAATAGTAAATACTTCCCTTTTTAGATATATCTGATCCAAACCAAGTGCGCTGCAGCGTCATCATGCCATGGACATATACGCCATGTGATCCCATATAGTCTGCTCCAAATTCAGCGCCTAAAAAAGTGTTGTACTTCTCTTCAAGAAGTTCATAGTTCTTTAAAATAGCCTCAGCATACTGCTGACGTGTTAAAGGATGTTCTGGATTATAGCATTCATATAGCCCATTAGCTTGATAAACATCTAGAAAATAAGTTTCGTGAGGGTAAATACTCAATTCCTTTTCAACACGTTTAATGATTTCTGGTCGTACAGCTTCTGGACACACATAGGTACCAAATTCATTGGAATATGTGGACCCATCTTTTTTTCGAGATACAATTTTCTCATATAAGTCTGGAAAAACATTTCTTTTTAAAGGCATTTGTGCAATTTCTGCATTACCTGGATAGCCATCTGGATGGATATCTGTAAAGAGTTCATAAGCACCTGTTGCATACCCTAGGTCTTTAAGCCTGCTATCATAATCTTTTTCTGGATAAGGCGTGTGATTGGCATCCCAAAGAATCATTGCTTTATCAATCCCGGCATCCTTTAACGTTTGGGCAAACTCTACTTTACGTGCGTTATCCCACACATACATATGCACAGCACCTAAAATCTTCTCAATTGCAGGAAATCGCTTCTGATTTTCTTTAAGCGCTATAACCTTATTTTTGGGCCAAATATAAGCCCTGTATCGTTTACATTGCGCAGTGTATCCTCCTTGATCAAAAAACACATAGCGTATTTTACGTTCATACCCAAATCCACCCCTAGAGCTTAGCCAAACAGGTGCAAACGTAATCAACTCATTCTCACGCTTAAGTTTTATAGCAGCGTCAAAAGGAGTTTCAAAAATTGCCATGTATCCTGTTTTCATTGCTGAATCTGTCACTCCAATCCATGCCATTGCCCCACCGCCACCGCAGAAGAATAGTGGTTGTTCTTCTAAAGGATAGAAAGAATCATCTACTGGTAAAAGTAGTCCTTGACTGTCTGTTTGAACTACATAATGATTTTTATCAGGTGTATCAAAAGCCGGAGGAAAGCTGAACTTCTCAAAAGATGTATCGTGAGTGCTAGAAATTGTGTAAACTAGTTCTGAGCTTTCCGTGAGCTCAATGGTTATTGCAAGAGGAACTGAACCGTTCAAAGTCATTTTCAACGTATTACCAATCTGTGATACTTGACCTACGCTCATCTTGTCATCAAACGGTCTCTGCATCCAAGTTTTATGAATTCGCTTATCATTAACTCTTAGAATGCCCTGTTGCTCATCAAATTGAACCTCTAAATTTATATCCGACATGATCCAGAATTTAGATTTTTCATTACTTAAGGACATGTATCGTGATCCCTCCTTTTTCTATCTGCATTTAATCCCAAAATTATATCTCATCAATACACGCTTGAACAACTTCGCTTAATTTACCCGTTGCTAAGCAAATATAATTATCACAAGCACCATAATATAATTTCAACTCATCCTTTTCTACATCACCAATGGCGCCACATGGAAATACAGTATTATCACAATTACCATGTTGCTCATAAGGCATCTCTGGTGCTAATAAATAACTATTTGTTTTTCCAATTACTTTCCAAGGTTCTTCAAGATCTAATAACATAGCCCCTATATAATAGTACGTGCCGCCTGCTGGCCTATAGACACCATGAATAATATCCAACCATCCTTTATCTGTTTTAATTGGCGGTGTAGGTCCAATCTTCTCGACATTCCAAAAACGATATCCAGCTGCTAAGACAGGTTTAAATTCACCCCAGTGGATTAAATCAGTAGATGCACTGATCCAAATATCTCCGTTGCTGCCATCTCCACCACCTGGTCTGTCGAGTTTGTAGTATTTACCGTTTATTTTTTCTGGGAATAAAGAGGCTCCTCTATTTTTCGGTTGTGTGATCACATCTATTCTTTCATAACTTTTAAAGTCCTTTGTCTTTCCAAGCATACCAACTGGTGAATCAAATCCATTAACCATAACGGGGGTAATGATATAAAACGTATCATCAATTTTAGTTACCCTATTATCAATAAAATGATGATATAACGTATAAGGATATTCTACAGATTGTGTTTGAATGAAATTCTCCTGTGAAAGTTCAAAATGAATACCATCTTTGCTCCTTGCAATTCTTGTTTGTCCCACGTCTCTGCCAAAACCAACAGTTGCAGCGTGTTCTACTACGGATACAAGAAGGATAGTTTCTCCTTCAAATGCAATCGGAAAAGGATTATATAATTGCGCAATTCCAGGATAATCTTTAACATGCATCAAAGGATTGTTTGGGTGTCTTTTTAAGATTTTTGTTGCATCTTTCATTGAAATCTCCTCTTTTCTTTAGGTTTATGCTATACTGATTTTACTTATTATTTTAAAGCATTTTATCACTTTACGTTAGTGTCTGAACTGACTCAAATTTGTACAATTATGACTTTCACTGGAGGTATGGTATGCATTATCATAGAGAGTTTATTGAAATTTCAATGCCAGCATTACCAGTTCGCTGCGTTATTACCAACAGTACAGAAGCTACAATCACGGCAGATGCTCACCTTCATTCCGAAATTGAACTCATCCGAGTACTTGAGGGTAATATGACTATTCACTTTAATCAGCAAAACATCACCCTTTATACAGGTGATTTGATTTTTATAAATAGTATGGTTGTCCATGCTACTTCTATTCCTGATCATCTAACGACTAAGATATTTGTGCTCCAATTTAACCCAACTGCTCTCTATACTCAACCCATATTTTCAAAACATCAACATTTACTGTCATTTATCAATCAAACAGATTGTTTATTTCATTTATTTACACAAAAAGAACAAGCTCCTCATAAAGAAATAGAGGAGCTCATCGAAAAAATCATTTTTGAATTTATACACAAAGAAATTACATTTGAAATGTCTATTAAATCTTATTTATACCGTATTCTTTCATTATTTTACCGTTCTAACATGCTACAACTCAAAACACCTGATCTACTGAGTAAAAATAATGAACTTCTAAATAAACTGGAACCTATATTCAATTACACCGAATCTCACTATATGGAAGATATCACTGTTGAAGACATTAGTGACATGGCCCATTTTAACTACAGCTATTTCTGTCGGCTATTTAAAAAAGCAACTGGCAAAAGCTATATAGAGTATCTTAATTATGTCCGTATATCTATGGCTGAAGAACTGCTTAGAACAACCAATTTGCCTATTTCAACCCTACTTGAACGCACAGGTTTTACAAGTTTAAGTTATTTCAATCGCGTGTTTAAGCAGCATAAAGGGATAAGCCCATCTGTCTATCGCAAGTACATGACGGACTTGTTATAAAACTGTGGCAAATAGCTCTTATGTGCTTCTAATAATTCATCTAATACAACTTTAGCATAACTTTGTGATTGTACGAGTGGGTTAATCATAAGTGCAAGCAATGCTTTATTATAATCTCCTGTTACTGCCGCCTCGCAGGCTGCTAATTCAAAAGACTTAATTTGTTGTACAAGCCCCTTGACTGCTTTAGGTAGTTTGCCTACTGTCAGTGGAATAGGGCCATTTTTAGTAATCATAGCACTAATTTCTACTACTTCATCGTATTCAAATTCTTCCATAGCCCCTCTATTTAAGGTGTTAACCACTTGTATATCTCCCGAGTCGTTATAAATCGAATCAATGAGATTACACGCTGCATCGCTGTAATAAGCACCACCACGTTGTTCTAGAAGTTTAGGCTTTTCTTCTAATGTTTCATCTTTATAAAGTTCAAAAAGTTCATCTTCTATTTTTTTAACTGTTTCAGCACGCGTTCCATTCTGTTTGAATTTTTCGAGTTCATCTTCTAATGTTTCCTTAGCCATATAATAATAACGATGATAGGGTGAAGGCACCACACCAAGTTCCCTTACAAAAGCATTGTGCCATTCTATGCCTTTAATATTACTCATGCTCTGTACACCCCAGCGTTCTAAAACATAGGGCATTTTATTTTCACCATTCATCTCTATTTCTGTAGCATACACCATATGATTAAGTCCTCCAAAGCGCACCCTGATATTTTTCATATCTGTCTCCAAAGTGTCTGCAATGGCTTTTTGCATGCCTACGGGTACGTTACATAAGCCTATTACTTTTTTAATAGGACTATAACGATTAACCGCCTCTGTTACAATACCTGCTGGATTTGTAAAATTAATGAGCCAAGCCTCTGGACATAGCTCTTTCATATCTTGACAGATATCTAGTATAACCGGAATCGTTCTAAGTGCCTTAAATAGTCCCCCGGCGCCATTGGTTTCTTGTCCAATAAGACCATACTTGAGAGGAATTCTTTCGTCTTTAATACGTGCTTCTAACAGTCCTACACGCAGCTGAGTAATAACAAAATCTGCATCTTGTAATGCTTCTTTTCTATCTTGTGTCATATGTAGTTCTATCGCTACACCTGCTTTTTTTATCATACGTTTAGCAAGAGCCCCAACTATTTCTAGCTTATGTTTTCCTTCTTCACAATCAACAAGCCATAGCTGCGTCACAGGTAATGACTCATAACGGTTAATAATGCCTTCTACCAGTTCTGGCGTATAGCTAGAACCTCCTCCTATAGTCACTATTTTAAGTTTTTTCACATCTCCATCCCCTTATAAACAAATTTTACCTAATCTAACAGCTTTACAAGCTCCTGTCGCAGATGGCAAATTGCCAGGATTTCCACAAATTGTCTCATTTGCCAGTATTGCAAAAGCTATAGCTTCTTTTGCATCACTACTAAGTCCCAAGTCTTCTTGTGTCAAAACAGGTATTGGCATATAGCATCTTAACATCTTTAAAAGTGTGTTGTTGTAGCTTCCTCCTCCTCCTATGATGAGTTGGTCTAGTGGTTCTTTTACAAAGTTTAAGCATGCATCAGCAATAGACTTTGCTGTTAGTGCGGTCGCGGTTGCTACTTGATCTTCATTTTTTACGCCGTACGTCTCACAAAGTTTTAAAAACTTTTCCGTATACTCTTTTCCAAAATATTCTCTTCCCGTTGTTTTAGGGGGCTGTAACTTAAAGTATGGGTCTTCTAATAAACGGCTGAGCACTTCTTTGTTTACGCTTCCTTTTGCTGCCATTTGCCCTTGGTCATCGTAACTGCATTTATTATCTGTCAAGTAACTTATCACACTATCAATCAGCATATTCCCAGGCCCCGTATCAAAGGCATAGACTTCTTCTTTCATACTATTTTTTGGGATAACTGTTATATTGCCTATACCGCCTATATTTTGAAGACCAATATTTTGCTGCTTATCTTTATAAAGAAGATATTCTGTATAAGGTACGAGTGGCGCTCCAAGTCCATCTGCTGCCATATCTCTTGCTCTAAAATCACATACCGTTATAACACCTGTTCGTTCTGCAATAATATCCCCTTCACCAATTTGCAATGTGGATTTTATACTATAGCCATTATCTTCTATAGTTTTAGGCTGATGATAAATAGTTTGACCATGAGAACCTATAATATCTACTTCTTTTATATTTATTCCAGCCTTATCTGCTACTTGAAGCGCTGCTTTTGCAAACAATTCCCCTAATAAAAAATTCATATGACATATACTTTTATTACTTGAACTTTTCTCATCAAATAATAAGAATATTTTATTTCTTACTTCGGCTGTATAAGGGAGATTTTCAAAAGCCATAAGTTTCACTTTTGTATCTTCACCCTTTCCTTTTATTCTCACTAAAGCTGCATCTATGCCATCTACAGATGTTCCAGACATAAGACCTATAACAAGCTTTTCTTTTTTTTGGCAAACTTTAATTAATCTCTCCACAGGGACCTCCTCTACTCATTTATGCATATAAGTGATACTTTTTCTTTACTTGTGTAAATACATTTGCTTCTTTTTCCCAAGTTTCTAGTATTTCTTCTATTTGCAATGACTGAAATGTCTTCCTTGTTATACCTGCTAGAGAGTCAAAAAAGGGTTCAAAAAACTCTGTTCCCTGCGTCATTTTTCTTGTTTCGTCTATTAAATAAAGACCTACCTTTACTGCCTCTACTTCTTTTTGAGATAAAATATGTATTTGCACTCCCCCACAAAGCTTACCTTGATGCTTTGAAAAAGTAGGTGTAAAATACGTCGGTCTAAAATACACTCCTTTTAACTCTTTTTCATTCATCTTATCTGCCAATACATTGCTATTAATCCATGGTGCACCAATGACTTCAAAAGGCTTTGTGGTACCTCTTCCTTCTGATAAAGTTGTTCCCTCAAATAAACACGTGCCATTATATAAGACTTGTGTTTCTTGGGTTGGAATATTAGGACTTGGCATGACAAAAGGTAACCCCGTTTCATTATAATACATTGATCTTTTGTAGTTTTCCATTGGAATAACCTTAAGATCACACTGCAGATTTTCTGTCTCATTTGCCATTTTTGCAAACTCACCAATAGTTAATGCATACCGTTGCGGCATTTCATAGCACCCTACAAAAGACCTCATTTCTCTTTTAAGCTTATTACCCTCTACTTTTTGTCCACCAATAGGATTTGGTCTATCCAAAACGACAAATTGCTTACTATGTTTAGCACAGCTCTTCATGCATAAAAGAAGGCTTGAAAGATAAGTATAGTGTCTAGAGCCTATATCCTGTATGTCGTAGACAAGTATATCGTAAGCATCTATTACCTCCTCAGGGATTTCCTTTTGTTTGCCATAAAGACTAATAACCGGAAGACCTGTTCTTTCATCTGTATAGGAAGTTACAATCTCAGCTGCTTGTTTGTCTCCTCGCACCCCATGCTCTGGAGCAAACAACATTGTTAGCTCATAATGTTCATTAAGTATATCTATTGTCGATTTAAAATACTTGTTTATGCCTGTTGCATTAGTAATCAGTGCAAGGCGCTTATGTTCTAAAAATTGACGAGATGTTTCTAAATGATCTATACCGCTTTTTACTTGGTCTATCATAATCTTTCCTACCTTCATCTTAATTTACTGATACGCCTCCATACTTTTTATAACAAGTTCCCTCATCACCTGGCCTACAGGTTTGCCATAAGCAATCTCCAGCGCCCATAATACGGCACCTGTTGCCGGCGGCACTTCTAATAAAATATATTGACAGTTATGATCAGTTAACTCCGTCATATTCTTTTTATAAGAACGCAGTAGTATGTCTGTTTTAGGCTTTACCCATACCGATCCCGCTAAAACTACATCCACTTCTTTTTTAAAATTCAAATTATTTATACAGCCTACTGTAGACTTAGCAAGCTCCCTTGACATACATTCTATGAGTTCACTGGCAACCTCTTCTCCTTTATCTGCATAATCAAAAACTAGCTTGACATATTCAGTATGAGAAAAAGATGTTTGATAAAGATTATTAATTGCCTCAGTATAATAATATTTGTCTTCTATTCCTAAAAGCTTCATCACCGGTCCTTCAAGCTCTGTCTTAGTACCACATCTATATAAGCTATCATACACCGCTCTTAGGAGCTTCTTTGTGATGCTCGCACCTCCTGCATCATCTCCTGATATTTCTCCGATGCCTCCTATTTGAAGTCTTGCTCCACTAGGATCTATCCCGCCGACTACGGTTCCCGTACCATTAATAGAACATACGCCATAGCCTGTAAGTGTCCCTGCCTTAATACCAAGAAACGAGTCATTATCAACGGCATAGTTAGTAAACCCTAACTCTTCTACTACTTTCTCTAAACTTTTCCGTTGCATGGGAACATCTACCCCTGCGAGTCCAAAAGCCGCTGCCGTCATGTCTTTTACTGAAAGATTATTCTTTTGTAATAAATAATCTATTGCCTCTTTCATTTTTCTATAGCTTCCCCTATAGGAATCTTTTAGCTGTTCATGACTACATGTACCTTCCCTTATACCATCAATAAGATTTCCCTGCGTATCAAACAGATAATAGTCTGTTTTGGTATTTCCACCATCTACACCTAATACATAATGTTTCATGCTCTTTTCACCTCCGCTATTGCACGACTGATATGTCCGTCACATTCTTCCAAAAGACTGCTTGCTTTATCTTGGCTAACATTAGCCTTAATCATTAAAATAGCAATCTTTACATCATATTGTGTTACCTCTAAAAAATCTTCTGCTTGTTTGATATTACATCCTGTGCTTTCTATTACAATACGCTTAGCTCTTTCAATAAGTTTTTTATTACTGGCTCTTACATCTACCATGAGATTGGAATACACTTTTCCTATTTTAATCATAACACATGTCGAGATCATATTGAGTACCAACTTTTGTGCTGTTCCGGCTTTCATACGGGTAGACCCTGTTACAACCTCAGGTCCTACTATTAGCTCTATGGCTAGATCTGCTACTTCCGACATTTTTGAACCCTTATTGCATACAACAGCAACAGTTAATGCCCCTATTTTTTTTGCATACTCTAATCCGCCAATAACATAGGGCGTTCTACCACTTGCTGCAAGACCTACTAATGCATCTTTACTACTAAATCCTATTCTTTTCAAATCCTCTTCACATAAGGAAAGATCGTCTTCGGCACCTTCCTTCGCTTTAAACATAGCCCCTGTACCACCTGCTATAAGGCCCTGTACGATCTCTTCATCTACCCCATAAGTTGGCCTGCATTCTACTGCATCTAAAACACCAAGTCTTCCGGATGTTCCTGCGCCGCAATAAATAAGCCTTCCTCCTTTTTTTACTTTTTTATAGATTGCATCAATTGCATGTGTAATAACCTGGAGCTCTTTTTCTATGGCTATAGGAACTGTTTTATCTTCTTCATTCATAATTTTTAGCATTTCTAATGTGGACATCTCATCAATAGTCATAGAGTGTGTATTTCTTTGTTCTGTCATTAATTCATCTAAGTTAATATTCATCGTCATCTCGCCTCATTTCCTCTATTATAATCCTCCACCTTTTATCCCCTTTATCCTTTTACTGATCCTAATGTTAACCCTTTAACAAAATAACGCTGTAAAAAGGGGTATAAACAAATAATGGGGGCAGTTGTTAAAATAATAGCTGCTGATTTTAAAGTGATATTGATTGTATCCTTATCTGCTGAACCCGACCCACTCGCAGCGCCAGCAAGTGTTCCTCCATTTACAATATTTCTTAATATAAGCATAACGGGATAACGTTCTGTACTATTCATATAAATGAGTCCATAAAACCAATCATTCCAGAAAAATACTGCTGTATAAAGCATAATTGTTGCAATAGCTGGCAGAGACAAAGGTACAATAATTTTAAATAATATCCCAAAATACCCCATACCATCAATAATTGCTGCTTCTTCTATACTATCTGGGATATTTTTCAAGAAGTTAATAAGAATAATTAAATTAAATTGACTAATAGCAAACGGGATAAGCATTGCCCAAACTGTATTGGTAAGGTTTAACCAAGAAACAGTAAGAAAGTTTGGAATGAGTCCTCCTGTAAAAAACATAGAAAAAATAACTATTTTCATTAAAAAATTTCTTCCTCTAAGGAAAGACTTTGAAAGAGGATAGGCAAATAAGAGCGTTAAAAATAATGAGATTGTAGTTCCTCCTACAGTATAAAAAACTGTATTGGCATAGGCCCTAAAAAATCTTGGATAGTTTACAATCTTATTATATGCTGCCATCGTAAATTCTACGGGAATAAGAAATACTTTCCCTCCAATAACAGCTCTTGAACTACTAAATGATAGGGCTAACATATACACAAATGGAAAGAGACATATCCCAATAATGCTTAGCATAATCATATAATTAACTACTGTAAAGATTCTATAGCCTAGTGTTTTATTTTGCATCATCTAGTCCCCCTTAATACAAACCGTCTCCGGTCATTTTCTTACTTATTTTATTCGCTGAATAGACTAGCAAAAGTCCTATAATGCCTCCAAAAAGACCAACTGCTGTAGAGTAGGAATAATTGCTTTGAAGAAGTCCTATACGGTATACAAAAGTATCAATAATATCACTAACACCTGAATTTTGTGGTGTATAGAGAAGCAATACTTTTTCAAAACCAATGCTAAGCAGTCTGCCTATGCTCATAATAAACATAACCATAATAGTTGGCATAATAGTTGGTAAAGTAATATACTTCACTTGCTGCCACCTACTTGCCCCATCTATCATAGCAGCCTCATACATTTGACTGTCAATACCCGTTATTGCGGCTAAGTAAATAATAGCCGTCCATCCCATAAATTGCCAAGTGTCTGTAAAAACGTAAATAGCCCTAAAATATTCAGGCTCATTCATAAAATAAATAGGATTTATGCCAAATACATTCTGTAAAACATTGTTCACAATACCTGAGCTTGGTGAGAGAATCTCTCCCAACATAGAAATGACAACAACTGTAGAAACAAATCTTGGCATATAAGAAACTGTTTGGACAATCTTTTTAAACTTAATACCTGATAGTTCATTAAGCAAAAGTGCAAAAATAATAGGTATTGGAAAATTGATGATTAAGTTAAGCAGTGAAATAGTGAGAGTATTTTTAAAAGCTCTCCAAAAAGCTGGATCATTTAAAAACATTTTAAAGTAACGCAGTCCTACCCATCCTTCTCCAAAAGGCGACATCCCTGGTCTATGTCTTCTAAACGCCAGTATATTACCAAACATAGGTACATATTTAAAAATAATAAAATAAGTTAAAGGTAGTATAAGCATCGCATAGAGCTGCCAATACCTCTTAATATGTTTTGTTAAACTTACTGTATTGCTTTTTTTAGGCCATGTTGTTTTAATTTCTTTATTATTAGCAATTGCCTTCATAAATGCCTCCTTTAATAAAAATCAAGAGCCAGAGGCTATCTACCCTCCAGCTCTCTTCATTATAGTACTGCTTATTTAACTAAACTTCCATTATAGATTTTTACTAACTTTTCGATATCTTTAGATTTTGCTTCTGCTACAAAAGCATCCCAGTCCTTATCAAGGTCTTTTTGACCTGTAATAAAGAGATTTGTCCAAACCTCAAACATATCTACAAGTGGTGCCTGAGCCAGTGATACTTCTTCTGTTTGTATATCATCAAACTTTGGAAGTGGAGGTATGCGTAAAATACCACCCATATCAGCTACAGTTTTATTGATTTGTGCATAGTAATCATCATATTTTGTAAGTTCTAAGTCAAACTGCCATACTTTTTGAAGTGGATCTGCACCACAGCCATATTTTAATTGCATTGCTTTATAAATACCGTCTGGTGAATTAACAAGCTCTTCATTATATTTAACTTTATCTCCGTCTTTAGTATAAGTCGTACCCTCTTTACCAAGTGATACCATTTCTGCCATAGAAGGATCATAATACATCTTATCGATTGCTTTTAATATTTCTTCAAAGTCAGCTCTTTTTTCTGTTGTTGAAGGGATCGCAATACCCACTCCAAGTCTATTCTTATTCTGGTTAAATGCTCCTGCTGGACCTTTAAGAGGCGGTATCAATTGAAAATCAATTCCTTCAATAGATGAATTGCCTTCTAGGCCCCCTATTTGGTCGTAATAGGCCCAAGTTACCATAGACTTGCCAGTTGCAAGTTTTGTTGTAAAGGCATCCCCTGTATTTTTAAACTCTGGATCTAGAAGACCTTCTTTATAAAGTTTATTCCAGAACTTTAAGTATTCTTTGTATTTATCAGAAATCATAGCTGGGAAATATTCTTCTTTCTCTCTGTCATATGAAAGGACATAAGCCCCTGTGCTGGAGTTTTTACCTACGTCTACTCCAAATGCTTCTGTAGTCATTCTAAATAATACCCTAGGTTCTACAAGCATTGTTACAGGATAAGAGTCAGGATTATTTTCTTTAAATACTTTTAATACTTTATACATATCATCATAGGTTTTAGGCACTTCCAGATTATACTTTTCGAGTAAGTCCATACGTATAATAGGCCCACAGTCATAAAATGATTTATCATATAAAGATGGTAGGTAATAAAGATTACCATCTTTCAAACGTGCTTGTTTTAAGTCTTCTTGTAATCCTAATTTTTCTACCATATTCATGAAGTTCGGCAGAAGATGTTCATATTTATTCATAGCTACAAATGCCCCGTTAAGTCCAAAAGCTGCATAAGGCCCACCTGCTACGCTTGCATAACCAATAACATCTGGTGCCTTGCCTGTATTGAGTGCGATAGTCGTTTTCTCCACATAATCTGATATTGGAATAACTTCCCAATTTATCTTAGCATTAACAATATTCTCCATTTCTTTAACAACAAGCCACTCTGGATCAAACGGAAGCGTAGGGTTGTCGGAGTAAGATATGGTAAACTCTACAGGCTTTTGTGTTTCTGTTGTTTGTGTACTTGCCTCCGCCTTATTTGTTCCCTCAACTTTTGTACTTGTTTCTTCTGATGTCTTACCACAGCCTGTGGCAAGTGATAATGTCATTCCCATACTTAATGCAACTACTAACAATTTCTTTACAAATAATTTCACTAAAATTCCCCCTTTTTATATAGAAATAAAACCCTCTTAAAATTTTATTTCATGAAAAATATTTATCTATGATATAATATTACACCGTGATAATAATTTTTGCAACTATTTTTTAAAATTTTTCCATTTTATTTTAATTAATTATATATATTTCACAATTATCTTTTAAATGATTAATTATCAAATATATTTTGATTTTTTATTTCATCTAAGGCTATACGGACTGCGCCATAAGCTGCCTCATCTGAACTTATTTTTATGTGTACTCCAGGGATTATTTTTCGAAGTTCTTCAGAAAAGCGCATCCTTATATAAGTATTTTTAACAAGTACACTCCCACTAATAAGTACAGTTATCTCTCGCTCTTGCATATCAAGCTTTCTGATCGTTACAGTTGCTGTTTCTACAAGAGCGCCGACTGCCTCATCTGCAATTTGCCCCGCTACCTCATCTTGCTGCAAAATAGCTTCTTCTAGTATCGGTGCATACGCTGCTATATGTTCTTTACTTCCTTCCGGCTTATAAATAATAGAAATGATTTGCTCTGGTGAGTCTATCCCCATCTTTTCTAGTACTAAAGAAGTTAAAACAGTGCCTTTTCCTCTGCCATCATAAGCTCTTAAAACAGCGCTTAATATACTCCTCCCAATACTATAAGCACTTCCTTCATCTCCCACTAAGTGTCCCCATCCGCTTACTCTATGTACTCTTCCTTCTGTTGTTCTTCCATAACATATAGCCCCTGTCCCGGCAATAATTAAAACGCCGTCTTTCCCATTAGCACCTGCCACCAATGCTGTTTCTGCATCATGCGTTACAATAATTTTCCCCCGGTACCCTATATGGGTTATTATTTCTTTTATTTGTTTTTTTGTACATGCTCTGCCGGCTCCTGCGACTCCAATACACAGTACTTGACAGTCGTTTAACTTATAGCCTTCTTCCACAACTCCTTTTTGCAGCACTTCTTTTATAGATTTTTCTGCCCGCTCTAGTCCACAAGACAGAATATTGCTAGGCCCCGATGTACTTGTACTAAGTACATTTCCTTGTAAATCACATACATAAAGCTGTGTTTTAGTTCCTCCTCCATCGATACCTATTACAAATGTCATAGCTGATCCTTCTTTCTTTGTATGATTAAAGGGGCATCAATGCCCCCTTTTTTTAACTTAATTCTTTTAATTTTCCAAACATATGTGTCTTCTTAAGATGTTGTTTTACCTGTGCATAATTTTGACTAACTAAAGTAGAATATAATATATCAATCATATTTAATTGTGCGATTCTCGAGCTCATTGCACCTATCCGCATAGAAAACTCTGGTGATAAAAGCTGTAATTTGAAATCACATAGTTGTGCTAAAGAGTTATTCCCGTATTTTGTAATACATATTGTAGTGATAGGAAGCTCCTTTAAAATTTGGGCTATATTCACAACTTCCTTAGTTTCTCCTGACCACGAAATAAGTATTGCTGCATCATTTTCTTTTAAATTAACAGTTGAAGTCATCTGTCTGTATGAATCTCCAAAAAAATAGCACTGTTTGTTAATTCTCATAAACTTTTGCTGCGCATCAAGCGCAACGACAGCAGATGCGCCAATACCATAAAGTGCAATTGTCTCTGCTTTCCACAAAGCTGATACTGCTTGACTTATGTGTTCTGTATCTATAATCAAATTACTATCATCAATAGCTTTTTTACTATTTGCTGAAATGTTTTTAATAAGAGATTCTATGGTATCTCCTGGAGAAATATCTGCATAATCTGCTTGTTCCTCAGGTTTTTGAGCTGCCAGTTCCCCAGCTAGTGCTATCATAAATTCACGGTACCCTGAAAATCCTACCGTTTTACACATCCTCATAATAGCAGCTTGGCTTGCACCACTCTTTTGAGAGAGCTCTGCTATTGAAAGTCCTATAATTTCCTCTAAATGTTCTAGTATATATTCCGCGGCATTTCTCTCAGATTTTTTAAAATAATCTTTGTATTCCTTAATTTTTAGCGTGCAGCTTATCATCCTGATTATCCTTTCTTCCAGGATTTGCTCCTAAAACACATGGCAGTTTAATCGGCAAGGCCCCTTCAGCTTTTAATCTGCCTTCTAAAATATTTTTAATACTTTCAATTGATGCCGGTGTATATTCATAGGTGCAAACATGACAAGGAACTTCTTCATATAACGCATAGTCATACGGGTTACGCAGTGAAATAGTTATCATATCTTGATTTTGTGAATACAACCTTTTGACTAATCTTACTTGCCCTTCGTTCATTTTAGCATTGTAAGTGGCGATTACAACTGTAACTTCTCCGCCACATGCCTTAGCGAGCATATCTATTTCCTCGTCTGTTGGATTTAATGTATAGATGAGATACTCACTGTGAAAATAGTCTCCTAACTCTTTACACCATATGCTATTTTCTTGGATATGATCTTCTACACCTACCCAAATAACCGGTTTGGGTGATATAAAGATGTACTTTTTTTCTTTTCTAAGTGGTATAAGCTGCCTGTCATCTTTGAGGCATGTCATACTCTTTTCACTAATAGTTTTGGCAATGCGTTGATTGGTTTGTAATAGAGTCTGGGTCAACTGTTCTGTATGAGGGAGATGGTGTTCAAACAAGTTATATTTTTGCTTCATCTTCAAAATACGCTCTACCGCTCTATCTATAATGCTTTCTTTAATTTCTCCTATTTCGACTGCTCGTTTGATAGCTTTTACAGCTCGGATTTGATAGTCTAGTGTATGTGAGATATGTATAAGATCTGCTCCAGCTGCTACAGCCCTAACCACACCTTCTACTGTTCCATAATGCCCTTTAATTGCATTCATTTCCATACAATCTGTAATAATAAGTCCTTGAAATCCCATATCTTCTCTTAATAACCGTGTTAATATTTCTGGAGAGATCGTGCACGGAATTTCTTCCTTTTCAAGTGCTGGAAAAATAATATGGGCTGTCATAATAGCATCAATACCACACTTAATAGCTTCTCTAAAAGGCAGCATCTCTATTTGTTCTAGTTCTTCTCTTGTCTTTTCTACACGTGGAAGATCCTTATGTGAATCTTGATAAGTGTCTCCATGTCCCGGGAAATGCTTACCTGTTGCAATGACACCTTCTTCTTGCAGCCCTTGAGTAAATTTGACTGCATACTCACTTACTTTTCTGGGATCATCTGAATAAGATCTTATCCCTATTACAGGATTTAAAGGATTACTATTAACATCTAAAACTGGCGCAAGATTAATATTAATACCTAGCAGTTTAAGCTCTTTACCACTTATTTTTCCTATTTGATAGGCAAATTCACTTTCTCCTGCTGCACCAGTTGCCATAGCACCTGGCAAAAAGGTAATCCCCTCCTTTATCCTTGTGACCATCCCACCTTCTTGATCTATCGTTATAAAAGCTGGAATACCAAATTGCTTTATACAACTTTTTTGAATATGTGTCGTTAAATGTGTTAAAGACTGCACATCTCCAATGTTATGTGTAAATAATATAACATTTCCTATTTTCAATTCTGAAATAGCATAATTAAGCGCTAAGTCATCTGTCTGCGCTGTAGGAAAACCAGCAATAATCATCTGTCCTATTTTTTCCGCTAACGTTAACTGACTTATATCTCTTATCATTTTCATCCCCCCTATCATTAAATTTTATATCCTTTCTCTAAGTTTATAAAATTTAATTTCAAAAATCAAGTAAAATTTCAAAATGCGTTTACTATTTAAGAAATATTATTTCATAACTTGTTTTTCTATAGGATATTTACTTGGATCATCCATAGACAAAATAGCAGACTAGAAGCATTCCAAACAACAAGTGCTATGTGTTTAATTAGAAAAATCTTTTCTATTCCTAAGTAGAGCGTGTATAAAATACCACTCGCACTTGTACCTGTAATAAGTATACCCATTATTCTTATTACAGGTTCTGCTTCCAACATCGTAAAATGAATTATTCCTCTTGAGAGCAAAATACACATCCCTATCAATAAGACGCCTTGAAGAATTGATAGAGATGCAAGAAAAATCCCTCTCCCCTTAATTTTCTTATACAATAGATTGATACTGCCAAGTACTGCCATGATTAATGAGAAAATTATAAAAGTTATAACGATAACCATTTGTACCTCGCTACTTTCATACCAATTTGTGCGCTTATAAGAGATAGCGGTATTGTTTGCAAGGTATATACCTCCATCTTTTTCTACATACTTAAGACCACCTATAGGTGTAGCGTAAAAATTTTCTCCTAGAGGTACAAGCGCTTTCCCTCTCATAAAGAATCCCTTATTCAGGTTGCCAGTTATGTGAATAACCCGATTTGGTATAAGGAAATTTATAATTTTTTCTTGGCTTTTAAAATTTGATCTCGTTGTAATATAATATCCACTGATATCTTTTGTGTGTCCTCCCACATACTTGCTGCCTTCTTTTTCATGCCCTAATATTAAGTTCGTGATCTCGTCCATTATGCCATTTAGCTTTTTTTCCTCTACATACGTGTTAAAAGCTATAAACACCCCTGTTTTTTGTTTTGGATAAATGACAATCCTTGAAAAAAAGTTGCCTGTTTCCCCTTTTTTATCATAATATAAGACGCCATTACGCTCTTTTCTATTCCATATATAACCTATCCCCTCAAACTCATCAGACATTGTAAAATGCTGTTCAAATAATTTCAGCCTAGCTTCCATACTAAGAACATCGCTTCTCTCACCCAGCAGCCACTGTATATACTTTGATATATCCGCCGCTGTTGATACTACTGAACCTTCTGGGTAAAGATTTATGAGTGGTTCATATGCTTCTTTTCCACTTGTTGCATACGCTTTAGATATTTTAACACCCTTATAATCGAGTTCAAATGATGTTTTTGTCATACCTAAAGGCTTAAAGATATAATTTCCAGCATACTCATAAAAATCTTCTCCTGTGATACACTCTACCACGTAAGCTGCAAGCGCAATACCGTAGTTTGAATACGAAATAACTTCCCCTGGCACAAAAACTTGATCTGGTATATATTTCCGAACACTAAATGCAAGCGGTTCAGCTTTTTTGATATCATATACTGCAATGCCAGAAAGCAGATCTTCAAAACCTGCAGTATGCGTAAGTAAATGATTCATAGTCATATCATACTTGAATTTTGGAAAATCAGCTTCAAGATAAACCGATACGGGTGCATCCATATCTAGTTTTCCCTGTTGGGTTAATTGTTGTGATGCAACAGCTACAAATGTTTTTGAAATAGAACCTATACGAAAGGCTGTATCCTCTTCATGAGCCACAATACCTTTTTCTTCATCGGCAAAGCCGTATCCCTTGCACACTTCATTCGTTTGACTTATAACAGAAAGAATTGCTCCTTTAACTTGCTTTTGCTGTACCATTTCGGATAATGTTTTTTCAAGGTATTGTGAAACACCAACTTCATCCTGGGCCAGTATCGTCAAGGGGAAGGTCATAAGTAGTATGCTTATTACAAGAGTACTATGGATTATTTTTCTCATCTTTAATGCTCCTCGTATTTCTATTTAAGTTTTATTTTTCAATCTACTCTTCTATACAATAAAAGGAATAAACATCTTTGTCTTTTTCATATATACTTTATACTCATTTCCAAATTCGCGGAGCATGTCTTTTTCTTCTCTTTTGGCAAGACGTACATACATGCCTACCATGACCGGGAACAGTATAAGGAGTGGCAAAGTCGCCCATTCAACCATCATACCAAAAGATAAAAGAAGAAGCCCTGTATACTGTGGATGACGTATATATCTATATATTCCTGTCTTTACAAGTGCACCTGTTCCTGTTTCTTTTGACCAGTAGTATTTATAAATATTACGCCAACCATTTACAATAAAGATTAGTGCGGTAATCGCACACATGTAATTAATATACATTCCCCAATAACCGATTTCATCAAATAATGTATGTCCCCACAAAATACCTTCTGGAAGATTTTTTCCTATTATCCAAGAGATGACCCACATACTAAAAGGAATCCCATGCATCTCAATAGCAAAAGCTACTACAAATGCTAAATAAGTTCCTATAGGTTTTTTATCCATCTTTTTATAAAAGGGAATAAAAAAAAGTACTGTACTATATACTACAATAAAAAATATTACCCCAAACCAATTATGAAAATGACTTTCGAATGTTTCCATATACCAATACCTCCTATTTTCATACTATAGGAAATGAAAAACAGCTTCATTTCTTATGTCTTGCTCTTACTATAGCAAGCCATACTTAAATGAAGCTGTTTCTAATCTTAAATTCTTCTTAATTTTTTGGGAGAGTGATTATAAACTCACATCCACAGTTCACATCTGTTTTAAGATTAATCGTTCCATTATGTGCTCCAATAATTTTTTGAGCAATAGCGAGCCCAAGACCTGTGCCACCTGTTTGTGAATTCCTTGCTCCATCTACTCTTACAAATGGATTAAATATTTTTTTTGTAAGTTCTAACGGGATTCCAATGCCATCATCCTTGAAGATAATAACAACTTCTTTCTGTTGTTCAAATAAACTAATCGTAACTTTTGTCCCTTTAGGATTATATTTTACAGTATTATCAAGAAGATTTTGAAACACTCTATCCATCTGTTTTAAATCAATCTTAACGAAAATCTCATTTTCAGGCATCTCAAAATCATAAATAAATAAAGCTTTATCAAAAACTGCTATGAAAGTTCCTATTTGCTCTCTCATATATTCACATATGTCCACTCTCGTTTTATCAATCGTATATTCCAAGCTCTCCATTCGAGATAGTTCAAAAAGGTTGATAATTAAGTTATTTGCTCTTAAGCCATTTCCATAGATGACTTTCATATAGGTGTCATATGTTTCTTCTGATATATTCGTTTTATTAAGGCAGAGTTCTGCATACCCCATAATACTTGCAAGAGGATTTTTAAGGTCATGCGAAATATCAAGTACCAACTGTTTGCGATTTTCTTCTGATTGCTTTCTAAGTGCTATCTCTTTTTCTATTTGCCCTGCCATTTTGTTAAATATATATTCTAGTTCTCCAAACTCATTTTTTAAATTCAGATTAACCCTTGATGAATAATCTCCTTCTTTTAGACGCCTTGCACCTTCACAAAGTTTTTCAAGTGGGTTTGTAACGCCTATAGATGTTAGCTTCGAGTAGATTACAGTGCTTATTGCAAGCAGCATCAAATAAAACAGAATAAAAGCAACTAGAAAGCCAACTACATTTTCTGTATCAACTGATACAAAGTCTTTATTATGTGCAATATCAATATCAATTCTAATAGAAGTGGGAAATGTCACTATCAGCCAAAATTGTCCTTTGGCATTGTATGCAATACTATAGCTATATGGCACTCCTACACTTTTACTCATTATTAAAAACTCTGTAAACTCTTCTACAGTAAGCTTATCTTTTGTAATGGTGTTAAGTCCTTCAGAAAATTCAACTTCATAATCTGCATTAATGATCTGTATGCCTCCGCCATGCTCAACAACTGATGTTACATCAATATATTTATAATCATCTCTCATAAGACTCTTCGCAGTATAATGATTCTTCACAAGTGTCTTTGAGAGCACATCATTTGCAAATCCTAGGAGCATAAATGCAAATACGCCTATCATGGTAGAAATAATGAACATAAGAATATAGTTAGTTAAAAATTTATTTTCTATTTTTCTATTCATAAGTCCGTCTCACATGATCTATGAAATTTATAGCCAATACCCCTAATTGTTTTGATGTATTGAGGGTTTCTAGGGTCAGTTTCTATCTTGTTTCTAATATGACTAATATGTACCATAATTGTATTGTCATCGTAGTAAGCATCTTCCTTCCACACTGCTTTGTATAACTGTTTCTTAGTAAAAACCCTCTCAGAGTTTTCCATTAAATACTTAAGCAGCATATACTCTTTCGCATTTAGCGCCACAAGCTTGTCATCTTTATAAACACAACAAGCATCTTTATCTAAGCACACATTGCCATATTTTATTTTGGATAAAACTTGCGACTTTTGAAAAGAATACTCAAGGCTTCTTCTAAGTTGGGCACTAACGCGTGCCAATAACTCTGCCATACTAAATGGCTTTGCAAGATAGTCATCTGCCCCAAGTCCAAGCCCTAAAATTTTGTCCATTTCATCACCTCTGGCTGTGAGAAATATAACTGGCATGTTACTTGTTTGACGGATTTTTCGCAGCAGATTAAAGCCATCTAACCGTGGCATCATAACATCAAGAATAGCAAGATCAATGGTTTCATTTTGTATAAATTCCAAAGCTTCCATGCCGTCCTTTACAGTAAATACCGTGTATCCTTCCATCTCAAGCTGCAGCTTTAAAAGATTTCTAATATCCTTTTCATCTTCTGCAATTAATATCTTCACAAAATCACTTCCCCCTTAGTCTATATAGAGTTATCACGGAAACTCTACAGAGCCTGTGATTACTCTATTTTTTTAATTTATTTTTTTGCATTTCCTCCACTTTTTTTGCATAAAAAACTTGACAAACTTATAAAAATGCGCGCCGAATCCTCGCTGAAAACATCT
>CAKZUB010000023.1 GCA_937921505.1 uncultured Clostridia bacterium | reverse complement strand
CAGCTTATTATGTCTATAATTAATCCCAGAAATTACTATTTTAAATCTAGGATTTAGGAGGTAGATTTGATGAAAGTAGGCCTAGTTATTTTCTAACTTATTACAGTATATTTATGTGTCTAAAGTGGTTTCTCTATAATTTTCAACGCAGTTGTTTGTAAAATCATTGTATAATTCATTTATCTTATCACTGAATCTATGATTTGCTATATCAAAACTTAATCCATTGGGAAATCCTACAAATTCTCCTGAAAATAATTTATTAAAATCCCCATTAGATAAGTATTCAAGTGTATCGTCTATAACGCACTCATAAATTGGATTAAATACTTTGTCATTTTTATAATAATCATTGATCCGATTACTATCCTTGAATTGAAATGCTTCGTTAATCAAACAGTTTAATGTAGAGATTACAGTAAAGCTTTGATACTCACTTAAATCCTTATAGCGTTCTTTATATCCATCAAAAATATTTGATATACTTAAAACAGAATCATAAAATTTCATAACATCTGCTTTTTCGTTTCGTTCGTTACCAAAAGTATTTTCTTTTTTATTTTTATCAACAAAGCGAATTTCCCCTATAAAGTTATGCGCTATTTTATATTCATTTCTAATTTTGAACAACGCAATATAATATTCACCACCCATTACTGTTCCAGTAAGCAAATTATTCAATATAAAACGAAGAACAGATGACTTTCCAGCACCATTTTCACCAACAATAGTTGTTAATGCAGAAATTGTATTTCCAAAAAAGTTTCTTGGAATAGGATTTGTGTAAGAATGCTCTGTTATTTTAATTACAGTCTTAAAATCGTTTCTTTCTCTTTCTATTGTAAAATAATAGTCGGTATCAAAATTAAGACCTAATTCATCAATATTTGAGTTATTTCCAAACCATAAGTAACATAAATAACCTTTATCCATATACTAACCTTTCATTAAAAATATTTTTGTGCTTCTTAGTGACTCAGCTCTATGCACCCAATACAACACAGGGTGTTATTAACTTCCTATTATTGCTACACTCTGTAGTTGAATATCCTTCTTGTTATCCTTCACTTCAGCAGTTCGTAATTTATACCTATAACTAAGTAAGACTCCAGAGCCCTACTCATATTGATATGACACCTAACGTCCCACGTACTCTTGATGTTCCGTAATCTTAGATAGCTCTTATCTTGGATTACGGAATATGCGCAGCGAACAGGAGTACTTTGTTCTCCGAAGCCACACGGCCCCTAACTCAGAGTGCGACAGGACATCTCACCCTTTGATAATTATTCCTCACTTCCTCACTTCCTCACTTCCTAAAATTATATCAAGATATGCCATAACTAACGTTAAAACATCTATTACATTCATCTCGACAAATTGGAATTTGGCGAGTACGCCTTATACCAATGAAGGTGTACTCCGCACAATAAAAATTAGTGAAAACTCAGTTTTCAATATAGAAATCAATGTAAACAAGCGTGTTTTTAATCAAGAAAAACTCTGCTTTTAAAACGGTATGTCATTTAATTTATTGTTAATCTTTTTAAGTAGATCGATGGTTTCCGCATTAGTTTGTTCGTCGAATTTAGCTATGCCGATCATTTTTCTAACCACTTGTTGAAATAACTTTTTTTCAAATCTTTTATTCCAACTCGTTTCAAGTTGACTCTCCACATACTTCCAGAACTTCGACGAACAAACACCCTCTCGGACTAGTTTGAGGCTACCGGGATCCATATATTTCTCGTAATATGGGTTAAAAATCCAATGCAGAATCTGTATCGGGTCATAGGTAACGAATATCCCCGATTTATATCTACTGATGTTGAATCTGTTCCGTGTCCCATTTAAATCGTCAAACAGGCACTTATAAAGTGTCACTCTGTCCTCTTCCAATGACATATAAGGTTCTGCTGAATAATTGATGTACCTAATCGCAGTATCAATCTCGTTAATCTCACAAATGGTGTGGGTCAAGTAATTTAGATCCAGCAGCAACTCAAGGGTAAGGATCCGTTTTATAAGGTCGCCATCCTCTGTCCCGTAGCAATGTCCCTCATGGATTCCCTTATTTTCGACCAGCAGAGTGTAATTACCATGAGCTACGGTGTTTCGAACAATACTATTGAAGTAGTACTTGAAATACGCCACAGCGTTGAAGGATATGTTTATGTCTTTACTAATGCCAAAGTCAATCTTTTCCGTCAATTCAAGATTGAGTATTGTTTGATACAATTTTATGTTACCTATATAATCAAAGATAGTCGTGTATTCCAGTAAATCGGCAAACAGCCCCTCAATCTGGACAGGCAACAAATTGATAGTCAACTCGTCCTCATTGTTCTCCACCAACCGCAGACAGTGCTCAATGAGAGGTTTCCGCCTTTCCAAGCAAATCGATTTTTCGAGCGCCTCCCTGATAGAAAGAACGATTTCCTGCGAAATTTTTTCTAGCACTGAATGGTATTCCTCTATACCCCTACCAGCACAGTCCATCAATGACCTGGGGAATAAAGGGTGATTCTCTAGCTCGGCATTCATCTCCTGTATGAGGCGGTCCTGTTTCTCGACGTTCCACATCCCACCCATTTTGCGATATCTTCCCTGTATTTTTTCGTAAAACGGTATAAATTTGACATTGTAGAAAATGTTGTACAGTGTGTGTAGGGGATTCTCTTCTAATAATAAATAAAGCTGTTTTATGGCTTTTCGATACGGTGAAAAGTAATTTTTTATCTCCGTGGTGTCTGAAAAAGCGCATCGAACGGAGAGTTCTCGCAATTTTTCGTCCACCTGTTCAAGGCTGTCGGCACTCCCACAAAAGTGATTGAAAAAGCTCTCTGATTCCTTCAAATAGTATAGCAGTAGGCCAGAACTAACGCCTTGGACATCTTCTTTATAGAGTGCACTCAATTCCTTCCTCCGAAAATAGTTACGAAGAAGCTGGGATTTGCAATCTTCAACATCCTTAAATATGGAATTGATGTTGTTAAATTGGGCTATGCTAGACTCCACCTCATTAGATAGCTTTTCTTGCTCCATTTTTGTTTCATTCACCAGTTTATCTATTTTATCCTTTAGTGCGAGATAGCGGGTTCTAAAAATATCTTGATACAATTCTTTGGCCTGAGAATAGATCTCCTTTGGAATTTTTTTCATGTCCAAATAGAAACAAATTTCCTCGTAGTACTCTTCATCAGTGGAAGGCTGTTGCCGACTATTGAATGGAAATTGCCTCAGTAGTTTTATTGCAATTTTTACCGTGTCAGAGTTTGCGTCCTTGACCGCACCCAGTGTCTTTGTGAAAAGAAACTTTCCAATGTTCACAAAATCCTCGTATTGGAAAAGTTTCTTGTCGGCGCATCTGTCCAAAGTCTGAATGTAAGCTTTTATCTCATGAATTCTGCCCTCAATTAATGGATCGAGCTTGTATAGATACTCAAAATATTTCTTGAACCAGCTTGCGTTTATACCGCTCTCAGATTTGATAATCAACTGAGTAATCAGTATCTTTAACTCTTCTAAAAAATCGGTGAAGCCAAGGTCTATGCTCACTTGAATAATACTGAACAACAGGGAGATATCCTCACCGTGGCCAAACTGCTGACTATCAAAGGTACGAGTTACATCCCTAAAGAATAATTCCAAATCAAGGTTATTTTTTGCATTTTGGTAAAATATATTTACCGCTATGAAGGTCGCCCATCTCCTCGCCCCACATATCGCCTTATTCGTTGTATAATCCTTGAGCAACGAAATAGTACCTTCATTAGGGATAACACAGCCAAGCCATACACCGAAGACATCAGGCGGTATATTTGGTACTTCAGATTCAAGAATTTTTAAAAAGAATGGAAATGCATCAGTTGCTCGGAGCATCGCAAGTAATTCTAGTATTTTATTAAGAATACTAATTCCTTCTATTGTTTGCTCATTTTCCAATTCAATAATTTTATATTGTAGTTTTTCTATCAGTATGTTTGTCGCTTCCTGCCTATTGGTCTTGATACAAGCAAGAGCATCTTCAATTTCAACTCCATTAAATATCTTATCAAAAGATTCCATCAGTTCCATTAAGAAATCAGTCCCCCTTTTTACTTGTTTATTAGCCATACCCTAATTGTTATAAATTATATTCACACTTTATAGTGCACCTTATTAAAAAAACGCATTGAAACAATTTCAAATTTTTCTAGTTGACGCTTCGTGACAAATTACTGTTTATCTGTGGGTTATAAATATAATGGGAAGTTTGCTTTTGTGAAACATAGTTATGACATTCCTGATGATTGCAAATTTTACCATCTCATTCAGCGATTCGCTCATATAATTCATACCTCAAGGTTTGGCATATAAACATCAGGAATTACACCTCTTGGTATATAGTCATTATCAAAATCACCAGTAAAGAATACGCCAGCTAAATCAAAAGGGATAGCCCTTATAGTAGCTCTTCTTTTCATCTTTCAACTACACACTCAATATTTCCAAAGGGCACTCATGCTTACATCTATCACACCCTGATTCAATACTCTGATTTTTCGTGTATTGAAATAATCCACCATTGACTACACAAGTCTTTTTCTCTTGTCGGTTCCGACTTATGAGCATTTCTAATTCTTTTATCTTTTCGACTCTCGTAACATTCACACATCTTGCAGCTACTCTAGCAGTTTTTAATCCTTCTATAATAGAATCTTTAGATGGAACTCCACCTGTATGTTCATCTCGTGTGACTGAATTAATAATATTTGCACACCCATAGTAAGAAGCAAATGATGCTCCAATAGCCGAAGTAACGTGATCAAAGCCAATCGTCGCATCTGATAACATAGGTCCAAGTGGCATCAACGATATACCAAGTTCATTTACTTTTGACATGTACTGTGCCAATTTATCCAAAGATAAATGTCCAATCCCCTCCATTATAACTTGATTTCCATTTTCTTTTGCACGCCTAATAAATTCTTTTTGCCTCTCAAGTTCCAATAGATGCGCTCTATCTAGTGCTTCTATATTATTTGAAGGTCTGTATGTAGTTCCGATACTTACAACCATTTTATAATTTTTCAATAAATTCAAAATGTCATCATATAATTCTTCAAAAATATTTTCTTCACGGTTATTCTGTATCATATCTTTATAAATAATGCTGCCTCCTCGTGAAGTTGAGGCAATTAATCTTTCATTAGATGCTATCTGATGAATATGTCTATTAGTTGTTGGATGAATTGTAATAAAGCTTACACCCTTTTCACCAATTTCATCGATTTTTTCAAGTAGTTGTGTTTTATTTAGACCTTTATCAGTATTGTAAAGAACATAGTGAGGCAATATACCAATTGGTCCTTCAAACACTTTCAACATATCCTCCCATAAAGGTATAGGTAATTCTATATTCGTTAAGTCCATCATAATATCTGGGCTATAAGGTAGTGCAGATATCTCACTTACAAGAGATAAAACATCTCTCTTCTGAGTAGCCTCTGAAACCCCAACATTTGTGTTAACTTTAACTAACATATCATTTGACACAACTACTGGTCTTCCACTTGACTTGAAGTAAGTTACTTTCTGTTGTTCTCTAAGTTCATTTAGTTCCTTAGATGTTATATGTTCTAATTCTATTTCCTTTACATTAATAACCATCCTAATCTCCTTTACATCCTCAGATTCTTAAGCATATCTGCTTTATAATTCTGATTGATTATATATTTATGAAAATCAGATACAGGATACTTATTCAATCCATCTTGTACAAATTTTAATCTATTCATTATTTGTGAAACACCGTATGTTCCAGTACTAAACAGCAATTTGGGTACTAAATCAGTTTGACCTGAAGTTAAGAAATACTCTCCAACAACAGTTAAAAAAATTGCCCCTGAAAGATAGTTAATCTTATTCAATGGAATAAACGCTATTTTCTTTACTTTTTCAGTATTTTGCTTTCTGATTATTCTCTTTACAACTATATCCTTAATATCATTTTCCTCATCAGAAAGAGACTCGACTAATTCAATATACATCTCTTTAAAGGCCATAAATTCATCAGATTCTTTTATTGCGATTATCTCTTCTGGATCCAGTTTTTTAAATGAAAAGGAATCAAGTCCAAAAATGTCAAGTACTCCACCAAACAGATCAATGTTAGCTCTATTTACTCCTCCCACTTGCATAGTTGATGATTTCCCACTAGAAGGTAGCAACAAATCACTCTTACTTAAATTGGCATTAGCTCTTAGAAATAAGAGTGAAACTCGAGCAACAAGCAAATTCATTAATCTTTCCTTTATGTTTGCCTCAAGTAATTTACCAACAATATAACTTCTTGAAAAGCTACTATCCCATGATAGCCTCTCTAACTTTTTCAAAAACTCTTCCTTATCTGATAACAGAGAATTGGAATCTACTATACTATAAAGAGAATTGGAATCTAATTTGTTTTTTAGATCCTTTCTCCATTCTCTTTGAAATTCAGTTCTCACAGAGCTTATATCTGAGTGTAATTGTGTTCCAATGCGCCCAATATCTTTTGCTATCTTCGCATGTTCTGGTAAAGCAATTTCAGATGCAATGCTTTTAAATGAATTAATTTTATCATCTTTATTTTTATATGTCTCATCAATTCGCCTATTGTAATAATCTAAAATATCGGTAGTTGTTTCGTAATCCCGAATAGCAGGTAATATATATCCTCGTTCAATATATGGTTCCAAATATGGTATAAGTTTACGTAACTCACTAGATTGCCATAGAAAAGCAGCTGGTAGAATTGCATGATCATATAAAAGAATTGAATAATTTATATCACCAATAATTTGCTCTGTTCTTATATCACTATTTATTATTGTAAATGAATCCGTGTTTCCAAGAAATACTGTATTGGCGTCAACCAGCCTGGATACTATCTTTTTCATAGTTTTCACCCCCATCTACCTATTTTGTTATCAATCCTATTATGTCTATTGTATTCATAAAAGATATCTTTGGCAAAGCTTCACTAAACATCCCTTTAGCGCATACCAAGTGCTGCTAAGCTAACTAAATATTGATAGCATAGGTATATATTAATTCAAATGATTCCGTTGTGAACTTTGTATTCTCAACTTCTCATTATTCCACTTACATAATTGTGTTAATACGATGTAAATACGGCAATACTCCTGAAAAGGAGTTGATCATATGCAATCAAATAAAACATGCAAATTAGTTGAACAGTACTTATCGTATCTAGTAATAATTAAGGGTCGTAGCAAGAACACTATACTGGAATATCGTTTGGATCTTTTACAATTCTTTCACTATGTTGACGTTAACCGTTCCCATGAACATTCAGATTTTCAATATGTAAATATTGAATTCATTGATTCGATTACTCTTGGTGATATGTATGCATTTCTAGCCTATTGTCAAGATACCCTTCATTCGTCACCTGGTACAAGAACGAGAAAAATTGTTTCCATCCGTCAGTTCTGGAAGTATCTAAAAACCAAAGCTCATCTTATAAATAATAACATTGCCGAAGAATTAGAAACTCCTAAACAACCTAAGCGAATCGTCCGATGCCTTACCCTTGAAGAATCGGTACGTTTGCTAATCGAATCCAGCTCGAGTTCTGCTCGCGATAATTGTATTATCACAATGTTTCTGAACTGTGCTTTGCGATTATCTGAACTAGAATCATTAAATATAAATCAAGTTACCTCCGATATCTTATCCATCATTGGAAAGGGTAACAAAGAGCGTAAAATCTTTTTAACTCCAGCTGTAAAACAAGCAATTACAAAATGGATCAGCATACGTAATTCTATGACCTTTAACACTAATGCTCTTTTTCTTTCACGTAACGGTGGACGTTTGACAACAAGAGCCATACAGAACGTAGTGAAAAAGCATATTGTTGCTGCTGGGATAAATCCTGAAGGTTTGTCCACACATAAACTTAGGCATACCGCAGCTACATTAATGTACAAATATGGGCGTGTTGACATTCGTTCTTTGCAGCAACTTCTCGGACATGAAAGTATTGCAACAACGGAGATTTATTATGACAAGCAAGTAATTATGTAAAGAAATATGTTGAAATGCTCTTAAATACTTAAAACGCATTGATTCTCTTTACATAATCATCTCTAATAATTATAGAGCAGTTATTATGCTACTATTAAATTTTGAGGTG
>CAKZUB010000022.1 GCA_937921505.1 uncultured Clostridia bacterium | reverse complement strand
TCTAGGATATCTTGTGCCAACTGAATTTTACTGCATTTTTCTTTTTCATAAAGGACAATATCAAAAGGTAATACAGTCTTTCCACACCGCAGCATAACCATAACAAACTGATGCCCATATACCGTTTTCCCTTTAAGATGAGACTTATGAAAAGAACAATCTTGAATAGTATTTTGTGCCTTTGACGAGGGCACGGTCTTTTCATTAACAGTATCATCTATGATAACGTAAAGAGGCTGCTTAGTTTGACGTGATAACTGCCAAATGCGTTTAATAGCGTAACCACGTATTTTTTCACCCAAAAGATTTTCATTCCAGGGACTATTGTTTAGGAATTTGCCAATTGTTGTATGATGGCGATGGCAAGTAAGTTCATTAACATCAGACAGCTTTCCGTTGAAGCCTTTGAGCACCATAGCTATAACAATTGCTATAATATGTTTTAGCTGAGGTGAAGAATAAAATATGTCTAAGTTCAGTTTATTTAGAAACTTGATTATGTCAAAAGAATCATTTATAATTAAGTCATCAAACATTTATGTAATCCTCCTGTGGTTAATGTTTTAGTCGACTTAATTTTAACAGGAAATAGCATAAATGTTTTTTATTTTGCTCAAAATTATCTTGGTATTTTACTGAAAGTGAATTTGCTCATCTATAGAATATAAATAAAAAAATAAAAATATAGGATATAGATTACTAGTATAAGGTATATAATGGGGAGGAAGAAGCACTATGAAAATATCAACAAAATTTAATATAATGATTTTAGGGATTATTATAAGTACTATATTACTAATGATATTTACGTTTTTATCATTGAATAACATATCTCATAATATAAAAGAACATCAAAATAAAAACACACCTTTGATGATTACTTCATTATCTTTACAAAAAGATATCATTCAAATACAACAGTGGCTTACAGATATTTCTGCAACACGTGCAAAGCCAGGTTTTGATGATGGTTTTGAGGAAGCATCAGGATATTATGAGAGTGCTAAGAAAGAGATTCAGGTTTTAAGAGAATTAGGTGCTGATACAGGTGAAATGGACTCTATAGCCAAGAAATTAGATGAATACTACAAAATGGGCATAGATATGGCTAACGCATATATTAATGATGGAACTGATGCAGGTAATACATTTATGAAGAAATTTGACCCATATGCAATGCAAATGGAAGAGCAGGTGTCAGTTCTTTTAGAAGAAGCAGATGCTCATTTTACTGATGGAAATAATAAAATAGATAGTAGTATTAATGACTTCTATAAAAGATCAGCAATTTTATTTAGTGTTATTCTTTTAATTAGCATTTTTTCATTCTTTGTTATTCAAAATATAGTAATAAAACGTTTATATACGATGGTCAATATGCTTAAGGACATTTCAGAGGGAGAGGGAGATTTAACTAAACGTGTTGAGATCAAAATAAAAGATGAAATTGGAATTATGGCAATGTATTTCAATAATTTTGCTGAAACTGTTAATAATATTGTTTCATCTGTAAAAGAACTATCTGATAAGGTAGTTCTTTCGACAGAAGAACTAACTACCTTATCACAGCGCTCAGCAGTAAATGCAGAAGAAGTAGCACAAGTAATTAATAAAATTGCAAAGAGTTCAATAGATCAATCTCAAAGTACAATAGAAGGTTCAGAAAAGATTATGGAACTTGGAGATCTTATAGTAGAAGATAAAATATATCTACAAACATTGACAGAATCATCAAGTGAAGTAAATGACCTAATTAAACAGGGATTGGATATAATTGACAGGTTATCAACAAAAACAAAAGAGAGTAGTCATGCAACACATAGTGTTTATGATAACATTATAAAAACAAGTAAAAGCTCTGGAAAAATTAGCGAAGCAAGCACTCTTATTGCCACGATTGCACACCAAACGAATTTGCTTGCTTTAAATGCATCTATTGAAGCAGCAAGAGCAGGAGAAAACGGGAAAGGCTTTACTATAGTTGCAGAAGAAATTAAAAAGCTTGCCGAACAATCTACAGATTCAACAAAGATGATTGATAATATGGTAAGAAATTTACAAAAAGATGCAACTAATTCAGTAACAACAATGGAAAAGGTAGAAACAATATTAAATGAACAGATTGAAAATATTAATCTTACAGCAATCAAGTATAAAGCAATGGATAAGGCGATAGAAAAATCAAAAAAAGTAATAGTAATAATTAATGAAACAGCACAACAAATGGAACAAAAGAAAAGTAAAATTTTAGCGACTATTCAGGGGCTTTCAGCAGTAGCAGAAAAAAATGCAGTGGGAACTGAACAAGCTTCAGCATCCATACAAGAACAAGCAGCTTCTAGTGAGGGAATTGCAAATGCAAGTTTAAGCTTGTCAGAGATGTTCCAAGAACTTCAAGCACTGATTGCAAGATTCAAAGTTTAGCAAATTTTTATTATTGTTTTTAGAGGACAGTGTTCTAAGGTGAAACTGTTCTTTAAGGAATAAAGACTTCCTTTTGGGATATTTTTTAGGAGGATTATTGTGTTAGTCATAAAAAATCTATATAAAGAGAAAAAAAATATTGTTATAAGTAATATTAACTTATCAATATCAGAAGGAAGTATGGCAAGTATAGACTGTAGGAGTGAAGTTAGTGAAATACTTATAAATCTCATTATAGGCAAAGAAATGCCAGCTCAAGGTGAAATCTATATAAATAATGAGCTAAACACTCAGTACATAAAAACAGGTCTAAAAAATATAGGTATAATATTTTCAAAAGAAGGTTTTTATGAAAGGTTAACTGTTAAGGAATACATGAAATTTTTTAGTCAAATATTAAATAGTAGTAGTAATTATAATGATGTAATGAGGAAGCTTGCATTATTAGATATTGGAGATGTTAAAACAAGTCATTTATCTTATTCACAGAAAAAAAGACTTAGTTTTGCTAGAGAAAGGCTTAAGGACCTTAAGTTATTAATATTTCAAGAGCCAATACTCAATATGGAGAGAGATTCAGCAAGAATTGTACTAAAAAATATAGAAGAATTAAGAAATGAAGGGGTAGCGGTATTAAATACTTCTGTTTCTTTTAAGGATACTATTTTATTGGGAGGGCAAACCTATAACCTCGATGAAAATGGTATGAGAGAAATTCAGCAGGATATTGAGCTAGAAGACCAAACTGTAAATACCTATCAAGATACATATAAACGAACAAGAAATAAGAGTAAGAATGATATGAAAGAATCAGATGTTGATAAATCAGCAGATAAACCGATGTATAAGATTGAAAAGATTCCAGCAAAGATAGCGGAGAGAGTATTACTTTTTAATCCAATTGAAATAGACTATATAGAAAGTGAGCAGGGTATTAGTTATTTAAATGTAAGAGGAGAGAAATTTACATGTATGCTAGCTCTTAATGAACTAGAAGATAGGCTGAAACATTTTGGATTCTTTCGGTGCCATAGATCTTATTTAGTAAATCTACAAGAGGTTAGAGAGATTGTAACATGGACAAGAAATAGCTATAGTTTAACTCTTGATGATAAAAATAAAAGCTCTGTGCCACTATCTAAAGGCCGAATGGATGAATTAAAAAGTATATTAAGCCTATAGGAGGAGCTCACTTTTTAGATAAATAAAATTCTTTAGTTATAAGAATGAAGAATTCAACCCATAAAATTAGCTATTAAACCCCCAAAATACTCCTTTGAAGGTAGATATATAGTTTCAAAGGAGTATTGATGTCATAATGAATACAGCGTGTACACTTATAAAGTATGCATTAGAAATATACAAGCTTAAAAGCACATAGGGCAAGTTTAATAACTAAAATTAGAATGGAGAAAACATAACTATGATAACTAAAGATGCAATGGGAAAGTATGAATTAAAAGTAGATACAAATAGAAGAATTGTTTATGAAAAACTCATAGGACTTTGGAGTGTAGATGACTTCAAAAGATTTGATAACGACTATAGAACAAAAATTGTTAAGCAATTAGGAGCAGGAAACTGGGCTAAATCTTCAGATATGAGGGAATATAAACCTAATACACATGTAACGCCAGAAATGATGGATAGTCATTTAAAGTTTGTCTCTAGTACAGGGTGTATTGGAGGCGCTTGCATTATAGATAGTATTACTTTGAAAATGCAATTAAAGAGGGCTTCTAAAGAGTCTATAGGAGCACCTGGATATTTTGATAATGAACAAGAGGCAGATTCATGGTTAAAAGATAAAGGGTTTTAAGAGACTAAGATTCCAGTAATCCTCTTAAACTTTACTAAGATCAAGTTTTAAGCTATAGGGGAGAGGAATATAGGATGGAAACCTCAATAAGAAGAGTAAGCGTACTGGTTAAAAAAGAAATAGAAGATTTTATTAAAAATATAAATGTTTCAGTCATGTGCCTCCTTCCAGTGATATTTGTATATATGTTTGCAAATGTTCTAAGAGGTGATTCAAGATCAATGATGAGTAAAATAGATCTGTTAAACATGGGAGTAGGGTTAAATCTTATATTTGTATCTATTTTTTCTGTTTGTATGTTAATTTCTGAAGAAAAAGAAAAAAATACAATAAGGACATTGATGTTATCATCCGTATCCCCAGTAGAATTTCTAGCAGGAAAAGTTATAGTAATCTTATTGTTTTCATTAATTACTAATTTGAGTATATACTTCATAGTAGGGATAAATATGCAGTATTTAGGAGAATATATACTCTGGGTAACGTTCGTGAGTATAATTATGATACAATTAGGAGGAATAATAGGTCTAATTGCCCCAAATCAGATTTCTACTAGTGTTATTGGGCTACCTGCCATAATAGGATTTTTAATAATTCCCATTCTAGCACCAGTAAGTGATATTTTACAAAAAATAGTCATACTACTACCAAATTATAACCTTCAAGTTTTATTAACTAAGATTTTTAATAGTGAAGCATACGCTCATTCAACGCACCATATATTAGTGATTTTAGTTTGGCTGATAGTTGTAAGTATGGCCTTCGTGTATACTTACAATAAAAAAGGTTTAGAATGAATTGATATTTAGATTAAGTATAAATTATTTTAACTACTTATAAAAAAACAACAATCAAACAGATTGCAAAGCTTTACAATCTGTTTGATTGTTGTTTTTTTATTTTACTAAATCATTAGCAACCTTCACAGCGTCTACGCCATTAGCAGAATATGCATCTGCACCAACTGCTTTCCATAATGATTCATCTGTATTAAAGGCGTTTCCACCAACCATGATCTTAATGTTTTTGCAACTTTTAGTTAAACGAATAGTATTAATCAAAGTATCTACAGAGTTAATGTTAAAAGACATAGTAGCAGATATTACAAGAACATCTGCCTTTTCTTCTTCTATTGTTTTGATAAGGCTTTCTGAAGGTATATTTACGCCGAGATAGAAAGACTTCCAACCATCTAATTCTAATAGATTCGTTACTATTTTAATACCTATATGATGATACTCACCGTTTACAGCCATTGTTACAACTTTACTATTTTTTGAATAGGTGGGCATCGTATCCAGATAGAGCTTTGATATAATTAATTGAGTTATCTCAGAAAAGTAATGCTCTTGAGCCACATAAATCTGATTACATTCCCACAATCTACCTATTTCTTTCAATGTAGGTTCAAGTACTTTCATATAAAGATCGCTTACGGGAACACCTTGTTGAAATGCAGTTAAGATTATTTTAATAGCTAAAGTCTTATTTTTACTTAATAGGGCTTGCAAATAATGTGCAGCAATAGAGGATAAACAAATGAGTTGATCACCATAGATCGTATTATCAGCACTATTTGAATAACTACTATTAGTATTTATGAGCACATTACGTCTTCCTAATAAATAATCTAGAGAAACATCAAAAAAATCTGCTATTCTCATCAAATTTGTCTCATTAGGAAATCGGATATTTTGCTCGTAATTAGCTATTGTAGTTTGAGCTAGTCCTAAAATTTTTGCTAAATCCACCTGACGCAAGTTCTTTTGTTGTCTTAAAATCTTCAAACGACTCCCGAAATTATCCAAAGATAGTGCCCCCTTTAATAGAATAATATCACTAAATGAAATATAAATCTAGAAGTGAGCTGAAATCCAAAATATAACAAATGATATTTACTAAACACATAATGTAATATATAATATTATTGTAACACGATATGAGTTAAAGTAAATAGTAGCAAAGTCTTTATTTATATGTAAATTTTACAAAGGAGGTAAAAGAATTAACTGAATCAACACTAAAAATCAAATTAACTTCAAGGGGGAAAGAATACTAATGACAATTTTAAAGAAACTACTAGGTGCATTTCTAGTAGTAATCATCTTAATGATAGGTATAATGACTTTTTCTACCATTAACGCAGAAGGTATCCATAAACACAACCAAAAAATTTATGGGGACAAAGATAATATTGCTTTTTTTATTGAAAAGGAAGTAGATCACTTAAGGTGGTTAAACAATTTAAGTAGGATGTTTATATCCGGAGAAATACCTGCTTCGGTTGATCATACAGCCTGTGATTTAGGGCAATGGTATTATGCTTATGAACCACAAGAACATAATAAGGACATTTATATTGCGCTAGAAGCACCACATATAAAGGTACATAGTAGTGGACACAAGGTAGTAGAGCTTTTTAAAAAGGGTAGATCAGAAGAAGCACTTTTAATATTTAATAGTGAAACAGCGCCAGCAGTACAAGAAGTACAACGTTATTTAAGATTATTAAGCGAAACTGAAAGACAACAAGTTTTAAACTATCAAACTAAAATTGAATTGCTGCAAAGTAGAGGGATGCTGATCAGTATGTTAGTCATAGTGTTCGCTGTTATGGTTGTCATAGTTATTACTTTTATTTTAAATAAGCAGATAGCAGTACCAATTATTAATTTATCAAAGATGATTGAAAGAATGTCAAAGTATGATTTAACCTTTTATGAAGACAAAGGTATAGTAAAATATATAAATAGAAAAGATGAAATAGGAACAATTACTAGTTCTTTGAAAAGAATGCAAGAGAATCTTATAGATTTAATAAAAAATATCTTAGATACATCTCAACAAGTAGCCTCTTCATCACAAGAATTAACCGCTACTAGTCAGCAAGCTTCTATGGCAGCAGATGAAGTAGCTAGAACTATTGAAGAAATAGCTAAAAGTGCTACTGAACAGGCAAAAAGTACAGAAAGTGGTGTACTAAAAACAGAGGCATTAAACAAAATCATAGCAGAAGATTTAAAAGATATGGATAGGATTAATAAATCCGTTAGACAATTAACAGAACTAAAGAATGATGGCGTAAATATAATAAAAGAGTTAACAGACAAGACAAATAATAGTGATCATGCAATAAAAACTATCTATCAAAGTGCTATAGATACCAATGAAAGTGCAGAAAAAATTGGAGAAGCTAGCAAGATTATTGAGGGGATCGCTAAGCAAACAAATCTATTAGCTTTAAATGCTGCTATTGAAGCGGCACGGGCAGGAGAAGCGGGCAAAGGTTTTGCGGTAGTAGCAGAAGAAATTGGTAAGTTAGCTGAGCAATCTACATATTCAGCAAAGGGAATAGATGAAATGCTTAAAAAGTTGCAAAGCAACTCCCAAAATGCTGTAGCAATTATGGAAAATGTCCTGTCAATTATTCAACAACAAGTAGAGAGTGTAAGCGTGACAGAAAATAAATTTACTGGCATTGCTGATGAGATAGAGACAGTTAAAGCGATTGTAAATAAATCAGTGCTCTCAGTAACAACAATGGACAATACTAAAAACCAGCTTACAGGGCTTATGCAGAGTTTAGCAGCAATTGCAGAAGAAAATGCAGCAAGTACAGAAGAAGCTTCAGCATCAGTAGAAGAGCAAACAGCTTCTATAGAGGAAATATCAAGTGCGAGTGAATCCTTAGCAAGATTAGCAGAAAAGTTACAAGAGAGTATCATGAAGTTTAAGTACGAATAAGAAGAGATTAAATTAATCCATGTTGAATAAATATTTTTTTATACTCGTTTAAATCTTCCATATGTAGCCTAGGAACGTCTGCAAGCTTATACTCTTTATTTAGTAAAGAGTATTTTTTTTGACCAAATTGATGAAAAGGTAATAGATTTACCTTTGTAACTCCTATTTCTTTTAATAGTTTACAAAAACCATAGGCATCCTCTAAACGGTCATTAATAGTAGGGATCACAGGGATGCGGACAATAACTTCTGTCCCTTGATTAATGGCTGTTTTTAAATTAGCTATAATTTTTATGTTATGGACGCCAGTAGTATCAAAGTGTTTTTGGCTGTCATAATGTTTGATGTCAAATAACAATAAATCAATATGATTTATAAAGGCTTGAAAAACTTCTGGGGATGCATAGCCTGTAGTTTCACAAGCAGTATGAATACCTTGCTCTTTAAGTTGTTTTAGTAGGGCAATAGCAAATTCATGCTGGAGCAGTGGTTCACCACCAGATAAGGTAATACCACCTTGAGATTCTTCATAAAAATCTTTATCCTTCATAATATCTTTCATGACATAGTCAAGACTTTGATATTCGCCGTATAAGGTTAACGCCTTTTCGGGACAGGTTTTAATATAATCAAAGATTTTAACAGTATTATTTTTGTTAGAGATAGTTTTATTTCCAGGAAGCATAGATGCTTTTTGTGGGCAGCTTTCTGGACAGTTTAAGTGAGGCTTACATTTACTACTATCTAACACCAACTGTAAACTACAACTTTGAGACTCAGGATTACTGCACCAAAGGCACTGCAGTGGACAGCCTTTAAAAAATATTACAGTACGGATACCTGGCCCATCGTGAATGCTATACTTTTGAATATTAAAAATGCAAGCAGTTAAATGATCCATTTTAAAACTCCTTATAAGCATTATTTTATCTATCCATTTTATAGTACCATAGGTATATTTTAAAGTAAATGGAAAGTTACATTAAAAGCTATTAAACTTACGAATGAAACTTAGGTTGACTTTATTAGTAAGTGTGATACAATTTTAATAAGGTTGTAGAAAGAAAGGATGTTTTCGATGATTGATAGACATACAAAAATACTAGAGCTTGTCAATATAAAAGCACGTATTGAGGTTTCAGAATTGTCAGAAAAGATAGAGGTTTCACAAGTTACAATTCGTAAGGACTTAGCGCTTCTTGAGGAAAAAGGCCTTTTAAAACGTGAGCATGGTTTTGCTGTAATGATAAGCAGTGATGATATGAGTAATCGCTTGGCCTTTAACTATGATATAAAATGTAAAATTGCAGCTTTAGCAGCCAGCCATGTTGGAAATGGCGAAACGGTTATGATTGAATCAGGTTCTTGCTGCGCACTTCTCGCGAGGGAGCTTGCAACGCATAAACGAGATATTACAATCATCACTAATTCTGCATTTATAGCGGCCTATATCAGAGAATATCCCCAGGTGAAAGTAGTTTTACTTGGTGGAGATTATCAAACAGAAAGTCAAGTTGTTGTTGGACCGATTACACGTAAATGTGTTGAAAACTTTTATGTAGATAAACTTTTTGTCGGGACAGATGGTTTTAGTAAAAAAATTGGCTTTACAGGAAAAAATCTCATGAGAACCGAGACGGTCAGGGCAATGGCTGAATATACTAATAAAGTTATTATATTAACAGAATCGGAAAAATTTTCTCAGCAAGGTGTAGTTGCTCAGTTTAAAATGAATGAAATTTCAGCCTTGATAACAGATGATAAGATACCAGAGGAGCTTGTTAATATATTAAAACAGAATAAAGTAGATTTACAAAGGATTTATGTGGATTAAAAACTTTCAGCAGGGGGACTATGCAATGAAACAATATGCCATTGGTATTGATGTAGGGGGAACTAAAATTGCTTATGGATTATTTGATAGTGATAAAAACTTAATAGATAAGCACCGAACTTTTTCAGAGGCTGCTTTAAGCTCAGAGAAGTTTTTTGACAAGATAGTAGATGACATCTATGGAATGCTTAATAAAAACAATTTAGCGCTAGAGCATATAAGCGGGATAGGGATAGGTATGCCAAGCTACGTGCTGTTTGAGGAAGGGCATATTGTGATGACGACAAATCTTACTAATATAGAAAACTTTTCAGCTAAGAAATATTTGCTTGAAAAGTTAGGTCAAAACGTAAGAGTTATTATTGACAATGATGGGCATACAGGAGCCTTAGCAGAGCATAGATGGGGTGCTGGAAAAGGGTTTAAACATATGCTATATTGCCCTGTTAGTACAGGCATCTCATCCGGTATCATTATCAATGATGAACTATTTCGTGGCAGCTATGGTTGGAGTGGTGAGAGCGGACATATGATAGTTACGCCAGATGAGGGTATCATGTGTGGCTGTAAAAACAAAGGTTGCCTTATGAGCTACTGTTCAGGTTCTATGATAGTAAAGCATATTGCAAATAAAATAGAACAAGGAGAACAAACCGTGATGGTAGATCTTGCAGGTGAAAAAGAAAATATCACTACTGTACATATAGCACAGGCCTACGCTATGAAAGATGCAATGGCAATATGGGCAATTGAGCAAATGGCAAAGTATTTGGGTATTTGGTGTTATAACCTATATAGTACTTTAAATATTAACTGCTTTGTATTTGGAGGAGGACTTGTTAAGCTAGGAGACTTGATATTCGTGCGTGTACGTCAAGTATTTGATAGTTATAACCATAATGATTATCCAGTTTATTTTAAGTTTGCGGAGCTTGGAGATGACTTTGGTATTATCGGTGCTGTTGAGTTATTATTTTAATACTAAACGGATAAAGTTTTAAATGAGACAGATTAAGCGTGCTTTTAATAAAAGGAGAACATAATATGATCTATTTTGGTGAATTAACTTCAAGAATATCAGATTTTCGTGAAGAACTATTAAATGCAAAGCCTATGGTATGTGCAGAGCGTGCTAGGTTTACAACTGAAAGTTATAAATTACATTCAGATAAGCCTATGGTTTTAAGAAGGGCTTTAATGCTTGAAAATGTACTTAAAAACATGAGTATATATATCGAACCACAGACGATTATTGCAGGAAATCAAGCATGTTCTAATCGTTCTGCACCTATTTTTCCTGAATATGCAATGGATTGGGTTATTGCAGAACTTAATGAATTTGATAAGCGTGATGGTGACCGCTTTTATATTACCCCAGAAAATAAACAAGTGCTAAAGGATATTGCACCTTATTGGGAGCATAATACATTAAAAGATAGAGGGCTTGCAGCTATGCCTGCCAAAAGCAAGTTATTCTATGATTTAGGTATTATAAAAGCAGAAGGGAATATTACCTCAGGAGATGCGCACGTAGCAGTTAATTATGAACAAGTTTTAAACTATGGTTTGGCCAAGTACAAGAAGCGTACAGAAGAAAAGCTCTTGGGTCTAGACTTAACAAACTATACAAATCTAAGTAAGTCTTATTTCTATAGAAGTATTATCATTGTATTAGACGCAGTAGTTAGTTTTGCAAAACGTTATGCAAGTCTTGCTTTAGAGCAGGCAAAGACTGAAGAAAATCAAAAGCGTAAGGCAGAACTTCTGGAGATGAGCCGTATTTTAAATAAAGTACCCTATGAGCCGGCCCAGAGTCTGCAAGAAGCTGTCCAATCATTATGGATCATCCACTTAGCGCTACAAATTGAGTCTAACGGACACTCGCTTTCTTATGGTAGAATGGACCAATACTTGTATCCTTTTTATGAGAAGGATCTTGCACTTGGGATAACTACAGAAGATGCTGCTTGTGAGCTATTAACTAATCTATGGCTAAAGACATACACTATAAATAAAATTCGTTCTTGGAGTCATACACGCTTTAGTGCGGGAAGTCCACTCTATCAAAATGTAACAGTGGGTGGACAGACAGTGGATAAAAAAGATGCGGTTAATGCATTATCCTATATGATACTTCGAAGTGTAGCCCAAACTAAGTTGCCACAGCCAAACCTAACTGTTCGTTATCATAGAGGCCTAGATGAGTGTTTTATGAAAGAATGTATAAGAGTTGTCCGCTTAGGCACAGGGATGCCAGCTTTTAATAATGATGAAATTATAATTCCAAGTTTTATAGAAAAAGGAGTTAAAGAAGAAGATGCTTACAATTATAGTGCAATAGGCTGTGTTGAAGTTGCTGTTCCGGGTAAATGGGGATACCGCTGTACAGGCATGAGTTTTTTAAACTTTATCAAAAGTTTTATGATTGCTTTAAATGATGGCGTTGATATAGGTAGCGGCATTAAGATTACAGAAGGTGTTGGGCACTTTAGAGATATGACGAGTTTTGATGAGGTCATGGCGGCTTGGGATAAGATTATCCGTGAATTTACACGTCATAGTGTTATTATTGATAGCTGTGCAGATAGGGTGTTAGAACAAGATGCAGCAGATGTTTTATGCTCTGCCTTGGTAGACGATTGTATTGATCGTGGTTTAACTTTAAAAGAAGGTGGCGCTGTATATGACTTTATCAGTGGACTACAAGTGGGTATAGCAAATCTTGGAGACTCTCTTGCAGCCATTAAAAAATGTGTTTTTGAGGATAAATTGTTTACAGCGAGTCAACTATGGGAAGCTTTAATAAATGATTTTGCAGGTGATGAGGGAAAGGTTATTCAAGAGGCTTTAATCAGTGAAGCACCTAAATACGGCAATGATGAAGATGATGTAGATCTGTTATTAAAGGATGCTTATGATATATATATTGACGAAATCAGCAAGTATAAAAATACAAGATATGGCCGTGGTCCTATTGGTGGGGTATACTATGCGGGGACTTCTTCGATATCGGCCAATGTACCACAAGGGGCAGCTACACCAGCTACACCAGATGGACGAAAAGCCTATACACCACTTGCAGAAGGCTGTTCTCCAAGTCATGCAATGGATAAAAAAGGACCAACCTCTGTATTTAAATCTGTTTCTAAGCTATCTACACATAAGATTACAGGAGGAGTACTGTTAAATCAAAAGATTACTCCACAAATGCTTGAAAAAGATGAAGATATGATAAAGTTAATGATGCTCATACGAACATTCTTCAATCGTCTTGGTGGATTTCATGTTCAATACAATGTAGTATCTAGAGAAATATTGTTGGAGGCGCAAAAATACCCGGAAAAACATCGGGACTTAATTGTGCGTGTTGCAGGATATAGCGCCTTCTTTAATGTACTGTCAAAGCAAACGCAAGATGATATTATAGAGCGTACTGAACATGTACTCTAACAGAGGAGCTAACTTGACTTTTTAAACTATAGGGCATATATTATACTAGTATAATATGATCATAGAACAACGAAAGGAAGCAGTGTTTATGGCGACTATAAAAGATGTGGCATTAGCAGCTGGTGTTTCTGTTGCAACAGTATCTAGAGTGCTTAATAACACAGCCCCTGTCAATGAGCAAACAAGGCAAACAATACAAAAAGTAATAGAAGAGCTGCATTATCAGCCTAGTATGATTGCTAGGGGCATGCGGAAACAACAATCCAAAGTGATGGCAATTATGGTGCCAAGCTATGAAAATCCGTATCATATTAAGCTCTTTAAATATATAGAAGATTATGCAAGACAAAAAGGCTATCGCTTAATATTAGTAGGTATGGATGAAGGTGATAATTCTGAACATGAGTCTATTATGGATCTTATGACAAGAAATGTAGACGGTATCATCTTATGTACCTACAGAGGAAATAAATATAATATCAAAAACATTATGCAGCTATCTAAAAGACTCCCTATTGTATTTATGGATAACTTTGAGTTTGATGAAGCGATTAGTTCAGTAGTCATAGATGGTTACCATGGTATGTGGGAGGCAACAAACCATCTTATAAGTTTAGGTCATAAGTCTATTGCCTATATAGATGGCAACTCAGGCTATAAGGTAGCAAATGAAAGAAGAAAGGGCTATCAAAATTGCTTGAAAGAGCATCATATGCCACTGGAAGCTGAACTTATTTATTATGCTGACTATGATATTGAAGCCGGATATAGTGCATGCAGATATTTTATGGAAGAATGTAAAATCCGGCCAACAGCAATTCTCGCAGCAAATGATATTATGGCGGTGGGAGCAATGGGATATTTAAGAGAAAAAGGATATCGTATTCCGAAGGATGTTGCAGTAGCAGGATTTGATGATATTTATCTAAGCAAGGTTATTACGCCAAACCTTACAACATACAGACAGCCGCTTAACATAGTGGCGGAGCAAGTAGTTAACATGTTAGTCAATAAGATTAATGCGCCTAATATTGAAGAAAAACAAGTTGTAATAGAGGGCAAGCTCATTATCAGAGGATCTACAGATGCTACAAAGAAGGATAAGATGTTTGAAGTAATAGTTAAATAGATTTTAAATAAGACTGTCTCCTAAGGAATGGAATTCTTTAGGAGACAGTTTTATTTAATAGATGCTATTATTTTAGAGTTAATAAGGCAGAAAAAATTGACAGAGCGAAGATTTTTTGTTATATTTAATCATATGATTTAATCGTGTGATTAAATATAAAATTTATAAAAAATAGGGATGGGGATGAAACTATGGATAAGGATATGGGTTTATATGAGGCTATTAAAAAAAGAAAATCTGTAAGAAAATATAAAGAAGAGTCGCTAGATCATAAGATTAAAGATGAGATAAATAAGTATATTTTACAATGCAACAGTATTTATGAAGGGCAAGAACTTACATTAACACTAGTAGATAATACCAATTTGGACAATAAGAATAAAGCTGGATTAGGATTTGCAGGCGGGCTATTTAAAATCAATGCGCCACACTTTATAGTTGCGGTATCTAAGTCGAAAGAAGGCTTTCTTGAGAATGCAGGATATGTACAAGAGCAACTCGTTTTAAAACTTACCAAGATGGGGATTGCAACATGCTGGCTAGGAACATATGATGAAAAGTATCTAAGGCAGCTATTAAACCTTAAAGAAAGTCAAAGCATAATAAATGTCATAGCTTTAGGCTATGAATATGAAGGGAAAAGTTTAGCAAGCAGCATAAGAAATATTGCAGGAGCATATAAGAGAAAAAGCATAGATGAATTTGTATATTATAAAGAATTTGGAAACAGTATAAGATCATTTGCTCATTTTGATAAGACACTAGAAAATATTTGTACCATGAGTTCTTTATGTCCATCAGCAAATAACGGTCAACCCATTTATGTGGTTTTAGATGAAAAAAGTATAAGTGTTTTTATAAAAAGCAAAGAGGGTGGTTATAAAGATAAAAGGAGGCTAGATGCTGGCATATTTATAACTCACTTATATTTAGCTTGTTTGCAGGAAGGCTATAATATAAAATTAAATAATGTACATTTTAAGGATAATAATTATAAAATACCAAATGAGGTTCATTTAATAAACTCATTTACTATAGATAAGGAGTGAGTATAGATTTGACTTGTGAGAGATCTGCAAAAGATTCATTATTAAAGGCAACTTTAGAAATGATAGGAGAAAAGGGTACGTATAATACATCAATTAGAGAAATTGCAGCAAGAGCAGATGTGAATTCAGCAGCTATAAGCTACTATTTTGGTTCAAAAGATAAACTGGTAGAAGAAGCTTTAAATTTGTTTTATAAAGAAATAGAAGGTATTTTTAGATTACTAGCTACTTGTGATAAGCCGGCTATAGAGAGAATAAGGCTTTTTTCTATTGAACTAGTAAAATACATTAATAAGTACCCAGGGTTTTTTAAAAATGAAGTTGCTGTGCATCTGCTAGAGGGTTCAAAAAATAAAGTTGCAGAAGATAGAATGAAATTTCAAGTTCAAGCTATAGTGGAAGTACTATCAGAAGTACTCGGTGATGAGAAAAAAGAAATTATACTATTAAAGGGTATACAGTTCTTATCTAGTCTCATATACCCGCAGTTATGGGGTAAAGGCTCTTTTAAAGCTATGTTTGGAGACAAAGATTATTTTAACGTGATGGAGATATATGTTGAAGAGTTAATACAGAGTATATGCTAGTTCGTAAACAAAACTGATAATATATACAGATATGAACAATCGTTTGTATCTTAAATGAGTAGGTAACAAGAAATAAACAAATGTATCAAGTGGTACGAAGGGGGAAAAATGTATACTATTGGACAAGTGGCTAAGTTCTTGGGGGTATCTAGAGATACATTAAAATTTTATGAAGAAAAGGGTCTTGTAAAGCCTAAACAAAATGATGAAAATGGATATAGAAATTATAATGATTATGATATTTATGATGTCATTACAACTAATTTTTATAGGCAGCTAGACATTGAAGTTAAGAAGATTCAAGAGATTAGAAAAAGCAAAAGTATAGAGGACATAGAGCACCTATTCATAGAAAAAGAACAAAAAATTCTAGAGGAAATAGCCTATAAAAAGCTTCTTTTGAAGAAGGTGCAAGACCTTAAAGAAGGCTGTGAACATATTAAAAAGTATCTAGGGACCTATACCATTAAAGAAATGAAACCCTTAGAGGTAAAAGGTGAAATAACAGATTTTATAGCTTATGAAGAGTATGCGCTTTTAAAAAGAAGTACAGATAGTTTAAAGGAGACTGTTACACTAATAGATGCAAGACGTATTATAAACTTTGATGAAAAGGGTATAACGAGAAACCGATGTGTTGTTGTAAATAAAATAGAAGATGCAGAAAAATCTATAAAAGGCGAAATACTTACGCATCCTAGATGTATTTACACCATTGTTGAAGGCGGAAGATGGTTGAATGGAGAAGAAGATATTGACCATAAGGTAGAGGCTAATTTAAGAAAAATAGGAATGGAAACAGGATATGAGTCAGTAGGATTAGTCTATATTAATATATTACTAACAACTTATGAAGAAGGACTCGAACGCATCTTCATGGAAATTTATATCCCTATAAAATAATGGAATCAGGCATTGACCTATGGGTTACCCCTAGGTTTATACTAAAGTTATTCAATAAAAAATGTTTAACTTTAGGGAGCGGAGAAATGAAAACAGTTGTAATTAATGAATGTGAAAATAGAATAGTAACAAAAAATTACACACTAAACTTAACACGAGTACCAGCAAAAAGTTGTTATGGATGCTGGACTTGTTGGCTCAAAACACCAGGCAGGTGTGTTTATAAGGATTTAGATGGTTTTTACCATGAGTATATAACAGCAGACAGAGCAATCTATTTTGCAAAGGTTACAAAGGGCTTTGTAAGCAGCAATCTCAAGACACTTTTTGATAGAATGTTACCTCTTTATATGCCGCATATTTCTGTTAAGACAGATGAATGTATGCATGTTCCTAGATATGATCGTTATCCAGATATTGAGTTTTACTATGAAGGTAGCTTTGAAACAGAGCAGGGAAGAGAAATTTTTGAAGCTTATAATAGGCGAGTGTTTTATCAATTTCATTCCAAAAATATAGTCATTAAACCTATAGAACAATATTGGGAAAAGGAAGAGGTGCAATAAATGAAGACTATTATTCTAAATGGTTCACCTAAAGGAAGTTCTGCAACCTCTAACACAAACATCTTTATCAAAAGTTTTATGCAAGATATGAAAAATGATTGTGAAGTAAGGTGTATCGCTAAAGAAAATCTGAAAGAACTAGCACAATACATAAAAAACTTTGAGTCTATTATTATTGTCATGCCTCTTTATATCCATGCTATGCCTGGCATCGTCATGAAGTTTATAGAATGTTTGGAGCCAGCAGTAAATAAGGGCCAATCTATAGGATTTATAATTCAAGCAGGATTCCCAGAAAGTGCTCATGAAAGGTTTGTTGAGCAGTATTTCGCACAGTTAGCTAAACAATATCATTATCAGTATTTGGGGACTGTTTCAAAGGGGGGAGCTGCATCTGTTTATAGGACACCGGAGAACTTTAAAAGGTTATATGCATTACTTGCTGATTTAGGACGTATTTATGAGGAACAACATATCTTTGATAAGGAGATTGTAAAAAAGCTAGGCATGCCATATGCTTTTTCTAAATTTGAATTATGGCTCATACGATTAGCAGATAAAATGGGAATGCTTAATGCATCATGGAATAAGTTACTCAAACAAAACAATGCTTTAGAGAATGCTTATGATAAACCCTTTCTTTAAAGAAGTACTAAAATATTAAGAAATTCTAAGAGTACTATCTGTATATTAGGTTTTAAAATCAAAAGTACAAACATATTATAAATTAGTTACGCAATTTAAATAAAATGTATTTTTGATGAAAGGTATAGATGGATATGAAGAATATTAATATAAAAACACTTTTTAGAAGTCAGACTACAGGAAATGCTATTGTTTTAACAGCTTCAATTGTACTTGTATACTTACTTATTGGATTATACTTCACAAATCATTGTTTTTTTAATACAGTCATAAATGGCGTAGATGTCTCATTAAAAGCACATGAAGATGTAAATGATATTATCAAAAATTACGTTAAAGATTATAAGCTGCAGTTAATTGAGAGAAAAGGCCAAATAGAAGAACTAGTAGGACAAGAGATAGGCTTGCAATACAATGAAAAAAGTAGTATTTCTAAAGTTTATCACATGCAAAGCTCATTTAAGTGGGGAAGTGCATTATTAAAAGAGCAAAAATATTATGTGGCCGACTTATTTGTTTATGATAAAAATAGTTTAGAAAATACAATAAGTGAATTAAATTGTTTAAATAAAGATATTATAGAACCCCAAAATGCAAGTTTTAAGTATTTAAATGGTTCATACGAAGTGATTGAAGAAGTATATGGCAATAAAATATTTAAGGACAAATTAAGTAAAACTATAGAAAACAGTATATTAGAAGGAAAAACAAGAGTAGATTTAGATGAAAATCTTTGTTACGCAAATCCGATGTATACTTTAAGTTCTGACAAAACACTTAAAACTAAGAATGTACTGAATAAATATGTATCAGCAAAAATCACTTATAGATTTGGAAGTGAAAATGAAAGAGTAGATGCAAATATAATAAGCAGGTGGCTTAGTGTAGATGAAAATTTAGAGGTAGTCATCAATGAAGAAGCAATTCAAATATATGTGCAGTCTTTAAGTAAAAGATATGATACAGTTGGCATATTAAGAGAAATCAAGACATCTACAAATAAGATAGTAGAAGTTAAGGGTGGGTTTTATGGATGGCAAATAAATTGTGCTGCTGAAACACAAGCATTATTAGAAAATATAAAACTTGGTGAGATAATTGAAAAAGAACCTATATATACGCAAAAGGCTTTAGCGAGGGATAAAGATGACATAGGCAATACTTATGTAGAAATTAATCTAACAAAGCAGTATTTATGGTTTTATAAAGAGGGAAAGCTTATAACTCAAGGAGCCATAGTAACAGGTAATCCAAGTAGAGGAAATGCTACTAAGGTTGGGGTTTATATGATTAATTATAAGCAAAGAGAATCAACTTTAAGAGGCGCAAATTATGAAGCGGAAGTAACCTATTGGATGCCTTTTAACGGAAATATAGGCATACATGATGCCAGTTGGAGATATTCTTTTGGAAGTGATATATATAAGCGAAATGGGACTCATGGATGTGTAAATGCCCCACTCTATTTAGCTAAAAAAATTTTCGAGAACATAGAAGATGGAACGCCTGTTATTTGTTATGAAGAATAAAAAGTTTTTCATTTTAAAAGTAGTTGCATAAACAACTTATTAAGAGTATACTCATAATAGTTGTTTATGCAACTACTTTGCGTGGAGGTGATACAGTGAATCAGAGAAATAAATCAGTAGGTAGATACATTTCTATTCTTTATCGTCAAGCGCAATCCTATATTACAAGTCGCATGAAAGACTACAATATAGGCAGTGGCCAATACATTTTTTTGTCCATGCTATACGAGCGTGATGGTATTAGTCAAGAAGAACTATCGCACCAACTCATGATAGACAAGGGAACTACGGCAAGAGCAATAGATAAGCTAGAGAAGGCAGGATATGTGAAGCGCACAATAAATACTGAGGACCGAAGAGCCTATACTATTTTTATTACCCAGAAAGCTCAGGATATTAAACCTATTCTCTATAAGACACTCAGTTCATGGACAGATGTTTTAGTGGCTGATTTAAGCTTAGAAGAAAGAGAGATGCTAGAGACGATCTTTAAAAAAATGGTTAATAGTACAATGCGTTATATAGATGAAAACTGATAAAATCAGATTAAGTTAGAGGAAGGGATGAAACTAAGTGGAGAGAAATAATAGACTTGAAAATGAAAAGATGACCAAATTACTGATCAATTTATCCTTACCTGCTACGATAGGGATGATTGTAAATGCATTGTATAATATAGTAGATACAATTTTTATCGGAAGAGGTATTGGATATCTTGCGATAGGAGGGCTTACAATTGCATTTCCTGTTCAGATGATCATCATGGCCGTTGCGCAGATGATAGGAATTGGAGCGGCCTCTATTATCTCAAGAAGTTTAGGTGCTAAAGATATGGAAAGAGCGGAGCATGTAGCTGGCAATTCATTTTTAGCAGTAGGTGTTCTTGGGATACTTATATGTGTTTTAGGTTTAATCTTTATTGATCCCCTGCTAAAGATTTTTGGGGCTACTGATGTATTATTGCCCTATGCAAAAGAATATTTACAAGTTATTTTAATAGGAAGTATTTACTTTCCTTTTGCAGTCTCGGCAAATAACCTAATCCGTGCAGAGGGCAATGCAAAGGTTGCCATGATTTCGATGTTAATTGGTACTGTTTTAAATATTATTTTAGATTATATCTTTATTTTTCCACTCAATATGGGAATTCGTGGAGCAGCTTTAGCTACCATCATATCTCAATTGATTACGGTAATTTATATTCTTTTCTACTTATACGGAGGTCAGAGTACATTAAAAGTTAAACTTCATCATTTGAAACCTGACTTTAAGATTATTTATGAAATGATGGCAGTTGGTTTTCCTTCTTTTGCCAGACAAGCAGCAGGAAGCATTATAGCAATCATAATGAATCATTCGCTTGCTTTTTATGGAGGAGAACTAGCCATATCTGTATATGGTGTTGTCAATCGTGTCATTATGTTTTTATTTATGCCATTATTTGGTATTGTACAAGGTATGCAGCCCATTGCAGGCTACAATTATGGAGCAAACAGAATTGATAGGGTAAAGGAAGTTGTAAAGCTATCTATTATTGCGACCACTATATTTGCAGTAGCAAGTACTTTGGTTGGAGAACTTTTTCCAAGTTTTATTATAGGTATGTTTGATACTGACCCAGCCCTTATTGAAAACGGCGTTTATGCGTTAAGAATCATTATTTCTATGGTACCTATTATAGGAGTACAAATTATTGGAGCAGCCTTATTTCAAGCGCTTGGTAAAGTTGTTCCTTCATTATTATTAACACTTTCTAGACAAGTCTTGTTCTTTATTCCATTTGTTCTTATTTTGCCGAGAATATATGGACTTGGATTATTAGGAATTTGGATCTCATTTCCATTAGCAGATTTCCTATCTACACTATTTACAGTAGCCTTGCTCAAACGAGAAATGAAGATAATGGAAAAACAACAAAACGCTTAACTATAATAAGCCCTGCCTTTTTGAGATGTTAAAAAGGTAGGGTTTATTATTAGCACCAAGTCTTCCTATAATTTAGAGGTGTTAGATGTGTGATACGTTTAAACTGTTTAATAAAGTTACTTTCATTTAGAAAACCAACAGCTAATGCAATAGAGCTGATAGAATGATGAGTGGTTTTAAGCAGAACCTTAGCTTCATTAATACGATAATTAATGAGATACTCATAAGGGGTCGCGCCAGTATATTGCTTGAAAATCTTTAAAAAATAATACTTAGAAAGATGAATAAGTGCAGCAAAATCATCAATATTTATTTCTTTCATATAATTTTTGGAGATATAGAGCATAACTTTATTGATGTTTTGCGTGTGTTGTATATAGTTTTTATTATTCTTTTCATTAAATTTACTAGAGAGAATATGCATAAGCATATTAGAAAGGTGAGTTGAAGTACATACACTAGAATAGGTATCACTTACACTTGAGACACGCATAAGGTTATTGTGATAGGCCTCAAAAGGCAAAGAGTCGACAATGGTAATAGCTTGGTACTGAGCTTCCATAATGAGATTCATATAAGTTTGAGCGCACATACCTCCAAAATGTATCCATCTAAAAACCCATGGTTCTTTTGAAAAGGATTTATAATAATGATACTTATTACAATCAATAATGACAACAGTATATTGTTTTAATAAGTAATCATTGTTTTCATATTTTAAATAGCCTTCTCCAGAACAAGTATAGATGAGTAAATAAGTGTTTTTTTCATCCCGCTCAGTAAAATAGTCTTTACCAGCATAAAAGATGCCCACTTCTGTCATAAAAAAAGGGAGGTTGTAAGAGGCGGTGTGCGGCGTGATAGTAACCCACTTAGAGTCAGGAGATAGATCAAGCTGATATTCAAACATATAAGTTCCTCCAATAGCTATCGTTTTTATTTAATAAGTAGATTTTATGAGTCTTTAACTAAAGTATAGGGTATAGGGATAGTGTGAATAAAAAATAACAATATTATTGTATTTTTTAGCAAGATAGATTATTGAAGCTACACTAGAAAAGACTTATACTCAAGATAAATATAGTAATAATATATAATATGTACTATAAAAACGCAATAAATATATTCGGATACTATTAAGTGCAATCTTACAACTAGAAATCAAAGGATAAAATAAAGTATATTTTTACTATAGCAATATTTTGATAGTATATAAAATAAGGAGGTAGTGGAAATGAGTGAAATTGGACGTTTAAAACCCATCAAAAAAGCAAGAATAGGACTTTATAGTGCAGGGCTAAAGGCTTATTGGCATCAGTTTGAAGGAATGAGAGAGAGGCTTATTGACTATGGGAAATTTATAGAAGAAAACTTATCAGAGTTTGGAGAAGTGTATAACTTTGGTCTTGTAGATGATGAAGTGGTAGGAAGAACAGCTGGAGAATGGTTTAATGAAAAAAATGTAGATATTATTTTTAGTCATTCAGCAACTTATTATACAAGCTCAACAGTGCTTCCTTTGCATCAAATCTGTAAAACTCCAGTTATTTTACTCAATCTTCAACCAACACCTCAGATGAACTATGCTAAAACATCTACAGGGGAATGGCTTGCGCATTGTGGGTCTTGCCCAGTACCAGAGATTGCAAATGCCTTTAATAGAGCAGGTATTAAATGTAAAATTGTAAATGGACTATTAGGACTTAAAGAAACACCAACCATTTCAGTGGCAGATGAAATCACCTATAATAGGCCAGAAGCTATTTTAGCCTGGCAAGAGATTAGAGAATGGGCGATGGCAGCAACCGTTAAAAGAACACTCCAACATGCAAGGTTTGGTTTCCTGGGAAATAACTACAGTGGCATGTTAGATATGTATAGTGATTTTACAATGCTTCAAGCACAGCTTGGACTACATGTTGAACTTTTAGAAATGTGTGATTTAGATAGAAATTTAAATAAGGTTACAGATAAAGAAGTAGAAGCAAAACTTAAGCAAGTTGAAGAATTTTTTGCTATTTCCGGAGATTCCCCCTCAGATCCTATCGCTAAAAAGCCAACTAGAGAGCAATTAGAATGGGCATGCAAGGTAGCAGCAGCCCAAGAAAGAATGGTAAAAGAATATGACTTAGACGCCATAGCTTACTATTATCATGGTAGTGATGATAATTATTATGAGCAGGTCCAAGGTGGTTTTATTGTAGGACACTCACTTTTAACCGCAGCGGGCATTCCATGTGCTGGGGAAGCTGACCTTAAGACAGCTATCGCTATGAAAATATGTGACACGTTAGAAAAGGGGGGGAGCTTTACAGAAATTGTTGCGAATGACTATATAGAAGAAACGGTTATTCTAGGACATGATGGGCCCTTCCATATCAAAATATCAGAAGGCAAACCTGTTTTAAGAGGAATGGGAGTGTTTCATGGCAAAAAAGGAACCGGGGTATCAGTAGAAGCTCATGTAATAGCTGGACCTGTTACAACACTTGGTATTACGCAGACTATGGATGGCAAGCTTAAAATGATTACAAGTGAAGGAAATGCGGTTAAAGCGCCAATACTCATGATTGGCAATACCCAGACTCATGTTAAATTTGCACTGCATCCAGACCGGTATATGGATAAATGGTTTGTAGAAGCACCCACTCATCACTGTGCGATGAGTGTAGGATATAATGCCTCTCTATTTGAAAAAGTAGCTTATGTTTTAGATGTTAAACATGTAGTTATATAGGCAATTTGCTTAAATTACATGATGTTTCATAGACAAGATATTCAATTTATGTACGTGAATAAGAAATAGCTTGAAAACATTTACATGTCATGATATTATTAAGTCAACCCATTTATGAAAACATTTACATGAAATTGTTTTCATAGGTAGGTTGCAAAACTAAAATAGTATGTCAGATACGATTAATGTAGATATAATAACGCTATTTAATGCATGAATATAAGGAGGAGAGAGGTTATGACGGAAAGAGAAAGAATTACACAAGCTTATGAACTTGCAAAAGAAGCTTATGGGAAATGGGGAGTGGACGCGCAGCAAGCTATTGAAAAGGTGCAAGAGATTCCTATTTCACTTCATTGTTGGCAAGGAGATGATGTAACCGGATTTGAAAATCCAGATGCACAGCTTACAGGAGGTATTCAAGCAACGGGCAATTACCCTGGAAAAGCAAAAACGCCAGAACAACTAAGAGCAGATCTTGATAAAGCAATGTCACTTATACCAGGTAAGCTAAGACTTAATCTTCATGCTATTTATGCAGAGACAGGTGGAGAAAAAGTAGAAAGAGATGAACTAAAACCAGAACACTTTAAAAACTGGGTGGAGTGGGCGAAAGCAAAAGGTATTGGACTTGACTTTAATCCAAGCTGTTTTTCACATGATAAGAGCAGCGAAGGCTTTACACTAGCGCACCAAGACACAGAAATCAGAAATTTTTGGATTAGACACTGTATTGCTTCACGTAAAATAGCGGCATACTTTGGAAAAGAACTAGGAACACCGGCTGTAACGAATATATGGATTCCAGATGGCTACAAAGACATCCCTGTTGATCGCACCGCGCCAAGAGAAAGACTTAAAGATTCATTAGATAAAATATTTGCAGTAGAGATTGATGAAGCTTATAATTTAGATGCAGTAGAATCAAAAGTATTTGGAATTGGTTCTGAAAGTTATGTAGTGGGGTCAAATGAATTTTATATGGGCTATGCAACTGCAAATAAAAAACTGCTTTGCTTAGATGCGGGACATTTTCATCCAACTGAAGTCATATCAGATAAAATCTCAGCAGTTATGCAGTTTGTTAACGAAATTTTATTACATGTAAGTAGGCCAGTAAGATGGGATAGCGATCATGTAGTCATATTAAATGATGAGCTCATTGCTATTGCACAGGAGCTAGTTAGGGGGAATTATTTAAACAGAACGCATATAGGCCTTGACTTTTTTGATGCAAGTATTAATCGTATTGCAGCGTGGGTCATTGGCACACGTAATATGAGAAAAGCTTTATTATTTGCAATGCTTGAGCCTACTGAATATCTTAGACAATTAGAATCAGACGGAGACTATACTTCGAGACTTGCTGTGCTTGAAGAGATGAAAACAACACCTTTTTCAGCAATTTGGGATTATTACCTCATGAGTCATAATATGCCAGTTGGCAGTGATTGGCTTAAAGAAGTCAAACAATATGAACAAGATGTATTATTAAAAAGATAACTAAATAACTCTAATAACTCTCTAAGACAAAACCAACCTATTGATTTCTCATATAGGCTGGTTTTTTCCAATTGTAAAAAGTATTAAAAAGGGATTATAATGATAGTAAAGAATTAGTCATTATTTATAAAAAGTGAACTGAAAAGGGGTAGCAATATTTTAAATAAGCTATAGAAGTTAAGTAACTAGCTAAGATATATAAGTGATTACAAGGGAAGGATACAGGTGAAATGATGTATAAGATAGTGCTGATTGATGATGAAGATGTCGTTAGAAAAGGCATGAGAGACTTAATACCTTGGAAAGAGTTAGAACTAGAAATGGCAGGAGATGCACCGGATGGAGAAAAGGGATTAGAGCTTATTTCGGAAGTTTTACCACATATTGTTTTTTTAGATATTAATATGCCTAAAATGGATGGCATGAGATTAACTAAAATTTTAAGAGAAACTTATCCAGATATCAAAATAGTGTTAATCACAGGGTATGATGAATTTAGCTATGCAAGAGAGGCTTTAAGACTTGGCGTAGAAGATTATATTTTAAAACCAATTACAAAAGAAGAAGTTGTAGGACTATTAGAGAAGCTAGTTAATAAGCTAGATAGTGAACAAGAAGAAGAAAAAAAACAAAAGATGCTTCAAGAGAAAATCAAGCAATCCAGCCATCTCATTCAGCAAAGATATATAGAAGAACTTGTGTTTAATGAGATAGAAGATACGTTAATTATTAAAAGGAGTATTAGTGCAGATATTCCTTATAATAAGCTTTACTATGGTGTTGCGCTTATAGATTATGATCATTTTATAAAGGGACTAAGTGCTAATGAAAATGAAATAACTTTTTTTGCGATACAAAATATAGCAGATGAAATTGTAAAGAAGAATAAGTGGGGCGTAATCTTTGAAATAAATGGTGTAAATGGCATTCTTTATTATACCGATGAGGGACAAGGTGTATTTGAGCATTACAAAGAGAGATTAAGTTATATCAAGAAGATGATCACACAGTACTTAGATATTACAATTACCATTGGTGTGGGAAAAATAGTTCAGGCAATAAGAGATATTCATTTATCCTATAAAACAGCCAATGAAGCACTGGTTAACAGATTTTTTATTGGAACAAACCAAATTATAACACACGATTTTTCTGCTAAACTATCGGATGCTTCTCACGCGAATGAATGGTTAGAATGGGAAGATAAGCTTATTCAGTCTATTAAAGATTCTAAGAAGTTTGATGAAGTATTAGAAGATGTGAATATTAAGATGGAACGATCAAGTATGACTATAGCAGCCTGTCAAGCTATATGGAATATACTTATAAGTTCGATGCTTAAAAAATTTGTGCAAATAGATGAAAGCATCATTGAGCTATTTCCAAATACAATAAATGTTGTAGAAGAATTAAAGAGTAAGAAAACAACTAAGGATATTAAACGGTGGGTGAATAATCTCTATTTAAAATGCAACAATTACATAGAAAAACAAGCCTCCCCAAATAAAATGCATCTTCAAAATATCATGCACTTTATAGAAGAAAACTATTATATTCCGGAGATTTCTATTAGCATGGTATGTAAAGAAGTTCATTTAAGTCCAAGCTATTTAAGTAGTATTTTCAAAAAAGAAACAGGAACTACATTTATTCAGTTTGTAACAGATTATAGACTAGATAAGGCTAAAGAGATGCTTAAGTATACTTCGCTTAAAACGTATGAAATAGCTGAAAAAGTAGGTTATCTAGATCCACAATATTTTAGCACTTTATTTAAGAAAAAATTTAATCAAACTCCTTCAGAATATAAAAAAACAGAAATAGGTGGTTAAATGTGAAATTTCAACAAAAAGCTAAAAATATAAGATATAAGATATTTACTCATTTTTTTGCGCTTATTATGGTTATCATAGTTATTCTGGATATATTTTTCATTTATAAACTATCTGATATTACAGAAAAAAATGCTCATATTTACTCTTATGAAATTACAAAGCAATTAGGACGCAATATAGAAGACTATGTTAATCATATGAAAAAAGTATCATGGGTACTATCTCAAGATGAAAGTCTGCAAAATATTTTAAGAAGAAAAGTTGAGGAACCTTTTACTGCTAAAAATGTATCTTTAGAGCAGTTTAAAATCAACGCTAATATGGCTAATGATATAGAGTCTATTATTATATTTGGCAGAAATGGGACTACCCTTGTAGATAGTAACAGTTATAAGATTAAAGATTATATAGATATTACAAAGATGGATTGGTATATTAGTGCTATACAGAATAAAGGTAAACTTATATTATCTTCTTCTCATATACAAAATTATATAGAGAATAATGAAAAATGGGTTTTTTCGGTAAGCAGCGCTATTATAGACAAAGAAACGGATGAAGTACTCGGGGTAATGCTCGTTGATATGAGTTATAAAAAACTGGCTGATATATGCAATCAAATTACTTTAGGTAATAGAGGCTATGTTTATATTATAAGTAAAAATCAAGATATTATTTACCATCCACAACAGCAGCTTATCTATTCAGGTCTAAAAATGGAAGATCTATCTAGTGTAGGAAAGCAAGTAGAAGGAAGCTTTGTTGAAAAGGAAGCGAAATCGCGGCTTGTAACAGTGCATACCCTTAAGGAGGTGGGGTGGACAGTGGTGGGAGTATCTTATTTAGAAGAACTGCTTACTTCTCAAAGTGGTATCACAATAACAGTTGTTATTATATCTATTCTATGTGTTTTAATAGCGTTAGTATTATCTAAGCAAATATCCCAAGAAATTTCAAAACCCATCTTAGAGCTTGAAAATATTATGGCAGAGGTAGAAAAAGGGGGATTAGATGTTGATATATCCATTGATACCAATACAAAAGAAATACAAAATTTATCAAAGTCCTTCCAAACCATGCTGCTTGAAATTAAGGTGCTCTTAGGACGTATAAAGGATAATGAAAAAAAACTTAGAAAAAGTGAACTTAAGATCTTGCAAGCTCAAATTAATCCGCATTTCTTATATAATGCTTTAGATACTATTATCTGGCTTGCTGAACGAGAAGAGCATAAAAAGGTTGTTAATATGACTGCAGCTCTTGCAAGATACTTTAGACTCAGTCTAAGTAAAGGTGTAGAAGTTATTCCTATTTTTTCAGAAATAGAACATGTAAAATATTATCTTTTGATACAAAAAATACGCTATGAAAACAAATTAACTTATAGTATCAATGTTGATACAGAGCTATATCAATATTCAACAGTGAAAATTATTCTTCAGCCTCTTGTAGAAAATGCACTTTATCATGGAATAAAAGACTTAGATGAAGGTGGGAATATTAAAATTAGTGGACATAAGCAAGGAGAAAATATTATTTTAAGTGTTGAAGATAATGGGAAAGGTATGACAAAAGAACAAATAGATACGATTCTTACCAGGCCTATTTCGGCTTCCATAACAACCGGTGGCGTGGCTATTAAGAATGTACATGAAAGGTTGCAAGTTTATTTTGGTAAAGAATATGGCTTGAAGTATGAAAGTGTACTTGGAGAATGGACCAAAGTAGATGTCGTAATACCAGCTATTATAGACTAAGGAGGGATATGAGTGAATAAAACAAATAAATGGACCCTAGTGATTGTAGGTGTCATTGTAATAGCAAGTATTACGACAACTTTTAAATTATTAGACCATAGGAAACTACCTAATAAAATTGTACTTATTCCGAAGTCAATAGCACCAGAATTTGAGTTTTGGCAAACTATAAAAATGGGAGCAGAGCTTGCGGCTAAAGAAGAAGGTGTCCGAATAGAAACAAGAGGACCATTTTTAGAAAGAAATATTGAGAGTCAAAAAGAGATACTTAAAGAGGCTATTGATGAGAAGGTAGATATTATTTTGCTAGCAGCAACCAATGTTGATGCACTTAAGTCCCTAGTAGAAGAAGCTAAAGGTCAAGGGATTACCCTTCTCACCGTTGATTCAACAGTGGAGGGAGTGCCAAACATCACTAATGTAGCGACAGATAGTGTACAAGCTTCAGCCGTTCTAACTAAGCACCTTATAGAGATTTTAGATCAAAAAGGCGAAATCATTATGATTAATTTTGTTGAAGGAGCAAGTACAGCTAAGGAACGAGACCTTGGGTATAAAGAAGAAGCAAGTAAATATGAGCATATTTTTATGCATCCTACTGTTTATACAGAAGGGACAACATCAGATGCCTATAGGGCAACAAAAAAAGTACTGTTAGAATATCCAACCCTTAGCGGCATAGTGGCAGCCAATCAACAAGTAACAGATGCAGTATGTGATGCCATACAAGAGCTAGGATTGCAAGGCAAGGTGAAAGTAGTAGGCTTTGATAGTTCTAAAAGTATTATTTATGCTTTGGAAAAAAATGTTATAGAGGCTATTGTTGTACAAAAACCATTTAATATGGGCTATTTAGCAGTTAAAAATAGTTTGCAAGCTTACACCGGTAAAAAAATCCCGGAATATATTGACACAGGATATAAATTAATTAATAAAGAAACGCTATATCTTACAGAAAATCAAAAACTTCTTTATCCAATTATTAAATAAGAGGAAATTTCTGTTTAATAGTATATTTAACTATTTGAATAAGATATTTAACTATTATTAAAGGCACTTGAGCGATTTTACTAAAATTGCAGAGTGTCTTTTTTGCGTATTGACAAGATAGTAGTATTTTAAACTATTTAAGTTGAAAAATATATTAAAAAAGTATAATAAAACTGTAAGATATACATATAAGTTAGATATAAGCGCAATATAAATTAAATGGTAATAAGGATTTGAATGTGGAGGTGATAAATTTGAAAGAGACATTGTTAGTTATGGAAGGCATAGATAAATCTTTTCCAGGAGTTCATGCATTAGATCATTGCAAGTTTGATTTAAGATCAGGAGAAGTTCACGCACTAGTTGGTGAAAATGGTGCTGGAAAATCTACACTTATGAAAATCCTTACGGGTGTACATGGCAAAGATGAAGGTAAGGTTGTTTATAAAGGTAAAGAAATTAATGTGCAAGGAACGAAAGAGGCGCAAGAGCTTGGCATTTGTATGGTACATCAAGAACTTAATCTTATGCCCCACTTAACGGCTGCACAAAATATGTTTATAGGCAGAGAATTTATAAGCAAAAATAAACTATTTGTGAATGATAATGAGGCTAATAAAAAAGCACAAGAGCTATTTAATGCAATGAATCTTAAATTAGATCCAAAAGTTAAGGTGGGTAAGCTCACTGTTGCAATGCAGCAAATGATAGAAATAGCTAAAGCACTTTCATTTGATTCTTCAATACTCGTAATGGATGAGCCAACTACAGCTTTAACAGAATCAGAAATTAATGAACTATTTAAAATGATTGAAACTCTTAAGAAAAAAGGAGTGGGCATCGTTTATATCTCACATCGAATGGATGAAATAAAAAGAATTACTGATAGAATTACTGTCATGCGAGATGGCACTTATGTTGATACAGTGAATACAAAAGATGTTGATATTCAGCAAGTTATCAATATGATGGTGGGTAGAACCATTTATGAGACGGCTAATGAACATAATTATACACATTTTAATCAGGTTGCATTAGAAGTTAAGCATCTTAATAGCGGTAAAAAAATTAAGGATGTGAGCTTTAAATTACATAAGGGTGAAATACTTGGTTTCTCAGGACTTATGGGTGCAGGAAGAACAGAAGTTATGAGAGCTATTTTTGGTGCTGATAAATATGACTCAGGTGAGATTTATATTAAAGGGCAAAAAGTAAAGATATTAAGGCCTGAACATGCAGTTTTACATGGTATTGGCTATTTATCAGAAGATAGAAAGCGCTATGGACTGAATCTTAGAGAGACAGTAGAACAGAATATTTCATTGCCTTGTATAGATAAATATACAAGCAAATATGGTTTTACAAATGTGAGCACTATTACACAGACAAGTCAAGATTATATAGAAAAACTAAGTATCAAGACACCTGGGCCTAAGCAAAGGGTAAAAAATCTCTCAGGTGGTAATCAACAAAAAGTAGTTATAGCAAAATGGCTTTTAAGAGACTGCGATATCTTAATTTTTGATGAGCCTACTAAAGGAATAGATGTAGGTGCTAAAAGTGAAATCTATAAACTTCTTTCACAACTTGCAAAAGAAGGAAAGGCGATTATTATGATTTCTTCTGAGCTCCCAGAGATACTTCGCATGAGTAATAGGATTATTGTAATGTGTGAAGGACGTATAACAGGAGAACTAGATATTAAGACAGCAAGTCAAGAAGAAATTATAAAATATGCAACAAAAAGAGAGGCGTAAAGTAACATACTTTATGTGAGGAGGAATGATAAAATGGCAAATACAGAAAAAAGTGCACTACAAGCAGAAATTGGCGTAAAAAAAGCCGTTTTCAGCGCGGAAAATGCGCAAAAGTTTCTAGCTTTTGGAGCGTTGTTAATACTAGTACTATTTTTTTCTATGGCTTCACCCTACTTTTTAACTTTTGGTAATATTGTCTCTATTATGCTTTCCACTTGTGTTAATGGGATTTTAGCTCTTGGTATTATCTTTGTTATTATTACAGGAGGAATTGATTTATCTATAGGTACGGTTATGACTTTTTCATCTGTTATGGCAGGTGTTACCATTACGAATATGGGTATGCCTATAGGGTTAGGTATTATTGTAGGTGTATGTACTGGAGCATTTTGTGGGTTTGTAAGTGGTACAATAGTTTCAAGATTGAAGTTGCAACCATTTATAGCAACACTTGGAGTTATGATGATTACAAAAGGACTATCACTGGTACTCTCAGGAACAAAACCTATTTACTTTAGTGATACACCAGATTTTAGAAAAATTACATTAGGGTCTATTCTGAAATTTGGAGCTGAGGGAAAGTACAGTATACCTAATGGTATATTCATCTTTTTAGCTATGGCGGTTATTGCAGCTATTATCCTTAACAAGACAAAGCTTGGAAGATATAATTTTGCAATAGGAAGCAATGAAGAAGCAACAAGACTATCGGGTGTTAATGTTGTGAAATGGAAAACAGCGATTTATTCACTTTGTGGTGCTTTTGCAGGGGTAGCGGGCATTGTTATGGCAGCACGGCTCGACTCAGCGCAGCCAGCTTTAGGGCAAGGTTATGAGTTAGAGGCTATTGCATCAGTTGTAATCGGTGGTACATCAATGGTTGGCGGAGAAGGTACTATTCTAGGAACCGTAATAGGAGCTTTTATTATAAGTACACTTACAAATGGATTAAAAGTTATGGGTGTAGCCCAAGAATGGCAAATTGTTATTACAGGATGTGTACTTGTTCTTGCAGTATTATTAGATACAGTGCGAAAACGTGGTAACAAATAACTTAGAATTCTAACTCACCTTAAAAGGAGTAAAGAATATATTATTTAAATTATGAAAGGGGTAGTAAATATGAAAAAAGCATTAGTTTTAGGTCTAACCTTATCACTTATCATGGGACTTGGCGTTGGATGTGCACCAAAAGCAACATCAGCACCAGCATCAACAGAAAAGCCAGCAGCAGAACAAGCAAAACCAGTGGAACAACCAGCAGGGGAAGAAAAAATATATATCCCAGTTATTTCAAAAGGCTTCCAACATCAGTTTTGGCAAGCAGTTAAACTTGGGGCAGAAAGAGCTGCAGCTGACTATGGCGTTGAAATTACATTTGAAGGACCAGAAACAGAAGCACAAGTTGATAAACAACTAGATATGTTACAAGCAGCACTCGCAAAAAGCCCTCAAGCAATTGCTTTAGCAGCACTTGACTCAAAAGCAGCTACATCTTATCTTGAAAAAGCAGATGCAGCAGGCATACCGGTTATTGGATTTGACTCAGGAGTAGATAGCCCAATTGTTAAAACAACAGCGGCAACAGATAACTATGCAGCAGCAGCTTTAGCAGCTGATAAAATGGCAGAGCTTATTGGCGGAAAAGGCAAAGTAGGTGTTGTTGCACATGATCAGGTAAGTCAAACAGGTGTAGATAGACGTGATGGTTTCGTTAAAACAATACAAGAAAAATATCCTGATATTGAAATAGTTCCTGTTCAATATGGTGATGGTGACCATGCAAAATCAACAGAAGCAGCTAAATCTATTGTTACAGCTAACCCAGATATTAAAGGTATATTTGGTACAAATGAAGGTTCTGCAGTAGGTGTTCTTAATGCAGTAAAAGAGCTTAATAAGAATGATCTTATCATTATTGGATTTGACTCAGGTAAATTACTTCTTGATGGTATTAGAAGTGGTGCTATAGCAGGAGCTATTACACAAGATCCAGTAGGTATTGGTTATAAAGCAGTAGAAGCAGCTTATAAAGCATACAAGGGTGAAACAAACCCAGAATTTATTGATACTGGTTTCAAATGGTATGATAAATCAAACATGGATGACCAAGCAATTAAAGAAGTTCTTTACGAATAAAAATATTCTCCTTGATTAAATACATAAAAAAGTACTGATGATTTAAATGTCAGTGCTTTTTTTGATGCTAAAAGTAAAATTAATAAATATGTTATTGCTACACGTATAGATAAATAGATTAGATGCATCCTATAAGTAAATGATTATGTAGTAAAAGTATGAAAGGAAAATAGCTATGAAAAAATTATTAATAATAGGACAAATATTATTATTTATAGGAGTATTTAATATAGTAGGGACACAACAAGCAGCATCTCTAGTAAATCAACAAGAACCAATCCTTCAAATAATGCCTTCAGGCCAAAGTCTATATATAGCACTTATTGTAAAAGGACTTAAGTATAGCTTCTGGGATATCGTGCGAATAGGAGCGGAGCGAGCTGCCAGTGATTATGGAGTAGAAATTACATTTGAAGGAACAGAAGAAGAAAGGCAAGTTGAAGAGCAACTTGCAATACTAGAGGCAGCTTTAGATAGAAACCCATCAGCTATTATTTTATCAGCAGTTGATTCAAGAGCAGCTACACCTTTTATTGAAAGAGCAAATTTATTAGGTATCTCAGTTATAGGATTTGATTCTGGAGTTGTGAGCCCAATTGTTAGAACAACAGTAGCAACAGATAATTATAGTGCAGCGGCTTTAGCAGGTAACAAGATGGCAGAACTACTTGATGGCGTAGGGAAAGTAGCTATTATTGTACAAGATGAAACAAGTAGAGTAGGTATTGATAGAAGAGATGGATTTATAGATACTATTACACAAGCATACCCGGGCATTGAAGTGGTTGCTATTAGATATGGTGGCGGAGATGTTAATTTATCAGCAGAAATAACAAAAGAGATAATCCGAGAACATCCCGATGTTGCCGGGATATTTGGAGCTAATGAGGGTTCAGCACACGGTGTCATTCAAGGAGTTAAAGAACTTAATAAACAAGGGGAAATTGTTATAATTGGGTTTGATTCGGGAGAAGTACTTATAGATGCTATTAGAGAAGGCATTGCAGCAGGAGCTGTTACCCAAAATCCATTAGGTATTGGATACCAGGCTGTAGAAGCAGCGATTAGAAGTATTAGAGGAGAAATACTGCCAACTTTTATTGACACTGGATTTGCATGGTATGATAATTCTAATATAGATTATCCAGTAATTAGAGAATTGCTTTACAAATAAAAACCTCAATAGAATGGTAACAAGGAGGGTGGCATATGAAAAAGATATTAATTTATTTATTACTTATAGCAATAATTGGAAGTGGTGCTTTGCAATTAACAACTATAGCGACAACACAACAATCAGCTCCTACAAACTCAATATACGAAGCAGAAGAAATATATATTCCTATTATTATAAAAGGAATTGAGTCGGGGTTTTGGAGGCCTGTTGAAGTAGGTGCGCATCAAGCAGCGAGAGATTATGGAGTGAAGGTCACGTTTGAAGGGACGAGAAGAGGAGAGACAGTGCAAGAACAGCTTGATATTTTAGAAGAAGCTTTAGCTAATAGTCCACAGGTTATTGTTTTATCAGCTCTTGACTCAAGAGCAGTAACGCCCTATATTGAAAGTGCACAAGCAATAGGTATTCCAATTATTGGTATTGATTCAGGGGTTGATAGCCCTATTGTCAGAACGACAGTTGCAACAGATAATTATGCAGCTGGAGCACTAGCAGCAGATAAAATGGCAGAGTTTATTGAAGAGGAAGGGGAAATAGGTATTGCATCTTTAAGTCCAGAAAGTAGAGTGGGTGCTGATAGGACTGATGGATTTGTAGACACTATTATACAAAACTACCCAAATATTGAAATAATCCCTATTGCATATAGTGAAGGAGGGATTGAAGAGTTAACAGAAATTGCAAAGAAAATGTTAATAGATTACCCAGATATAAAAGGCATATTTGGAGGGAGTGGAATTATTACTGAAGGCATTGTGAGTGCGATTAAAACACTTAATAAGGAAGGACAAGTCGTAGTTGTTGGATTTGATTCTGGTAGAAGAGTTATTGAGGCTATTAGAGAAGGGATTGTAGTGGGAGCTGTTACCCAAAACCCGTTAGAACTTGGATACCAAGCAGTAGAAACAGCTGTCAGAGTTTATAGGGGGGAAAGAGTACCGGAATTTATTGATACGGGTTTTGCGTGGTATGATAACTCTAATATAGATAATCCTGAAATTCAAAGACTTTTATATGATTGATCATCTAGATCAAGTGGTAAGATGCAGCTTCTAAGGACTCGAAGCTGCATCTTACTTTTGGGTTGTTTTTTATTCTACTTTAAAAGTTTGTATAGAGTGATTAAGTTTATTCATACTAGAAGTTAATGTATTAGATAAATCATATAAAGATTCAACAACTGATTTTTGCTCTTCGCTTAACGCACTAACTTCTTGGGTAGAAGCGGCTGATTCTTGAGTGACGGTTGCAATATTATCTATTTTTTGAACCATTGTATCCTTTAAAGTACGCATACTTTGTACTTTAGAGTTAACTTCTTCAAGATCTGTATCCATAGTTTTCAGGGTATTAATAATACTAAAGAAGGTGGTATTAACATTCTTCACAGCGTCTTCTTGACTGGCAAAAATGTTATTTGATTTTTTAACTAAGGCTACTGCATCTTTTGTTTTAGTCTCTATAGTATTAAGGGTTTTTCTAACATTTACAGTAGAACTTTTAGATTGCTCAGCTAAGTTTCTTACTTCATGTGCAACAACAGCAAATCCTTTGCCGACTTCACCAGCTCTTGCCGCTTCAATACTCGCATTAAGAGCAAGAAGGTTTGTTTGTTCGCTAATACCATCTACAAGTTTCATAATATCTTCAATACTTTTGGTAAGAGTACTTAGTTCAATAATACTTGTTTGGATCTCGGCAGATGCTTCAATAGAAGAGACCATAGTTTTACTAAGAAGGTTAATACTATCTGTTGCAGCTTGAATCATTTGCTTTGCCCCTTGATTATTTTCAAATATAACATTTGTTTTTTGCATAACATCTTGCATGCTATCTGATAAGTTTGACATCACCTCAGCGCTGTGTTGAGCATCTTCGGCTTGGTGGGTAGTTGCCTGTGCAATTTCATCGATAGATAATGCAAATTGTTCAAAGGTCTCAACAGACTGACCAGTAGAAGTACGCAATATTTTGCTGTCATCTAAGGTATTCATAATAACGAGCTTTGTATCATTAAGCAGTGTGCGTATATTGAGTATCATATGATTAAAACTTTTGCAAAGACTAGCAATTTCATCAGTGCCCTTCTCAGTCATTTGTATAGTAAGATCCCCTTCCTCAGCACGTTTCATAAGAGACATAAGCTTGATGATGGGTGAAGAAAATCCTTTAGATACAAGAGAACCTATAATAACTGCAAGTAATCCGACTACAAAGATAAGAAGCCAAATTATAACACTAGAAGCAGTTAATTGACTTGTTAAAGAGGCTTCAGGTATTTCAGCAATAATGTGCCAACCATTAGGAAGTACTGAATAAGTAACGAGTTTATTTTCAACGATTGCTGTTCCAAGCTCAGTTGAACTATCTACTACATCCCATATAGCCGTACCTACCATTTGCGCAGTAGTATCAGAATTATAAATCATCTTGCCTTCGTGATCGGCTATGTATAAAACAGAATTTTCTAATAGATCAATATTCCCAATAGTTTTAACAATACTTTCCATGTTAACATCGACTACTATAGTGCAATGCGTGCCTTTAGATAACGTAGTAATAGCTTTCATAAAAAAAAGCTTATCGGTAGAAGATCCTAAATCTTTGGTCCAAAGAGGTTTAGATTCTAGGTCAAGGTCTTTGGTAGAAAGTAAGTCTTCGGGTGTAACCCCAGTGATTGACCCTAGTACCGAGTCATTATTCATAACTAGAGCAGTATCCTTAATATTTTTATCCATAGTTTCTAAATACAATGTGGTTTTTTCTATCTCTCTTGTTGCATTGAGCTTTTGTAGTATATCACTAGAGAAGTAAGAAGTTATCAAATTTCCTTGAACTAAATCAACAACAGCAAATTGAGTAACATTTTTATCCACTTCGTTAATAAAAGAATCAATATTGTGAGCAACCTGCTTTACCAGTTCGGTTGTAAGCTGTTGGCTGGTATTGCGCAGAGCTTTCTTTGATATTGAAGAAGATATAATATTTACAACAAGAAGTGGAATAACGGCAAATATGATGAAAATTGTAATAAGTTTATTTTTGATAGATGAAGTCTTTGTATGAGTATTCTTTTTCTTCAGATTTAAAGATTTTAATTTAAAAGAAAAAAGCTTTGTACTAAGATTGTTTTTAAATTTCAGTTTTTTTACACTATTTTTCATGAGCGGCCTCCATATATAGAACTTCATTAAATTTTATCATAATTTATACTTTTATGAAACAACTCATAGGGAATCTGAAAAAATAAGTCACATATGCCAGAATAAGGAGATGATAATTGGTTGATATAGTTGTTTACAAAATAAATAGTAGTGAATACTTCATGAATACTTGGTGAAGATTTCATATATATTTGTTCAACTTGTTTCACGGTGGATGAGCTTGCCGGGAATAAGAATTTCATCCGGCACAGAGAGGTCTAACATGATTTGTTTTAAAAATAAAAAGGCAAGTTTTGCAATACTTTGTTGCTCGACGCAAATAGTTGAAAGTGATGGATTAGAAATTTTACTTTGCTCAATATTATCAATACCAATAATTTTAATATCTAAAGGCACACTAAGACCAGAAGTAATAACGGCCTTCATAGCACCAAGTGCCATCATATCATTTGAAGACATAATTCCATCAAAAGCTATTCCTTTTTCAATAAGTGACATAACGCTTGAGTAACCACTGGTAAAGTTCCAGTCACCTTGCACAATGAGTTCGGGGTGAACATGAAGACCATTCACAAGAAGTGCACGACGATAGCCTTCGCTTCTATTATTAGTACTGATGTAGTTGGATGCTCCTTCGATATGCACAATACGTTTGCAGCCTTGCTCAATGAGGTGAGAAGTAGCGCTATACCCACAGTTAACATCGTCAATATTAATACGTGCAAAGAGGGGATAATTATTGGACACAACAATAGAAGGAATATGACTTTTACGAGCCATTTCTAAAAAGTCTGGATTAATATCACCTACCCATATAATACCTTTTATAGTAGTGGGGTTAAGCAAAAATGAAGGTGTGGCTTGATTATCGCTTATCTTTGTAAAAATAAGATCAAGGTTATCTTGTTTACAATATTTCTCAAGATAATTACATATTTCCATATGATATGGTTGTGCGACCTGTTCATTATCCATATCAGGAAGAACATAAGCAATAGCGTTGGCAATGCCTTGAAGAGAAGGAGAAATCATGGATTTATAAATAATTTTATTACCAGCACCAGGCAGTTTTTCAATATAACTTTGTTCAGCTAAAAGAGAAAGAGCTTTGCGCAGTGTAAGACGTTCTACTTGATACTGTGTACTAAGTACTCTTTCAGCGGGTAAAAAAGACCCATACTCATAATGATTTTGTTCAATAAGTGTTTTTAAATCTGCATAGATTTGAATATAGCGTGGAGAAGGTTTACTAGAGTGATCCATAGATAAGCTCCTTTTAAAAGTGATATTTAAAGTATACTAGACTTATATCTGATAAAGCAATATCGTTTTATCATATCAGATAATAAAATAAATATTTTTGGTATAAAATAGATATATTATTGGTTTATATAATATAAACCAATAATATAGTGTAAATCATATTATTCAAGAGGACAATTATAAAAATGAATAAAAATAAATTAAAAGAGATAAATCAATTGACAAATATGTTAATATATATTATATATAGAATATAAGGCGTTGGTGTTAATAGATATACTTATTTTATACCAATTTTAAAAATTTGTCAAAATTGGTATATGCTAAAGTATATTTAAATGTTAGGCTAAATTTTAAGTTTATATAAGGAGGCGTTTTAATGAACAACACATTTAGGTTAAATGGCAGACTTCCCAAAATAGGTATTAGACCGACTATTGATGGAAGAAGAAAAGGTGTAAGAGAATCATTAGAAGAAAAAACAATGGGCATGGCAAAGAGTGTAGCAGCATTTTTGGAAGCTAATCTGCGTCACCCAAGTGGTGAAAAAGTAGAGTGTGTGATAGCTGACTCTACGATAGGCGGTGTTGCAGAAGCAGCGAGGTGCGAAGATAAATTTCAAAGAGAAAATGTAGGTGTCTCGCTTACAGTAACGCCTTGCTGGTGCTATGGCAGTGAAACAATTGATCAAAATCCACATCGCATTAAAGCTATATGGGGATTTAATGGAACAGAAAGGCCAGGAGCTGTATACCTTGCAGCAGCAGCAGCAGGACACGATCAAATGGGTCTTCCAGTTTTCACAATCTATGGTAAAGACGTACAAGACTTATCTGATACAGCAATTCCAGAAGATGTTCAAGAAAAGTTAATCTCTTTTGCAAAATCAGGTCTTGCAGTGGCAACCATGAAAGATAAGTCTTACTTATCTATTGGTAGTGTATCTATGGGAATTGCAGGTTCTATTGTAGATTCTAACTTCTTTAGTGATTACTTAGGTATGAGAAATGAATATGTTGATATGTCAGAAATTTCACGTCGCGTAAACGAAGGGATCTATGATAAAGAGGAATTTGAAAAAGCACTTGCATGGACAAAGGCAAACTGTAAAGAAGGCAAAGACTTCAATGCAAATCCAAAAACAAGAGAACAAAAAGATGCAGAGTGGGAATATGTTGTTAAGATGACACTTATATGCCGTGATCTTATGATAGGCAATCCAAAACTTGCCCAGATGGGATTTGGAGAAGAGGCAGAAGGACATAATGCGATTGCAGCAGGGTTCCAAGGGCAAAGACAGTGGACCGACCAACTTCCAAACGGAGATTTTATGGAAGCTATTCTTAATTCTTCTTTTGATTGGAATGGTATAAGAGAAGCTTTTGTTATGGCAACAGAAAACGACTGTTTAAATGGTGTAGCCATGTTATTTGGGCATCTTCTTACAAATACCGCACAAATCTTCTCAGATGTACGTACATACTGGAGCCCAGATGCAGTAGAGCGAGTGACAGGACAAAAACTTACGGGTATTGCGAAGAACGGTATTATCCATTTAATTAATTCAGGTTCTACCACTTTAGATGGTACGGGTCAGCAGTCAGATGAAAAGGGTAAACCAGTGATGAAACCATACTGGAATATTACAGAAGAAGAAGCTCAGAAATGCTTAGATGCAACAATATGGCCACCAGCAGATGGTGAATACTTTAGAGGAGGCGGATTCTCATCTTGTTTCTTAAGTAAAGGAGATATGCCTGTTACAATGAGTCGTATTTCTCTAGTAAAAGGTTTAGGTCCAATTCTTCAAATAGCAGAAGGGTATACAGTAGAGTTGCAAGAAGATGTGCATCGTACACTTGATAAACGTACCAGTCAAACATGGCCAACGACATGGTTTGTACCAAAGTTAACAGGTGAAGGAGCATTCAAAGATGTTTATAGTGTTATGAATGCATGGTCAGCTAATCATGGCGCGATTAGTTATGGTCATATTGGTGCAGATCTTATCACAATTGCAGCGATGCTCAGAATACCGGTAGCTATGCACAATGTAGAAGAAGAAAGAATCTTTCGTCCAAAAACATGGGGTGCATTTGGAACAAAAGATTTAGAAGGTGCAGATTATAGAGCTTGTGAGTCTTTTGGACCACTCTATAAAAAATGCTAATAATCTCATTATAAGTCATTAACTCATATTCTATTAAATAAGCGATGAGGTGATTACTATGTTAAAAAAAATACCAGCTATTATATCTCCGGATCTTATGCATACTCTTATGTCTATGGGACATGGTGATGAAATTGTATTTGCAGATGGTAACTTCCCAGCAGATACAAATGCCAGAAGACTTGTGAGATGTGATGGGCATACTGTAACCCAAATTTTAGAGGCAATCCTGCCTTTCTTTCCGCTTGACACTTATGCTCCTGCCTCAGTAGGGTTAATGCAAGTTGTGGAAGGGGATCCAACCATACCAACTATTTGGGAAGATTATAAAGAAGTGATAAAAAAGCATGACGGTAAAGACGCAAAGATAGAGTTCATTGAGAGATATGATTTTTATGACAGAGCTCAGAAAGCTTTCGCAATTGTAGCTACAAGCGAAAGCGCGCTTTATGCAAATATCATTCTTAAAAAAGGCGTTGTAGTTGATAAATAAGATAGCATAATTAATTTTTTGAGCCAACAAGAGAATGTTTTTAGAGCATAATGCTTTAAACACATTCTTTTTTTTATAAGACACAATCTCTTTAATAGGTATGCGGATAGGATTCAATAAACACAAAGTATGGAGTTTATGGTATAATTATGAAAAATATAGGTGTATACAGATACTAAAGAAAAAAATTAGTTTGTAGGGGGAAAACTATGTCTAATTTCTTATTTTTAGAAGAAAAGTGGCCAATATTAGCGCGGCTTGGAAGCAATGCAGAAAGCTATATTTATTCAGACTCTAATTCAGCGCTTATAAAGCTTGGACTATTTGCAGAAAAACTTGTGAGTCTTATGTTTGAACTAGATAATATTGACTTGCCAGAATAGAAAATACACATTCAAATAGGATTAAGGTATTAAAGAGAGAAGGCCTTATTCCTAAAGAGGTTGATGACTTCTTGTGCATTTTAAGAACATCTAGAAATAAAGCTGTACATGAGGGATTTGAATCGAGTGAAAAGGCAGAAATACTCCTTGAAGCAACCTTTAAGTTGGGTATTTGATTTATGCAGACTTATGGGGATTGGTAGTTTGAACCGCATAGTTTTGTGCTTCCACAGCACATGAGTAAAGAGATAAATTATGATCAGATGATCAAAGCTCAGGAAGCTGAAATAGCTCGCTTAATGGAAGATAAGCAAAAGGCAGTATCACACGCTCATATATCTATTGAGACTAGAAAAAAATTGGCTCACACCTCAGCAGATAAGATGCAATTAACAGAGAAGGAAACACGGTATTTAATAGACGAGCAACTTCGTAAGGTGGGTTGGGAAGCAGATACATTGAATCTACGTTATTCAAAAGGAATAAGACCTCAAAAAGGTAGAAATCTAGCCATTGCGGAGTGGCCTACCAACTCAAAGGTTGGGGATAGAGGCTATGCGGACTATGCCCTTTTTGCAGGTAAGAAGCTTGTAGGGGTTATTGAAGCAAAACGTCAGCACGTAGATATTCCTTGTGTGATTGATTATCAGTGCAAAGATTATGCAAAGGAAATTAAAGCTTCAGATCATGAGTATGTTATAGGGTGTTGGGGACACTATAAAGTGCCTTTTCTTTTTGCAACCAATGGCAGAAAATACTTAAAGCAACTGGAAATTAAGTCTGGTATCTGGTTTTTAGATGTGAGAAAATCATCCAATATTCCAAAGGCTCAGCAAGGATGGATGAGTCCAGAAGGCTTATTGGAACTATTAGAACAAGATATAGAAAAATGTTATTAACACCTACTCCGCCAGAAGGATTCTCTTTAATATAATCTGAATTAAATATATGAGAACGTTTGGCTTCATCCATGCCTACGCCATCATCTTGTATTAAAATTTCCAAAAAAGTAAAATCCGGTGATTTTAACCTGGAAAATTATTATACTTAAGTAAAAAGATTTGAAAGGGGTATTACCATGTTTCGTAAAAATGATGCTGTGCAACTTAATCTTGATGACAAAATAGTAACAATGCCTAAATATCTTCAAAATGCATTGAGAAAAAGTTGGGCTGAACCCTTTCATAAGTAGATTCTTTCGAATATTAATGAAGAACGGTTCGAAGTTCTTTATAGTGATACCGCTTCAAGGCCTAATCGCCTGTTAACGTAACAATTGGCCTTCTAACTTTAAAAGAAATGTTTGGACTTTCAGAAGAAGGTTGAAATATAAACTAGAAGTCGCCAATTGAATAAGGGAACACAGCAAACAGGCCATCTTCCAATGACCAAAAAATTAAATATGTGATAAATGATAAAGGTTAAGAAGCGGTTTTGATGCGATAACCTTGAGATCTAGCGAATAAGACTGCTTGCTCTGGTGTTATATAACCATCAATGGCGAGCTCTAATTCAGGAAGTTTTTTCTTCATAGAGCCATGAACTAAAGGTTCAATATCAAAGGAAGTAGAGGTAAAGATCATGTATAAATGCTTATATCTTGCCCCACAGATTTGCCCCCAAGCAAAATTGTACAATACTTAAAAGGTAGATCGTCACATCTAATGCAGGAAGAATTTCCACAACTAAAAAAGAGATATTGGGGTCAACATCTCTGGGCAAGAGGATATTTTTGCGCAACCGTAGGAATGGTAACAGAAGAAATTGTAAAGAATTATATAGAGAATCAATCTTCAGATGGAATAGAGAATAAGTTTAAAATAGAAGAATGACTTTCAGTCGCAATGGCAGTATTTATACTGCTAAATCCATCTACTTCTAGTAGGTGTGTAGTTTAATTCTATCAAATAGATAAGAACTTAGCAAATATAGCAAATACTGCAATCCTGTTGTTTGCATTTTTTCTTGAGCTCTGCAAGTTTTGCAGAAAAGTCATTCATATTGTTAAATTCCGTGTTTTGATTAGTTATAGCAGCTATGGATAGTGTGGCAATAGGGAAGTTTTCCGAAATGCCATGTCTGTTTTTAGAAGTAATATAGCCCTTAACAAGGTCTTCAGGTGAATAACATTTACGAACAAGAGTATCGAAATCAGATATGATCTGTTGGCATAAAGCATTACATTCATGGAAGGGCAGTATCATAATAAAATCATCCCCTCCAATATGACCAGCAAAACCATTAGATGGTGTGTGAGTCGTAATAATGCGAGTGAGTAGTTTAAGCATGATATCGCCCTTACCAAATCCATAAACGTCATTATAAGACTTGAAATTATCTAAATCAAAATATAAGGCACTAAAAGGGGTTGGAGAGTTTAAACATTCCAATAACTTTTGATCAATGGTTAGATTTCCAGGAAGTCCAGAAAGAGGGTTTAACTGTTTAGCGTTGGTAACTTCCACTTCCATCGCCTTTTCAAGTAAATCTTTAACTGTCACAATTCCTAAGTAGTTATCGTTTTTAGTAACAGTTATAAAATCATATAATTTGCTAGTCTCTCTAGACATAGCAAGATTCGATACAGTAGTAATAGAAGTTTTATAATCAACAGATAAAAAATCTGTTTGCATAAGTGTAGCAAGAGGTTTTTTTTGATTAAGGCTAAAACCATAACGTCCACTAAGATTAGTAGCTATAAGCGTTCGAGTAACTACGCCAACAACTTGTTTGTTTTTTACAACACATACCCCGAGTAGAGAGGGGGTTGATAAGAATAAGCTATAAACATCTTCAACAGTAGTGGTTGGAGTCACCGTTTTTTCATCTTTGCAGAGATTGCCTATATAAGTATAAGAAAGAGATTTTGTATAAAGATGATTACGCTGTTGATTAAGTCGTTTAAGAGTATTTGTTACAGAAGTATCTATAGGTGTGATAGTTTCTTGTGGCTTTTGTATAAAATATCCTTGTCCATATTCAACGCCAAGAGTAACGAGAGTAGATAACTCTTCTAGTGTCTCAATACCTTCGGCTATAAGAGTTATACTTGAAAGTTTAGATAATTCTATCATGCTTTTAACAAGAGCGTACTTTATGCTATCGGTGTCAATATTCCTAATTAAATGCATATCCAGCTTAATGTAGTGAGGTTTAACATCACAGATAAGATTGAGGCCAGAATAACCTGCACCAGCATCATCAATTGCAATTTTATAATTTTGTTGTTTATAGTGTGAAATAGTAGACCTAAAGCCTATAATATCTTTAATAGCATTACGTTCTGTAATTTCAAATATTATATTTTCAGGTTTCATAGCATATTTTTGTAAATATTCTTTTGTAAAACCTTCTTTAAATTTTATATCATGAATAACGTTAGGATTAACATTAAGAAATAGTTTTTCATTAGGTAAAAGAGTATGAGCTGTCTCAAGGGCTCGAGTTCTACACAAAAGTTCCAAATCCCATAGTCTATTATATTCAGTTGCAAGTGAAAATAACTCATCAGGATTTTTAATAATAATATTTTGGGTAAGTCTGCTTAGTGCCTCGTAACCTAAAATCGAAGTATCACGAAGAGAGATAATAGGTTGAAAAACAGTCTTAATTTGTTTTTTATCAATAATGTTGTTAAATTGGTCCTTAATAGTTTGGGTAGGAGTGTTCATTTTCTAGACCTTTCTTGAGTGCATGAGATAAAATAAAAAATAGTTAATCCATATAATAAGTTTTTCTTTCATCATAGCACTATATCGGGAGTTAGAAAGTTATATTTGTGTAAAATTTACTTTAAATTGACATTAAATAGCACTGAAATATAAAAAAACGATAAAAAAAGCTATGCGCAATTCACTTGAAATTGTACATAGCTTTTTTATCTATAAAATATTGATGGGTATTATGGAAAGACCTAAGTACTAAGAATTTCTTCAATAGCAGTTAATTCTTGAGGCATAAAGTCTATATTTTTTGCAGCATCTACGCAATCTTCAACTTGGCTTACTTTGCTAGCGCCTATTAATACGGAGGTGATTCTACCACCACGAAGGACCCAGGCAAGAGCCATTTGAGCAAGTGTTTGACCACGTTTAGCGGCTAGATCATTTAAAGTATGAAGTTTTTTAAGTAAATCCTCGGTAATGTCTTCTGATTTTAGAAAAGCACTTTGACCACCGGCTCTTGAGTCTTGCGGAATACCATTTAAGTAACGTGCTGTTAATCTGCCGCCAGCAAGTGGCGAAAAGGCTATAGACCCTATTTGTTCTTCGGCTAATACATCAAGAAGTTCATCTTCGACCCAACGCTCAAGCATAGAGTATTTTGGCTGATGAATAAGACAAGGAGTTCCGAGTGACTTAAGGATAGTAATTGCTTTTTTTGCCTCGGTAGCTTGGTAGTTAGAAATACCCACATAAAGGGCTTTGCCTTGTCTGACCATTAAATCTAAAGCGCCCATTGTTTCCTCAAGTGGCGTATTAGGATCTGGACGATGATGATAAAAGATATCTACATAATCAAGCTGCATTCTTTTTAAACTTTGGTCTAAACTAGATACGAGGTATTTTTTAGAACCCCAGTCGCCATAAGGACCTGGCCACATTGTGTAGCCAGCTTTTGTAGAAATAATAAGTTCATCTCTGTAAGGCACAAAGTCTTCTTTTAAAATTCTGCCAAAGTTTAATTCGGCAGATCCTGCTGGTGGACCATAGTTATTCGCTAAGTCGAAGTGGGTTATGCCAAGATCAAATGCGCGTCTTAGCATCATACGGCTATTTTCAAGGACGTTAATATCTCCAAAATTGTGCCACAAGCCTAAAGAAATGGCAGGTAGTCTTAAACCGCTATTTCCACATCTGTTGTATCTCATAGTCTCATAACGATCTTCTTGTGCTATATATGTCATATTGACACCTCCTGTTTTTAAAAAGCTTAGTTACTACTTAATAGTATATTGACTTTATTGTAGAAATACCATTATCTTATAACCTCTAAATATGTTATAATGTCTTATTATTATCATAAAAAGGAGAAAAAGATGATTTGCTTTAAGCCTAAAAGTGAAAACAGTTATTTAGATGTCAATTTAGATATTAAGCTCTATTCTTGTGGTACTGGAGATTGTGAATGTCATTTTTCATGGGGACCTGGGATAAGGGATCATTATAGTCTTTACTATATACATAGCGGGAAGGGAAAGGTAACAATTAATGGAGTTACTTATGAAGTTAGTGCAGGTGAAGGATTTTTAATATCACCAAGTATAGTCATAGAGTACGCGCCTGATGCTATCACCCCTTGGGACTATTATTGGGTTTCTTTTAATGGTCTGCATGCAGAAACTTATTTAAATAGACTAAGTCTAAGTTTAAAACATCCTACTTTTAAATGTAATAATCCAGAGGCTTTTATACAGTGTTTTAAAAGTATTTTTGAATCTACACATCATGAAAAAAGCATGGATTTACATGCATTAAGTGGTTTTTACCTATTACTGGCAAATATAGCTGAGTATACGCATGCGAGAGTTACATCTGGGGAGATGCCCTCGCGGCAGGAACATTATATTAGACAAGCTATCGAGTTTATTGAGACCAATTACTCAAGGAAAATAACGATAGAAGAAATTGCTTCTTATGTAGGGATTAATAGAAAATATTTAACTAAGCTTTTCAATATGCTGATTAATGAGTCTCCGCAGAGTTATTTAGTCCATTTTAGGCTAAATAAAGCAACTGAATTTTTGCAGCATACGCCACTTACTATTTCGGAGATTGCACATTCAATAGGTTATACAGACGCGTTTGTCTTTTCAAAAGTTTTTAAAAAATTTAAAAGCTTATCACCTAAAGCTTATCGTGAACAACATATCGTATAAACTAGCCATTAAATTGAGAAGCGGGTATTTTGTTCTTGTTCTTTAAAGATGTTAAGTTAAGATAAACAAATGGGATAAAGGCTATACTAGCCAATAGACTAAATAGCATATAACAGTGTGTTATACCATATCGCTGTATGATATTTCCACCAAAGTAAGTCGCCATAATATAGGGAATGCCACCTGCAAAAGCGCCAGTAATGGCCTGTCCAGTTACTATAAGATGTTTGGGTACAATCGATGGAACATAATGTCTAAAGGAACTTATTATAATCGGAAACCCTATGCCATGAAATAATGCATTGGTGTATAGTCCATAAGGCGTTTTGATAAATATAAGCTGAAAGATCCTTGCTACTAAAAATACAGAACCAATAACAAGGAGTTTTTCTACAGAAACTTTTTTTGTAATACGCCCAAACATTATAAAAATAGGAATTTCCAAAATAGCGGCTAAGCCAAAGGTTATCCCCATCTCACGTGCAGAGCCATTCACAGATCTCGCTATATAAAACATATAACTTGATATAAAACTATTAGGTATGAATATAAGCATAATTCCAAAAAGAAATACTATGAATTTTATATTTTTTAAAAGAGAGAGTGGGGATTCTTTGTACTTAGTTTCTTTAATTATGATTCTTTTTTCTTTAACAAGATCTTCAGAAAGAATAACCGTTGTAAAAAGAAGTATACTAAAAAGTGTAAAAGCTATTGACATTGCATTGAAAAAATATTTTTCTACCAATAGACCGAAAAAAGAAGACATGACAGCAAACGTTAATGAACCTAAACTTCTTAATTTGCTATAGTTTTTTCTGGTTGACTTATTAAGTTGTATAGTCCACGTATCAATAAGTGAAGGGATAACAGGCTGAAATAACATAAAGGCTATATAAACAGGAAATATAGCTTTTATGCCTTGAACGGTAGGAAGAGTCCAAACGGCTGCAACCGCACCTATTATACATAGAGCCATTACTTTTTTTATGCCGTTTAAATAATCGCATAAATAGCCCCAAAAATATTGAGAGGTAACTCCGGCAATCATTCCTACTGTTAGGAGCAGACCAATGTGTGAGCTTGGGATACCAAGTGACTCTAAATAAAAAACGAGAAATACATTAAAAGAGGCACAAGTTCCCCAATAAAAGCCTTGCATGAGACCGAAAAATATAATATTTGTTGATTGTTTTTTCATGAGTTATTACTCCGATAATTGATTTTTGTACATAGCTATTTATTATAGCATAATATTTCATAGGATAAAAATATAATTGCGATAATTTTTGCTAAATTTCTGCTAAAATGTCTCATATCTACAATCTTAGATTACAGATTAAATAGGCAAATGGGAAAAATCTCTTGATAGGTGTGGTAATAAAGTACAAAAAAGAGTAATAAATTCATATAGGATATGACAAAAACGGTATATAATGAATACAAATAGGAGGGATGTCATGAAACATCAAGTTCAAATCATTAATGGAAATCATAAATTTTTAAAAACATTGGATGTTGAACATGGAGAGTTATTGCATAACGCTATTATTCACGAGCGTGGTTATCATGCTCCGTGCGGAGGTAAAGGAAAGTGTAAAAAGTGTAAGGTTAAAGTAATGAGTCATGTACCTTATACACTAGAAGAAACTAGTCTTTTAACTGAGGAAGAAATAAGAAATGGTGTGCATTTTGCTTGTTTACTAACGGTGACAGGAGATATTACACTTCAACTTTCATCAAGAAAATATCAAATTGCTGAAGACATTTATGAGGAGACATCAGGATTAGACCCATTTATTAAAAGAACTTACTTACCCACTTCAAACTTAAAAGATGGTATAAAATCAGATTATATAACTACGTTAAAACATGAGATGGGAGTCACTAAGGTAAGTTTAGACGCTATGAGGAAGTTGCCAGAAATAATAAATAGTAATGTGGATACAATAACCTTGATTCATAGTTCAGATGAAGTGATAGCTGTAAGTGATAAAAAGGAAGAAAGCTATGGTATTGCAATAGATATAGGGACGACAACGGTTGTAAGCTATTTGTACAATCTATCTACAGGAGAGTACAAAGATGTCTTTTCTGATATAAATCACCAAAAAAACTTTGGTTTTGATGTCATTACACGTATTAAGCATGCGCATCATACGAAGGGATTAAATGAGCTAAGTGCAGCAATTACCCAACAAATTAATAGTATGATAGCTTACTTGCTAAGGAATAATAGTATAGATGAGGATGAGCTAGATGAGATTGTTATCGTTGGCAACACTGTAATGATGCATCTTTTATTAAATGTAAATCCTAAAGATATTGGAGCAGCACCGTTTACTCCAGTATTTACAGAAACGATCTATACAGACGCATTAAATATGGGACTTCAAGGTTCTAAGCATTGTAAGGTAATACTTGTGCCTAGTATAGCAGCTTATGTAGGAGCAGATATTGTAAGTGGGATAATTGCAACCAATTTGTATGAAGATAACCTCTGTGCATTACTTATAGATATTGGTACAAATGGTGAAATTGCTCTTCTAAATCAAAATCATATTACATGCTGTGCTACAGCAGCGGGGCCTGCTTTTGAAGGAGCTAATATTACTTATGGCGTTGGTGGCGTCTTTGGAGCTATCAATAAAGTAGTTAAAAATGACGGCAAGTTCAGTATTACTACGATTAATGATGAAGCCCCAATTGGCATATGTGGTTCAGGACTTATTGATGGCGTAGCCTACTTACTAGAATCAGGGTATGTAGATGAAACAGGCTATTTAGAAGGCGATGATCTAGTAGACATAGAAGGAATGAGTTCTTTTGAACTTGCTAGAAAATCAGATGGGACACCTATCTATATTAATCAAAAAGATATAAGAGAAATCCAACTGGCAAAAGGCTCCATTAGAGCTGGCATAGAGACTATGCTATATGAGAGCGGCATAACAGTAGAGGCTATAGATAAGGTTTATATAGCCGGAGGCTTTGGAAGCTATATGAACAAGGAAAGTGCTATTAAAATTGGTTTATTACCAAAGGAACTCGAGCATAAAATTGTGAGTATTGGTAATTCTGCTGGTATAGGTGCTATTAAAGTACTTTTGAATAAAGAGTACTTACAAGTAGCCAAGCAAATAAAAAGTAAATGCAAGTATGTAGAACTATCAAATAGTGTAAAGTTCATGGATTACTATATGGAATCTATGAGTTTTCAATAAAAGTCAAAATATAATTATATGGAGGGATTAAGATAATGAGTATTACACTTCAAATTTCTGAGAGCTTACAAAAAGGTAGATTAAAAGATGTTAAAGAACTTATTAACAAAGCGTTAGAAGAAGGCATTGGTGCAGATGTTATTCTTAATGAAGGCTTACTTGCTGGAATGGACATCATTGGAGGTAAATTTAAAAGAAACGAAGTTTATGTTCCGGAAGTTTTAATTGCAGCGAGAGCTATGAATGCGGGTGCTGAAATTCTTAAACCAAAACTAGTAGACATGGGTGTAAAAGCTGTAGGTAAGGTTGTTTTATGTACTGTAAAAGGCGACCTTCATGATATTGGTAAAAACTTAGTAAAAATGATGTTAGAAGGAAAAGGCTTAGAAGTTATTGACTTAGGCATTGATATATCAGCAGAAAAAATAGTTGAAGCAGTTAAAGAGCATAGTCCACAAATTGTTGCTTTGTCAGCTCTTCTTACAACAACTATGGGTGAACAAAAAGTTGTTATTGATGCGTTAAATGAAGCAGGACTTAGAGATCAAGTTAAAGTTATGATTGGAGGCGCACCAATTACACAAGCTTATGCAGATGAAATTGGAGCAGATGCCTTTACACCAGATGCTGCAACATGTGCAGAAGTTGCTAAAGAGTTTGTAGTAGCATAATAGAAGAGTTCATAAAGAGTGCGGGCAGATATTGAACGCACTCTTTATTATATATTTATATTCTGAGCTCATTCTAACGCTATAATAGTATATAATAAATTTAGAATGCTTAAGCTTAGGAGGCAAGGGTTAGATATGGATGAAATGACAATTAAGACAAGTACTATACGATATAAAGAGGCTACAGAGGTAACAAGTCATTATATACTATTTGAAGATCAAGATAACAACATTCCTTGTAATACAAAATTTTGCGAGGAATTTAAGCGGCTTACAGGGAAACAGTTGCTATGTAAAAATATAAAAAAATATTATAGTGAGCAAGCCATAAGACTTGGAGAGTGCTACGTATATTATTGTCCTATTGGATTTTGTCACTGGATTGCACCTATTATAAATGCAGGGGAGCTAAAAGCAGCTCTTTATGGCGGGCCTGTACTTATTACAGATAAGCAAGAATATCTTTTTGAAGAATTAGTTAATAAAAATAATATTCCTATTGAACAAGCCTATAATCTTTATGTCTATCTAGAAGAGGTGCAGCAAATAAAGCCGCAAAGAGTAACAGCACTTGCAGAAATGCTTTTTTTAGTCGCTAAAAGTCTAAGTGATTCACATAATACGGAGACTTTGCAAAGTCAAAAATTGATTAGTGAGCAACAAAAAGAGTTATATGAATCTATTGATAGAATTAAGTCAAATCTTAGTATCAGTAATATAAAATATTCTATTGAAAAAGAACAACATCTTTTGGAGGCAATAGAAAGCTTAAATATAGAAGAAACAAAAAAACTTTTAAATGAAATACTTGTAGAGCTTTTTGCAACTGGAGGAGAAGATACTGATATACTTATTGCAAGAATTCTAGAACTTGTTGTTATTTTATCAAAGGGCGCCTTAGCAGGAGGAGCTGATTATGTAGAAGTATTTTGGCTAAATGGACTATGTATGAAAGAGATTTTTCAAATAGATCATATAGAAGAACTTTATCTATGGCTTACAAAATTACTCGAGAAATTTATTGATTTAGTATTTAAGAATAGAGAAATAAAATATGCGGATATCATTCATAAAGCCTGTATGTATATCAAAGCTAATTATATGAATAAGATAACATTGGAGGATGCTGCAAATCATGCAAGGATTACGCCTAATTATCTAAGTAAAATATTTAAAGAAAGTATGGGAAAAACATTTACACATTATCTTAATTTAGTTAGAATTGAAAATAGTAAAAAAATGTTAATATCAGAAGACCTAACACTGGAGGAGATTGCTTTAAAATCAGGATTTACTGATCAAAGTTATTTTACTAAGGTGTTTAAAAAATTAGTTGATGTATCACCTAAAAAGTATAGACAAGCGCAAGTAAGACATCATAACAATCTGGGTTAAAAAAGGAGAGTGAGAATGACAATGAATAGAATCCTTGATTTTGAAAAACTTAAAGAGCAGTGCAAACTATTAAAAGCTGATAATGTAGCAGTCATAGATGTAAGCAAGATTACATTTAGACAAGAATTGAGAGATATGTGTAAGAGTAATGTGTGTGGCAGATATGGCACAAATTGGGCATGTCCTCCAGCAATTGGTGAACTTGAAGAAGGTAGAAAAAAAATAAATCAATTTACTAAAGCATTGGTCATACAGACTATTTATCAGCTTGAAGACTCTTTTGATTTTGAGGGCATGATGGAGGCAAAAAAAGTTCATAAAGAAATTTTTGAGGAAATAACAGATGCTATTAAAACAATGTATCCAGGTCTTAATAGCATGGGGCTAACTGCAGGAGGGTGTGAATATTGTGAGAAATGTACTTATCTTGATAACAAACCTTGCAGATTTCCAGACAAGCTTATTCCACCAATAGAAGGGTACGGTATAGATGTAACAGATCTTGCAAATACAAGCGGCATTCCTTATAATAATGGCCCCCACACTGTTTCTTATATGAGCGTAGTGTTATTAAAATAACACATACTACTTTAATAACATCGGTTATTGGAAAAAAATTATCATCTTAAGGAGAGGTTATAACATGTATGATATCTTAGAATATGTTAAGGGCATTGAAACCACAAATATCAATGTTCAAAAAGAGGTAGAAAAATATATTGATAATCTTACAAAACCAGTAGGCGCTTTAGGAGAATTAGAGGAAATTGTTATAAGATTAGCAGGGATTCAAGAAACTAAAAAGATCATGATAGATAAAAAAATAGTTATTATTATGTGCGCTGATAATGGCGTCTATGATGAGGGAATAAGTGAATGTCCACAAGATGTTACGCAGCAAGTAACCTATAATTTTACAAGAGGTATAACTGGCATCAATAGAATGACAACCTTTTCAAAGTCTGATATCCATGTGATTGATATAGGTGTTAAAGGAGAGATTGCCTCACCGCTTGTACATAACAAAAAGATTAGAGAAGGCACATTCAACATGTGTCAAGAACCAGCGATGACAAGAGAGGAAGCAGTAAAAGCTATTCAGATTGGCATAGAAGCTGTAGAGTCTCTTATAGATCAAGGTTATCAGGTGTTTGGGACAGGAGAAATGGGAGTTGGGAATACGACAACTTCAGCTGCAGTACTTGGTGTACTTACAGGAGAAGATTTGGAAAATGTAGCAGGTAAAGGTTCGGGGGTAAAAGAAGATACCTTTAATAGAAAGATTAATGCAATCAAAACAGCTATTGAACAAAATAATCCTAGCAAAGAAGATGTGATAGATGTTCTTGCAAAAGTGGGGGGATTTGATTTAGCTGGACTATGCGGGGTATTTATAGGAGCGGCTAAAAATAAAAAAGCAGTGGTGATAGATGGATTTATTTCTGCGGTTGCAGCCCTTTGTGCCTATAAAATAGAGCCAAAGTGTGCACACTATATGTTTCCTTCTCATATGTCAAAGGAAACAGGAATGAGTGTAGCGATGAAGGCTTTGGGTATGACACCCTACTTTCATGTGGGCATGAGGCTTGGTGAAGGAACAGGATGTACATTAACTTTTCAGTTAATGGATATGGCACTTCACACATTATATACTATGGCAACATTTGAAGAAGCAGCTATTGAAAAAGAAAATTATATAGGGATATGGAAATAAAAATATTTGAAAAGTTTAAAGTGTTTTTCTTTCAACTTTGGAGCCTAAGTATAGCTATTTACTAAAAAAGAATAAAAAGTCATAAAAAATTTCTTCTTTCTTAAATCTTGTGAATAAATATAGTAAATATAACCTAAAAATATATAAAAAAGACCTAACAAAGCCAACAAATGACTAAAATAAAAGATGTAAATCTTAAAAATAAAAGGATTAAATTAAAATATATTCGTCTAGGGTTTTAGTATACTGTACTTACAACAAACAATAAGATTTAAATAAATGACAGTATTTAAATAAAAAGGAGAGATTAATATGATATTTAAAAATTTAGCTTATCAGTCAGCAGATGAACTTGTATATGGATTATCTAAAAAGCCAGTCATTCTTAAAAATGGTTTATCAATAGGAGGTGGAAATGTTATTCCGGAAGTTAACTTTACACTTCCAACTATGAGTATTAGTCAAGATACTATGCCACAAGTTTTAGAACAATACAGAGGACTTATGGAAGATATCTGTAAAAGAGCAGTAGATTTATATGTACCTGAATTTGTAGCAGAAATAGAAGTATTGCCACCAATGACTTTTAACCCACAGTGGGGAATTGAAGTGACTAAAGTAGTTAGAGATATTATGTATAACTATGAAAATAAATATGGCGTAAAAGGGGCAGTAAGAATCACACCAGTTGATATTAGAGAAGACAGAGCAACAACACATATGTGGAGCGGACAAAACTGGGATAATATTATGACATTATTTGAAGGTGCAGCAAAAGCTGGTGCAGAACTTCTTTCTATAGAATCTATAGGAGGTAAAGAAGTACATGATGATGCTACAATGTTTGGAGATATGCGTCAAGCTGTTTTTGCATTAGGCATACTTGGATGTCGCGATATGAAAAAGCTTTGGAGAGGTATTGATGATATTGCTAAGAAAACAGGAGCAGTAACAGCCGGAGATACAGCATGTGGTTTTGCAAATACAGCGATGGTACTTGCAGATAGAAAATTTGTTACAAAATCATATGCAGCAGTTATTAGGGTTATGACCGCTATAAGATCACTTGTTGCCTACGAAGAAGGCGCAAGAGGACCACATAAAGACTGTGGTTACGAAGGTGTTTATGTTAAGGCTATTACAGGTACACCTATTTCAATGGAAGGTAAAACAGCAGCATGCGCGCATCTTTCACCAGTTGGTAATATAGCAGCAGCTATGGCAGACCTTTGGAGTAATGAAGCCATACAAAATATCAAACTTTTAGGTGGTATGGCACCAACAGTTTCATTTGAACAGCTTGTATATGACTGCAGACTGATGAATGAAGCAACTAAGAGAGGTGAATCAACAAGACTTCTTATGAGAGATTTACTTGTAGATTCAGATAGCTACTATGATCCTCAAGCTTATGTGTTAAGACCAGATGTTGTTATGGATTTATCTAAAGAAATACTTAGTGTAGATGGACACTTTAACCGCGTGAAAAAAGCAGCAGAGGTGACTATTCAAACACTTAAAGATGCTCATAAAGCAGGAAAAGTGCTTATAGAAGACAGAGAATTAAGTATATTAGATACTTTGCAAGAACAAGTAGCAGGTATTACAAAAGATGAAGCAGCCTTTATTGAAGAAATGAGAGACGAATGTGACCCAGTTAAATTCGATCCTAAAAAATACGATTTATAATTAAATAGTCTATAAGGTCCTTCAGTATTACTCTGAGGGACTTTATATGATTATGGGTGAAAACATCTGATGAAAATGGGTATAGTAAAAAAAGGAGGTATAATTATGCGAGTAGATATTATATGTGGTTTTTTAGGAGCAGGGAAAACCACATTAATTAATAAACTTATAACGCTGTATCAACAAAAGGGTGAGAAAATTGTTATTATAGAGAATGAATACGGCAGCGTTAATATTGATAAATATCTTTTTGAGAATGAAAATATAGCAGTGTATGAAATGACAAGCGGATGCTTGTGCTGTACTTTAAAAGGAAATTTAGAACTTAGTTTGCAAGAAATAAGAGATCATATTAAACCCGATAGAGTGATTATAGAACCATCAGGGATTTTTGTTATAGATGAGATATTAACTGTTTTTAATACGATAGATTTTCAGATGTTTAAACTAGGTCAGATTATTACAGTTGTAGACAGCGTTCACTTTATGAGGTATCGCCATAAGTATAATGCACTACTAGGCGCACAAATTAAACAAGCGGATACGATAGTGATTAGTAAATGGACTAAGGAAACAGATATACGTCTTCTTGAAAATAATATCAGAGAATTTAACAGCAAAGCACCTATTATAGTAAAAGCTTGGGAGACATTAAGTATAGAGGATTTACAAGGAGTCACGAATAAAAAACAAACATCTAAGAGGACTTCACCTAGAAAGGTTAAAAAGACCTCTGCTACTCGCTATAAAAAACATGAAAAAATTCCACATGAGTTTAAAACAGGGATGATTCAGACAAAGGAAAGCTATACAAAAGAAGAATTTGATTATTTGGTACAGGAGTTAAGGGAAAAAGACATCTTAAGATGTAAAGGTTTTATAAAAATAGAAGAAAAAACTTATATATTTCAGTATGTAGATGGAGAATATAGTCTAGAAAGTACTTTTAGGCCTATTAAAGAACAGAGCTTAGTACTAATAGGAAACATGTAAATATTTTATGATGCCAACATAAGTTAATAGCTAAATAGTGCTAAAAGGCACATTTTAAAATTAAAAGGTTAATATTTATGAAAAAAAGTAAAATTTACGGCTATATTACCCCATTATGCACAGATAAAAAAATAATAAAAAGTATAGATTGTTAAAATATTAAATGCCTCCGATAGTATACAATAAATGTATAATAAAATTTAAAATACTGGAGGCAATAATATGAACGCTAAACAATTAGTCTTAGATGCAATGAGAAATCAAACAACTAAAAGAGCACCATGGGTACCTTTTGTAGGATGTCATGCAGCAAGTCTTATAGGGGTTAATGCAGAGGAATACTTTAAAAGCAGTGAAAACATCGTAAGAGGTGTTATGAAAGCCTATGAAGAATATAGACCAGATGGGCTTCCAGTACTTTTTGATCTTCAAGTAGAGGCAGAAGCGCTAGGATGTGAACTTAAATATGCTGTAAATAACCCACCCTCTGTGGCTACCCACCCATTAGTAAATGGTGTTAAGTTGGAAGATTTAACTGTTCCAACAGAAAAAGATGGCAGATTTCCAGTTGTTATGGAGGCAACAAAAAATATTTGCAAAGCACTCGGAGATAAAATTGCACTCTATGGACTTATTACAGGACCTTATACATTAGCACTTCACTTAAGAGGAACAGAAATATTTTTTGATATGATGGATGATCCAGATTATATGCATAGTGTAATGGCTTTTTGTGAAAAAGTTTGTATCAGTACAGCTAAGATGTATATGGATGCAGGTGTAGATATTGTAGCCATTGTAGATCCTATGACATCACAAATATCTCCAGATAGCTTTGCTGAATTCGTAGCCCCTTATGCAACAAGAATATTTGACTACGTAAGAGAAGAGGGCAAGCTTTCATCTTTCTTTGTATGCGGCGATGCTAAGAAAAACGTTGAAGAGATGTGCAAATGTAAACCTGATAATATTTCGATAGATGAAAATATACCACTTGACTATGTTAAAGAAGTTGCAGGTAAATACGATGTGTCTTTTGGAGGCAATGTTAAACTGACACTTTCTCTCTTATTTGGGACTGTAACGGACTGTATTAAAGATGCTAAAAATTGTATGGCAATAGGGGATACTAAGGGTTATATTTTAGCACCAGGATGTGATATGCCGTTTTCAACACCAGTAGAAAATGTGAAGGCTATTTCTTCACTAGTACATGGGGAAATAGCAGCGGAGCTCTTAGAAGAGGGCAGTGTACTTGATGGCGTGGATGCAGTACTTCCAGATTATAAGAATCTTGATCATGTTATGATTGATGTTATTACGCTTGACTCAGAAAGCTGTGCACCATGCCAATATATGATGGAGGCTGTGCGTAAAGCAAGTGAAGATTTTGGAAATAAAGTTGTTTATAAAGAACACAAAGTAAAAGATAAAGAAGCTGTTATAATGATGGTAAAATTAGGCGTGTCTAATATACCAACCATTTGTATCGATGGTGAGATTAAACACGTAAGCATTATTCCAAGTAAAGAGCAGCTTGTAGCACAGTTACAAGGAATTATACAAGCTAAAGGAGTATAAAACCTATGGTAGAAGTGAAACTGGTAACTTTAGATGAACCTTGCAGTGCCTGTATTATTATAACAAATCTCATTAAAGAAATGTTTAAAGAGCTGGCGCATGAGATGCCAGAAGTCACTTTTACTATTATAGAAATGAAGCATATTAATGAATTAAAGATGATAGCGGGTATAGAAGTAGAAAAGATGCCTATTATTCTTATTCAAGATGAACAAATCAGTGCAGGCTCGCTTCCAAATAGAAGATACTTGAAACAACTGATAGAGGAGGAGATACGATGATTAAGCTAGCTATTGTTGGTGGCTTTTTAGGAGCAGGGAAAACAACACTTATCCTAAACCTTGCTAAAAGATACAGGGAACTTGGGCTAAAGGTAGGCATTGTCACAAATGATCAGGGCAGTGATTTAGTAGATACAGAGTTTTTAAAAAGCGAAGGGTTTTCTGTCATGGAAGTAGAAGGCGGGTGCTTTTGCTGCAACTTTGATATATTTACTGAAAAAGTAGATCAACTTGCAAAAGTTAATTTTCCAGATATTATACTTGCAGAACCTGTAGGAAGCTGTACTGACCTTATAGCCACGATCTTTAAACCACTTGTCAAAGAAGATGTTTTTCTAGAAAATTATGTGAAGACATTTTCATATTCTCCTTTATCTGTAGTTGTAGATCCTAAACGTATCAAAAGGGTCATGATGGAAGAAGAAAATAGTCTTTTTCCAAATGAAATTAATTATTTATTTATCAAGCAACTAGAAGAAGCAAATGTTATTATCTTAAATAAAATTGACCTGCTAAGTGAAACGGAAGTTCAAGAGATTATAAGCTATATTAAGAAGAAATATACTGCAGCAGAAGTTATTCCGATGAGTGCAAAAGAGAAATTAGGAGTTGATTATTTTGCGAATCTTCTTCTTGATGAAAATATGATTGAAATGAATACTTTAGACATAGATTATGCTGTATATGGGGCCGCAGAAGCATATCTAGGTTGGCTTAATGCAGCGTGTTATGTAAAGCTTAAAGAAGCCATAGATGTATCTGGCATGATGCTTGCTATTGTAGAAAAATGTCAAAAAGAATTTACAGTAACACATAGTGAAATTGCACACTTGAAGCTTTATGCTATAGCACAAGAAGATTATCTTAAAGTAAGTTTAGTCAGTATCGATGATCAGCCTGACTTTAATAAAAAAATGGAAAAAGCACAAAGTGCATTTAATTTGATTATTAATGCAAGAATAAGTGCTAAGCCTGACTATCTTAAAAAAACAATAGAACGGGTAGTAGATGAGGTAAAAGAAGAATATGGCGCAGCGCTGCAGGACTTCAAGATAGAATGTTTTTCTCCAACGCAGCCAAACCCCAAATATCGTATGTGGTAATATAAAAACCTCCTAAGAAACTGATATATAAGTTTCTAGGGGGATTTTAAGCGTGAAGAGGAGGCAGCTTTAAATAGAAGTTGAATGTAAATAGAGAAAAAGAGTATAATAGTAGTAATAAAACTTAAGGATAATAGGTGATTTATGCATAATATGAGTCCGGAAGATATGATAGGTATGGCAAGAACATTTGAAATATGCACCAATATAAAATGTAAGTATATAGAGCTCGAAGACAGTAGTGTTTATCAACCAGTACAATGCAGCAACCAGCTATGTTGTACATTACATAAGTTGCTTAAGCAAGAATATACTTGTAAAGAGCTTACTATGCATGCCTATTTGCAAGCTGAAAGATTTGGACTAGCGTATATCTATTATTGTGATATAGGGCTTGTACATATTATTATGCCTATTCATCAAGAAGAGGGTAAAAAAAGAGCATTTTTCTGTGGTCCTATTTTAATATCAGATAAGTATGAGTATTTATTTGAAGAGATAGCTATCAAATATAAGATTAGTACAAATGAAATACAAACACTTTTAAAAGCACTAGAGGATGTTGAGGCAATTGAGCCCTATAAAGTCACTGCGCTTTCTAATATGATAGAATTAGTTGCCAACAATGCCTCAACTGATATAGGCAAGCTAAGTACGAAAATAAGAAGTGATGTACAAAAACAACAAGTGAAAATTCATGAGTACTTATTAAGCGAAAATGTAAGTACAAGCGATATGACAAGAACTTATTCTATAGAAAAAGAAAAGCTCTTAATAACAGCCATAAGAGATTGTGATATAGAAAAAGCAAGAGAACTCCTAAATAGTATTCTTGGAGATTTATTTGTCATTGCAGCAGCAGATTTAGATACGATAAGAACGAGACTTGTGGAGCTCATTGTTTTATTATCAAGAGGTGCTGTTGAAGGTGGTGTGAGTACTAAAGAAATCTTTGGGCTCAATGGACAGTATATTAAACAAGTTTTAGAAGTAGATACGATAGATGATTTATACTTTTGTGTTAACCAAATACTCATTCGATTTGTAGATGCAGTATTTATTTATAGAAACAGCAAGCATGGAGACTCCATTAAAAGATCTATTCAGTATATTAAACAAAATTATATGAATAAAATTACGCTAGAGGAAGTTGCTAGTGCTGTCCATGTAAGTCCCAATTACTTTAGTAAGATTTTTAAGGAAGAAACAGGCATTAATTTTGCCACTTATCTTAATCAAGTAAGAGTAGAAGGAGCTAAAAAGCTTCTTGCAGCACATGAAACTTCATTGGTGGATGTAGCTTATTTAGCTGGGTTTGAGGATCAAAGTTATTTTTCACGCGTTTTTAAAAAATATACGGGATTATCCCCAAGGCGCTATAAAGAGCTAAAGGGAACAATTTAATTATATAAATAAGAGTAGGTAGTCCGCTTGGACTACCTACTCTTATTTATATAACCAACAGTCTACAATCTACGTATGGCTAATATTTTTCAAGAATTGGCTGAAGCTGCTCTTTATTTATAGTGTGCAAAATACTTGGAATCATGAGGTTAAATTTAGAGACTAAAGAATTAGGCTTCTCTTTAACATTATCCTGTCCAAAAGGGATAAAGTAAATGTTCTTGGTACTAAGTAAGATTGCAATGCTTTTAGCACTGATACTTAGTCCGTCGTTGGTAGCGATACCTAATAAGACAGGTTTGTTATTTCTGAAAAGTTCTTTAGCCATCATTAGGACAGGTGTATCTGTAGCGCCATTAGCTAATTTGGATAGGCTGCATCCTGTACAAGGTGCAATGACAAAAAGATCCAAAGGTTTTTCGTATTTATTGAGGCTTTCAGCATCTGACATTGTTTGGATGACTTCATTTCCGGTGATATCCTTCATACGTTTGAAAAAGTCTTTGGCATTGCCATAGCGTGAATCCGTAACCCCTACTTGATAAGAAACAATAGGGATCACATCGGCACCTGCGTCTACTAAGTTTTGAAGCTCTGGAAACACCTGATCAAATACGCAGTAAGCTCCGGTAAAACCAAAACCAATTTTTAAGCCCTTGAGTTGCATAGTATACCTCCTTGTTTTGGGGTAATGAAAAATGTTCATTCTCTAATATATTGAAAATGATAGGAGAAAAGAACAAAAAAATAACTGCAATTAATGCCAATTACTATATAACTAATACTTGGAAAGTTATCCCAAACGCTCAAGAAAGCAATAAAGTGAACAATTAAACATATTTGTGAATTTATTGTAGACTTGAAGTGTGGTATAACTAATAATTAGATACTATACACAAAGGGGAAATGAGAATGAAACACAATCATATTATAATTGTCCCAATAAATGAATATAAAAATGAAAAGTTAAACAATATAGATACAAAGAGTATAGTATTAGATGAAAACTCTAATATATCATGCGTAATGAAGTTTAATGTTTTAGAAGGATTATCTGCAGTGAGTGATTTTAAAGATAAAGTCATTATAAAAGATAAAATAAATGTTTTAAAAGCCTATTTAAGACTTGTCAATGCAAGTGGACATGATTGGACGACAAGTGGGACAATCAAAGTACAAAAGCTTCTCACTCCTACAACAAAAGAGTCACAATGTTATATACAAAAGGTATTTAGGATCCCACAGTGGCAGCCAACATGGTTTGTTGATATTACACAAATTATAGAACATATGGTCCAACATCCACAAGAAAATTATGGTATTTCTGTAACAGCACAAACAGAGTCAAAAGAGATGCTTCACCTCTATAACGATCCGGATTATTTAGGGGTAACGCCTATGGTAGTCATTGAATATACTACAGATGATGTGAGTGAAGAAGTAAGAGGTACGTGTAAAGTAGAAGTTGCACTCTCAGCTCTTAAAAGTATTTATTTAATCAGAGATTTAAGTTGGTCAGGATCTTTTGTGAGAAATGCACAAGTTAATATGCATAAACGTACAAACGATAAGGCTTATCTCAATGCGCTTCAAGTGTTTTTTGACTACTGCATAGATGCAGAGGGGAACTTTAGGAATATAAGTGAAGAATATTTTTATGTAGCAACTAACGGAGAGGCATTAGTTTACTTATATGAACAAACGCAAATAGAAAGATACAAAAAAGCGCTTAAAAACTTAAGAGATGGTCTGTTTAAACTTCCAATAAGTGATAGAGGAATTATTATGGCAGGAGACAGAACGGAGGTAGAACTAATCTATTGCGTATGCAGCTTTTTATCAGTCTATGGAGAAACTTTTAAAGATGTGGACGCTAGCAATCTATGTATGGAACAGACACTTAAGATTTATGACGCTGTCACCGAGAATCAGTTAGATGGGATACCTCTGCAAAACTTACATAGACCCTATAGCAAGGGATGGTCTAGAGGAATGGGATGGATTGTAGCTGGGATGGGCAAAATACTTAGCAGTAATACATTGAAAAGACATCGTGAGTATGATAATTTAAAGTATAAATATTTGGATTTATGTGCTGTAATGTTAAAGCATCAGCATCAAAATGGTATGATGACAAGTATTATTCAGGATACTAGCAAACCTTATGAGGTAACTGGAAGTTGTTTGATAGGACTCGGGTTTGAATTGGGAGTGAAAAAGGGAATATTACCTGATGCGTATAGGCAAGCAGCAATAAAAACGGTGAAGACTGTAGCTGACTATTCAAAAACAGGGATTGATATGGGACAATCTTTTCCTATGAATTTTTTTGAGAAATATGAAGTCATAGATTTTACAGGCTATTCAGATCAAGGATTTGGCACATGGATGGCGTTATACTCTGAACTTAAATAAGATGAGCCATGAGGAGGTGGGTATGAAATTTTTAGAGACATTTAAAATAAGTAAAAGTATACAGTATAAGTTATTTTTATGTTTTATACTTATAGTGATTGTACCTGCCATGACTATCAGTATATGTACCTATTTTGTTTCATTAAAAATCCTACAAGATAAAGTGACTCGATCTTTTAACCAAACGGTAGAGTATGTAGCTCATAATGTAGAAGAAAATGTTAATCAAATCAAACAAGTATCAGATTATATGTTTTCAAATAAAGATATAAAAGATGCGATTAATCAACAAGGAAAAAGTAAATATCAAATAACTAAGGATGCGGAAATATTATATGAAGTATTTGATAACTTTTCTATTGCTACTATTTTTAGAAGTATTAATACAGTACGGATATACGATTTAGATAAGCTGCTTTTTTCTTATAGTCTAGACCCTACATACACTATAATGTATGATAAGAAAATTCTAGAATCTGAATGCTTTAAAGAAGCTATTCATAATAATGGGGATATTGTTTGGACCGACTTAAACACATCTTATGAAATGAATAGCCATTCAAATGTTCCAACACTATCTATGTTTAGAGCCATTAAAAATCATAAGTATGCTAAAACTATTGGGGTGATGTATCTATCTATACAGCCTGATTATTTTGGTAATATTGGTAAAAATCTTAATTATACTAAAGGCGGACAGATCTTTCTGGTTGATAATGAGGGGAATACATTAAATAAACAATACTATAATATAGAAGAGGATATACGCATACAGGATATTTTAGAAGATCCAGACAATATTGTTATCCAGAAAAACATATCTAATATCAATTGGAAGATTATAGGCGTAATCTCTAAAAAAGATATTATTAATGATAGTACCCTTATATTTAGAGTGGCAACGATTGCTATAGTCATAAGCATACTGTTATCTTGTATAGTATGGTATGTTGTTTCTCATAGTATCTTAAGACCTATACAAGCGCTTACAGTATCTTGTCAAAAAGTAAGAGCTGGAGATTTAACTGCAAAAGTCGATATAATAGGACAAGATGAAGTGAGTATACTCGGCAACAACTTTAACTACATGATAGATAAAATTAATGAGCTTATCCGTGATATCGTTGAAAAACAAAATAGAATAAAGGATGCAGAGTATAAAACGCTGCAAGCACAGATTAACCCACATTTTTTATATAATACTTTAAATTCTATACGTTGGATGGCTATTATTCAAAAGTCAGATAATATTAAACAAGCTGTAGAGGCACTTGCTAGGCTACTTAGAAATACAACATCAAAGACAGATATATTTATACCTGTAGAAGAAGAAGTTAAAAATCTAGCTGATTATATTTATATACAAAAACTAGCTTATACTAATAAGTTTGAAGTAGAATTTGATATTGATCCAAAACTTTTAAAATCAAAATGTTTGAAGTTTATTCTTCAGCCACTTGTTGAAAATGCAATTTTTCATGGTATAGAGCCCAAAGAAGAAGTAGGAAGTATTTGTATAAGAGTATACAGTGAAAGAGATTTAATACATTTTTGCATAGCAGATGATGGGGTGGGAATAAAACAGGATAAAATAGATTCTCTACTAGAAGGCGATGAAAAGTCTGCCATAAATAGGGAAAATACAATAGGCGTTAATAATATTAATCAACGTATAAAAAATATTTATGGTAATCAATATGGATTATTTATAGACAGTAAGGAAGGAAGCTATACAAAGATAACTATCATTATTCCAAAAACTGATTAGAAATAAGGTGATCTAATGCTTAAGATACTTATTGTAGATGATGAGCTATTAGCAAGAATAGGCATACGATCCTTACTGGATTGGAATGCCTATGGTTATGAGATAGTAGGGGAATGTGAAAATGGTCAAAAAGCATTTGACGAAGCTCGCAGAGTATTACCAGATATTATAATATCTGATATAAAAATGCCGGTAGTAAATGGTATTGAGCTTATTAAAATGATAAAAAAAGAAGAGTTAGGTATTAAGTTTATCATGTTAAGCTCATATGATGAATTTGAATATGTAAGAGAGGCGCTCAAACTAGGGGCAGAAGATTATATACTTAAGCTTGAAATGGAATCAGAAACCCTATTAAGCACACTTGAAAGTGTAAAAGAAAAAATAGAGAAGGAAGCGTATAAAAGAAGTAATACGGATAGCCAGGAAAGTTTATATAAAGCCAATATATCTAATCTTTCTAAAGCATTTCTTCAAGACTGCCTAAATGGCATCATTACTAATACAGAAGAAATACAAGATCGTATACAAATGCTCGGAATCAATCTTAAACCTGAAAATCTTATATGTATTATGATAAGAGTATGTAGTGAAGATGATGCTTATAAAACGAATAAAATGATTAAAACTACAACGATAGATATTATCAAAAAGCTTATCAGTGAATATGGGTGTGGTGAAGTGATCGATATAGATCAGGGGATTTTAATGGCTCTATCTCTTAATCAAAGTAGTGAGCACTATATATCTAGACTAACTAAAAATATAGAAATACTACTTAAAAATGTAGTTAACTTAAGTGTGAATATTTATAAAAGTTACTTATTTAATGATTTTAAAGAACTATCTAAGGCTTATTCTTATGTTATTGCAGATAGTACATCAGACAATAAGAAGTTTGGATATATCCCGCTAGAAAAAGAACTTCAAGAGCTTGAAAGCGCTTTTAGAAAGTATGATATTCATTCAATTAACCAGTCATTTAAGAATATGTACGAATTACTTAAGCCTATAGATAGTTTAGTCTATAATCGTGTGGATAGAATATGTGATACCATGATTTTTATAGTTAATACTTTTGCAAAAAAAAATAACATCAATACAGATACTATTTGGGAAGGCACAGACCCCTATAGAGAAGTCAAACAAATGAGGCATATAGAAGATGTATTGGAGTGGGTTAATAAACTTAACAATGCTGTAATGCTTGCTATCGGAAATGAGGACGATAGCAAGAGAATAATTATGAAAGCTAAACACTATATTAATAAACACTATAAAGACAATCCTTCATTAGAGGATGTCGCTCAATATGTGAGTCTTTCATCAAGTTATTTTAGCAGACTGTTTTGTAAAGAGACAGGACAAACTTTTATAAGCTATGTGACCAGTTTAAAGATAGATAAAGCAAAAGAACTTCTAAAAAACACACATTATAAAGTTTATGAAATTGCTGAAATGATAGGGTATGAAAATACTCATTATTTCAGTAGAATATTTAAAAAGGCCACAGGACAATCACCTTATGATTATAGAGAAAAATAATGAAGACTCATCTGTATTATCGTTTTCTATAATAAGAGGGAGTGCATCCAATAATATTCTTAAAAAGACGTGAAAAATAGAACTGGTCATAAATACCAATAGAGTAACTAATAGTTTGTACAGATAGGCTTGTATCTTTAAGAAGGGTACAAGCTTTTTTAATTCTAAGATTATTAAGATAGTCAGTTGGTGTAATGTGAGTTTCTTCTTTGAAAATTTTAGAAAAATAACTACGATCGAGACTTAGGTGCTCAGAAATATCAATAGATGAAATACCCCTGTCATAATTATAATTTATAAAATTGAGCGCAAGTTCAATGTACTGTTTTTTAGAAAAACATTTATCTCTAAGATTCAAATCTTTAGATAGAATAGAAAAAAAGTGGTGGAGCAGACTTATGCAGTTCATTTTATCACTTATCGTGTTAGTTTGTGAAAGGTCTAAAATAGATTTGAGAGTATTTTCGATAATATCTGGGCTAGCCATGGAGAAAATGGGGGAATCAGGAGAAAGGCCTAAGTTATCTAAGTAGGAAGGAATAAGAGTACCATACACGCCCAACCAGATATTTTCCCAAGGGTCAATAGAATCAGCTTGATAGAAAACTTCATGGTGTGGGAAAATCACAAAAATACATTTATTGGTAATGGTGTGGACCGTGTCTTTTATCTTAAATACGCCGCTGCCTTTTCGGGTATAGACAATTAAATAATGATCACGCATAGCAGGGCCATAGGAATGTAGTGGAAGATTAGCTTTATAACCGCAGTAATACATGTTTAAATCTGTTGGTCCTAAAAAGTTAAAAGTATTTTCAACGTTTTTTCTATAGTCCATAAGGATAACTCCTTTTAAATTATAACGATAAGATTATCTAAATGGATTATACCATAAATAACGCAAAAGTCCATATTTATTACTCAATAATCGATGGTATATAGCTTGTAGATAGATTACAATTTAAATATAAAATATCTCAAGGGGGCAATAAGATGTTAACAGCAGAAAAGGTAAAAAATTATGCGAAGCAACTAGGAGCAGATTTAGTAGGGATTTCACCTATGAGCAGATTTGAAGGAGCGCCTATGGAGCAGGATCCAAGATATATATTTCCAGCAGCAAAGAGTTGTATTGTTCTTGCATTTAGAATTCCAAGAGGTTATCTAAGGGGAATTGAAGAAGGGACATATTTTGCAGCCTATACAGCGATGGGATATGGCGGGATTAATCAAATATATTCTCCAATAGTAATGAGAGAGCTTACTTGCTATATTGAAGATCATGGTTATGAATGTGCACCAGTCCCCAACATCTATCCTTGTCCTAATATTCCATTTGAAACACAAGAACATGATCCAGGAAGAAGTTTGCCTGTAAGAGAAGGCCTTCCAAACCCTGATGTATTAGTTGATTTTAGAGTAGCAGCTTATGCAGCAGGCATGGGTGAATTTGGTTATAGTAAAGTATTTTTAACACCAGAGTTTGGACCACTACAAAGGTTTGTAGTACTTCTTACAGATGCGGAGCTTGAAGCGGATCCAATATATGAAGGAGAAATATGTGATAAATGTAAACTTTGTGCTAGAGGCTGTAGTGGTGCGATATCTATGACTGAAACAGAAAGCATTACAATAGCAGGACACAAATGTGAATACGCAAAACTAGATTGGCTCAAGTGTTCAGTTAATTATAGAGGTGGTGTTGCAGAACACAATCCATTCCTTACATCAGATGCAAAACTAGAAGAATGTCAATCAACCTATTGTGGAAGACCACAATTAGATGAGTGGTGTGGCTATCCTAAACTATATGGGCATAATCCTGCAATAGAAGGCGCAAGAGGTTGTATGAGAGATTGTTATGTGCATCTAGAACAAACAGGACGTCTAACTAAAAAGTTTGTAAACAAATTCCGTACACAGAAACCTTGGGGTATAGATAGATCTAAGCATGTAGGTCAAGAAGTAAGATCTAAACATAGACTTATTGAGGGCGGTGGAGAATAAGGCTGAATTATGTCAGTACACAAGCAAAGCTTGCGATATGAAAGGGGTATAAAAATGAAATTTTCAATAGGATATCAGCTGCCAGATGAATATGATTCAATAACATCAATAGCTACTGACTATGTAGAACATATAGAAGAAGTATATTTTGCTTGGCCGGGAGCTGCAAGTGGCAGAACGCCACTTGGGATTTTAGAACAAAACAATATGGAATATGTTAAGGGTATACTAGAAGAGGAACTAAGAACACTCAAAAACTTAGGTATTAAATTGGTCTTACTTTACAACTCTAATTGTTATGGTGATAAATCTATATCCATTGCATTTCAAAATGAAATAAAAGAATTAGTAGGGGATTTAGACAGTAAACTTGGATTAGATACAATTACGACAACTTCACCATTTGTAGCAAAAGTAGTTAAAGAAACATTTCCACACATTGAAATAAGAGCATCAGTTAATATGAGGGTTGGAACAGTTAAAGGGATGGATTATTTATCTGAAAATTTTGATGGGTTTTATATGCAAAGAGAGTTTAATCGGGACTTTAAAAGAATTAAGACCTTACATGAATGGTGCAGTAAACATAACAAAAAACTACATTTGCTTGCCAATAGTGGCTGTTTGAATTTCTGCTCAAACCAAACCTATCATGACAACCTAGTGGCTCATGAATCAGAAATTGTAAAAAACGAAAATGTAGAGCTTAAAAATCCTAGTCCTTGTTGGGATTATATGGAGAAAAAAAGAAACTGGGTATCCTTTTTACAAAATTCATGGATTAGACCTGAAGATATAGAGCAGTATGCACCTTATTTTAATACAGTAAAATTAGCTACCCGTATGCATTCAAATCCTAGAAAAGTACTAGCGGCTTATGTAAGACAAAAGTTTAAAGGTAATATGCTAGACTTAACAGAACCTGGTTATTCCAAGATATTTGGGGATTATATTATAGATAATACACTTTTCCCAGAAGATTGGTTTGAAGTAACAAGTGGGTGTAATAAAGACTGCGAAAGCTGCAACTACTGCAGTGAAACACTTGGAAAGGTATTAGTAGATATAAATGATTTAAATGCAGTGTATGTACAGTAGAAACTAAAAGCTCCTTTTTGACGCTGATGATTATAAAAATCAACTGCGTCAAGAAGGAGCTTTTTCTATTATTTGTACAGCTTGTTTTAACTTGTCAACATACAGTTGTTCGTTTGTATCATCTATATCGCCTGCAAGTGCTATAGCGGCATAGCCAGGACTGCCGATATTAACTGCAATGTTAAGCTTACTTGGATTATTAAGAACCCTACTATATCCTTGTTCTCTAATTTGGGAAATGTCTGCTAGTAATTTACCCAAATCATTTCCGTATCCGGGAATATCTTTTTTCTGATAGAGCTTAGTAATATCCTGATCGGTTTTTTGAGCGAGCAAAACCATGCCTATTCCTGATATAGTTGCAGGCTGAAGCGATACTCTGCCTATTGCATCTTCAAAGTCAATACCTGGTTCCCAGTGGAAAATAAAAGACACTTTGTCCATCCATAAGACGCCCATTCCAACTACTAAATTTAATTCTGTAAGCCTCCTTAATGTTTTTATAGAAGATTGCAGTAACCCTGACCCATAAATACTTTGTGCGCCAAGTACATGTAGACCAGATCCGGGGATATACTTTCTTGAACTTGTTCTGTGTGTAATCCCTATATGCGCAAAAGTCTTAAGTATTCTATTAACCCGGGTAATTTCTATTTGTAGATCTTTTGAGAGCTGAGTGCACGATACAGGATCTTTACTGCCTGCAAGTGCCTGTAATATTTTTATGCCATCCATTAAGCTTTCGTTTGGTTGATATGGTTTCATAAGAATATTATCCTAACTAATAGATAAAATGTCAATAAAGAAATAAGTAATAGAATAAAGTTGACAAGCGAAGCATTAATTGCTATAATAGCAATATAATAAGTAATTGCTATTATAGCAATTAATGCTTCGCTTCATGTTAACTCATTAATTTTAAAAGGGAGAGTGTAAAATATGAGTAGTTTTACGCAATTAATCAAAGAAGAGGCCAGAAGACTCGGTGCAGATATTGTAGGTATAGCATCGGTAGATCGGTGGGAGAATGCTCCGGCTAAGCTATCACCACAAGCCCATTTACCAGGGGCGAAGTCTGTTGTTGTAATGGGTATTCATCATCCAGATGCATCAGTTGAGTGGGGTGGTCTTCCAAATAGTAATTATGCTGGACCTTTTCAGATTGGTATGATACCTAAACTTGATACTATCAGCAGAAGGATGGCAAAGTTTATTGAAATAAAAGGTGAGATGGCAGTGCCTTACTCTTGTACAGGTTTTTGGAGACATAGACCTTATAAAGAGATCGATTCGACAAATACAGCATCCTTTTCACATAGGCATGCAGCTGTTGCTGCTGGCATGGGAGAATTTGGACTTAACAATATGTTTATGTCTGAAAAATTTGGTCCAAGACAAAGACTCATTTCAGTTATTACGACAGCCGAGCTAGAAGCAGATTCATTGTATGATGGAGAAAAATTATGTGATAAATGTAGAATGTGTGCAAAACATTGTCCTGGCAATAACTATGCAAAAGAAAATTTAATAGAGCCTGGGACAGATATTGTTCAAATTAAAGATAAGACTTATGAATATGCAAAACTAAATCGCTGGAGATGTCTATGGGGAGAGCAGTTTGCTTTTGACATGGATAAGCTTAAAGACTTTGATATACGGACAGAACAAGATTTACATAAAGCTGATGAAGCAGGTATTCCTAGAGTTGGAGGAGAGTTTGGAAGTTGTTTTAGATATTGTATGGCGAAACCAGTACGTTATTGGGATAAGTCTTATAGTACAGCACCTAGAAGAAAAAAAGATAAATTTGATTTATCAAAACAAGAAATACTCGAAAATATATTAAAAATAGCACGAAAAAATGGTGTAGAAAAGATAGATATTCGTCCGCTAAGTGAGTTTAAGGCTAAGGATATGAAACTATCTCATGGATATCCTATAGATGAAATGAAGCAAAACTTTTCTTGGGTTATTTCTATGGGAAGGAGTATTCCGACATTTACAAAAGGAATAGATCCACTTGTTGATAATGAAGATTATATTAAAGCCTCTACAAAAGTTAGACTAAGTATCGCCGCTTATGATGTAGCCTCTTATTTAGATAACATGGGATATGAAGCGATGCAGGATTGGATGTCTCTTGGAGATTCTATACCAGAGTTTTTTGAAGGAAAAGAAGAAAAGGTTAATACGTATACGCTTTCAGAAGGAGAAGTTGCTCTGTCAAGGCAAGTAAGATATAAAGTAGCGGCTAATGAAAAAACTGGCGTTCAGAGAGAACAACAATCTATGACTGCAGGACAACAAGGACAAAGTGATAAAAAAGAAAATGAGATTAGTGCTATTACTTGTTCAGTCATATGTAATGTAGAGCTTGAAGACATTAAACAAACCTTTAATACAATAGAACAAGAAAAGAAAGTAGATGAAATAAAAAGTCTCTCTATACTAGAGCAAGTAGATAGAGTAGGCGTAGTATCAGTAGATAAATTAAGTTATTTGCCAGATATCATGAATATGAAAAAAATATTACCTCATGCTAAAAGTGTTATTGTTTTAATGACAGGAATTCCAAGGTACGTTGCAGAACTTGCTAATAAACAAGAGGCGGAATGTGCGACAAGCTATAGCTATCTTCAATATCAAACATTACGAGAGCTATTGTGGTCAGCAAGTGATTTAACACAGTGGTTAAAGGAAAAAGGTTATCAGTCATTACCACTGGCAGATGCAACGATGAGTTCTTTTAGAACGGTAGCTCCGTATTGGGAATTTTCATGGGCTAAGCTTGGACACCCAGATCAAAGAGCTAATGCACCACTTGCAGCAGCTGCGGGACTTGGCGAAATTGGAAATAGCGGACTTCTTCTGACTCCTGGCTATGGGCCACATCAAAAATTTGTTTTTATAGTTACAGAAGCAGATATAAGTGAGACAGACAATTATACTACAGAAAAACTATGCATTGACTGTGGGGAGTGTGCCAAGGGATGTCCAACAGGAGCACTATGTAAAGAAAAGTGTGATACAATAGAGATATCAAACGATGTAAAATATAATACATATGCAAGACATGAAGATAAATGTCAATGGGCACGTTCGCTAGGGATGGTAGGAGCTGAAGGACCAAGTACAATTGGTTGGGATAAACCTAATTTGCCTATACCAGAGAAGATCACAGATGAATATGCTAAGGAAGTCTTAAATAATAAAGACCCACTCCAAGTAAGAGGTTATTTGTATCCTTGTCAGATAGATACAATTATTGAACCTTGTGCACAAGAGTGTCCAGCTGGAAAGTACATTAAATAATAACAATCCCCCCTTTAAGAGATCATTCATAAGGGGGGATTGTTATGTCGTACTCACAGATGACAAAATAGTGAACTAAAAGTAAAAAAAGAATTAAAAATAAAAAAGTGAATAGAATACGAGGTCTATATTTAAAAAAATGTTGACTCTAACGAATGATTAGATTAAATTAAGACAATAAAGTGGTGTATTTAACTAAAAGGTGCATTCAGCATCTCTATGTTTTTGGTTATAATATCTATGTGAAGAGAAAAAATAATAGGGGGAAACAAAATGAGAAAATTTAAAAAAATAGCCAGTCTACTTACTGCAATGTTTTTAGTAAGTTCTGTATTTACAGGATGTAGTCAAAAAGAAAGTAAACCAACCCAAACAACAACTAAGACAGAAGCTAAAAAGGACGCTCCAACGCAGACAGCTGATAAGGCACCAGATCCTATCAAGCTTACTTTTGTAAACTGGGGTTCAGCAGAGGATTCTACAAAACCTGCATTTGATGCAATGTGTGACAAATTTACAGAACTAAATCCTCATATTACGATTGAACAAGTAGCTTACCCATATAACTCTATTAAAGATCAGCTTCTTATTATGTCCAGCGGTGGAAATGCACCTGATTTAGCTCAGCTAAAAGCAGAGTGGGTTGTATCACTTAATAATGCAAATGTATTGGAGCCACTCGATGATATACTTCCTAAAGCGGCTATTGACGATTATTTTCCTGGATTATTAGCAGGAACTAAGTATGATGGAAAAATGATGAGTGCTCCTTGGGCACCAAGTCCTATTGTACTATATTATAACAAAACATTGATGCAACAAGCGGGATATACTGAACCACCTAAAACATGGGCAGAGCTTATAGAGCAAGCAGAAAAGATTGCTGCGTTAGGTAAAGATGAAAATGGCAATAAAGTATACGGGTTAGGTCTATCTTCTAAAAAATTACCAGGTGCAGGATATTTCTTCCTCGTTAACATGTGGCAAAATGGTGGAGAATTATTAGATGATGCAGGTAAAATAATGCTAGATTCACCAGGCAATGTAGCAGCATTTACAGAAGGGCAAAAACTTATTAAATCAGGTGTTTCACCAGAAGGACTTGAAATAAAGGAACTCAGAAACTTATTTGCACAAGGACAAGTGGCTTTCCACTTCGATATGGAAGCTGGAGTGAGTGTATTTGAAAAAGGAAGTCCCAAAGGAAAAGATTTTGCAAAAGAATATGGGATTACGTTTATTCCAGGCGTAGATAATGCACAAGGAGAGACTTTTGCTGTAGAACATCATCTTATTGCTTTTAAGGATAGTAAAAATAAAGAAGCCGTTGGTCAATTTATTGATTTCTTAACAGGGCCAGAAGGTATGAAAGTTTATAATGAAAATAATGGGAATAAACTTCCTGCTAGAAATAGTGTAGGTGCACTAGAATTTTACACTCAAGAAGAAAACGCAGTATTAAAACCTTTTGTAGAAGCACTAAGTTTCGCAAGAGCACTTCCAGCGGCAAATGAAGCTTTTATAATGGCTTGTGAGGATATTGCAGAAGCACTTCAAAGAGTGAGTATGAATAATGAAGACTCTGATAAAGTCGTTAAAGAGTTAGATCAAAAGGTAAAAGAAAAGTATAAACAATAATAGGTAAATAATTACCATAATAAGCAAAAGGGGTTAGGAGTAAAACGCCTAACTCCTTTATTATATGTAAAAAGGAAGTGATAGAATGGCTAATGCATCAGCAATGAGTAAAATGAGTAATAAGCGTTTTAAAAAAGGGTTAACAAATCCTCAAAAGGACAACATTTTTGGCATTATGTTAATAGTTCCCGCTATGCTTATACTCGGTATAGTAGTATTTGCACCTATCATCAAGGGAATATGGATGAGCTTTAATGAGTATACACTAGCTACTATGAATAATCCTACTTGGAATAACTTTGAAAACTATAAAAAGCTCTTTAGAAGCAAAGAAATATTTTTATACTTTAAAAACACTTTTATATTTGTATTTTTTGCGGTAAGTAGTCAATTTGTAATTGCTATGTGTATAGCCTTATTGTTAAATGCTAAATTGAAATGTATTAATATATTTAGAGGGTTATTTCTTGTTTCTTGGACAATACCCTCTGTTGTTGTTGCTTTGCTTTGGAGCTGGATGTTTCAACCACAGTATGGGATTATTAACTACATATTAAGTAGTTTGGGACTTATACAAAATGCTAATATGCAATGGGTTCAGAGTATGAAGTATGGGATGCTCACCGTTGTAATAGCCACTATATGGAAACAAACACCCTACATGATTGTAATGATTCTAGCTGGACTACAATCTATATCAAAAGACTATATGGAAGCGGCAGAAATAGATGGTGCAACGAAGTGGCAAGTATTTAGACATATTATGATACCCTCTATAAGACCTGTTTTGGATTCAACTGTTATTATAGCCATTATGAGTAATTTTCAAATGTATACCATTATCTACAATATGACTGCAGGAGGACCTATTAATAGGACTACAACTTTATCTATTGCAGCCTATAATAAGGCATTTACGGAATATGATTTGGGTGCGGGTTCTGCTATTGGGGTGATGTGGCTCATTGTACTCGCAACATTAACCATTTATTATAACAAAAAATCTGATCAACGTAACAATGATAATATATAGAGAGGGGAATAGAAAAATGAATAAGAAAAAAAAGGTAGTAAGCATTATTTTAAAATATTTCATTATATGTGTATGCTTATTGATATTTATATTCCCAGTATACTGGATGTTTGTTTCGTCTTTTATGGACAATTCTACGCTTATGTCATGGCCACCACAGTTTAATCCGTTTAAAGGTTCATTAGAATCTTATAAAAAGATATTAACGATGCCTAAGTATCTTACTTTTTTCAAGAATAGTGTTATTGTATCAACATTCACAGTTATAATGTGTATAATCACTTCTGTTTTTGCAGGGTACTCTTTATCAAGATATAAGTTTTTTGGAAGAAGCTTTATCATGACGAGTATTTTATCTATTCAAATGTTTCCTATAGTAGCTATACTTATTTCTTTATATACTTTTTATTCTCAATTAGGACTTATTAATACTTACACAGGCCTTGTTTTAGCAGACACTATGTTGGGACTACCGCTATCTATATGGTTATTGAAATCCTTCTTTGATACGATATCTACTTCACTTGATGAATCAGCTAAAATTGATGGGTGCAGCAGGCTCGGAACATTATTTGTAATCATAGTACCACTTTTAAAGCCCGGACTAGTAGCCGTTGCTATTTATACATTTTTGCAATCTTGGGATGATTATTTATTTGGCATGATCATTATGAATAGAGATGCCATGAGGACTTTACCAGTAGGTATTGCTCAGAGTTTTATAGGTGAATTTGCCCATGATTATTCAGGGATGATGACTTTAGCTGTATGTGCTTCATTACCAGTTATATTGCTCTTTATATTTTTACAAAGATATATGGTAGCAGGACTTACTGGTGGCGCTGTAAAAGGATAAAAATGAATGTATTTAACATAGTGAAGTAATAAATTTATATAAATGTTAATATAGTTATATAAATTCGTGTATGAATGAGTTATTATTATACTAACTTAATTGTTAAATCAAGTTAATAGTCTATAGTTTTAGGTGCACAAGGCTACAAAGCTTCTGCTTTATAGCTTATGCTTAATAGGGAAATGCGAAAATCGCTGCAGCCCCCGCTACTGTAAACGAGGACAATTTATTCATGAATATAAAATTTTATATTCATTAACCACTGTACATAGGTATGGGAAGGTGAATAAATTGGATGATTCGTTAGCCAGGAGACCTACCTAAAACGGGATTTTACGCTTTCGGAGGGAAAGGTGGTAATACGATAATACACTTGTATTGTATGTATAAGCTCCTTTTAGGGGCTTTTTTTGTTTTTAGTTTATAAGGAGGAATAGCCATGGGAAAACCCATTATGTTTCAAGGTACAGCATCAAATGCAGGAAAAAGTTTTATCGTAGCTGCATTTTGTCGGATTTTTCATCAAGATGGACTTAAAACCATCCCCTTTAAATCACAGAATATGGCACTGAACTCCTATATTACAGACGAAGGCTTGGAAATGGGCCGGGCTCAGGTATTTCAAGCTGAGGCAGCTGGCGTTTTGCCAAATGTTAAGATGAACCCCGTACTCTTAAAACCTCATGCGGATAAACATTGCCAAGTTGTTTTAAATGGCAAAGTATATGGGAATATGAGCGCAGTAGAGTATCATGAATTTAAGCCACAGCTTGCAGACATGATTAGAGAAGTTTATGAAACAATAAGCAGTGAAAATGACGTTGTCGTAATAGAGGGTGCAGGAAGCCCGGCTGAAATTAATCTTAGAGATAAGGATATCGTCAATATGGGGATGGCAGAAATAGCAGACTCCCCTGTTATCTTAATCGGTGATATTGATAAAGGAGGCGTTTTTGCTGCATTAGTAGGGACTATTATGCTTCTTACTGAAGAAGAGAAGAAACGTGTCAAAGGTGTTATTATCAATAAATTTAGAGGAGATATTAAAATATTAGAGCCAGGTATTAAAATGCTCGAAGATATTATTAAAATACCAGTGTTAGGCGTCATACCTTATATGCATGTCAATATCGAAGATGAAGATAGTCTTACGACACGTTTTAACAAAATCAGCAGCAAGCAAAAAGAGGTTGAAATAGAAGTGATATGCCTACCTCATATTTCTAATTTTACAGACTGCAATATATTTGAAACACAAGACGATGTCAGTATCAAATATATTACAAGAGGCAAAAGTATAGGAAACCCCGATATGCTTATTATTCCTGGGAGTAAAAATACGATTGAAGACCTCCTATACCTTAAAGAAAGTGGGCTTGCAAAGCAAATTATAGCCTTTAGCAAGACGGGTAAACTCGTATTTGGCATATGCGGAGGTTATCAAATACTAGGTAAAAAACTTTGTGATCCAAGTGGGGTTGAATCGGGTATCCTGGAACTACAAGGACTTGGGCTTTTAGATATAGAAACAACTTTTGAAGAAGAGAAAGTAACCACCCAAGTACAAGGGACTATCAATAAAAACCTATCAGGATACTTAGAAGGACTCTCAGATAAAAAAATAAGTGGTTACGAGATTCATATGGGTATCAGTACACTTGGAAAAACTGCAAAACCTATCTTAACCATTCATGAAAGACTCGGGCAAAAGGTGGCGTGTTTAGAAGGCTGTACAAATGAAGAAGGTAATGTAATAGGAACATATCTCCATGGTGTTTTTGATGAATTAGACTTTACAAGAAGTTTGCTTAATGTCATAAGAAATCAAAAAGGATTAGAACCCAAAACAAGCGACGTAGGCTCTTTTAAAGCATTTAAAGATAAAGAGTATGATAAAATAGCACAAATTGTAAGAGAAAGTGTTGATTTAGAAACGATTTATAAAATGATAAGAGCATGATAGGCAATGGGGGTAAAAATGACCTTTATACAAATTAATTTAGTAAGTATTATTCTCGCGTATATACTCGATTTAATAGTTGGAGATCCGTATGCATTTCCTCATCCTGTAAGATTTATAGGAAAACTTGCCAGAGCTGTAGAAAAAGTAATCAGAGAATATATGAAAAGTGGGCTGATGTTAAAAATAGGTGGCGGTATACTTTGGTTTGTTGTAGTTGGAACAACTTACTTAGCTATTTATGGCATTGTCAAGTTAAGCAGTATGCATCTTATGCTTTATACAGTAGTTAATACACTCCTTATCTATACAACCCTCGCTACTAAGTGTTTAAAAGACGAAGCTGTCAAAATACACCACACACTCCGTAGTGGAAGCCTAGAAGAGTCAAGAAAACAGCTGTCATTTATAGTAGGACGCGATACTACGCAGCTTAGTCAAAAAGAGATTGTAAGAGCAACCGTTGAAACAGTAGCAGAAAACACCGTAGACGGGATTATTGCTCCGATGCTATACGCCTTTATTGGAGGCGCACCTTTGGCATTTATGTATAAGGCCATTAATACTTTAGATTCGATGGTAGGTTATAAAAATGAAAAATATAAAGATATAGGTTTTGTATCTGCTAAAATTGATGATGTGGCTAATTTTATACCTGCTAGAATAACTTCACTTTTAATGATGCTAGCAAGTGTGCCTCTAGGACTAGATGCAAATAGTTCTATTAAGATAGCCCTAAGAGACAGGAAAAACCATAAAAGCCCTAATTGTGCTTATCCAGAAGGCTCAGTGGCAGGCGCACTAGGCATACAACTTGGAGGAACCAATACTTATTTTGGAGAAGTGATGTATAAGCCTACTATAGGGGATGCTTTAAGAGAGATCGAAAGCGCAGATATTCTTAGAACCAATAAGCTGATGTATGCTACATCACTTGTTGCACTCGTAGTGTTTTCATTAGGATATTACTTCATTAATCAGATCGTTTAATAGGACCAAAGGAGGAGGCGAGAAACCTTGATTAATCTCGGACATGGCGCCAATGTGGATGATATGGCACTTAAGTATAATAAAGATCCTAAAGACATCTTAGATTTTAGTGCGAATATTAATCCTTATAGAATAGAAGGATTAGAAACACATATTTTAGAAGGACTTAGCAAAAGCTATAACTATCCAGATATTAATTACACTGAGCTAAAAGGTAATATTGCAAGTTACCTTGGGTGCCCACCCGAATGTATTATCCCAGGCAATGGAGCTACAGAGATTATGTATCTCCTTATGAAATGTATCAAGGGACCGCTTGCTATTATAAGTCCTACCTTTTCAGAGTACGAAAGAAGTGCAAGATTAAACAATATAGACATCGTAGATTTTTACTTAGATAAACAAAATGCTTTTAGTATAGATATTACACAGATCAAACAGCGTCTTGATGAATTTGAAAGCCTATTTATTTGTAATCCTAACAATCCTACAGGTAAAGTACAAGATATTAAAGAAGTTTTAGAGCTATTAGCCACTCACAATAAACAGCTGATTGTAGATGAGACATTTATAGAATTTGTAGAGGATGAACAAAAATATAGTTTATTAAAATATGTGAGGGATTACCCAAATCTTATTATCATCAAGGCAGTAACAAAGTTTTTTGGACTTCCAGGGATTAGACTTGGGTATGGTGTTACTTCAAATCAAAACCTCTTAAGTCAAATGTCAGTTTACAAAGAACCATGGACAGTTAATTGTTTTGCACAAGTGCTTGCAAATCATCTTTTTAAAGCAAAAGATTATATTGTAAATACAAAGGCATATTTCAAAAAAGAAAGAGAAAGAGTCCTTCAAGTATTATCAGAGAGCAAGCATTTTACAGTGTATCAAACAGATGCAAACTTTGTCCTTATAGAGCTTAAAAATAGCACAGCAAACGTGCTTAAGCAAAGACTTTTTAAAGCACATGACTTACTTATTAGAGATTGCTCTAATTTTAAAGGATTAGATGAGCATTTTATAAGAATAGCGATAAGAAAACCAGAAGAGAATGATTTACTCATTAGCAAACTAAAGGATGAAAGCCTATGAAAAAACTACTCATTGCAGGGACTAGCAGCGGCGTTGGAAAGACAACACTCACACTTGGGATTATGAAGGCACTTAAAAATAAAGGGCTTAAAGTACAGCCTTACAAGGTTGGACCTGATTATATTGATACAGCTTATCATACCCACATAACGGGCAGCGCCTCTAGAAATCTAGATGCGTATATGCTGCAAGATGATATGCTTAAATACCTTTTTAATAAAGCAGCAGAGGATGCAGATGTAGCTGTTGTAGAAGGCGTTATGGGTTTATATGATGGCTATGGGATAGATATCAACTGTTGCAGCAGTTCTTATATTTCTAAACTGCTTAAGCTTCCTGTACTATTAGTTATTGATGCGAAAGCTATGGCAGCCTCAAGTGCAGCGATGGTACTGGGTTATAAGATGCTAGACCCAGACATTAATCTAAAAGGAGTCATTGCAAACAATGTTAAAACAGCTTCACATTTTAAGCTTGTTAAGGAGGCTATTGAGAAGTATACAGGCGTAGAAGTGCTTGGATATTTCCCGCCTAATCCTGACTTTGCTCTGCCTTCTAGACACCTAGGACTCGTGCCTAGCCAAGAAATGGAAGAGATCGAACAAAAACTTGAAAATCTAGGAGAAGAAATTAATAAATATATCGACATAGAGCGCCTATTAGAACTTTGTGAAAGCGAAGAGGTTACCACAGATTTTAAGCCTACCCTGCCTAAAGCAAAAGGCAAGGTCCTTGCTTTAGCCTATGATAAGGCATTTAATTTTTACTACAAAGATAATCTAGAGCTTTTAGAAGGTACAGGAGTGCAGATTAAAAAGTTTAGTCCATTAAAAGATAAAAAGCTGCCAGAGTGTGATTATATTTATATCGGTGGAGGCTTTCCAGAAGTTTTTGCAAAAGAACTAGAGGGTAATATAAGTATGAGACTTGCGCTTAGAGAGGCACACCAGACGGGGATTCCGATTTACGCTGAATGCGGAGGGCTTATGTATCTTGGAGAAAGCCTTAGGACCTTAGAGGATAAACAGTTTGAAATGGTTGGGATATTTAAAGGACAAAGCGTTATGACTAAAGGACTTAAGCGGTTTGGCTACTGCGAAGGAGAAGCTATAGTTGAGACCATTCTAGGAGATCTGGGCACAAAATTAAAAGGGCATGAGTTTCATCATTCAGAGTTTCAAACTGATGAAAAAGAAGCTTACTTAATGACTAAAGAAAGAGATGGTCAAGTCGTTGCAAAGTGGTCCGGAGGCTATAGTAAAGGCAATACGCTTGCTACTTATTTGCATATTCATTTTTATAGCAATATGCGTGCAATCAGTCACTTTTTAAGGTGTCATCATCATTCAAAAACACATGGGAGGAATGAATAAATGGAGTATATTAAAAGTCCAACATTAATTGAGCAAAACAGCTTTGAGATCATTCAAGGGATTATTGATGAGACAAGACCAGATTATAGCTTTAAAAATGAAATAGAGGAAAAGATCATTAAAAGGGCCATTCATACAACAGCTGATTTTGATTATCTTGATATTCTAAAAATATCTGATGATGCAATAAAGGCGATTAGTGAATCATTAAAAAGTGGAGCGACACTTTATACAGATACCAACATGGCACTAAGCGGCATTAATAAAACAAAGCTTAAAGCACTTGGGTGTCATATTGCGTGTTATGTAAGTGATGAAAGAGTAGTCACACTCGCAAAAGAAAAAGAAATAACAAGGTCTATGGCGGCAGTACGCTTAGCAGCTAAAGAACCAGGAGAAAAAATATTTGTCATCGGTAATGCGCCTACTGCGCTTTATCAAATTATTGAACTCACACAAAAAGGAGAGTTAAACCCTCAAGCTGTTGTAGGTGTACCTGTTGGATTTGTGGGTGCCGCTGAGTCAAAAGAAGCATTAGAACAAACAAATATCCCTTATATTTTATCACAAGGGAGAAAAGGTGGCAGCAATTTAGCAGCAGCTATCATCAACGCTGTGCTGTATGCCTTATAGGAAACTATTATGGAAGAATACGTTTATATAGAAGGAAAGAAGTATAGGCGAGGCTACACAACAGGAGCTTGTGCAACGGGTGCTGCTAAAGCAGCAGCAAAGATGCTCATAACGCAAAAGACAATAGATTATATTGAAATAGACACCCCAAAAGGCATTTGTCTTAAGCTAAAGGTTGAACATGTGACAATAGGAGAGGACTATGTAACCTGCGCCATTCAAAAAGATGGCGGAGATGATATTGATGCAACGCATAAGGCCTATATTTATGCAACACTTAGGATAAATACTTTAGGAGAACTTAGAATACTTGGCGGAAAAGGAGTAGGCGTTGTTACCCAAAAAGGCTTAGGCTTAGAAGTGGGAGGCCCAGCGATTAATAAAACGCCAAGAGAGATGATTTTAAAAGAAGTCACTAAGATACTCGGGCACCAGGGAGCAGATATTCTTATAGAAGTACCGAAAGGTGAAGAAATAGCTAAGAAAACCTTTAATCCCCGCCTAGGGATAGTCGGTGGCATATCGATAATAGGTACGACAGGTATAGTAGAACCTATGTCAGATGATGGCTGGAAGAAGTCACTTTCTTTAGAACTAGAGATGAAAAAACAGCAAGGTATAGATAAGGTGATTTTAGTAAGCGGTAATCATGGTGAAAAGTTTGCCAAAGAGGTATTAGGACTAAATGCAAAGTATATTGTCAGAACCAGCAATTTTATTGGGTATATGCTAGATGAAGCCAAGCGAATAGGCTTCCTTCAGATACTTCTAATAGGACACTTAGGAAAATATATTAAGCTTGCAGCAGGGATCTTTAATACCCATAGTCATATAGCAGATGCAAGAAGCGAAATACTAGTAGCCAACCTAGCCTTGATGGGAGCACCTCTTGAGATGCTGCAAAAAATAAGTCAATGTTTAACAACAGAAGAAGCCATAGAGAGTATAGCAGGTAGTGGTTATGAAGAAGTTTATCCTATTATAGCTGCTAAATGTAAAAAACGCGTAGATATGCATATTGGTGAGGAGCAGATTCATACAGAAGTTATTGTATTTTCACTAGATGGCAAGCTACTTGGAAAATCAGAACAAGCAGATAGACTCAGGGAGGTGTTAAGATGATTCATGTTGTAGGAATTGGGCCTGGAGACGATGCGTACCTTACTCAGATGGGTTCACACATTATTGAACAAGCAGAAGTGTTAGTTGGCGCAAAAAGAAACTTAGAAAGTATCACACATTTTAAGGGATTAAAACGGGAAATGGATTCAAGTCTTGGAGAACTGGTGAACTATCTTAAAGCCAATAGCGATAAAAAAATAGCTTTATTAGCAAGTGGAGATCCTCTGATTTATGGCATTGGTAAGTATTTATCAGAACATATGGGGAAAGATCAGTTAAGTATAGTACCCGGCATAAGCGCTATTCAGTATATGTTTTCTAAAATACCTCTTGATATGAATGACCTATATATTACAAGCAGTCATGGCAAGACACCAAACTTTGATAAAATTCTAGAGTATTCTAAAGTAGCACTGGTCACAGATACTTTAGTAGGACCTTGTGAAATAGCAAATGAAATTCTTAAAAGAGGGTTGGCTAAAGTGTTGCTAGTAGGAGAAAACCTTACTTATGCTAATGAAAAAATAACACGTTTTAAACCTGAAGAGTTAACAAAGGAAAATAAGTTTGATAGAAATGTCGTGGTGATTTTAGATGAAAAATAGTGAATTTATTACAGGAGCAGTACCTATAACAAAAGAAGAAGTAAGGGCCATAGCACTTAATAAATTAGATCTTAAAAATAAAAAAAGTTTTTTAGATGTTGGAGCTGGGACTGGGAGTATGAGTATAGAAGCAGCAGCGACTTATGATACGCTAGAGGTTATCTCGGTCGAGCATGACGATGAGGCAATCACACTCATTAACAGCAACAAGGAGAAATTTAAACTTAAAAATATAAAAATAATACGAGGACATGCCCCTATAGACTTACCACAAAAGGTAGATGCTGTTTTTATAGGTGGAAGTGATGGCAGTCTTAAAGAAATTATTGAATGGAGTTACCATTTATTAAATGAAGGCGGCACTTTAGTTGCTAACTTTCTGCTCTTAGATAATTTTTATGAAGCACTTCATTTACTCAAAGAAAGTCCCTTTATAAATGTTGAAGCTACTATGCTGAGTCTATGTAAACTTCAAAAGTTAGGTAAAGGCGAATATTTTAAACCATTTAACCCCATTTATTTATTATCGTGCAATAAGGAGCGTAAAACCTATGAATAAAATACATTTTGTTGGTGCAGGACCTGGTGATAAAGAACTGATTACATTAAAGGGATATAAACAATTAAGTGAAGCAGATGTTGTCATTTATGCCGGTTCACTTGTTAATAAAGAGCTTCTTGAATACTGTAAGGAGGGCTGTGAAATACATGACAGCGCCTATATGGATCTTGGAGAGATTATCAGTGTGATGAAAAAAGGAATTGATGAGAACAAAAAAGTGGTAAGACTTCAAACAGGAGATTTTTCAATCTATGGCTCAATCAGAGAACAAGTAGAAGAGCTTTATAAATTACAAATAGAGTATGACTGCACGCCGGGTGTAAGCTCATTTTTAGGAGCAGCATCAGCGCTCGGTGTTGAATACACTGTGCCAGAGGTTTCACAAAGTGTTATTATTACAAGAGCTGAAGGGCGAACACCGGTACCAAGTAAAGAGTCTTTACAGTCTTTTGCGCAGCATCAAACGTCTATGGTAATCTTTTTATCAGTACAAATGATTGGGAAAGTCGTGGCTCAGCTTATAGAAGGTGGTTATCCAGAAGATACAGATATCGCTGTAGTCTATAAGGCAACGTGGCAAGATGAAAAAATAGTTAAAGGCACTTTAAAAGATATTGAGAGTAAAGTGAAAGAAAATGATATTCAAAAAACAGCACTTATTATGGTTGGTAAATTTTTAGGAAGCGAATACAACAATTCTAAACTTTATGACAAGGATTTTGCCCATGAATACAGACCCTAAAGTTGCTTTAATCACTGTTACCGAAAAGGCTAAAAAACTTGCTAAAAGACTTCAGCAAAAACTGGGTCCCGCAGATATTTATACAACTTCTAAGCTTTATGAAGAGGGAACTTTGGTGATTACACCTTCATTAAATGAGATGACAGGAGAGCTTTTTAAACAGTATGATGTGCTTATTTTCATTATGGCAACAGGGATCGTAGTACGTATGATAGCCCCTTATTTACAAGATAAGCTTCAAGATCCAGCGGTACTTGTGATGGATGAAGAAGGAAGAAATGTAATTAGCCTTTTAAGCGGACATATGGGAGGCGCCAATCAAATGACCCATACAGTGAGTAAACACTTAGGTGCAAATCCTGTTATTACAACTTGTACCGATATTAATAATAAGGCTGCCTTAGATAATATAGTAAAAAGTATAGCAGGTTATATAGAAAATTTTAAAGAAAATGTCAAAGATATTAACTATAGATTAGTACATGGTGAAAAAATTGGGCTCTATCAAGAAGAGGATTATCAAGTGGACACAAGAGGCTTTACTTTGATAAGCAGCTTAGACAATTTAGAAGCATTTGAGAAAGTTGTATGTATCACACATAAGAAGCATTTAGAATCTGTATCTGATAAGATCATTAAAGTTATTCCAAGACATTTAGTTGTTGGAATAGGCTGTAGAAAAGACACAAAAGAAAAACTTCTAGAAGAAAGTTTTAATCATTTTCTAGAACTGCATAATATAGATGCTCATGCCATTAAGTGTTTAGCCAGTGTAGATGTCAAAGCACATGAGAAGGCGATTATCCAATTAGCCAGCAAGTTAGAGGTGCCTTTTGAAATTATATCTAGGGAAGACATAGAAAAAATAGAGCACCTTTTTGAAAAATCAGAGTTTGTTAAAAAAAATATTGGTGTATACAGTGTAGCGGAGCCAGCAGCTTATATCTTAAGCGAAGGCAACTTATGGATCAAAAAGCATAAGTATCAAGGAATCACTTTTGCAATAGGGAGGATGAAATCATGATTTACGTAATAGGAATAGGGCCAGGAGCAAAGGAAACAATGACACTGCAAGCTATTTCGGCACTCAAAGAGGCGGAAGTGATTGTAGGTTATAAAACTTATATTCAGTTAATCGAAGAATTCATAGTAGGCAAAGAAGTTGTAAAAAACGGTATGCGCCAAGAAGTAGATAGGTGTAAGTTAGCGCTAGATTATGCAAAGCGTGGTAAAAAAGTAGCTGTTATCAGCAGCGGAGATAGTGGCATCTATGGTATGGCAGGTTTAGTCTTAGAGCTAGTTACAAAAGAAGATGAAGATATTCCAGTAAAGATTATACCAGGTATTACAGCAAGTATTGGCGGGGCAAGCTTGCTTGGAGCACCAATCATGCATGATTTTTGCCATATTAGCTTAAGTGATTTATTAACCCCTTGGGATGTGATCGAAAAAAGATTAAGACTTGCGGCAGAGGCCGACTTTGTGATTTGTCTTTATAATCCAAGAAGCAAAGGAAGAAGCGGGCATCTTGAAAAGGCTTTTAGTATTATGTCAGAGTTTAAAGGTCCACAAACACCTGTTGGTATATTAAAAGATGTTGGAAGACCAGAAGAGACAAAACTAATCGTTACGTATGAAAATATGCCTTATGAGAGTGTGGATATGACAACTATAGTCATCATTGGTAATAAGTCTACCTTTAGGCATAATGAGTATATGATTACACCAAGAGGTTATCACGTATGATTTTAGTTTTAGGAGGGACATCAGATAGTCTTTTGATTTGTGACTATTTAAATCAGCTGAATAAAAACTATATCGTATCTGTGACCACAGCGTATGGCAAGGCATTAGCACTTAAAGCTACGCCTAATGTTATAGTAGGTGCCTTAGACTTAGAAAGTATGACCAGGCTTATTTTAAAAGACACTATTTATACGATTATTGATGCTACACATCCTTATGCACTAGAAGTTTCTAAAACAGCCATTGAGGCAGCCCAAAAAACCAATATACATTATGTGCGCTATGAAAGAAGATCTCTTTTAGAGCATGTAAATTATGATAAGCTGTGTATTGTACCAAGTATTAAGGATGCTTGTGAGGCAGCCGTTCCACTCGGAAATCGTATTTTTTTAAGTACAGGAAGTAAAAATCTAGAAGTGTTTAAACAAACATTAGCTGATAAAACGCTAATAGCAAGGGTCTTACCTACAAGCGAAGTTGTTAAAGCGTGTGAAGAGATAGGATTTAATGCGGATCACATCATAGCGATGAAAGGTCCTTTTAGCAGAAGTATGAATGAAGCGATGTATAAAGACTATCAGGTAGATTTAGTGATTACGAAAGAAAGTGGCCAAGAAGGAGGTTTCTTAGAAAAAATAGAAGCCTGCCAAAGTTTAGGAATTCCAGTAGTTGTTATTCAAAGAACAACGCTCGTTTACCCTTATGTGGTTCGTCATATAGAAGATATTTTAAAAAGATAGGAGAAACCATCATTATGAAAAAAGCTGTACTCGTCGTGAGCTTTGGAACAAGCTACATTGAAACAAGAGAAAAAACGATTGATCGCTGTGAAGAACAAATTAAACAAGCATTAGGGGATTATGACTTTTTTAGAGCGTATACATCCACTATGATTATTAATAAAATAGCAAAGCGAGATCATATGCATATTGATACGCCAAGAGAGGCACTTTATAAAATCTATGAACTCGGGTATGAAGAGGTTATTGTACAGTCTTTGCATATCATATGCGGAGATGAATACGACAAGTTAAAAGAACATATACAAGAATACGAGGGGAAATTTAGTAAGCTGACAATAGGCAGACCTCTTCTTACAACGATAGAAGATTATGGGCAAGCCGTAAAGGCTACTCTTAAAGAAATGCCAGAGCTTGAAGAAGACGCAGCAATCGTATTTATGGGTCATGGTACAACGCATCCGATCTTTGGTTCTTATTGTGCATTAGAGTATGCCTTTAAAGAACAAAATATAAAAGCTTATGTAGGGACAGTAGAAGGGTATCCAACTTTAGATCATGTTATTACTCAGCTGCAGCTAGATCAAATTAAAACAGTTTATCTGATGCCATTTATGTTGGTAGCTGGAGATCATGCCATCAATGATATGGCGAGCGATGAGGAAGATTCATGGAAAACTTGCTTAATAGAAAAGGGCTTTAAGGTTCATATTATCCTTAAGGGGTTAGGAGAAAATCCTTATATTCAGCAGCTGTTTGTAGAGCATGCAAAAGATTGTATCTAAATATTTAATAGAGTTGAATAGGGCCGCTGGGGGAGGGGGAACTTTTGGGGCTCCCGCCTACCCACAGCCAAACCCGAGTCGCCCCAAAAGTTCCCCCTCCCCCAGCTAGTCATCTTATATTTGATTTGACTAGAGTAGATTAGTAGCTCATATTTGATTATAGTAGGTTAGCGGCTAGCATGGCAGAGGTGGTTTGAGTGTAACAAGTTTGTGAATTTATATAAATGATAAGGAGGCAAGTAAGATGGCTAAATTTTATGGTATTGGAGTTGGGCCTGGAGATAGTTCTTTACTCACTTTAAAAGCAGTAGAAGTATTAAATCACATCGATGTTTTATATACTCCAGAGGCTCAGAAGAGTGGGGGGAGCTTGGCCTTATCGATTGCAGAACCTCACTTTAAAGGTGAGTTAGAGATTAAATACAGGCATTTTCCAATGAGTTTTAATAAAGAGGAAAAAGAAGTGATGTGGGAAAGTGTTGCAAAGGAAATTGTGGCAGATGTGCAAAGTGGTAAAAATGTTGGTTTTATTACTCTGGGAGATGCGATGATTTATAGTACTTATGTTTATATTATGGAAAAACTCATTGATCAGATAGAAGTAGAGACCATTCCGGGGATTTCTTCGTTTTCTAATATTGCTGCAAGTCAAAACTTCCCTCTTGTCATGGATACAGAGCCACTTGTGGTTCTGCCTTGTACAGCAGAGGAAGGAGTCATTGATGATGCGATGCAAAAATATAGTTGTATGGTTTTAATGAAGGTGTATAAAAAGTTTGAGATGATTCGCGCAAAGATTGAAAAGTACGGTCTTATGGATTATGCAGTACTTGTTAGTAATTCTTCTCAAGGTGCAGAAAAAGTGTATACAGATCTTAGAGAGATTGATGCGACAGAAAAAATATCTTATTTTTCTACTATTTTGATTAACAAGCAGTATATGCAAAAGGTAAAAGTTAATGACTAGGAGGCGGCTATGAGTGTAGGAGTAGTAGGAGTCAATTATTTATGTCCTATAAGTATACGAGAAAAAGTTTCTTTTACACATACAAAAAAAATAGAAGTGCTTCATGATCTGAAAAACCAAGGTATTGCAGAAGTCATTATTGTATCTACTTGTAACCGAAGTGAGATTTATATTTGGGATGAAAAGGTAGAAGAAAAAATAAAGATTGTAAGAGATTTTTACAGTACTTTCTTAAATGAAGAAGAAATAGACGCTTATTTGATTTGTAAAATAGAAAAAAAGGCTATTAAACATCTTTATTATGTTGCAGCAGGACTTGATTCACTTATTATAGGAGAGGATCAAATTCTAGGTCAAGTAAGAGAGGCATGGGAGACGGCTGCCAAAGAAGAGACGAGCAGCAAGATGCTCAATAAGATCTTTAGAGAGGCTATAAGTACTTCAAAAACGATTAAGCACACGCTTAAAATATCTGAAAATCCTTTATCAGTGAGTTACATAGCTGTCAAGTTTCTCAAGGAAAAAATGAAGAGCTTAGCTAAAAAACGTATACTGATTATAGGGGTAGGCAAGATGAGTCAGCTTGTCATTAAATATTTGCAAGATGAGCACTTAGAAGCTATCTACGTTTCTAATAGAAGTCATACAAGAGCCGAAGAGGTAAGCCGTATTTATGATAATGTTATACCAGTAGCTTATAAACAGAGGTATGATCTATTAAGTCAAGTAGATGCTGTCATCTGCGCAACAGCCTCACCACATGTTATTTTACAAAAACAAGATATGCCGCCACTTACAAACAAACTCTATATGATAGATATTGCACTTCCAAGAGATATAGATCCAGAGGTTGCTTGTATGGAACACATAGAGCTTTATGATATTGATGATTTAAAAACAATCTGTAAGAAAAATAATCAAAAAAGAAAAGAACTTGCTAAAGCTGCTAAAGAAATCATTAAAGATAAAATGCATGAAGTGACAGAATGGATAGCAGCAGCTTCAGTAGATAATACTTTAGAGCTTCTAAATAGCAAAAAGAATGAGATTCAAAAATATACTCTGGAATATATTTATAGAAAGACAGATCTATCTGTAAAAGATAAAAAGGTCATAGATAAAATGGTTGGAGCTGCCCTTAAAAATATGGTAAGTACACCTACCGCTAATCTAAAAAAAATTAAAGATAAAGATCAAAGAGAACAATATATAAAAGTAATAGAAGAGTTGTTTGAACTGTAAGACTTTTGAGAAAAGGAGTCGTCCTATGAAAAAAATCGTTGGAACAAGAGGAAGTATGCTTGCACTTACCCAAACAAAATGGGTGATTAGTGAACTTAAAAAGCATCATCCAGATGTAGCATTTGAAATTAAAATCATCAAAACAACTGGAGACCTCGTGCAAAATAAGCCTCTTGATAAGATTGGTGAAAAAGGATTATTTACTAAGGAAATTGAAGATCAATTATTAAGCGGGGAAATAGATATCGCAGTTCATAGTATGAAAGATATGCCCTCTACACTTCCTAAAGGTCTTAAATTTTCCTATGTTCCCAAAAGAGAAGATGCAAGAGACGTCCTAGTTTTAAAAGACGGTTATACATCACTCGAAGATCTGCCTTATGGCGCTAAAATAGGTACGGGCAGCAAACGAAGAAAATATCAGTTGTTAAAACATAGACCAGACCTGCAAATTGAACCTATAAGAGGAAATATAGATACCCGTATACGCAAAATAAAAGAACAAGAACTAGATGGCATTGTACTTGCAGCAGCAGGCGTGCATAGATTAAATATGCACCATGTGATAGGTTATTACTTACCTTTAGACATAGTGCTTCCATCCCCAGCACAAGGTGCGCTTGCGCTAGAGGTGAGAGAAGAAGATACGCAAACCGAAGAGCTTTTAAGTCCGCTTCATGATACGAACACAGAGATTCAAGTTAGAGCAGAAAGATCTTTTCTAAGTACTGTTAATGGGGGATGTCATATGCCTGTTGGCGCTTATTGTACCCTTCATGAAGATCATTTGACGCTTCACGCTTTATTTGGCGATGAAGAAGGAAAACAATTGCTCTTTAGATCTATGGAAGGGCCTTTAGAAGATGCCGAAACAATAGGATTTAAACTGGCAAATAGTATGTTAAAGGAGCTAAGTGATGACAAAAGGTAAAGTTTATTTAGTAGGAGCAGGCCCTGGAGATTATAAATTAATGACACTCAAAGGGATGGAGTGTATCCAAAAAGCGGATGTTATTGTGTATGATAGACTTGCTAATGTCAATTATTTAAAAGAAGCTAAAGCAGGGTGTGAGCTCATTTATGTTGGCAAAGCATCAGCACAGCACACCCTAACACAAGATGAGATTAATGCAGTGATTGTACGTTATGCCAAAGAAGGGCAAATTGTAACAAGGCTAAAAGGAGGAGATCCTTATGTCTTTGGCAGAGGAGGGGAAGAAGGAGAATTTCTGCTTGAGCACGCTATTCCTTTTGAAGTCATTCCTGGGATTACCTCGGCTATAGCTGGACCTTGCTATGCAGGGATCCCTATTACCCATAGAGATTATGCTTCTTCTTTTCATGTTATTACAGGCCATTTAAAAGATGAGGAGAACGAAGAAATTAATTGGCAGGCACTTGCAGGGGTAAAAGGTACATTAGTGTTTTTAATGGGCGTTGCAAATCTTAAAAGTATTAGTAAAAATCTTATTCAAGAAGGTAAAGATAAAACAACACCCGTAGCGCTTATTAGTTGGGCAACAAGGTATAATCAAAGTGTTGTAACCGGTACTTTAGAAAACATTTATGAGCTTGCCTTAGAAAAAGAAGTTAAACCCCCAACGCTTATTGTCATAGGAGAAGTTGTAGGCCTTCGAGATAAACTTAACTTTTTTGAGCAAAAGCCACTCTTTGGAAAAAGAATTGTTGTGACAAGAGCGAGAGAGCAAAGCAGTACCCTCGTAGAAAAGATAGGTGATTTAGGCGGCCAGGCAATAGAGCTTCCGACTATAAGAATAGAAGAAATTGCAAAAAATAAAGAGCTTGATGAGAGCATTGCGTCTCTAAAAAACTATAATTATCTTGTTTTTACAAGCCACAATACAGTAGAAATATTTTTTAATAAGCTTAAAGAAAAGGGCTTAGATACAAGAAGTCTGGCACATATGAGAATCTGTGCAGTAGGCCCTTCTACAGTAAGTAGTTTAAATGCAAAAGGCATAGAGCCAGATATTGTTCCAAAAAGAGCTGTGGGAGAGGCAGTCTATGAATGCTTGAGCGTAGAACTAAATGAGAAAGACAGTATTCTTATGCCAAAATCAGCTATTGCAAGAGATTATTTAATAGAAAACTTAAGTCATATCTGTAAGGTAAGAGCGATAGATCTATATCATACAGTGACAGAAGCTATTGATAAAGACATGATTTTAAGGATGCTTAGTCAAGGAGAGATTGACTATATGACTTTTACAAGTTCATCGACAGTAGATAACCTTATTAAAGGGATAGGCATAGAAAACGTAGATGCACTTAAGCATACAAAACTTATATCTATAGGACCTATTACTTCAAAGACGATTAAGGAATATGGGCTTGAGGTATGTAAAGAACCTGAAAATTATACAATAGATGGGATAGTAGACTGTATCGTTAATGATTAATAAGTAGTAGATAGGAGGTAAGACAAGATGGAGCATACACGTTCGGAAAATATTTACGGGGAAGCCATAAAGTATATGCCAGGAGGCGTTAATAGTCCGGTAAGAGCTTTTAAATCAGTAGGGTTAAACCCTATTTTTGTAGATTATGCCAAGGGCAGTAAAATCTATGATGTAGATGGTAATATGTATATTGATTATATTTGTTCTTGGGGACCGATGATATTAGGGCATGGGAATGAGCATGTACTAGAGGGTGTTGCAGAGCAGTTAAGAAAAGGCACCAGCTATGGTGTTCCCACTCAAATCGAGGTTGAAATGGCAAAGCTTATCGTTGATGCTTACGCAGGAATTGATAAAGTAAGAATGGTTAACTCAGGAACAGAAGCAACGATGAGTGCCATAAGAGCTGCAAGAGCGTATACCGGCAGAAATAAAATATTAAAATTTGAAGGCTGCTATCACGGGCATTCAGATGCTCTTTTAGTCAAATCAGGATCAGGCACAATCACCTATGGTGTTCCTACAAGTCCTGGAATACCCGAAGATGTCATTAAACATACGTTAGTATGCAGATACAATGATAAGGAAGAGCTTCAAGAAATTTTCAAAGCACATGGCTCAGATATTGCGTGTGTCATCGTTGAAACGATATCAGGGAATATGGGGCTTGTACCAGGCAAAAAAGAGTTTTTACAATCACTAAGAGACATAACAAATGCCTATCAAAGTGTACTGATTTTTGATGAAGTCATTACAGGGTTTAGACTAGGATATGGCAGTTCACCAGAATATTTTGGTATTGAGCCAGATATGGCGTGTTTTGGCAAGATTATAGGAGGAGGGCTTCCAGTCGGTGCATATGGCGGCAAAAATGCTATTATGGATATGATCTCTCCAGTAGGTCCGGTTTATCAAGCTGGCACCCTATCAGGTAATCCCTTAGCTATGCACATGGGTAAAAATACGTTAGAGTATCTAAGAGATCACACCAATATTTATGACAAGTTAAATGAAAAAGCAGCTTATCTTGAACAAGGCATAAGAAATAATCTACAAAAATTAGGATTAGATTTAGCCTTAACAAGAGTAGGATCATTAATCGGATTATTTTTTATCTCAGGAAAAACAGAAAACTACGATGATGTTAAAAATTGTGATTTAGAAAAGTTTAATCTTTATTTTAAAGCCATGCTAGAACAAGGTGTGCTTATAGGACCTGCACAGTTTGAAGCTATGTTTTTATCCACGGCGCACACAAAAGAAGACTTAGATCAAACGATTGAAGCCAATTATCAAGCACTTAAATGTGCTTATAACTTATAACACATACTTCAAATTTAGAGGGGGAAATCACATGAAAAAACTTCACGCAACACTTTTAACTATGGTACTGTTACTTCTTATGGTACCAGTTTATACATTTGGTATGCATATTATGGAGGGGTTTTTACCCTTTAAGTGGGCAGTGATTTGGGGAATTGTTTTTATACCCTTCTTTATGTTAGGACTTAAAGATCTGAAAAAAATATTTGCTCAAAACCCACATCATAAAGTACTTATTGCACTCATCACAGCCTTTGTATTTGTTTTATCTGCACTTAAGATGCCTTCAGCTACTGGAAGCAGTTCGCATCCTACAGGAGTAGGTCTTGGAGCCATTTTGTTTGGTCCTAAAGTAATGGCAGTAGTAGGAACCATTGTGCTTTTATTTCAAGCCTTATTACTTGCACATGGAGGGCTTACGACACTTGGGGCAAACGCCTTTGCAATGGCAGTTGTAGGACCCTTTGTATCTTATGGGATATTTAGGTTTATGAAAAAAAGAAATATGAATAAAGGACTTAGTGTATTTATGGCGGCAACGCTTGGCAATATAGCAACTTATGTGATAACCTCTGTACAGTTAGCCTTAGCTTTTCCAGATCCAGTGGGTGGTATCATGACTTCTCTCATTAAGTTCTTATCAGTATTTTTATTAACTCAAATTCCTATAGCAGCAGCAGAAGGGTTTTTGACTAACATCGTTTATGATTTAATTCTCAAAAATAACCCAGAAGGAGTGGATGGGTATGAAGTTAAAGGGCTTTAGTAAAAATCTTGTTTTAGGCATATTAGTTGTTTTATTAATGGTAGTGCCTTTGATGATGAATAAAGATGCAGCATTTGAAGGAGCTGATGGTGCGGCAGAAGAGATGATACAGGAGATTAACCCAGATTATACGCCATGGGCAAGTTCTCTTTTTGAGCCTCCAAGTGGTGAGATTGAAACATTACTTTTTTCTCTTCAAGCAGCAATAGGAACAGGTGTTATTTTCTATTATCTAGGGTATTCTAGAGGAAAGAAAAAATATGCTAATCATTGATAAGATAGCGTATAATAACCGTTTGGCAAATGCAAACCCTTACTTGAAATTTGGGTTTGGTTTTGCCCTTTTAATCTTAGCTGTTTGGTGGGAAAGTATATGGATCTCTACAGGGATTATCATAGGAATGAACGCCTTATTGCTTTTAGTAGCAAAAGTCAATAAGAAGCAGTATATCAAGCTTCTTAGCATCCCAAGTGTTTTCATCATTTTAAGTCTTTTAGCTATTGTATTTTATTTTTCAAGAGAAAAAGGAGACTTTTTATTTAGCGTAAAGGTGTTAGGCTATTATGTAGGCTATTCAAAGATTACCTTAATAAGATCCTTATATGTGTTACTACGGTGTTTTGCAGCCCTTTCATGTATTTATTTTATGACGCTTACAACGGGATTTAATCAAATGATTGTTGTTTTAAAAAAACTGCGTATACCTAAAGAAATGATAGAGATTATTATGCTTGTATATCGTTTTATTTTTATTTTTTTAGAAGAAGTAGCAGAAATCTATATTGCACAAGAGATGCGTTTTGGATATGTGAATTTCAAAACATCTTATAGATCACTTGGTATTTTGATCAGCACTTTGTTTACAAGAATTATGATAAGGTATCGTGATATGAGTATTGCGTTAGATACCAAGTTATATGATGGAGAATTTTATATATAAGAGGTGGGCAAATGATAACAACACGTGAGCTAACATTTCAGTATGATGAAGGGGGTGTTGCTCTTAAAAATATCCAGATGGATCTCAATAAGGGTAACATTATAGGCATAATAGGCGTTAATGGCTCTGGCAAGTCCACTTTGTTCATGAATATGGTAGGAGTACTGAGACCTACATCAGGAACAGTACTTTATAATAACGAACCAATCAAATATGATAGAAAGAGTTTGCGTGAGCTTAGAAAAAAGGTCGGTATTGTCTTTCAAGACCCTGATAAACAAATTTTTTATTCCAAGGTTTATGAGGATGTTGCTTTTGCGCTTAGAAATCTAGGGTTTGACGAAAGTGAAGTAAAAAAACGTGTCGAAAACAGTCTGAAAAGTGTTGGTGCTATGGATTTTAAAGACAAACCTATACATTTTTTAAGTCATGGACAAAAAAAGCGTGTAGCGATTGCCTCAGTACTTGCTATGCAAAATGAGATCATTCTATTTGATGAACCAACAGCAGGGCTTGACCCTAAAAGCGTTAAAGCTATAGAAAAGATTATACAACATATTAGTGAGAATCATACGAAAGTAGTTATTTCTAGCCATGATATGGATTTAATTTATCATCTTTGTGATTATATTTATGTATTAGATGCAGGTTGTATTCTTCGTGAAGGGCAGACCGAAGAGGTTTTTACGAAAGATAGTGTGATGTGTGACGTGGGGCTTGCAGAGCCTTGGCTTGTGAAGGTGCATAAACATATGGGATTGCCGCTCTTTAAAAGGGAAGAGGATTTGTATGCGTATTATAATGAGGGGGGCCGCTGATGGAGCACTTTAAGTTTTTTCAAAATAGAGAGTGTGAATATTTTCCGTGCCATAAGGTTAAGGATGATAAAGAGTTTAACTGCTTGTTTTGTTATTGTCCACTATATGCTTTAAAGGAAGAGTGTGGAGGGGATTTTACTTATACAAAAAAGGGTATCAAAAACTGTATAGGATGTACTAAGCCTCATACTTTAAAGGGATATGACCATGTGCAAGAGCATATACAAAAGATCATTGAGATAGGCAAACGTTGAAAGAAAAACGCTAGAAGAGGTGAAAAGATGAGTCGAATCATACTTGTTACAGGTGGGGCAAGATCAGGGAAAAGTAGTCATGCTGAGGGTTTATGCAGGGCTCAAAATAATAGTACAGCTTATATTGCAACAAGTATTCCCTTTGATGATGATATGAAGGATAGGGTTAAAAAACATAGGGCAATGAGACCAAGTGAGTGGACCACTTATGAGGTTTATGAGGATATTTATAAGGAAATTCCTAAGATAGCAAAAGGACACCAGACGGTGATCTTAGATTGTGTGACACTTCTGGTGAATAACATTATGTTTAAGGAAAATATTGATTTTGAGACTTGTGACTACGCGGCAATAGATGGAGTTGAAGCACGTATTAAGGAGCAAGTGAGTCTTTTAATGGAGGCAATTCGAAAGACTGATTTGTATTTTGTTATGGTGACTAATGAGATAGGTATGAGCGTCATAGGAGCAACTAGGCTGAGCAGAGTTTATACAGATATTATAGGGCGTATTAACCAGCAAATTGCAAAGATGAGCGATGAGGTGTATCTGGTTGTAAGTGGTATACCCGTTAAGATAAGGGGATAAAGGATGAAGCGACTTATAGGTATCATACAATTTTTAACAAGAATTCCTATTCCTATAGATGTAGGAATGGATGATGAATTTCATAAAAGCCTCGTGTATTTCCCTCTAGTTGGGCTGATACTGGGGCTATTCTATTATGCTACTGGCTTAGTGGGCCTACTCCTATTTGATAAGGGTATTACAGCTATTATCATTTTGTTAAGCTCTGTGATTCTAACAGGGGGACTTCATATAGATGGTGTGGGTGATACTTTTGATGGGATTTATAGTTACCGTGATAAAGAAAGAATATTAGAGATTATGAAAGACTCAAGGCTCGGGACAAATGCACTTTTAGCCATTGTATTTTTACTTTTATTTAAATTAGCGTTTATCTATAGCTTACTTCAGACAAATAACTTATGGTGTGTTATGCTCATGCCCATATATGGCAGAGCAAACTCAATGTGTGCCTGCTATAAGACCATGACCCCCAGAGAAAAAGGCATGGGCAATATATTTATAGGTAAAACTAGTTTAAAGATACTTACTATAAGTGTAGGGTATATGCTAATACTTATATTTGGTATTATGTATCTCCTAACAAATGCAGGAATAACTTATTTTATTGGCCATATAGGCTTGCTGCTTATTAGCTTTATAGTAACGCGGTTATTTATAAGATCCATTTATAAAAAGATAGATGGCATCACAGGAGATGTACTTGGAGCTATCTGTGAAATGGCAGAAGTTATCTACCTTATAGGTGCATTTATCATCATAAAGGCTTAGAGCAATTTAAGAGGCCATAACCTATTAAAATGAAAAAAGAGTCCTAATATCCTTGAGTAGCAAGGGTTTAGGATTTTTTTTGTTTTTAAGTACAATCGTGTAGAAAAGATTTGCTTTTAGAAACTATAGTTTTTGGGCGCTAACTAAGATTTATTAATGTGTAATATGTAATAATATTATGGATTTGTTTGAATAATGTGATATAATTAGGACTTAAGGTAAAAAATATCACTTTTTAAGGTTTTTGTTTTACCCGGGATACTCTGAATAGCATGACAGATTAAAAGTCTGTTTAAAAATGAGCAGTTATGTTTTGATTTTATTTACAATGAGAATGATGAAAGAATTCTATCTCCTAAAGAAATTAATACTATTTTTAAGGTTACAACAAACCTAAAGCACAAAGCAATTCTAATGACAATCTATTCAGCGGGCTTAAGAGTAAGTGAGGCAGCTCATTTAAAAGTATCAGATATTGACAGCCAAAGAATGCAGATTTGTATTCGAATTGGCAAAGGCAATAAAGATCGCTATTGTATGCTTTCTCAGACATTACTTGAGATTTTAAGAAGATACTGGTATGCTTATCAACCAACTGGCTGGCTATTTCCTGGTGCAGAGAATGGTAAACCGCTGTCAACTAGAAGTATTCAAAGAGTATTCAAGCAATCTTTAGCACAAGCAAGTATTCATAAAGAAGCAAGCGTTCATTCTCCAAGGCATAGTTTTGCAACACATCTTTTAGAATTAGGGACAGATATCTACTCGATTCAAAAACTAATGGGACACTCAAATATCAAAACTACATCCATCTACATTCATGTGCAGGAGCAAAAAGTATTAAATATTGTAAGTCCTTTAGATAGAATACAGGACTCGGACAATGCCTGAGGTAGCAGATATATTTAGACGATATGGAGCAGAGTATCGCAAAACCCATAAGCTGCCTAGCAGAATGTTAAAAGTAATGAAGGCTATAGAATCCAGCAGGACAGCTGCACTTGGTGGACATGTAGATGCATGTAAAGCTTGTGGTCATATCCATATTTCATACAACTCCTGCAGAAATAGACATTGTCCAAAGTGTCAAGGATTATCTAAAGAAAAGTGGATTAAGCAGAGAAATAAGGACTTACTCCCTGTACCCTACTATCATGTGGTATTTACCATTCCGAGTGAGCTAAATGATATTGTTTTAAGGAATCAAAGAGAATTGTATAATATTTTATTTCGAGCTGTATCTGAAACGCTGATGACATTAGGTAAAGAGCCAAAGTATTTAGCAGCTGAGATTGGATTCATCTCAATTCTTCATACATGGGGACAAAACTTAATGGATCATCCACATATTCATTGTATTGTTCCTAGTGGAGGTTTATCTGTACAAACTGGAAAATGGACAACAGGAAGTGAAAAATTCTTTATGCCAGTAAAGGTACTCTCAAGGATGTTTAGGGGAAAACTTCTTTACTATCTTAAAAGAGCTTATAAGAATGAAAAGTTAAAGTTTTCTGGGACTATTTTTCATCTTGGTAAACGAGAAGTATTTCAGCAACTAATAGATAAACTTTACAACAAAGAATGGGTGGTATACAGTAAAACACCTTTTGGAGGACCTAAACAAGTTATTGAATATCTAGGCAGATACACACATAAGGTTGCGATTTCAAATGATCGTATCATAAAAGTATCTGATGCAGGAATTACTTTTAAATGGAGAGATTACAAAGATAAAAATAAGTATAAGAAAATGACTCTGAATGGTTCTGAGTTCATACGAAGATTTTTACTGCATGTACTGCCAGAAGGGTTTATGAAAATAAGGCATTATGGGTTACTAAGTAATAAAAATCGGAATACTAA